>CAZTYM010000015.1:0-44026 GCA_964617475.1 uncultured Thiotrichales bacterium
CTCTCCTCTCAACACTCTCTTGCCTTAACATGATTTATTCCGGACAGCAGTGCGCTTTCGCGGGTATGACGTTATAAATCTTCCCCCTTCGCCGGTTTTTGCTCCTGCAAAACCGGCATGACCTACATCCCTGTAGGCCAAAATAGATCTATCTTCGTCAAATTCCTTTAAATTTCATAAAAATATCAAGAAACCGGTGGACAAGCCGAAAAATTGAGTTCACACTCCGCCTAAATGACGATTTGGCTCTGGAACGCGGTATTTTGCCGATGTTCACGTTAATTACGAGAAAATAAACGCCCTATGGCAAGAATATTGGTCTTAAATGGCCCCAATTTGAACTTACTTGGTAACCGCGAGCCAGGAATTTACGGCCGTGTAACGCTGGATGAGATTATCGCCGGACTTAAGCACCAAGCTGCAGAATTTGGCCACCAATTAGACGCTTTTCAAAGCAACGCCGAGCATGAGCTGGTCGAACGTATTCAGCAAGCCAAGTCGGAAAATACTGAATTTTTGATCATTAACCCTGCGGCTTTTACTCATACCAGCGTGGCGCTGGTTGATGCGGTGAGCGCTGTTGGGTTGCCGTTTATCGAAGTGCATTTGTCGAATATCTTCGCACGTGAAGAGTTTCGTCATCATTCTTATTTTTCTGCCAAGGCGCTAGGTACGATTTGCGGCCTTGGTGCTCAGGGTTATCAACTTGCCTTAAGTGCTGCGGACACCTATTTGAAAGCAGTGTCCGCCACGCCAACGATTAGACAGGCCTAAAGATTATGGATATAAGAAAAGTAAAAAAATTAATCGAATTGCTGGAAGAATCTGGCATTAATGAGATTGAAATTCACGAAGGTGAAGAATCCGTGCGCATTAGCCGCAGTAGTGGCGCGACCACCACGGTGATGACAGCACCGGCTGCAGTCAGCCATCTGCCACCCCTTGCTCCTGCTGCAGCGCCTATTGCAGCTGCAACAGTGCCAGCTGAGGAGTCTTCATCTGCTGAAGCGGCGTTAAGCGGCCATGTGGTACGCGCTCCGATGGTGGGGACCTTCTACCGTGCACCTTCACCAGGCGCCAAACCTTTTGTTGATGTTGGCACTAAGGTGAAAAGCGGTGAGACGCTTTGCATTATTGAAGCGATGAAGATGCTTAACCAAATCGAATCTGACATCGATGGTGTGGTGAAAGAAATTTTGGTTGAGAACGGCCAACCAATCGAGTATGACCAACCTTTATTCATTATCGAATAAGCGCCTGCAGTAATTATTATGTTTGACAAAGTGCTTATTGCGAACCGCGGTGAAATTGGCCTGCGCGTATTGCGTGCCTGCCGCGAGCTAGATATTCGCACGGTCGCGGTCCACTCTACCGCTGACCGTGATCTAAAACACGTACGCCTTGCCGATGAGTCCGTTTGTATTGGCGGTGCTAATTCTGCTGATAGCTATTTAAATGTACCCGCTTTGATCAGCGCAGCTGAAGTCACGGATTCTGTTGCCATCCATCCCGGCTATGGCTTTTTATCTGAGAACGCCGATTTTGCCGAGCGCGTGGAACAAAGTGGTTTTACCTTTATTGGTCCGCGTGCAGAGACTATTCGCACCATGGGCGATAAAGTTTCTGCGATTAATGCCATGAAACAAGCAGGCATTCCCTGCGTGCCCGGCTCAGACGGGCCACTTGATGACGATAGCGCTAAAAACCTGCGCTTAGCAAAAGAGATTGGCTATCCGGTCATAATTAAAGCCGCAGGCGGTGGCGGTGGCCGTGGTATGCGCGCCGTGCACACCGAAGCTGGCTTATTAACGGCGATTTCGTTGACTAAAACTGAAGCAGCCAATGCCTTTGGCAATGATATGGTCTATATGGAGAAGTATTTAGAAAACCCACGCCATATCGAATTCCAAATCATGTCAGACCAACATGGCAACGCTATTCATCTTGGCGAGCGTGATTGCTCCATGCAACGACGCCACCAAAAAGTATTGGAAGAGGCGCCCGCACCTGGTATTGATCCTAAAACGCGCAAACGTATCGGCGATCTCTGTGCCAAAGCCTGTCGCGATATTGGCTACCGCGGCGTTGGTACTTTTGAATTTCTTTATGAGAATGGCGAATTTTATTTCATTGAAATGAATACGCGCTTACAAGTCGAACACTGTGTCACCGAAATGATTACCGGTGTTGATTTGGTTAAACAACAATTGCTCATTGCCGCTGGCGAAAAGCTCAGCCTTAGACAAGATGACGTACAAATTAATGGTCACGCCATTGAATGTCGTATTAATGCCGAAGATCCTGAGAACTTTATGCCCTCACCTGGCTTGGTCAAACAGTTCCATTTACCTGGCGGGCCAGGTGTGCGCATCGATTCACATCTATATAGTGGCTATAGCGTGCCACCGTATTACGACTCTATGGTCGGTAAGCTGATTACTCATGGCGAAAACCGCGCTACTGCCTTAGCTCGCATGCGCAATGCTTTAACAGAAATTGTTGTTGATGGCATTAAAACTAATGTGCCATTGCATCAAAACTTGATTGATGACAACAAATTTGCTGCCGGCGGAACCAGCATTCACTACCTCGAGCGCAAGCTTGGCATCAATTAATATGCTTGATGGATGAGCATGCCAAATGGCTTCAAATTATTGTTAGTACCGATGCTGACAATAGCGAGGTCATCAGCGAGCATCTTGAAGCCATTGGCGCATTATCTGTCACCTTTCTTGATGCCGGCGATGAAGCGTTATTTGAAATAGAGCCACATAGTCAAAGCCAATGGCAACAAACCAAGGTAGTCGGTTTATTTGAAAACCAGCAAAATGCTAATCAGCTCGCTAAAGAATTTAAATCACTCTGCGGTGAACCCACACCCAAGTTTGATATTGAGTGGCTTGAGGATGAAGCCTGGGAGCGACGCTGCTTAGAAGACTTTCAACCAATGCTGTTTGGCAACAATTTGTGGATTACACCAAGTTGGCATGAAACCCCACCTAAACCGAATGCACGCGTGGTCCAGCTTGACCCTGGTCTTGCATTCGGTACTGGCAGCCATCCCACTACCGCGCTCTGCTTAGAGTGGATCGATAGCGCAGATTTCGATAACAAACGCGCGATTGATTATGGCTGTGGCTCCGGCATTCTTGCCATTGCTGCCATTAAATGCGGTGCCAGTAAGGTAGATGCCGTAGATCATGATGAACAGGCTTTACTTGCGACCAAGCATAACTGTCTTAACAACCAGTGCGCGCACCAGGTCAGCACATACTTACCAGAAGCTTATGAACCCAATAGTGCTGATATCATTTTAGCGAATATTTTAGCTGGCCCACTGGTTAAACTGGCGCCGACTCTGGCGAGCCTGTGCAATTCTGACGGAAGTTTGATATTGTCCGGGCTGCTTGCAGAACAACGTGAATTGATAGAAAAGGCTTACGAAACCTGGTTCAGTATTAGATCATTTCGAGAACGCGACGGTTGGCTTTTACTAGAGTGCGTGAAGCACTAATTTGGAAATGCTAACCTCATGCAACAGCACTAGGCATTTTTAACTTAATTATTTTAGGCCAGAAATCACCTTGCAGTACTATCGACAATCCAAACGAATTTCGTACTGGTGGATACCTATCATATTAGTACTCATTGCTTGTCTGGTTGTACAGCTCGGTATGAACTTTCGCAAAGAGCTTAGTGCATATCCTGAAATCGAACCCTGGCTCGATCTGGCTTGTGAAAAACTGCCGTGCAAAAGTAAAACCAGTAAAGATGAATATCGATCCCTACGGATTGTCAGCAGAGAAGTCATTGCTCACCCTAGTACTGATAAAGCTGTTCAGGTTAACGCCGCCATTATTAACGAGGCCATGAGCGCCATTGATTTCCCTATTCTTGAACTGAACTTTAAAAATATTGAGAACATAGTTATCGCCAAGCGAAGATTCACACCGAAGGAATATCTAGCGGACAATTTAGACATCACTTCGGGAATCACACCACAAGAACTACACCGAATTAGCCTTGACTTAGTCGACCCTGGTGAAGCCGCCGTCGCTTTCGAATTCCATTTCATACCAAATAATTGATACCGGCTTAAAAAGTGCTTTAAAAGAGCAAGTGTTTTTTAGTATGATGCTTGCCCTTTTTCACTTTTTTTGTCGGCTTTACGTGCACCTTATGTTTCAAATTGGTCCTTACAAATTGCGAAACAATGTCGTACTTGCGCCAATGGCGGGCGTAACCGACAGACCGTTTCGCCAGCTGTGCAAAAAAATGGGTGCTGGCATGGCTGTTTCTGAGATGGTTTCTTCTAACTCCTTACTTTGGGGTAGCGAAAAGACCAAGCGACGCGCTAACCACGAAGGTGAAGTTGAACCACGTTCGGTTCAAATTGCGGGCACTGAACCCAAGCTTATGGCTGAGGCCGCTAGGCACAATGTTGATAACGGTGCACAAATTATCGATATAAATATGGGTTGTCCTGCTAAAAAAGTGTGTAACGTTATGGCTGGCTCTGCTTTGTTGCAGTACGAAGATAAAGTCGCTGCAATTTTAAGCGCTGTCGTCAACGCCGTTGACGTTCCCGTAACGTTAAAAATTCGCACTGGTTGGGATATACACAATCGTAACGGTGTTAGCATCGCACGCATTGCCGAGAACTGCGGTATACAAGCCTTGGCCATTCATGGTCGTACTCGTGCTTGTGCTTACAAAGGTAATGCCGAATATGACACCATTGCTGCCATTAAAAGTGAAGTTAATATTCCTATCATTGCCAATGGCGATATCACCACACCGCAAAAAGCAAGAGAAGTACTTGAATACACCAAGGCAGACGCTGTCATGATTGGTCGCGCTGCACAAGGTCGACCTTGGCTTTTAGGAATTATCGATCACTATCTGCAACACGATGAATTGTTAGATGATCCTCCTGTTAGCCAAATCCGTGATATCATGCTCGGGCATCTCAACAATCTCTACGAATTTTACGGCGAGTACAGTGGGGTGCGCATTGCGCGCAAACATATCTCTTGGTATAGCAAAGGCCAGCGAGATGGGGCCGCCTTCCGACATGCAATGAATCGTGTCGACAGTGCCTATGCCCAACTCAACATGGCGCGTTCGTTTTTTGATCAACTAGAAAACAATATAGGTCAAGCTGCGTGAGTGCACTATCTAAACACGTTGTAGAAATTAAACCTCAAGCTTTCAATAGAGAAGAACGCAAGCCTGCATCCGTGCCACTCAACGGTCATGTGAAAGCGGCTGTACAACACTATTTCGATGATCTAGACGGAGACATGCCAGAAGAACTTTATCGCATGGTGTTAAGTGAAATGGAAAAACCATTATTTGAAACCGTACTGCAACGCTGCGGCAGCAATCTAAGCTTGGCCTCTCGCGTACTAGGCATTAACCGCGCCACCTTGCGCAAAAAACTTTGTCAGTACGGTATTGCGCATTAAATCAACTCCCTGTACGGGCAACAAAGTCTCTATTTATGAATATTCGTCGCGCACTTATCAGCGTTTCCGACAAACGTGGTGTTATTGAGTTTGCTCAAAAATTAAGTCAATCTGGTATTACTATTCTATCCACTGGCGGTACCGCTAAACTACTCGCCGAGAACAATATCTCTGTGACAGAGGTTTCGGAACACACCGGCTTTCCTGAAATAATGGCGGGTCGCGTTAAAACCTTGCATCCTAAAATTCATGGCGGCATTCTCGGCCGCCGTGGCACCGACGACGAAGTTGCCGAGCAACACAACATCGACTATATCGATCTAGTCTGCGTTAATCTTTATCCTTTTGCTGCCACAATCGCGAAAGAAGATTGTTCATTAGAAGACGCTATCGAAAACATCGATATCGGCGGCCCTACCATGGTACGTGCAGCAGCTAAAAATCATGCGTCTGTCACTATTATTACCGATCCCGATGACTACGAGACCGTGACACAAGAGCTTGATGAGCAGCAAGGTGCTATCAGCAACGCCACACGCCAACGTTTGGCACAAAAAGCCTTTGCACACACCGCTAATTATGATGCTGCGGTTTCCAATTATTTAGGCACGATAAATAATGTCGACGACGACCCGTTCCCGACAACGTATAGCGTGCAGTTTAATAAAGCACAAAGTCTTCGTTATGGCGAGAACCCACACCAACGTGCAGCGTTTTATCGCGACCTTAATCGCAGCGAAGGCAGTATTGCTTACGCTGAGCAAATTCAGGGTAAGGCTCTATCCTTTAATAATATCGCCGACGCCGACGCCGCCTTAGAATGCGTTAAATCACTAGCTAATACACCCGCCTGCGTCATAGTTAAGCACGCTAATCCATGTGGCGTCGCCTATGGCGAAAACTTGGAACAAGCCTACCAGCGCGCGTTTAGCTGCGATCCTACTTCTGCCTTTGGTGGCATTATTGCTTTTAACCAGGAGCTAGATGTCACTACCGCTAAAGCGATTATTGATCGCCAATTTGTTGAAGTGATTATCGCGCCAAGTGTTAATGCGGATGCGCGTAATGCGCTCGAAACCAAGCATAATGTTCGCGTACTCACCTGCGGTGACTGGCCACAAGACGCGACTAGCCAGTATGATTATAAACGCGTCAATGGTGGGCTTTTATTGCAAGACAAAGACAACGGCCACTTAAGCGAAGACATGATTAAGGTGGTCACCAAACGCAAGCCTAGTGAAAATGAAATGCGTGATCTACGTTTTGCCTGGACAGTTGCTAAATACGTTAAGTCTAATGCTATTGTTTATGCTCACGATCAATTGACTGTGGGTATTGGTGCTGGCCAAATGAGCCGAGTTGATAGTGCCCGCATTGCAGCATCTAAGGCTCAGGATGTTGGCTTAAACGTGCAAGGCAGTGTTATGGCTTCTGATGCTTTCTTCCCGTTTAGAGACGGTTTAGATAGCGCTGCCAACGTTGGCGTGACTGCGGTTATTCAACCTGGCGGCTCCATTCGCGACGATGAAGTGATCGCCGCAGCGGATGAACACAATATCGCGATGATTTTTACCGGTATGCGCCACTTCCGGCACTAGATAACTACTTAGGTCTTAGGATGAATATACTCGTTATTGGTAGTGGTGGCCGCGAACATGCGTTAGCTTGGAAAGCCGCGCAATCATCTGATGTTCGTAATGTCTACGTTGCACCTGGCAACGCGGGAACAGCACAAGAAGCTGGTTTGAGCAATGTCGATATCAGCGTTGATGATCACAACGCCCTGCTTGATTTTGCCAAGCAAAACGATATTTCCCTAACGATTGTTGGTCCAGAAGCGCCGCTAGTCGCCGGTATTGTTGATTTATTCCAAGATAATAATCTAGCCTGTTTCGGCCCGAGCCAAAAAGCGGCACAACTTGAAGCATCCAAGGCTTACACCAAAGACTTCCTGCAGCGCCATAATATCCCCACCGCTTTTTATTCCAACTTTACCGATGCTGAAAGCGCGATTGAATATTTACGCCAGCAAAAACTACCGGTAGTCATTAAAGCTGATGGGCTTGCTGCGGGTAAAGGCGTGGTCATTGTAGAAGACTTACAACATGGTATAGATACTATCAATGCCATGATGCAAGCCGGTAAGTTTGGTAGTGCTGGTGATCGCATTGTTATTGAAGAATTTTTACAAGGCGAAGAAGCCAGCTTTATTGTCATGGTCGACGGCAAAAATATTTTGCCTTTAGCCAGTTCACAAGATCATAAAGCCCGTGATGATGGCGACAAAGGCCCTAACACGGGTGGTATGGGTGCTTATTCCCCCGCACCAGTAGTTGATGACGCACTACATCAACGCATCATGAAAGAAGTGATTGTTCCTACCGTTGAAGGCATGGCTGGCGAAGACGCACCCTATACCGGTTTTCTCTACGCTGGCGTGATGGTCACCGCTGATGGCACGCCAAAGGTATTGGAATTTAATTGCCGTTTTGGTGATCCTGAAACACAACCGATTATGATGCGTTTACAAAGTGATTTAGTCGAACTTTGCCAAAGCGCCTTAGCGGGCACACTTGATCAAACACACGTGCAATGGGATCCTCGCCCTGCCTTGGGTGTCGTGCTCGCAGCTGGCGGATATCCAGATAGCTACAATAAAGGTGATGTGATCAGCGGTTTGGGTACAATAAGTGATGGCAAGGTCTTTCACGCAGGCACCAAAAACAGTAACGGTGATATTGCCACCAATGGCGGCCGTGTACTCTGCGTTTGCGCCCTGGGTGATGACATCAAACTAGCCCAAAATGCGGCTTATGAGGCTGTCGCAAAAATAAGCTGGAATAATATGTATTACCGCAAAGATATTGGCCACCGTGCAATTGCGCGGTTAGATGGCTAAACCTGAAGCAGCATCATGGCGGCACCAGCGCCACACTCCCCAACTTGGCAACTGCGGCGCACGGCTGAGATAGTTCGTGCGGGCGGCATAATCGCCTATCCTACCGAAGCAGTATTTGGTCTCGGCTGTGATCCTTTCAATCCACAAGCTGTTGTTAATTTACTCGAACTCAAGCAACGTTCCGTTGATAAGGGCGTCATTCTGATTGCTGCTGATTTTGACCAATTAACGCCTTTTTTAGGAAAACTCAACACCACCATGCTTAAAAAAGTCAGCAGAACATATGCTGAGCCAACCACCTGGCTTGTACCCAAGGCCGATGACCTACCTTATTGGCTCAGTGGCAAGCATGATAGAATTGCCGTTCGAATTACGGCTCATCCGCTGGCTGCTGAGCTTTGTCGCCAATGTCATCATGCCTTGGTTTCTACCAGCGCCAATCTTAGCGGTCAACCACCTGCGAAGAACAGCCTTAGCGTACAGCGGCGGCTCGGCAATCAGGTCGATAAAATTGTCCATGGTGGGACGCTAGGTTTTGCTAAACCCAGCCGCATTATCGACGCCGTAAGCAACAAAACAATTAGAGCCAATTAACTCTTATGGAAAAACCAGATACACAAGCGGTTAAGCAATATCTATTAGCCTTACAAGACCGCATTTGCGCTGAGCTTGAAGACGAAGATGGCCAGGAAAAATTTCACGAAGATTCATGGGACAGAGCCGAAGGTGGCGGTGGTCGCAGCCGCGTATTAAACAACGGCGCAGCGTTTGAACAAGGTGGCGTTAACTTCTCGCACGTGATGGGCGCGAACATGCCCAAATCGGCCACAGCACACAGACCAGAACTCGCCGGTCGTCGTTTCGAGGCGATGGGTGTTTCCTTAGTTATGCATCCGCTTAATCCATATGCACCAACCTCTCACGCGAATATTCGCTTTTTTATCGCGGAAAAAGACGGCGAAGACCCGATTTGGTGGTTTGGCGGCGGCTTTGATTTAACGCCGTACTACGGTTTTAAAGAAGATGCTTTGCACTGGCATCAAACCGCGCAAAAGGCCTGCGACGGATTTGGTGAAGATGTTTATCCGCGTTATAAGAAATGGTGTGACGAGTATTTTTATTTAAAACATCGTGATGAACCACGCGGCATAGGCGGTTTATTTTTTGATGATTTAAACGCTAATGGCTTTGAACAAAGTTTTGCTTTTATGCGCAGCGTCGGCGATCACTATCTTGATGCCTATCGTCCTATTGTCGCCAGGCGCAAAAATACCGCCTATAGTGAACGCGAACGTCAGTTTCAATTATATCGTCGCGGCCGTTATGTTGAATTCAACTTAGTTTATGATCGCGGTACTCTATTTGGCTTGCAAACTGGTGGCCGCACGGAATCTATTTTAATGTCGTTGCCACCTCTGGTACGTTGGCAATATAACTATCAACCAGAAGCAGGTTCAGCAGAAGCGGAACTATATGAGTATTTTCTCAAGCCGCAGGATTGGGTAAACGTCGCTTGCGACTAAATTTTATTAAAGTAAACTGTATCCTAGTTTAAAGATGCAATAAAAAGGCATATTGATGGAAGACGAAATTAAAATTGCGAAAAACCGCGTTGGCTATTTTCAATTCACGCTTAAAGATGACGATGGCAATGTGCTAATCGACACTAAAGCAGATAACGAAGACCGCAGCTATGTTCATGGCCATGGCGCGCTGGTAGCCGGATTAGAAAAAGCCATGGAAGGACGCAAAAATGGCGACACCTTCCAAGTGGAAGTGCCACCGTCAGAAGGCTACGGCGAACATAGCCCTGAGCTGCTGCGCATGTTTCCCAAAGATAAATTCGATATGGGTGACGAAGAACCTGAAGTTGGTATGACCTTTGATCTGCCTAGCAACAACGGCTTCCATCGCTTTCGCGTTGTCGGCATTGAAGGTGACAATATCGCAGGTGACGGCAATCATCCTCTTGCTGGTATGACATTGCACTACGATGTCACCATCACTGGAGTCAGGGACGCACGTGCCGAAGAAATTGAGAGCAAACGACCAACCGAATTGGAGTTAGATACTTCCGGCATTATTACCTAGCCGCAATCAGCACAGTGATTGACGAAAATAATTTGTCGCTATCTGGTTATTAGCGGTTGCTGTGAACGCGGCCGCGACTCATGTTCCTTTACGCTGAACGCTTGTGCCGCTGACAAATGGTATAAGAATATTCTAACTTTTAGGACGCGCTATCTTTTTTAATTGGCTAAGAATATCAGCATAACCACCTGTAATCACATGCCGAAGTTCTTCACCCGCTGAAGCATGGGTGTGACCATTGGCGGTCATGTGTTCGATAAGGTGATCAAATTCCTCACGACATTTACTAGCCAAATCACTGCTGCCACGACGACTATAAAACGGGTTCATTAGAGTCGAACCACACTGACAATCACGAAATAATTCGATAACCACTTCGCCATTTTCATCATGACTTTGCTTTATTGCACTGCCCGTTTTTGCAGCTTGGGTATCGGCAATAAAAGCACTTGCACTTGGGTAGACTTTGCCACATGTTCGGCAAGTTTTCGGAAAACTTTCAACATCAAAAGCCCTTAGCTCTCCGTAAGTCTCATCTCTACAGACACTGATCGATTCCGCATGCTCGGTAACCAACGCTTTGATCATTGGCACCATCGCTGATGACTGTCCCAGATAAGGTGTTAACACGATGTCGGTATGCGGATAGCGCTTTATTGCTGTGTTGATTATAGCCGGTACATCTTCTTCTACATGGCGGCCAGCACTAAGGAAATAAGGCATTATCGTTAGCCTGGTTGCACCTGCTTTTACGGCATCATCAATGGCTTGTGGAATACTGGGTTCTGCCAATTCTAGAAAAGCAGTGGCCACCGCGTCAAAATCAGTTTCAGCTAACAACTGCTTACCCAGCTCGGCGACTTCTTCATTGGCCTTTGCCCTGCGACTACCGTGCGCGACAATTAAAAGCTGAGAACTGTGCGCCATACTATTACCTCTGAACCGGTTTGATACCCATAAACAGTACGCTAGTATAACCTTAAAATTAAGACATCAATTTGGCTAAATGTCCCGCAGCATACTGACTAATGCTCGAAACATATCTCAACAAAAAACTCACCTGCATCAGTGGCAAATGGCAAAATTAATTTTGGCCCTGTAGATTTATGCACTATGCGGTGGTCTTTACCGGCTACTACTGCAGGAATGGCCATATCAAAGTCATAACCCTTTTGCTCGAATATGGCCTTAGCACCGCCTGTGGCCATATTCGTGATCTCACCGACCAAATCGGTAACCGATTCATCAACTTCTGCGGGGTGATCACCGACCATTTGCGCGGCGATTTTAAAAATAGCGGTTTCGGTAAAAGTGATAGCAAATGAGCCTTTAGTTTGCTGACCCGCCATACCGATAATGCCGGTAACATCACCTCTGGCAACATCATCTTGCTTAACTGATGGCTTACCTGGCTTCGCCTCTATACTTGCCATGGTCGTCAGCACTTTTATCACCGACTCCAAAAAAGGATTCACAAAATCAGCATTCACTATTGCCTCCTTGCTGCCGTCATTCACGCAAAAACGTGAGATTTATGTCCCCATTTGGCAATTAGATCGGCAAAAAACAAGCAAACTTAATGTAGGTATGAAGGTCTTTGTGTGGCTTATTGCAACAAAGTGCTCACTGCATCGCGCAGACCAGGCACTACCTCATTTTCAAACCAGAGATTCTTTTTTAACCATAATTGATTTCTCGGCGAGGGATGTGGCAAGGGCCAATATTGTGGCGCGTATCGACGCCAATTTTTGACTGTTTCGGTCAAGGTTTGGCTTTTTTTAATCTCAAGATAATGGCGTTGTGCATATTGGCCAATGAGTAAAACTGATTGAATATTCGGCATTTGCTCTAGCAACCGCTGGTGCCACTGCTCAGCGCATTCTGGCCGTGGTGGTAAATCGCCAGAACTGCCCGTACCAGGAAAACAAAAACCCATAGGCATAATGGCAATACCGGGATGAGAGTAAAACGTATTTCTGTCCATAGCCAACCATTCGCGCAAACGGTTACCGCTTGGATCGTTCCACGGTATACCGGTAGCGTGGACTTTACGGCCAGGTGCCTGACCAATAATCAATAAACGGGCGGTGTTTTTTGCAACGAGTACAGGACGAGGCTCGTTGGGCAGGTGCTCAACGCAGAGTTGACAGGCACGAACTTCGCGTAACAGCTTGGGTAAGGTTTGTTTCATAAGCAAAGACTACCGTCTTTTTATTATTGAGACGATAGTCCTAGCTATGAATCAGCTTCGATTTCGTATTTGCAGCTAAATTGTTTTTTGCCAACCAATGTGCAAAATTCTATCTGTCTCTAACTGTGGGCCATCTAAATCTTGTTGTACTGGCTCTGAATATTCAACTGCCAAGCGATGGCCTTTGAAGTATCCACTGCGGACCAGGTAGTTAATACCAATACCAAGGTCGGTTCTACTGCCACCACGTAAATCTGTTCTAGCGGTAGGCACAATATCAATTCCGTTCATTGGATTGGTCACCAATAGATCAGGGTCAGCGCCGTCTATATTTTCGATCTTGCCCCAAGACAAACGTGCACTTGCACTCCAGCTAGGGTTAATACGCTTAGACGCCCAACCAGTCAGCATATACTTATCACCTAATGTGTAATCTCTATCGTTCTCGCCAATACGAAATGTGGCTGTCGCCTGTGTGCCCCAAGACCAGGTACCCGTTGACTGGCCAAGGTAAGTGATACCCGGCATGATGTCATAAGTACCCGAACCTAGACGCATGGGATAAGGTAATAAGCTATTTGGCCCCATCGGGGTTGCATCACGCGTATCTATGTCACCAGTTGGAATACTCAAGCCAAAGTTGGCATGAATACGTTGGCCTTCTTTGTCATAAAATTTATACAAACCACCCACACGGACATCACCGATGCCTTCCGCTTCAGTGGTGAAATTAGCGCCTGTGCGGGTAACGTGATCCATACTTAATTTAATATAAGGCAACATGCCCATTAGGGTGAGATTGTCGTTTACCGCGTACATTGCGCCAAACATATGCATTTCCATGGTCATTCTTAATGGCGTGACAATAAAGCCATCAGTACCCGCTCTCACGCCATCTGGTCCATTCAACACTGCTTGCGCGCTAAGACGGTCTGAACCATCACGGTTGCCATCCATGTCCATATTCATATAACGATAGGAAAACATCAGCTCACCGACGTTATGGGTATGATCGCCCATGACACCGATAGGAGCATGACTGTCTGGAACAGCAAGATCCCAGTCATGAGCCGTGGCTGATGTAGACGCTAAGGCTAACAATAATAATGAACCACCAAGTAAACGAGAATTTTTCATATGACTCACCGAAACAATCACAAACACGATTATTTTAGTGATGGTTGCGTGACATTTGCCCAAGGTGCGACAAAATGTCGCACCCCGCTTAATTACTTGATAATTTGGCTTAAATTCCGTCTACACTGATTAGTTGTTGGGTAGCGCTATCATCTAACGGCAAAGCACTGAGCTTGCCACCCCAGACGCAGCCGGTATCCATAGCCACCACGCCATTACCCATGTAACCACCTATGGTCGACCAGTGACCAAACACGATAGATAAGCCACGACTAGCCCGATCGGGCAAAGCGAACCAAGGTTGCAGGCCTTCTGCCTGGGTGCCAAAAGCGCCTTTTTCTTCCAGCGCTAATCGCCCATCTCTATCAAGATAACGTAAGCGCACAAAGCAATTAATTATAAAGCGCAACCTTTCTTCCTCATTTCTTGCGTCATCCCAATGATCGGGCTCATTACCGTAAATATTGACCATGAAGGTACCGTAATCATCGGATTTTAATCTCGCTTCTACTTTTCGCGCGCAAGCTACAGCTTGAGCCAAATCCCACTGTGGCGGTAGTCCGGCATGCAGCATAGTAATACCGAGCTGATCATCATGATGAATAAGCGGCTGCCGACGCAGCCAGTCCAATAATTCATCACGATCCGGCGCGTCGAGAACATCGTGAAAAGTATCTTTTTTATGGTAGCGAAAATGACCGTTGGCCACGGCCAATAAATGCATATCGTGGTTACCTAAAACCGATACTGCTTTCTCACCCAGATCTTTGATAAACCGCAACACCGCTAGGGAATCAGGCCCGCGGTTAACAAGATCGCCGGCAAACCACAGTGTGTCTTCCTCAGGATCGAAATTGATTGCGTCTAGAAGACGCTGGAGAGGCTCATAACAGCCCTGGACATCGCCAATTGCATAGGTTGTCATCGAAATATCACTGCTTAACCGTGTTTTATGTTTTTTTTACCAATGCCCTAATCATATGTGAGTATTGGTGCTTGCGCCGTTTTCAGGCAACAGAGATAATAGAACGCTTATCCCTTGAAAATAAAGTGTTTATCCAGTGAAAAACAATGCGACTTATAATTTGAAGACTCTTAGTTTTGTCCTGATACTTTGTATTTTGAGCATGACGACTGGCTGCTCGACGATAAAAAATCTCAACCCATTTGCAAAAAAGGACGATACAGAAGCGGTTGCTGATCTCAAACCAGGGGAATTTAATGGTCGTGGCCCGGTGGCACTGGAAACCAATCCTCCTGGTGCATCAGTGATTACCTTGGGTCGAATAATCGGTAAAACACCGCTTCGTGTTGAAGAAAATGATATTTTTCCGGTTATTTACGCCAGCGAGCTAAAGCCGATTTACGGCAAGGTACGCTTTAAGAAAAAAGGCTGCAAGCAAGTTTCGCGGCGCGTCACACCTGAAGATATTGTCACGGGCATTAAGATAGACCTGGAATGCGGTGACAAACCTGCTACGCAACAAGCCGCGATTACAGACCAAGATGCCGACTTTGATCCATCTGTTAACACACCTCTATTTAGCAGCGGTAACAATGTCAAAGTTCGTTTATTGAGGGTGAAAGATTTACTTGAGGAAGGCCTCATCACACAACAGGAAGCCGATGCTATCCGTCAACGTATCCTGGAAGACCCATCGCTTTAAACTCAGTTCACTTGTAAATGGAAAGTCACAGGTCCATCATTAACAAGATGGACCTGCATATCGGCACCGAACTCACCATAAGCAATATTTCCATGCTGAGATTTCGCATAATCTAAGGCGCAATTAAATAGCTCTTTACCTACTTCCGGCGGTGCTGCTGAAGCAAAGCTCGGCCTCAAACCTTTTTGTGTATTTGCTGCCAGAGTAAATTGTGGCACGATTAATAAGCCACCTGCTACCTGCGCCAGATTCAGGTTCATCTTTCCTTCTGCGTCGGCAAATACGCGGTAAGCGAGTACTTTATCTATCAGCTTTTTGGCAGCACCTGACGAATCACCCTGCTCAACCCCCAACAATAATAAAATACCCCTTTGTATCCGCCCAATAGACTGGCCTTTTACCTCAACGCTCGCCTGCGTTACACGCTGAATTAATCCAATCACGACTTATCCTAGCAGCGCCGCAAACTCATCGGTCGCACGAATTAAGGCATCAACGATATTGGCTTCTGAAGCCGAATGCCCAGCACCGGGAATAATATTTAATCGACTATTCGGCCAGGCTCGCTGCAGCTGCCAGGCGCTTTCTATTGGGCACACCACATCATAACGCCCATGAACAATAACTCCGGGAATATTAGCGATAGCAGTCACTTCTTCTAGAATTTGGTTTGGACGCAAAAAACTGTCGTTGATAAAATAGTGGCACTCTATACGAGCAATACTCAGGGCAGTGGCCGAATCAGAGAAATGAGAACGGACCTTATTACTTGGTAGCAATGTAGAGGTACGCCCCTCCCAAAGAGACCAGGCTTTCGCCGCAGCTAATCGCTTGAGCTCATCACTACCCGTTAGCAGTTTATAATAAGCTGACACCATATCTGCACGCTGATCCTCAGCAATCGGCGCTAAATAATCCTGCCAGTAATCAGGGAATAAGCGGCTGGCACCGCTTTGGTAAAACCACTGAATTTCAGATTGACGGCAAAGAAAAATACCTCTTAAAACCATGCCAAGTACTCTATCGGGGTGGGTTTCAGCATAGACTAAAGATAAAGTTGAACCCCATGAACCACCGAATAACAGCCATTTATCAATACCTAAATGGTCGCGGATAGATTCCATGTCTTGCACTAAATGGATCGTAGTATTATCGATTAGGCTCGCGTGTGGATTCGACCGGCCACAGCCACGTTGATCGAATAAAATAATGCGATAACGTTGCGGATTGAAAAAACACCGATGATAGGACTCCGTCCCAGCACCTGGCCCACCATGCACAAATAATACAGGTATGCCATCAGGGTTACCGGATTCTTCGACGTAGAGCGTATGGTTTTTATCTACGGAAAGTTGATGTTTTGTATAAGGTCTTATGTCAGGATAAAGCTCACGCATTAGATATTTCCGCAAAAAAAGCACAATACATCAGTAGCCACTTAGACCAAACATTTTTTTGCGCTTTTATATTTTGTAGTCCTAGGCTTACATAAATTGCCAGAATTTACCTATTTAGAAGACGATTACCCACGTCGATAAGATAGCTACTGGGAGTCTTGGAGGGTTCACGGATGAACCCAAACTCTCTTTCAAATACAGCACCCAATAAAGCTGTATGACTAGCCGCCATGAATGGCATTACCCCCAAAATCCATTAAATATTGAGTTTATGCTAATTTCCTACAAATAATGTAGGAAATATCCTACATATATTTATCTTAAAATTTGAGATAGTAGAGCCTGCTGATGGGAATCGGCCCAGGACGGTGGTTCAAGGACGAACCTTCCTTAATAATAACCTCCTAATTCCCTATCTTTTTAGCTCTTAATCTCTAGTCACTTAGTTTTCTGACATTAACTGTCCGCTTTATCCTACAGATTTAAGTAGTAAGTTTTGAGATGATAACCATTCCGATGGAGCGGGAGGCACAGGTTCAGGGATGAACCTTTTTGCTTCTAGCATCACTTGATTAAGCCAATTCCACTCAACTATCGCTTATTCTGGCTCATAGCCTAGGTTCGGCGCCAGCCAGCGCTCAGCTTTTGCTAAAGAAAACCCTTTACGCTCAGCATAATCTTCTACTTGGTCTTTGTTGATGACGCCAAGCCCAAAATAGCGCGATTCAGGATGCGCAATATACCAACCGCTGACCGCTGCCGTTGGCACCATAGCAAAACTCTCGGTGATATTAATCTCAGCATTCGCACTCGGATCAATCAGCTGCCATAATAAAGTTTTCTCAGTATGGTCAGGACAAGCTGGATAACCTGGCGCTGGCCGTATGCCTGCATAGGCTTCGGCGATCAACTGTTGATTATCAAGTTGCTCTTCGCTGGCATAAGCCCAATATTCTTTACGCACTTGTTCATGTAAATATTCCGCGTAAGCTTCAGCCAGCCTGTCCGCCAAAGCTTTTAACAAAATATCTGAATAATCGTCATGCTGGGCGGCAAAGCGTGCAATATGCTCATCTATACCAATACCCGCAGTAACAGCAAAAGCGCCAATATAATCTTTAATACCTGTTTCCTTAGGTGCAATATAATCGGTCAAACACTGGTTAGGTCGGCCGGGTGGTTTAGCTAACTGTTGGCGTAAGTGATGCAAAGTCATCAACGTAGTGCTACGAGATTCATCCTCATAGATTTCTATATCGTCTTCATTAACACTATTCGCCGGGAATAAACCAAACACTGCTTTGGCTTTCAGCCATTTTTCATTAATGATTTTATCGAGCATGGTTTGCGCGTCCGCAAACAAGTTCCTTGCTGTTTCACCAACCACTTCATCGTCTAGAATTTTTGGGTAGCTGCCAACGAGCTCCCACGTTTTAAAGAACGGTGTCCAATCGATATAGTCTCGCAACTCCGACAAGTCCTGCTCTTCGATTACGGTTAATCCTAGTTTTTTGGGTTTAACTGGAGCATGTGCTAGCCAATCTATTTGCGTTTTATTGGCACGCGCCTCTTCTAAACTGAGCCAATTCGTTTTCGCCTGCTTACCTTTATGGCGCTCACGAACTTGTTCATATTCGTTACTTATCTCTACCACAAAAGAAGCACGTAAATCTTCACTTACGAGATTTTGCGCGACACCTACTGCGCGTGATGCGTCTTTTACGTACACTGTTGGTGATTCATAACCCGGCGCAATCTTTACCGCTGTGTGCACGCGTGAAGTCGTCGCGCCACCAATTAGCAAAGGAATATCCATATCAAGACGTTGCATTTCTTTTGCAACATGTGCCATTTCTTCCAACGAAGGAGTGATTAAACCAGACAAGCCAATTATATCAACATTCTCTTTAGCAGCCTTTTCAAGAATATTAGCAGCCGGCACCATAACGCCTAAATCGATAATTTCAAAGTTATTACACTGTAGTACAACACCAACGATATTTTTACCAATATCATGAACATCGCCTTTTACTGTTGCTAACAAGATTTTGCCATTGCTACTACCTGCTGATTTCTCAGATTCGATATATGGCAATAAATAAGCAACCGCTTGCTTCATTACTCTCGCACTTTTCACCACTTGCGGTAAAAACATTTTGCCTTCACCGAATAGATCACCAACGATATTCATGCCATCCATCAATGGCCCTTCGATCACTTCAATGGGTCGTGGAAAACCTTGTCGTGCTTCTTCGGTATCTTCATCAATGAATGTATTAATACCTTTTACCAAGGCATGAGCTAGGCGTTCTTTAACGGGCAGTTCGCGCCATTCTAAATTATCTGCCTGCGCCTGCTTGCCGCCTTCACCTTTATATTTATCAGCGATTTCGAGTAAGCGATCGGTAGCATCATCACGTTGATTTAATATGACATCTTCGACACGTTCACGTAGTTCTTCGGGTAAATCATCATAAACAGCTAACTGACCCGCATTGACGATACCCATATCCATTCCCGCTTTAATGGCGTGATATAAGAATACGGAATGGATGGCTTCACGAACGGGATTATTACCGCGAAACGAAAACGAGACATTGCTGACACCACCGGATACTTTGGCATAAGGCAGTGTTTGTTTTATTTCTCGTGTCGCTTCAATAAAATCAACTGCGTAATTATTATGTTCTTCTATACCTGTAGCGACGGCGAAAATATTCGGGTCAAAAATAATATCTTCAGGAGGTAAGCCAATTTCATTGACCAATATATTGTAAGCACGCGTACAAATTTCGACTTTTCTTTCTTTAGTATCAGCCTGGCCAGTTTCATCAAATGCCATAACCACAACAGACGCACCATAACGCAAGACTTGTTTAGCTTGCTCACGAAACGCGACTTCGCCTTCTTTCAAACTAATTGAGTTAACGATACATTTACCTTGTAAACACTTAAGACCTGCTTCAATGACACTCCATTTTGAGGAGTCGATCATAATCGGCACACGCGAAATATCAGGTTCTGAAACCAATAGATTGAGGAAAGTGACCATGGCTTGCTCACCATCGAGCAAACCTTCATCCATATTGATGTCTATCACCTGTGCGCCGTTTTCGACCTGCTGGCGCGCAACGTTTAAGGCCTCGTCATAATCACCGTTGAGAATGAGCTTTTTAAAACGTGCCGAACCGGTAACATTGGTACGTTCACCAATATTGACAAACAAACTGTCGCTATCAATATTCAGCGCTTCTAAACCACTTAAGCGTTGCTGGTGTTTATTTTCGGGTACAGATCTTGGCGGATATTTTTCAACTGCCTCGGCTATTGCCTTAATATGCGCTGGCGATGTTCCACAGCAACCACCAATGATATTTAGAAAACCACTACTGGCCCATTCATCCAACTCTTTGGCCATATCTTCAGGTGTTTCATCATACTCGCCAAACTCGTTAGGCAAGCCTGCATTAGGGTGAGCACTGACATTACAATCTGCATAACCGGATAACGCTTCAACATATTGTCGAAGTTGATTGGCTCCTAAAGCGCAATTAAAACCAATACTAACGGGGTCAATATGTCTTAGTGAATTTGTAAATGCTTCATCCGTTTGGCCTGATAGAGTACGGCCACTGGCATCAGTAATGGTGCCAGATATCATGACCGGCAGTGTGATCGCTTTTTCTTCGAAATATTGCTTAACGGCATATACTGCAGCCTTTGCATTTAGCGTATCGAAAATCGTTTCAACCAGCAAAATATCGGCACCGCCATTGACCAAGCCATTAATCGCCTCGGTATAGCTTGCAACCAACTCATCAAAATCGACATTACGGTGGCCCGGGTTGTTGACATCCGGTGAAATTGAAGCGGTACGGTTAGTCGGGCCTAATACCCCTGCGACAAAGCGTGGCATACCGCTAGTCTTAGCCACGGCTTCGGCAGCTTGCTTGGCCACCTTGGCGCTTTCATAATTTAGTTCATAGACGATTGACTCAAGTTGGTAATCAGCTTGTGCGATGGAAGTAGCGCTAAAGGTATTGGTTTCAACAATATCCGCGCCGGCTTCGAGATAGGCAATATGGATATCGCGTATGATCTGCGGCTGAGTAATGGATAATAGATCGTTATTACCTTTTAGGTCACAGCCATGATTAGCAAATTTCTCACCACGATAATCGGCTTCTTCAAGACCATAATCTTGAATCATTGTGCCCATCGCGCCGTCGAGTATCAGAATTCGCTTTTCTAGCAATTCTTTAAATTTAATTGTTTGCTCTGACTGAGATGACATAATGTAAAAACAAGCGCGTTATTGATTGTGGTTAATACGTTGATAACCGTAACTAAATAGATATCGCCGAAAAAATATATTAGTTTAACATTAACTGAAGAGTTTCTCTTTAAAAACAATCATTTACTAAAATAAATGCTAGTCCCTATCATTAAAACAGCATTTCATGCGCTCTCCTTGCTGCCGTTCAGCGTGATACACGCTCTTGGCAAGCTCATTGGTACTGGCTTATACCTGTTTCCAAGCAAAATTCGACATATTACAGAAACTAATATCGCACTATGCCTGCCTGATCTAGATACAAAACAACAACAACAATTAGCTAAAAACAGCTTAATCCATACCGGCATTGCCATTGCTGAAGTCGGCGCGATGCTTTGCTGGCCTCAGGAAAAATTATTTGGCCATGTTCAAACTGTATCTGGTAAAGAACACATAGACGCCAAACTTGAACAAGGCAAAGGGGTAATATTACTCACACCACATCTTGGTTGTTGGGAAATAGCCGGTTTATATATTGGTCAACATTACCAAGCAACCACCTTATACAAGCCACCTAAAATGCAAGGCTTATCAAATTGGCTAAAACAAGCTCGCCAGCGCACCGGAGCGAACTTAGTATCAACTGCAGATGCTGGCCCAAGGCAACTACTTGTCACTTTGAAGCGCAGTGGTGTCATCGCTCTATTGCCCGACCAAGAACCATCAAAAGGCAACGGGGTTTTTAGCAAATTTTTTGGCGTTGATGCCTATACCATGACCTTGGCTGTAAGACTTGCCAACAAGACGGGCGCATCAATCATTTTTGGTTTCGCTGAAAGACTACCCAATACTCCAGGCTATCGCTTACACGCCATCCCAGCGAGTGAGGATATATATAATGAGGATACGGCTACCGCGCTTGCCTCAATGAATAAGAGTATTGAGCATTGCATCAGTCTAGCGCCTGAACAATACCAATGGGGATATAAACGTTTTAGAAAACAGCCAGAAGGCAAAAGTGGTTTTTACCGTTAAGCCCGCCAAAAGGCTGGGCTTAATAACACCAACAAAGTAAAAATCTCTAGGCGTCCGAGAAGCATGGCAAAACACAAAATCCCTTTTGCTGTATCAGGTATTGAAGCGTAGTTGGAACCCACTTCGCCAAGCCCTGGACCCAAGTTATTAATACACGCAGCTACAGCTGAAAACGCAGTAACCAGATCAAGGCCGGTTGCGGCAAGCAAAAGTGACATAAAACAAAAAGCTAATACATATAGTGCGAAAAATCCCCATACCGAACCTATGACTCGAGAGTTCAAACTGACACCACCGACTTTCACTGGGATCTCTGCATTAGGATGAATTAGCCGCAAAATTTCTCTCGAACCCTGCTTAATAAGTAGCAGCACTCGAATAACTTTCATGCCACCGCCGGTTGAGCCCGCGCAACCACCAACAAAACTCAGTAACAATAATAATGCAGGTAAAAAGCCTGGCCAATTGTGGTAGTCCGCCGTGGTAAAGCCTGCTGTCGTACCGATCGACACCACCTGGAATAAACCATGATGTAGTACTCCACCTATGGTGCCAAAAGTATGGTGAAAATACAGATAGGTACAAACGATAATGCCAACAATAAAAAGTACCGTGATATACGCTCTAAACTCGGCATCAGCCCAGTAAGCTGATACACGCATACTTCTTACCGCAATAAAGTGCAATGCGAAGTTAATACCGGCCAATAACATAAAAACAACCGCTACTGCCTCAATTGACGTACTCTCAAAATAACCAATACTGGCATCATGGGTAGAAAACCCACCAATCGCCACCGTTGAAAAACTATGGCATATGGCGTCGAACAAGGTCATACCCGCCAACCAGTAAGCAACAGCGCAACTCACAGTCAAACCAAGATAGATATACCATAATGCTTTCGCTGTCTCAGTAATTCTCGGCGTCAGCTTATTATCTTTCATTGGTCCAGGTGTCTCAGCCCGATAAAGCTGCATACCCCCGATACCGAACATAGGTAGTATCGCCACTGCTAAAACAATAATGCCCATACCACCCAACCACTGCAGTTCTTGCCGATAAAACAAAAGTGTTTTGGGTAGCTCATCAAGACCAGTGATGACAGTAGCACCAGTAGTCGTCAATCCTGACATCGACTCGAACAATGCTTCGATAAACGACATCGACAATTCGTCGATTAGCATAAAGGGTATTGACCCAAATAATGCCAGCACACTCCAAAACATGACTACTACAATAAATCCGTCTCGCAGATGTAACTCTCTGACAAACTTCCGTACAGGTAACCAAAGCAATAAACCTGTAATCAGTGTGACAAAGAAGGCAATAAGAAAAGAATACGAAGCAGCTTCAGCATAAATCGCGCCCACCATCACCGGTGGCAACATGGTGACGCTAAACACCATTAATAAAAGACCAAGTATGCGTTGAATGACTCTTAGTTGCATGAACTAAAATAACGTGCTGATTAGAGAAAAGTAATACCGACCTGGAATAAACGCTCAACTTCAGAAATGCGACGCTTATCTACCATAAACAAAATGACATGATCTTCAGGTTCAATCACTACATCATGGTGCGCAATAATCACTTCGTCATCACGCACAATTGCACCGATGGTACTACCAGGGGGCAGCTGAATGTCTTCTAAACGCTTACCTACTACTTTTGAAGAAGAAGGGTCACCATGCGCAACTGCTTCAATAGCTTCTGCTGCACCACGTCGCAATGAATGTACTACTACCACATCACCACGCCTAACATGAGTTAGCAAACCACCAATTGTCGCTTGCTGAGGTGATATCGCTATATCAATCTCGCCACCTTGAATTAAATCGACATAAGCAGCACGATTAATCAACACCATCACTTTATTTGCGCCCAAACGCTTTGCTAACAATGACGATAATATATTGGCCTCATCATCGTTGGTTACTGCGCAAAATACATCGGTATTAGCAACATTCTCTTCTTGTAACAACTCCTTATCCGCTGCATCACCGACCAGGACGATAGATTTATCTAGGCGTTCACTCAACTGACGCGCATAGCCTGGGTGGCGCTCAATCACTTTAACTTGATATTCATTTTCTAACGCCTCTGCTAAATGCAGACCGATATTACCGCCACCGGCGATCATAATGCGTTTATTGGATCGATCAACGCCGCGTAGTTTATTGATGATCGGTCGAATATAATCTTTAGCCGCGATGAAGAAAACTTCGTCATCAACTTCAATGACAGTATCACCTTCCGGTAATATTGGCTTACTCTGGCGAAAAATCGCAGCGACACGAAAGTCAATTTTCGGCATCTGCACCCGAACTTCTTTTAGCGCGTGACCCACCCAGGGACTTTTTGCATGCGCTCTAACCGCGACCAGTTGGACCTTACCATCAGCAAAGTCTAAAACCTGGAGCGCACCAGGATATTCGATTAGTTTGCGGACATAATCCGTCAGCACTTGTTCTGGGCTGATCAATACGTCGATAGGAAGGTTTTCTTGATTAAATAATTGCGGGTAAGAAAGATATTCCGCCGCCCTAATTCTGGCTATCTTGGTAGGCGTATGGAACATGGTATAAGCAATCTGACAGGCTACCATATTGCTCTCGTCACTATTGGTTACTGCCAAAATGATATCCGCATCAGCGGCACCCGCTCGCTCAAGAATATGAGGATGCGATGCACAGCCAATCACTGTTCGAATATCCAAACGGTCTTGCAAAGTCATGAGCTTGTCGGCATCGACATCGACGACGGTAATATCGTTTGCCTCACCTGCTAGATTTGCCGCAACTGATGAACCAACTTGTCCAGCCCCAAGTACAATTATTTTCATTTCAAAACCCAGTTAGCTCGAAACTAACCATGCTACTCATTTCAAACTCAAGTGCCATGCGTAATCCATCACCAGTAAACACGTGTTGTTGCGCGCACCATTGCTGTTTAATTATCACCGGTTGAATCGCGCTTTATATTGATTCCAAGAGCACGCATTTTTCTATATAAATGTGTTCTTTCCATACCTGTACGCTGCGCCACCTTACCTACATTTCCTTCTGTTAGCTCTAATTGATGTTCAAGATACGCTTTTTCAAAACGCTCGCGCGCCTCTCGCAATGGCAATTCAAAATCAACAGGTGCAACAGCTTCTGCACTTGTACTTAATGCTCCCAATGCATATTCAACCTCTTGCAAATCGATGTCACCACCGCCACCCAAAATGAGCAGGCGCTGCACAAGGTTTTTCAGCTCTCTAATATTGCCCGGCCAAGAATAATTACGTAAACGGTTCTGCGCCGCCATAGTAAAACCACGGTATACCAAACCTTCCGTTGCAACAAAATGTTCAACATAGTAATCGAGAAGTTCCGGCACATCCTCTGGGTGATCACGTAAGGGAGGAAGGTGTATAGGCAATACTTTCAGCTGATAGTACAAATCTTCTCGAAATTTTTGCGCTGCAACAGCTTCACTTAAGTCATTTAAATTCGCTGAAATAATACGCACATCAAAATTAACCGGATCAGAACCACCTACTCGTAATAATGACTGACTTTCGATTGCACCGATTAACTTGGCTTGCAATGAGAGATCCATTTCGCCCATTTCGGTTAGCAATAACGTGCCGCCGTTAGCTTGCTCTAATAAGCCATAATAAATTTGATCACCTTCCTCCCTGCCAAATAACTCAACTGCAGCATTTTCATTGGCTATCGCGGTAACACCAATATCTATAAATGGCTTATCGGCTCGATTACTATGGCGATGAATAAAACGCGCAAATATTTCTTTGCCCGTTCCTGCTTCGCCCGTGATCAATACGCGTGCGTCTGTTTTGGCAATGCGCATTGCCTGTTCTCTCAAGGCATTCATGACCTGACTACGACCAGTGGGTTCGATAACGGGCTCCACCTGGCGACGGAGTTTAATATTTTCTCGTTGTAACTTGGCTGAGTCTAATGCGCGCTGAACCGTTAATAGCAACTTGGCCATCGAAAGTGGTTTTTCGAGAAAATCATAGGCACCCAAACGCGTTGCTTCTACAGCAGTTTCAATATTGCCGTGCCCAGATATCATGATCACTGGAAAACCTAACTCTGATTCTTCGTTCCACTGTTTAAGAAGACTGATGCCGTCTAGATCGGGCATCCATATATCTAAAAGAACAAGATCGGGGCGCCGAACACGTCGCGCTTCATTAGCTTTACCAGCACTTTCGGCAACACTAACGTCAAAACCTTCATCAACGAGGATTTCCCTTATGAGCTCGCGAATATCCGGCTCATCATCAACGACTAAAATATGTTGCCCGCTACTCATTGATATAATTCGCAGACACTTTCTTATCAGCCGCGAGCTCCTCAACCTGTTCCGCAGGCAGTTCGCTGATTGATTTTACCCCTATAGCCGGGAACCGCACTATCACCACAGCTCCGCCCCCAGATAAATTTTGGGCACGAACAATTCCCCCGTGTTCTTCAACAATTTTTTTAACTATCGCCAAACCTAGTCCCGTGCCTTTTGTTTTTGTTGTCACATATGGTTCAAATAACTCGCCGATAATATCATCTGGAAAGCCAACGCCGTTATCAATAATATCCATCTCGACAAGATCAGTCACCTGACCCCGTATCGACCTCGTCATAACAGTAACTTTTCTCTTTTCTTCGTGGCCTGGAGCTTCCAACGCGTTCTTGAGAAGATTGTTTAATACCTGGCGAATACGACCACGATCAGCGTCTATCTGCGGCAGATCACTTGCTAACTCAGCCTCAAATTCTGCATCTTCACTGCTATAAAGATCCAAAGCTTCTCTAATTAAATAATTAATATCTAACGGTATCGTCTCCAACCTTGGCGCACGCGCATAATCAGAAAATGCTTTTACCATCTCCTTCATCACTTCAACCTGCTGCACAATGGTATTGGTTGAACGATCTAATAATTCAGCATCTTCAGATTGTAGTTTTGGTAAATACTTATGTCTCATTCTTTCAGCCGAGAGTTGAATAGGCGTTAGCGGATTTTTAATTTCGTGTGCTAGACGCCTCGCCACTTCACCCCAAGCAGCATCGCGCTGTGCTTTGATCAAAGTTGTAAAATCATCAAACACAATAACGTAACCCGCCGCCATATCACCAACACCTGGCAACGTTGCTCCTCGACACATGAGTACTTGGCGCCCGTTAGAATTAAACCGAATGACTTCTTCTACCCACTCAGGCTCGCCTTGATCAAGCTTGCTTACAATGCTGTCTAAGAATATCCCTAGTTTTGGGTTATCCCCTTTTATTTCTGACAAAGTGCATGCTACATAAGCATCCAATTTGGTTTCCAATATATCGCAGGCTGCATCATTCACCGTGCGCAAGATTTGATTGTGCGATAAGGTCAACACGCCTGACGATAGTCGACGTAATACCGCTTCCAAATACGCGCGTTGGCTTTCAGCATGTTGCTGGCTATGCATGGCATCTGACTGCGCCAAGCCAATCCTTTGTGTCATATCGTTAAACGATTGCACAAGAAAACCTATTTCATCGTCATTACCTAGCAAAGGTAAACGTTGATCATAGTTTCCTGACGCCACCGCTCGTGTTCCTGTTGCCAGGACTTGGATGGGATAGACCAACCGGCGCGCTGATAAAAAGGCCGCCCAGGCGGCTACCAACACAGTTAACAATAAAACAAGTGATAGAGTCAGAGTAAAACTAAACTTAAGTGGTTGACGCAGATAAACCAAACGTTCGTATTGAGCATGCGCATCTTGCACACTGTCAGTTAATTTACTGACACGTTCTGATACTGGAAATAAAGCTTGAAAAACTAAAGGCCCAGCGATTGGATCACCACTATCCACCTCCATAAGTACGCGAATATGAAGACCGAGATCCGCTATTGCATCCAAGCCGACATAACGACCACTGCCACGCATTTGCGAAAGAACTTCTGAACTAGGCTTATTGGGCACAATACTAATAGGGTCAATATTACTGGACGCAACGATGCGACCACTCGAACGCATTAACATCAATTCCGTTGATTCACTTTGATCTCGCAAGTCATTCAAACTTAATGCTGCTTGTGTCTCTGAAAGACCCGTTAAAGCATCGGCCATTGTTTCTGTTTGCGTAGCCATACTGCGCATTCTTGAATCTAGAGCGCTGCGGCTTAATGATAGTGAATTATTTAGCGCCTGTTCAACGCGAACATCAAACCAACTATCAATACTGCGGTGTAAAAACTGTAGCGAAAAATAAAATACGATAGACACCGGGATAAGTGCCAATACAACAAAAATAACGATCAAACGTAACGTCAATCTTGAACCAACAACACGCGCTCTGTATTGACGCCTTAGACGCTGGAAGTTGATTCCCAATAGAACCAGTAATATCACCAAGCCAGCGAAATTAACTAAAACCAGTAGTGAATATATTTGATCGAATTGCGCTGAATTCTCGGTAGCAGCGCCCATCAGGTAAAGCGAGCCGAGCAAGAGTAAGCCGACAACAGCAACAAGAATAGCTTCTACATTGATATAAGCTACTGGCTTGGAGTCCATTTATACCAACCGCTATTATGACGCCAATCAGGTTGAGAATAAGCGAGCAAGCGCATAGGAACGGGCAATGATTCAATATCAAGCCATGCTCTGACGCCTACATACTCACTATTTTCGCGCAGCCCCCGCTCAAATAATGCGACATCGATATCTCTAAGGCTACCCATTTCCTCAAGCGCTGACACTAAGCTAGGAAAATTTTTAATCAATGCGCTTTCACCAGTAAACATTTGATACTGATCTGTCAGTGCCTGGTAACTAATAGTGTAACTGCGCTCATCACTGATGATCACTTCATCCCAAACCAAAGGACGTGGCTCTAACACTGCTATAGTCAGCTTAAAGGTGAGCTCTACCCCTTTATGAAGGGCCTCGAGAGCAACATCGCTGAGATCATACTGAACATCGGCATTAAGCGAGTAGCTGCCATTGTCTTGTACAACTTCAACTGACTCAATCATAATTCCCGCAGCATGAGCTGCAGGCATGCTAAATCCAAGCAAGGCCATTAGCAGTATTGAGTGTCTAAGTAAATGTAGCATTAGTCCAATGTGATTTTACGTAAGCGGGCGTAATAAAAACCATCCATATTCGCCTCACCGGGTAGGATAGTACGACCATACCGACTTGCACAGCCCCAAGCTGCATCTATCGGGTATTCCTCCACGTCTGCTTGTTGAGACGTCAGCCATGCGATTTGGTTTTGGTTTTCTTCCGGCAAGATGGAGCATGTTGCATACAGTAATACTCCACCTGGACGTAAGACTTGCCAGAGTTGCTGTAATAAACGCTGCTGCATGTCTACTAGCTGCTCAAGGTCTAACTGCTGTCTTGACCATTTGATGTCTGGATGACGTCTTATTACGCCCGACCCCGAACACGGTGCATCGATTAATATTCGGTCGACTGACTCGCCATCCCACCAGGTCTGCAACTCGCTTGCGTCAGCTGTCTTTAATTGACAAGAAAGACTAAGACGACTCAGGTTTTCGTTAATTTTGGCGAGTCTATTTTTTTTATTATCCAAGGCCAGTAAATTTATATTTTGCTGAGTTTCGAGAAGATGGCAGGTTTTACCGCCAGGCGCAGCGCAGGCATCGAGGACTTTCTCTCCTGGTGACGCCATCAATAAACCAGCAGCTAACTGCGCAGCAACGTCTTGCACCGAAACCAAACCTTCAGAAAATCCTGGTAGTTCGCTTACCGCGCAGGGTTGATCAAGTGTAATCGCGCTCTCAACCAACTCATTTGGATGCGCAGTAATACCCTTATCAGCAAGATTTTCCAGATACTCCTTGCGAGTTATTTTTTTTAAATTCACTCTTAGCGAAAAAGGCGCACGAGCATTATTGTTAGCTACCACCTTTTGCCAATCAGATGGCCAAGCAGCCTGAATACCGGCGAGCAATCGGTCTGGGTGAGCGCTTTCAAATATCGAGGAACCAGACAAGTCAGCCAGAATTCCATTACGATTGCGCTGAAACTCTCGCAGTAAGGCGTTAACCAAACCCTTGGCCCAGCGTTTTTTAATTGCTTGTGTGCATGCCACTGTTTCAGAAACAGCAGCATGCTCAGCGACACGCGTGTACTCCAACTGATAAAAACCGAGCCACAATAACACGCTGACATCGTGGTGTTTCGCCGCCAAAGGCTTATCAAGTAAAGATAATTCTACTGCCTGTAAACGAGGCCACCAACGCATCACGCCGAAACATAATTCTTTTAGTAGACTAATTTTTTCCGCGCCAGCGTTTTGCTCAATTTGTGTGGCTAAGGCTGTATCAAGTGTGAGCCCTTCCCGTGTTACTTGAAGTAAAACTGCCAGCGCTCTTTGCCGCACATTCATTTTTTATAGATATCAGTCTAATTTCAAATCACGCAGCGTGATACTCAGACAAAGATACCACCCTCTGTCAGCAATGAATTACCATTGACAAAATCAGCCACGTTCATCGCACGCTTTCCAGGTGCTTGCAGCTTAGTAATGCGCAACAGACCATTTTTTGTTTGTACATCAACACCGCTTTTACTCAAAGCGATAATGGTTCCGGGAGCTGATTGAGTCTTTTCCGTAAGCGCGCTTGCCTGCCAAAACTTGTAGCGCTCACCATCATATGTACTATGAGCCACCGGTACCGGATTAAACGCCCTAACCCTTAGCGCTAATTGTTCCGCGCCCAGATTCCAATCTAAGCGTGCTTCTTCAACGCTAATTTTCGCGGCATAAGTCGCTAGCTCTTCATCTTGCTTTTCACTAGAAAGCTCACCGTTCGCAAGCCTGTCCAAGGTTTTCATCAAGGTCTGTGCACCGAGGCTTGCCAGCTTATCGTGCAAACGACTTGCACTGTCTTCCGCGTCGATAGCACAGACAGATTTAAACAACATATCACCGGTGTCTAGACCAGCATCCATCTGCATAGTAGTGATGCCCGTTTCGCTATCGCCAGCAAGAATGGCGCGCTGTATAGGCGCCGCGCCGCGCCAACGCGGTAATAAGGAAGCGTGGACATTAATGGCACCATAGGTGGGAATATCAAGAACCGCTTGTGGCAATATCAAACCGTAGGCAACCACTACTAGCACATCGGGTTTGAGGGCTTTGAACGCTGCAATAGTGTCCGCCTGTTTAAAGCTTTGCGGCTGCATCACCTCGACGCCATGCTCAATCGCTAGCGCTTTAACCGGCCCAGCTCGTAATTTACGACCACGGCCCGATGGCCTGTCAGGCTGGCAATAAACAGCTATGGGCTGATAAGAAGATTCCAGTAGCGCAGTCAGCGATACCGCTGCAAATTCGGGTGTGCCGGCAAAAACCAAACGTATTGGCGAATCGGACATGACGGACTATGAATGCGCGGAGATGGCGTTACGATGCTTGACGCTGCATTTTCAGCATTTTTTTGCGAATGCGCCCACGTTTAAGCTCTGAAATGTAATCGACAAATAGTTTGCCATTGAGATGATCGATCTCGTGTTGAATACAGACCGCCATCAAGCCTTCAGCCTCCAGCTGAAATGCCTCGCCAAAACCATCTTGAGCATCAACTATAATATTAGCAGCCCGCTCTACAGGTTCATAAACGCCTGGAAAAGACAAACACCCTTCGTCATGCGTGCTAACGCCATCCTTTTCAATAATTCTCGGGTTGACAAAAATATGCGGAGCATCCTGGTCTTCGGATACATCTGCAACTAGCAAGCGTTTATGCACATCTACCTGGGTCGCGGCCAGTCCAACGCCTGGGGCGTCATACATGGTTTCAAGCATATCGTCGATCAGCTTTCTCAGCGTATCATCGAACTTTTCGACCGGTTTTGCCTTAGTACGCAGCCTAGGATCAGGAAAATGTAGAATATTTAAGATAGACATTGTGAATTTTGTCAAAGTACTGCCGCTATTCTACCTGTTAGAGTATGCTAACTGTAGAGGTTCCGGCTAAAATCTATGCTAACGACTGAAAAAACGTCCAGCTATCGGGGGGAAGGAGTAATGCAATTAAGGCACATTTTATGCGGTTTACTGCTATTTATCGGTGGTAGCGCGTTTACTTTTGCCCATGCAATCGAGCTGAATCCTGATCATCCTAACAGCTATACTGTTGTTAAGGGCGATACGCTTTGGGATATTTCAAGCAAATTTCTCAATGATCCTTGGCTTTGGCCAGAAATATGGCATGTAAATCCGGATATTGAGAATCCTCATCTCATTTACCCCGGTGATCTCATTGAACTGGGTTTTGTTGATGGTAAACCTGTTTTAACCGTACAACGCGGTCGACCTACGGTTAAATTATCACCAACAACGCGAGCTACTCGTATAGACCAAGCTATTCCAACAATTCCTGTTAGTGAAATCGAACAATTCTTGATCCGTCCGCGAGTGCTCAATACCAGCGAGATTAATAGTGCTGCCTATATCGTTGCTAGCGAAGATCTTCGCTTGGTCAGCGGTTCTGGTACTAAGCTCTATGCAAGAGATCTAGAAGCTGATGGTAACGAGCTCTTTAGCTTGTTTCATATTGGCGAGCCTTTTGTAGACCCTACAGCAGAAAACAAAAACGATGCCTTGCTTGGCTATGAAGCCATTCATGTTGCCGATCTCAAGCTCGTACGAGAAGGTGATCCTGCGACCTTACTTATTACCAGCTCTAAGCGCGAAGCACTAATTGGCGATAAAGTCTTGGCACGTGAAGATAATGAGTTTGATCAGAACTTTATTCCTCGCGCACCAGAAAATGACGTTTCAGGCCAAATCATTCACGTGGTGGACGGTGTTTCGCGAATTGGTCAGTACCAGGTCGTGGTACTCAACGTAGGTAGCGAAGATGGCATCGAAGCAGGCCATGTTATGACTATTTCGCGCTCTGGCGCCGAAGTGCGTGACGTATTCAAGAATGGCGAAACAGTCCTACTGCCAGACGAAGAAGTCGGCACACTGATGGTTTTTCGCCCTTATGAAAAGCTTAGTTATGCCCTTATCATGAAGGCCTTAAGAGATATTCGCCTCTATGATGGCGTCAGCACACCTGAATCTTAAGTGAGTAATTTAAAGTTAGGCGTATCCTGAAGCTGTTCATTTTATCGCCGCTTAGGTAGGCTAAATAAGCCCATACTAACAACTAAAAAAATACGGTGGCAAGGATGCCAATCACGAATAATAATTGCGCTGCAAATGGCAGCGTTTGCACACATGATTCACAAGAACTATCTCACTGGCTCGCCCTCAACCGGGTTCCGGGAATAGGCGCGGTCACATTCCACCAGCTTATCAAGCATTTTTCCTCAGCAAGCCAGCTTTTTAGCGCCAGCACTGAACAACTGCGCGCGTGTGGCCTCAGTGCCAACAATATACGTGGATTGCGGCAACCTGATTGGCCCGCAGTAGAAAAAACGCTGGACTGGGCTGAAAAACCAGACAATACCCTATTAACTTCAAATTGCGCCAACTACCCAACCTTGCTCAAGGAATTATCAGATTCACCACCAGTGTTATTTGTTCAAGGCGACGCTGACTACCTATCGCAACCCCAACTTGCCATTGTTGGCAGCCGTAAACCTAGTTTAGGAGGGAAACAAACCGCGGAAAAATTTGCTAGCACACTTGCCTCTTATGGTCTCACCATTACTAGCGGACTGGCCTACGGCATCGATTCTGCAGCGCATCACGGAGCATTACAATCAAACTCTGGCACCATAGCGGTACTCGGCTCCGGATTAGACAATATCTACCCACGTAGGCATGCTGGTTTAGCAAAAAAAATTAAGGCCAGCGGGGCACTAGTATCCGAACACCCACCTGAAACAGAACCACTTGCCCATCATTTTCCGCGTCGGAACCGCATTATTAGCGGTTTGAGTATTGCCACACTGGTGATTGAAGCTAGCGAAAAAAGCGGCTCTCTTATCACGGCGAGACTGGCACTGGAGCAAGGCCGAGATGTGATGGCCGTGCCAGGAGCAATAAATAACCCTATGGCCAGAGGTTGCCATCAACTCATTCAAGAGGGCGCCGCCTTAGTAACAAACGAACAAGACGTTGTTGCAGGCTTAAATTATTTCATGCTGCCAAAAGTGACTCAAAACCCGCCAAATGAGCGAAAACACGTCGAAAAACTCGAAGCCTCACAGTACAAAGTGCTTTATTATGTTGATTATGCCCCCACATCTATAGATCAGATAGTAGCCAAAAGTGGATTGACGGCAGCAGCAGTTTCCTCCATTCTGTTGGCATTGGAATTGCTTGGACATGTAGCATCTGCTCCTGGAGGCATGGTTTACCGTCTGGACAAATAGGCTTTGCTCAATACCTAAGGCATGATTATGAAAGAAACAGTTCTCGATGTACTGATTTATCTGTTCCAGAACTATATGGACGGAGAAAGCGAAATCACGTCTGATCAAGAATCATTGACTGTAGAACTCGTTGAAGCGGGTTTTTCAGCTAACGAAGTCAACAAAGCTTTTGACTGGCTTGAGGGCCTCACCTCATTGCCAGAGCACAAACTCGGCCGCGAGGCCGGTCAGAACAAGTCTATGCGTGTATTTGCCGCGTCAGAACAGTCTCGCCTCAACGTTGAATGCCGAGGCTTCCTCATTTTTCTAGAACAAACCGGTATTCTTGATAACGTTAGCCGCGAACTGGTTATTGAACGCGTTATGGCCTTGGAGTCTGGTGAAGTTGACCTCGATCATCTTAAATGGGTGGTACTCATGGTCTTGTTTAACCAGCCTGGGCAAGATACTAATAACTGGATTGAGGATCTGGTTCTGGACTCTACTCCTATCCACTTACATTAAGCGCTTTAAGATTACCGTAGTTCATGGCACAAAACGTCGTTATTGTTGAATCACCAGCAAAATCCAAAACGCTGAAAAAATATTTGGGCAAGGGTTTTCAAATCCTTGCCTCCTACGGTCATATTCGCGATTTAAAACCGAAAGAAGGCGCTGTCGATCCCGACGACGACTTTAAAATGACTTACCAAGTCATCGATAAAAACAAAAAACATTTAGATGCGATAGAAAAAGCTGTCAAAGCGGCGGATGCCTTATACCTTGCCACTGACCCCGATAGAGAGGGCGAAGCCATCTCATGGCATATTTATGAGTCATTAAACAATAAGAACCTACTTAAAGACAAAGAAGTACATCGCGTTTCCTTTAACCAAATTACCAAGAAAGCTGTAACAGAGGCGATGGAGCAGCCACGCGAGCTTTCCACCGATATGATTAACGCTCAACAAGCTCGCCGTGCGCTTGATTACTTGGTCGGTTTTAATCTTTCGCCCTTGTTATGGAAGAAGATTCGTGCCGGCTTATCGGCAGGTCGCGTACAAAGCCCCGCCTTACGTTTAATTGTTGAACGTGAAGAAGCCATCGAAGCTTTTGTGCCAAAAGAGTTTTGGACTATCGAAGCCGATGTCAATAAAGACAAAACCGACTTTGTTGCCAAACTGACCGAATACAAAAACGAGAAGTTAAAACAGTTTTCTATCAACAATACTGACGACGCCAATGCTGCACGCGATGCTCTAGCCAAGGCTGCGGGCAAATCGCTTAAAGTCATTAAAGTTGAGAAGAAACAGCGCAAGCGTAATCCACAACCACCGTTTACTACTTCAACCATGCAACAAGAAGCTTCGCGCAAACTTGGCTTTTCCGCACAACGCACTATGCGTGTGGCACAGCAGCTTTATGAAGGTATTGATGTTGGCGATGGCACTATTGGTCTTATCAGCTATATGCGTACCGACTCAGTACATCTTGCGTCTGAGGCAGTAGAAGAAATTCGCGAACTGATTAGCAAACGCTATGGTAGCAGCGAAGTACCGAAAACTCCTCACAGCTATAAAACCAAAGCGAAAAATGCACAGGAAGCACATGAAGCTATTCGCCCGACTAGCGTTAACTATGTGCCTAAAGAAATAAAAGAGCATTTAACCAGTGATCAATTCAAGCTCTATGAATTAATTTGGAAGCGCGCTATTGCTTGCCAGATGGTTCATGCCACTATTGATATGGTTGGTGTTAACCTTAGCGCTGGCGATGTTGGTGTATTTCGCGCCAATGGTTCTACCGTACGCAAACCCGGCTTTATGGCCGTGTACCAAGAAAGCCAGGATGATAGCAAAGGCGAGAAAGACGAAAAACGCTTACCACCTTTAGAAGAAGGTGACGAAGTTAGCCTCAAACAAATTCGGGGCGAACAGCATTTTACTGAACCACCACCCCGTTTTACTGAGGCAAGCTTGGTTAAGACTTTAGAAGAATACGGTATAGGCCGCCCTTCTACTTATGCATCAATCATCTCAACTCTGGTTTCTCGCGAATACGTTGAACTTGAAAAACGCCGCTTTACGCCAACCGACGTTGGTCGTGTGGTCAATAAGTTTTTAACTAACTACTTTTCGCAATATGTTGATTACGAATTCACCGCGAAATTAGAAGATCAACTCGACGCTGTGTCTCGCGGCGAGCAACAATGGTTGCCGGTGATGACGCAGTTTTGGTCGCCGTTTAAAGAACGCATCACTGATACCGACGAAAACGTTCAACGTAAAGACGTTACTCAGGAAGCTATGGATGAGAAATGTCCGAAGTGTGATCATATGCTATCCATTCGCTTAGGCCGCCGCGGTCGTTTTATTGGTTGCACTAATTATCCAGGATGTGATTACACCCGTGACATGGATGGCAACAGCAAAGACGAACCTGAAATCGTTGAAGGTCGAACATGCCCTGAATGCGATGCCAATTTAATTATTCGCAGTGGTCGCTATGGTAAATTTATTGGTTGTAGCGCCTACCCTGATTGCAAACATATGGAGCCTCTGGAACAACCTGCCGATACGCAGGTTGAATGTCCAAGTTGTAAACAAGGCACCATTTTGCAACGCAAATCACGCCGCGGCAAAATCTTTTATTCTTGCTCACGCTATCCAGATTGTGAATATGCTTTATGGAATGAGCCAGTTAATGAATGTTGCCCACAATGTGATTGGCCCATCTTGACCATAAAGACCACCAAACGTTCTGGCAAACAAAAACTCTGTCCCCAAGACGACTGCGATTTTATTGAATCTGTTGAAGAAACAGAAGCAAGCGAAGCTTAGCTCGACATGGTTTCATCGACTACTGCGCGCGTTAGATGCGGCGCAAAGAAACCAATAAAATCGTAAACATAACTACGCAAATAACTGCCTCGGCGAATTCCTAAGCGCACAGTACTCGAATCAAAGAGGTGTCCAGCGTCTTCCGAACGCAGCGATGTATCACGCTCAGTTGAATAAGCTACTGACGCTAAAATACCTATACCCAAACCTAACTCGACATAGGTTTTAATCACATCAGAATCGATCGCCGTTAATACGATTTCTGGATCTAAATCCTGTTTAGCAAACGCGTTATTGATTTTCGAACGGCCGGCAAAAGCATAGTCATAAGTAATAATCGGATACTTGGCTAAACTCGATAAAGTGAGCGGCTTATCTTCAAAAACAGGATGTTCCGGTGGCGCAACAACGCAACGATTCCATTCATAACAAGGCATGGTCGCCAACTCTTCATAAGTGCCTATTGCTTCGGTAGCAATAGCAATATCGGCTTCACCTGACAGCACGTACTCACATATCTGAGTAGGATTACCTTGATGAATACTCAGCTCAACATCAGGATATTGTTGAGTAAATTGTTTTATAGCTTTGGGTAAAGAATAACGGGCTTGGGTGTGTGTGGTCGCAATCGATAAGCGGCCACTTGATTGCTGTGAAAACTCCTCTGCGACACGCTTTATACTGTCAGCATCTTGCAACATACGCTCTATGGTAGCGATAACTTCTCGGCCTGGTTCTGTAATCCCGGTTAGGCGTTTACCGTGACGGATAAAAATATCAACGCCGAGCTCTTCTTCAAGTAATTTTATTTGGCTGCTGATACCTGGCTGAGCAGTATTGAGCACCTGCGCTGCCGCCGATACATTGAGACCATTTTTAGCCACTTCTCGAACAAAACGAAGTTGTTGCAGCTTCATCATATCCTCTTTATATAAATATTTTCTATATATAGCATAACTTATTATTTTTTTATATATAAGGCCTTTGCTATAGTCGCTGGTTTAAAGCGCCAATAAGGCGCATAAGCTCTTGTTTTTAAAATCTTTATTTAATAATACAGCGATATTGAAATGGATTGGCTACTAACCGCAGCAGGTTTTGGTGTCGGGGTGTTAGTCGGCCTCACCGGGGTCGGCGGCGGTTCGCTGATGACACCACTGCTCATTTTTGTTTTTAAAGTAGAGCCAGCGGTAGCCGTCGGTACCGACCTATTATTTGCCGCCATTACCAAAACCGGTGGAATTTGGGCTCATGCTAGGCGCCGAACGGTTGAATGGCGCATCGCAGGGTTGTTAGCGCTTGGCAGCATTCCAACTGCCGTAATAACGGTCTACGTCATCGGCCAGATTGGTACCGAAAATCAGCTGATTGAACAATTTATTACTAATGGCTTAGGCATAGCCTTAATTCTGACCGCGGGCGCCATCTTGTTTAAGTCAAAAATGCAAGAATATGGTGACAAATTACGCGAAAAGCAGCTATTTTTACGTAACTACAGAGATGTGATTACTGTATTGGCCGGGGTTTTGTTAGGCGTATTAGTCCCCATATCTTCGGTTGGCGCGGGCGCCTTAGGTGCAGCAATCCTCATGTTCCTGTATCCTCGCATCCCCACGGTACGTATAGTAGGAACAGATATCGCGCACGCTGTGCCATTGACTGCGGTTGCTGGTCTTGGCCATATGCAGCTTGGCAACGTTGATACCAGTTTATTAATAGCACTGTTATTGGGCTCACTACCTGGAATTTATATTGGCAGTCACTTTGGAACTATTCTTCCAGAGCGTATTATGCGGCCATTATTGGCCAGTATTTTAGTCGTGATCGGCGTTAAATTTTCGCTGGCACATTAGTTTAGTTTAGAACAGAGGAAAACATCATGTCGTTGGCAGATTTCGAAGAAATTGATCGTTATGAAGAAAGCTTAAACGCTTTACTAAACGATGAAATGGACGCTGCCCGTTTTATGGCTTATCGTCTTCAGCATGGTTGTTACGGACAGCGCCAAGATGGCGTGCACATGTTACGCATCAAATTACCTGGCGGTAACCTAAACGCCGATCAACTTGATGCCACTGCTGATGTCTTAGAACAATATTCACAGCACGATTTAGCGCATATATCAACGCGACAAGACTTTCAGATTCACTATATACCTTTAAAAGATACACCGGCTGCAATGCGCCGTTTAGCTGAAAGCGGCTTAACCACACGTGAGGCCTGTGGTAACACCGTACGTAATATCACAGCTTGTCCATTGGCAGGTGTTTGTGCGCATGAGCACACGGATATTAATCCAGTGTTAGACAGCGCCGTACAACGCTTTTTACGTCACCCATTAACTCAGCATTTACCACGTAAATTCAAAATCAGTTTTTCTGGTTGTGAGACCGATTGTGCGCAAGCCATGATGCATGATCTTGGCGTAGTCGCTGTTAACCGCGACGGTAAGTTTGGTTTTAAAGTGCTTGCAGGCGGTGGTTTAGGTCATAAACCTCATGAAGCCATTGTGGTTGAAGAATTCTTAGATGAGAAAGACTTGCTGGCTTCAATGGAAGCATTGATTTCCATGCACCATAAGTATTCTGATCGTAAACGCCGCGCCAAAGCCCGTATTAAGTTTTTGGTTGGTAAGTTTGGTGTCGACGGCTTTATGGAAAAATACCGCGAAGAATTCGAGCGCACCAAAATCAGTTATGCCGATTACGATCATGAAGCCATTGATTGGCAAGCCGGTGTGGATAATTCAGATAAAACCGCTGGTGCGCCACGTTCTGTCATTGAGCAAAAACAAAGCGGTTATCACGTCTTTCCCATCAGCTTAACCTTAGGTGATATGACAGTAGAACAATTACGCGGTGTCGCCACGGTAATGCGCAATGAAGACATTAGCAGTGCACGTGCCACGCAGGATCAAAACTTGATTCTATTCAATGTACCTACGGATCGTATTGAATCAATTCGTGCTGCGATTAATAACCTCGGTTTATCTGAGCCTAAAGTCGGTGACGATGTGGTCGCTTGCCCAGGCACTTCAACCTGTCGTTTAGGTATTACCTCTTCACGTATTGCTGCGGGCATTGTGAGCGGTGGCCAACACGATTTACGTCTTCGTGTAAGTGGTTGTCACAATGGTTGTGCGCAACCTGAAACCGGCGATATCGGCATTTATGGTGAAGGTAAACGTAAGCATGGTAAGTTGATTCCACATTATCAAATGTATATCGGTGGTGACGGTCGTGCTAATGGTGGTTTAGCCTTAAAAGGCCCTTCTGTTCCTTCTGCGCGTATTAATACAGCCATTGAAAGATTGGAAGACCATTACACTAAAGAAGCCGCTGCTAATGAAAGCTTTTACGATTGGACACGCCGCCGCGGCATCGATGAGATTAAAGAAATACTCGCCGACTTGACTGATATTAAAGAAGAAGATGTACCAAATATTGTCGCCGACCATGGTGAGTCCGCTGACTTTAAAGTACTACAGCTCGGCGGTGGTGAATGTGCCGGCGCCTCGCAAGACTTTGTCGCTTCACGCTTTGCCGAAACGGCTTATGAGCGTGATTGCCGCAATTCTTTCACCTCACAAAATTTGGCTGATGAAGCCGTCGAGTGTGTTGAACAAATCGGTCGCTTAGTTGGACAATCTTTACAATTCGTCGCCGGTCAAAAACATGATGAAGAGCTTGCCACCATCTTAGACAATCTTAAAGATGGGCCTGAAAGCTGTGCAAGCCTTGCTGCAGATTTCAAAGTGATCATTGGTAATGCCCAGGCCTTCCGTGAAGACTTCGACAATATGAAGTTCAATGAAGAGGTTGCTAGTAAGGTCGATGCATGGGTAACTAACGCTGCTAAAGTCTGCTCAGACATAGACTCACAACTTGATCTAACCGTATCGCTTGAAAAAAAAAAGTAGCTGAACAAACCCTGGTTGATATCAGTGAATACAGCTGCCCATTGCATTACATTAAGGCACGTAATGCCTTAAAAGAATTTGCAGCGGGCAGCGAAGTTAACTTTATTGTCGATTCGGAAGAATCACAACAAAAACTCACCGATAGCTTGATTGCTGATGGCCACCAAGCGGTGGCGAGCAACGACGAACAACAACTGTTAGTGAAGGTAGTGAAATCAGCATAAAAAAAGGCGCCTATGGCGCCTTTTTGTTTCTATCTTTCAAAGTATTATGCATTTTCATAGGGTTTGATGACTTTCAATCCATCAGGACTACCAAACAAACCGATTTCCGCGCGTTGTTTTGAAAAAATACCATTAGTCACAACACCAGGAATATTATTCAGCGTTTCTTCTAAAGAATCGGGCTGGTTAATATGCATACCATGCACGTCAAGGATGAGATTGCCATTATCTGTAGTGAAACCCTCACGCAAATAAGGATCACCACCCAACTTAACCACCTCGCGCGCAACAAAGCTTCTTGCCATTGGAATTACTTCGATAGGTAGAGGGAATTCACCCAAAACATCAACAAGTTTGGTGTCGTCAGCAATGCAAACAAAGCGACGGCTGGCCGCTGCGACGATTTTCTCGCGCGTTAAAGCACCACCACCACCTTTGATTAACTGTAAATTCGGGTTAGCTTCGTCAGCACCATCAATATAAACCGATAAACCATCGACTTCATTAAGCTCAAGCACCGGAATACCGTGGCCTTTAAGTCGATCGGCGCTGGCAACTGAACTCGCCACTGTGCCTTCAATCTTATGTTTTATTTCTGCCAAGGCATCAATAAACATATTGGCGGTAGAACCTGTACCTATACCAATATAGGTTCCAGCTTCTACATACTCCAAAGCTGCTTCGGCAGCTTGGCGCTTCATTTCATTTTGATCCATTCCGCACTCCATCAAAATCGTCGTGCAGGCATCATACCGTTGCAGACCACGACATAAAAGGCCTAAAACGCGCATAAAAGCGCCAATAATTGTGGATTAATGATAGATTATCGGCATGACAATTAATTACATAGAAAAAATCAAGCAGGCACCAGTTTATGATGTCGCCAAACGCTCGCCCTTGGAAAAAGCTGAAAACCTTTCGTTAGAACTGAGCAATACTGTTTTACTTAAACGGGAGGACTTACAACCGGTTTTCTCTTTTAAATTACGTGGCGCTTACAACAAAATTGTTAACTTAAGTAAACGCGAGCAAGAACGTGGCGTTATCGCTGCATCAGCGGGTAATCATGCGCAAGGGGTTGCTCTGGCAGCAAACAAGCTCGCTATTCCAGCGATTATTGTTATGCCACGCACAACACCGGATATCAAAGTAAAAGCTGTCGATAAACTCGGTGCGCAAGTGGTTTTACATGGTGATATTTATGATGAAGCCTATCAACACGCGGTTGAACTTGCTCAATCACGCGGCCTTACGTTTATTCATCCCTACGATGATCCAGAGATTATTGCTGGTCAGGGCACGGTTGGTATGGAAATACTGGACCAACATTCTGATCATATAGACGCTATTTTTATTCCCGTAGGTGGTGGGGGCTTACTAGCAGGCATTGCTGCTTACGTTAAACAATTACGGCCTGGTACTAAGATTATTGGTGTTGAACCTGACGATGCGGCTTGTATGCAACAGGCTTTATTGGCAAAAGAACGTGTCGTATTAGACCAGGTTGGCATCTTTGCTGATGGTGTTGCGGTAAGACAAGCGGGTAAAGAACCTTTTCGTATTGCTTTAGACCATGTTGATGAGGTTGTTACGGTAAATAGTGATGAAATTTGCGCAGCGGTGATGGATGTTTTTGAAGATACACGCTCTATTACCGAACCTGCAGGTGCATTAGCCATAGCCGGACTTAAAAAGTGGGCTGAAAACAATAATTTTATTGAAAAAACACTGATTGGTATCACTAGTGGCGCCAATATGAATTTTGATCGACTCCGTTATATTGCTGAACGTGCTGAACTCGGTGAAAAACGTGAAGCCTTGTTTGGTGTATCCATTGATGAAAAACCCGGCAGCTTTCGTCAATTTTGCCAAGTTATCGGTGATAAAAGTATTACTGAGTTCAATTATCGCTATAGTGACGATAAAACCGCACAAGTATTTGTTGGCGTGCAACTTCGCGAAGGTGATGTTGAAAAACAAAACTTATTTGGACAACTCAAGCAATATGGCTATAACCTGTCCGACATGTCGGATAATGAAATGGCTAAGCTTCATGTTCGTTATATGATTGGTGGTCATGCAAACTTAGGTAACGAACATCTATTTCGTTTTCAATTTCCTGAACGACCTGGTGCTCTAAGTCAGTTTTTAAATACCGTTGGCGAACAATGGAATATCAGTTTATTTCACTACCGTAACCACGGCGCGGCATATGGTCGCGTGTTAATGGGAATACAAGTAGAACAAAACGAAATGGAAAAACTACGTTGCTTTCTAAACGAATTGATTTATCCCTATAGTGAAGAAACGGATAATCCTGCTTATCAACAGTTCTTACGCGAAAAATTATAACTATTTGATAAATAAATAAAAAAAGCCCGCATAAAGCGGGCTTTTAATTACTTTAAACTACGTTTGAAAAACGTCTTTATCTCTTCTTAGCCGTTCTTCTTTTCGCAGTCTTTTTCTTAGCGGTCTTCTTCTTAGCTACCTTTTTCTTGGCAACTTTTTTCTTAGCGGTTTTTCTCTTCGCTGTCTT
>CAZTYM010000016.1:0-43506 GCA_964617475.1 uncultured Thiotrichales bacterium
TACCCGTGATCGCAATCTGCTGACCCGACTCGGCCGCATTGATAATGTCATCCGGCGTGATGTTCGCATCTAACTCGATACTCGCCACCGGTCCGTCAACATCCACACCGTAGCCTTCCGTATCCGTCGCCGTCGCGCTATTCCCCGCCGCATCACTCGTCGTGACACTCGCTTCAATCTCGCTGTTGGCATCCGCCACCAAATCACTGCCCGGCACATCAATACTAAACGTGCCGCCACTCACCATTCCCGTAAAGTCCGTACCGTTGACCGTCAGCGTGACAATGTCGCTATCTTGCACGTCACCACCGACACTACCCGTGATCGCAATCTGCTGACCCGACTCGGCCGCATTGATAATGTCATCCGGCGTGATGTTCGCATCTAACTCGATACTCGCCACCGGTCCGTCAACATCCACACCGCTTGGCTCTAATGCAGGAAGTTCATCAACTGCAATAATATCGTCAACATCAATATTTGCTGCCTGAAATCCAAAAGGTGTTCCGTCCGTATCAACGAATCCTTCGCGCCCTTCTCGTTCGTAGATGGAAGTTTGATGAAGAGAGTTAGCAGGCCCGCGTCCTTCGATACCTGCAGCAGTGGCTTCAAGGTCTGCTAAGTCTATCCCTTCAAGAATGGCTTGCTGCAGCGCGGCTACCGAATCAACCTCGCCGTCCTGGTATTCACCTGCTTCATAGGCAACGGTTTCATCAAATAGTAGTTCAGATTGTCCGGTTAGACTTATATCTTTGCCACTGAAAAAGGCAATGGAAATTTCCGAGCCAATTCCAGTGACTAAGGTATCACCAATTTTGACAACATCGCCGATGTTAGCAATTTTAATAATACCGTCCTCGGTGCGAATTTCTGCACCGCCTGACAATTCTGTGATAAAACCAAGTTTATTCGCTGCCATGAGTCGCAATCCTTCATTTGATTGGACTAAGAATAAGACCAGTATTCAACGTTGTGTATCGTACCAAGGTCGTATACAAGACAAAAATGTGAACGATTTCACAAATTACTAAGCAACTGTTGGTCTGTCTTCTCGCCTAAAGTTAAATTGATTAAGGTATATAACCAGAGCAACTCGGTCTTTAACCTCGAGTTTTTCAAATATATTTGTTAAGTGAGCCTTGACGGTACGCTCCGATATTCCAAATTGCTGAGCGACAAGTTTGTTACTTTTCCCATCTGCAACTGCAAATGTAATTTCTTTTTCTCTGGCTGTCAGACTATTCAACGCACTAAAAGCATTAGTTCGATTTAAGCTTTTACGCGCGACATCCAACGCTTGCGTCATTAATACTGGCGGATACCATGTTTGACCATTCTCCAGTAGCCTTTCTAACTGCAAATAATAAGCGTCTGCCATATAGCTGTTACAGTAGGCTTTGGCACCGATATGAGCATAATTAAGCATTTCAGCTATATCAGGAGAATCACTTGCTACTGCGAATGAAACTGGACTAGATTTTCCGTACGCCTCTATCCAGTCCTTTAACCTATCTGCGTAAGATGAAACATGAATTAACTGTATTTTACCTTGCTTAAGATCAGGCTCAATTAGACCGGAGCGAATAACCAATCGATCACCAAATATCTTAGAGAGATGGTTATTAAATGGCTTAGATTCAGAACAAACTAAAATCATCTAACTCACCGCAGCACTATTTAAGCCTCGATAAATAGGCTTGAGAATGTATTCAAGTATCGATTTTTTAGAAGTAATAATATCTGCTTCGCTGGTCATACCGACTTTAATCGGTAATGGTGCATTTTTCTGGCCAAGATAAGGACGCGCAGGAGTCACTTTTGCAACGTAGTAACTAACACCTTCTTCGTCGGTAACAGTATCTGCACTAATAAGGCTAACCTCACCATCAACGCTACCATGAATAGCAAAATCATAAGCTGAAAACTTGATCTTAGCTTTTTGCCCGACATCGATGTAGGCGATATCCGCTGGCTTGATACGAACTTCTACAACTAATGAATCACCCACTGGTACGATTTCAAGTACTTCGCCGCCTGGTGTGACAACCCCTCCGATAGAGTTGGCATGCAGCTTTTGCACTACTCCATCCACTGGCGAACGCAACGTTGTTCTTTGTACTCGGTCTTCTAGTGCTGCTTGAGCCTCTACCAAGCGAGAAATTTCAGCAGTCACCTGGTTCAACTCTAAACGCGCTTTATTACGAAAATCGAGCTTATTTTGTTCGAGAGTACGCTGTGCTTCATTGGCTGTCGACCTGATTCTTGGAATAGAAATTCTAACGGACTCTATTTCGCCTTCAATTTCGGCTTCTCTTTGTTGCAGTTGTAACAAATCTATTTCGCTAATAATCTTTTGTTTAACCAGTGGTTTTTTTATTTTTATTTCTTGCAGTACTAAGTCCAAAGATTTTTTTAATTGCCTTAATTTAGACTGTGCCTCTTCAAGTGCTATGTTGTGCTGCCTCACTTGTTCTTCATAAATACTTAAGGTTTCCGTTAGTTGCTGTTGATTGCTTTTGAACAAACTATTTTCTGATTTCAATAAGCTAGGGGCATATTCCTCAAGCTCTTCATCGCCAACAAAATTTGTTCCTTCTGCTTCAGCATTCAACCTTCTGCTTTTTGCTTTTAATTCATAATAGAGCAAGCGGTTTTCTTCAAATGAACCAGTAAAGGCAATATCGCTGATCTTCAACAACGGTTGATCAATCGCTACCCTATCCCCTTCTCTGACAAGAATTTCGGAAACCACGCCGCCTTCCAGACTTTGCACAAGTTGCACTTGACTAGCTGGAACCACCTTACCATTACCTCTTATCACGACATCGATTTGTGCCCAATGTGCCCAGATTACTGCGCAAATAATTAGAGCAGCTATAATCAATACAACTCGCATAATATACCTTGGAGAACGCTGCATGACGGCCGCAGACAAACTCCGCATATAGGCTAAATCGCCATCGCTTGCTCTAGATTTATTATTCATCCTGTCATAACTCACTCTGACCACCTTTAAGTGCAGCTAGTACTTTATCTTTTGGGCCATCCATCATGATTCGTCCTTCATCGACAACAACAAGTCTCTCAACTAGTTCTAGCATCGGCGCTTTATGCGTGACCAATATCAATGTGCGGTCTCGCGTATAGTCATACAGTTTTTTTCGTATGGCTGCCTCTGTAGTGTTATCCATGCTATTAGTTGGCTCATCGAGAATGACTATGGGTTCATCTAATAGCAAGGCACGACCAAGCGCAATTGATTGCCGCTGCCCACCTGATAAAGCAATCCCATGTTCTCCTACCGGGGTATCAAAACCCATGGGTAATTTGTTGACAAACTGATCTACACCGCTAATTTCAGCCACTTGTAGTAAGCGATCGTCACTTATATGTAAATCTTTAAAAGCGAGGTTGTCTCTAATGGTACCCCGCATCAGCTCAATATCTTGAGACAGATAACCAATATGATGGCGTAAATCTGCTGGATCGATTTGATTTATATCGATTCCATCTATGGAAATTGAACCCTCAGTTGGTGCATATAAGCCCACTATGAGTTTCGTAATACTCGTTTTTCCGGATCCAATCCGGCCGATAACGCCGATATGCTCGCCAGGCCTAATGGATAGACTGACATCAGACAGTGACGCCCTTTGTGCTTCAGGATAGGAAAACCCTACATTCTTAAATTCGATAGCTCCTTCAAACGCTGGTCGACGGACGAATTTCTTTCCTTCTGGTCGCTCCACCGGCTTTTTCATCAAATCGTTCAATGTTGAATAAGCAGTCATTGTTTGTTGGAAATTGGTAATCAGGCCAGCAATTTGCCCCATTGGTGATACTGCGCGAGAAGAGAGCATCACTACAGCGATCAACCCACCTAGCGATAGTGCCGAGTCACCAATCAAATAAACACCATAAATGATTAAAGCGACTGTATTGATTTGTACCAATAAATTAGTCACAACCGTTATAGAGCCAGACATGATTCGGGCTTTCATCGACTTCGCTGCGATTTGCCCCGTCGATTCCTCCCATACCCATTGTGAATGTTGCGATGCCCCCAATGTCTTGATTGACTGAATAGAGTGCAAACTTTCAATTAAATGTGCATTTTTATTTGCGGACGCTTCAAATGTTGCTTCAACACTATCTCGAAGCGGCCCAACGAGCAGACCGCTATAGATAAGCAAGGCGGCAATGACAATTAAAGGTACAAAAACAATCGGCCCACCGATGTACCATATAACAACCAAGAACAATAATGCGAAAGGTAAATCTACTACGGTGGCGATGGTCGAGGCCGTAAAAAAGTTTCTTATACTCTCAAAATCACGCAAGTTATTCGCAAATGCGCCAACGCTTTTTGGCCATTCATCCATTCTCAAATTGAGTACTTGCTCAAATAAAATCGAGGACATTATGATGTCGCTCTTTTTGCCTGCAATCTCCAATAAATAACTACGAAAAAAACGCATCAACGCGTCAAACGTATATATAATTGCGATACCAATTGCGAACACCCAAAGCGTATCAAGTGCGTTATTAGGAACTACACGATCATATACATTCATCGTAAATAATGGCGTAGCAACAACAAACAAATTCGCTAAGATGGAAGCGACGATGACGCTAAAGAATATTTCCTTAGAATAAGATAGTGTCCCCCAAAACCAGTGGCCATCTTTGGTACTAACCAACCGTTGAGGGCGACTCTTATAATTGAACTCCCGTTTTAACAAAAAAGCAAAACCGGTATATTCTTGCTCTAGTCGGTCAAGATCTACCCACTCTTCGCCATCACCGACCTCTGGAAAAATCACTCTTGCTTGTTTTTTTTGGTAGTCTATACTTTCAAGTATGCAGGCATTTTGATTTCTCAAAACTAAAATGCAAGGCAATAACAAATCGGATAAATCAACCAAGCTTCTTTTTATTAACTTTGAAGCAAAACCTGCTCGCTTAGCTACGCGAGAAAACAAACCCTTGGAACTCTTCACTGAGAACATTTCTGGACCAGCGGCGCCCGGCTCAACAGGGAAACCGGCAATTAATGCGTCAACAGAAATTGGTCTATTGAACTGTTTGGCGAAAATAACTAAGCACTCGAGCAATGGATCATAATTGGAAGCACTGTCTACTTTTTGATTTAATTCACTCACGCTAGTTCCTCTGGCTCCGCAATATAGTTACCTTGCATATACTCAACCCCCAACTGAGTCAAATGATCGTAAATCTCTTTGTTACTTACGCCGACAGCAATTAGTTTGATATCCATAGTATCGACCAAAGTACGCAGTGCACTATAGCCGCTGGTCATTTGCTCTGGCGTTAGCTCAGTTAATACACTTGCACTAACCTTAACGTAACTTGGCCTGATAGACTGGAGCACCTCAAGCGATCCTTGCAGGTTGAGGTTATCCACTCCAAATGCATGACCTAAATGTCGGACACGATCTGCAACACGTGAACACATAGCAGCATGATTATTAAAAACATTGTGACTTAACTCAAAACTCAATTGTGTTGAGTTTCCTTCAAAATGGGCTAATAATTCTGTAAATTCGTTTGATATATAGCAATGGTTATCGATAAAGGACGATGTCAAATTAATTGCATTGGGAATATGATTATTCTCTAAAGATGCTTTTGACATCAGCCTGAATACAGTTTTGTCTATCTCCAGCCCCAAACCCAATGAAGAAGCCATCGGCATAAATATGCCCGCATGTATAATTTCATCATGCTCACTTCTTAATCTGATAAATACTTCCTGCTGAACTGTCACGCCATTTCGGTCTACGGCGGGTTGAGCCACTAAATATAATCTGCCTGAAGCAATGGCATCTTCGAGCGACATACGCCACTGCATCTTACCTTGGGGTAATTTTGCCGCTGCTTTGATCGACTCTCCAATTGCATATGGGCCTTTAGATAGCGCTTGATTAATTGAGACATCCAACTCTGAAAATACCTCGCCTGCAATCGTCTCTGATCCTATTCGTGCAATACCCGCGACTAAGGAGATATTTCTATCTTTAGCTTTTTGTTTAACGCCGGTACGGAATTCGGCAAACAATTTATTTATATTTGCTCGCATTACTTCTGCGTCTTCGCGAAGTAGTACTGCAAACTCCTCCCCTCCTAGCCGGCCGCATTTTGATTCACTATCTGATGCGAAAAACGCACTAACCAGTTCTGCAACGAAACAAACCAGATCATCTGCCACCTTATAACCATGACTATTCTTTAGTTCTCTTAGTCCGGTTATTCTTAACATGGCCATAGAATGATAACTTAGCGCATCTTCTGAACTCGATTGTTCAAATTGATTTAAAATGTATTTTCGATTACCTAATCCCGTTAACTTATCCTTGTAGAGTAAATCTTGATAATCGACTAAGGCTTGTTGTTGATCTGAGAATATTCCCTGTACTTTTGCTATCATACGATTCATCGACTCAACCACTCTACTTAATTCCACTGTAGAAGGTAATGATTCTTGAGTAACAAATTGGTTACGCTGAATAGCCTCTGCTTGTTCCCGCAATTTATGGAGAGGCTTTAATAATTGATGCAAGGTAACCCAAAGTAAAACCAAGCCAGCCGCAAAAAGCAACAGGCCCCAAACTAGCGTATCTTTGAGTTGTTGATACAGACTTGCATATGTAAATCCCGGGTGAACCGTAATTGACAAGGTGCCTAGGGGCACCCACCCATCCATAATTTGACTCGAACCCTTCGCCTCATCTAAAGACGCAAACGAAACAAACCAGGCAGGTACTTTTCGTATTTCTAATGGTTGCTCTTTTACATGAATAGTGCTCCCATCAGTATCGTTTAACTCAATGCGAGTATAATAACCGCTGTCAAATACGCTATTAAAAAGTGTCTCCAACGCTGCTTTGTCTCTACCGATATTACTGTTAGAAATACTTATAGCCAATGTTGTCGCGATATCTTGTGCTGAAGTAATTAACTGACCATTTAAGTATTCACTTGAACGGCGAAAATCGTTAATTGTCATTACTAAAATGAGCACGAAAAACATGACAGAAACCAATATTGCTATTTGTTTAAACAACGTCATGAATTTGCCCAACCTACATCGTTAAGTAATTTCTCCCACTTACTGTTTCTCACCTTATCTGTAGGCAATGAACGGCCAAGACCTGCTGAAGGGTTAGTCAGGAAAAGTGATTTAGCATTAAAACTATATACAGGTCGCAAATCGTCACGTTGATCGGCTGAAACAATTCTTAATTCATAATTATCCAAAATCAACGGGATACCTTTGGGTGTTTCAAAATAACTTAGAACCATGTGAGCAACATCTTTCTTTGTCGCCTTTACATAAGTGAGAAAAAGTCTATCGTCCTCTACTCCCAGCGCACGTAAGGCAAAATATTTTGCGATTACATAATCTTCGCAATCACCGCTGTATACTCCAATAAATTCCTCTGGCGTAGCCCAATAATCTTCCTCTCCCCACAATATCAAATCTTCTTGATACTTAAATCGATTGAAAAATCGATTCACCTCTATCAATTTTTGTTCTATCGATTTACTGCTTAGCTCACCTAAAAGTGCATTTAATGCAAGTCCACGTTGTCGCGCCGGATCATCATAAACATCGTGCAATCTAGTCAACATTTGATCGTTTACAAAAGATTTCGCTTGATGATGTAATGGAAACAGCAACAGACAAAAAAAAAGGATACCTACCACTATCCGCTGAACTTGTGAGCCAGATATGGATAACTTTAAATAGCTAAATTTACTCACCTTGAATAGCCCAAAAAGACAAGCCGTCTGTCGATTTAAAAAGCTTCAAATACAGCGGCACTGATTCATCTCATCAGCCAATAGCGCTTAACGATCAGCTACATTACGAAAATGAAATTCACCACGTCGATTAATCGCTCTACCGGCTTCAGTCGAGTTATCTACTAACGGTCGACTCTCGCCAACACCATTAGCTTTAACTCGTTTAGCGTCGATTCCCCTAGTTATGAGCAAATTTCTTATTGCAGAAGCCCGTCGCTTTGAGAGATCTAAGTTATACCTATTAGTCCCTCTGCTATCAGTATGTGCAAACACCCATACCTCTAGCTCAGGTGAATCAGCGAGCACATTGGCCACCATATCGACTTTTTCTTGAGATGGTCTGGTTAAGGCGGTTTTATTGAAGAGAAAATTTACATAGTGTGTTTGTGTTAAATCTAGTTTATCCGGTTCTGTTACATCCAAATGAACAGTGGCTTGCGCTTTATCTTCTCTTTTATCAACAACTGTATAATTGAACCGATCTCGCCCAATAAAACCTTCAATAGGTCGATAAATCAGGTTTGATTCACCTGAAGCATCTAGCGCCAGTTCCCCATTTAGTGGTTGAGTAAAGCCTTCTAGTTGTAATTCGTTATCTTCCTCACCGTCATTCGATAATAAATCATCAAATGAAAAAGTAATTATCATATCTTTTCCCAATGCCAAGACATCATCTACAGGAGATAAAGATTGGTCTGCTACATCACCCTCTCCAGCACTGGGTGCAACACCGCGTACGTTATTCTCGTCAAATTCAATACTTAAGGAATCTGCGCAACCAAATCTCCCAACTTGATTATCGATAATGCTATTATCACACTGATCATCAGGATTAATGACTTTATCCACATCCCTGTCATCTGGATAGGGAAGCTTATCCTGACCTACTGCTTGGATTTTAGAGATTTGAAAATCTTGATCTTCTACCTTTGCATCTAGCTTTAGCGCAGCAAACAACGAACCAACACCTTCACGAATACGAAAACGTGCAGAGAGAAAATCAAAATACGCATTTGCATAGGCGTTTTGTGCACTATTCAATTCATTCTCTGCATCTAACACGTCAATTAAATCGCGTTGTCCGATGAAAAACTCTTCTTGATAAGATGCCAATGTCGCTTTTGATTTATCTACATGCTCTTGCAAAAAGCTAAGTTGGCTAGATAAGGAGTTTTCAGCAGCCCATGCGAGTCTTAAGGTATTGATGACTTGTCGTCTTGTCCGTGCAGCAAACTGCTGGAGTTCATGAACAGAGCTAATTTTCTGTCTAGCTAAGGCTTTATTAGCTCCACCTTTATATAGGTTGTAATTCAAACTAAGAATCAAACTTAAGTCATCAGTACTACCTTCAAGGCCATTGATATCTTGTCCCAATTCCTGGGCCAAACGCAGGTCTACCGATGGTCGACGTTTACTTAACGAACGACGATAATCAAACTCAGCCGCTTCTATATTATGCTCTGCAACGCGAATTGCTGGATGTTGTTTAAGCGCCTGCGCGGTTAAATTTTCTATATCTAAACTGACGCGTTCTGGAACTTCTGGCTCAACTAATTCTTCAGGGTTTATATAACGCCCTGCTACTTGGTGTAATTCTGTGGCTGCGTCCTGTAAATTGTTTTCCTGAGCGATTAGGCTGGCCTTGGCTCTCGCCACACGACCTTCCGTTTGCTCTAGCTGCGAACGTCGCCCAACACCTGATTCACTTCTAACACGGATTCTTTCGAGCGTATCCTGGTGCGCTTTAACATTTTTTACTGCCAACTCATACAATCGTTGCTGCTTCAACAACTCTAGATAAGCTTGAGCAGCAGCTAAAGCAATATTATCTGCTATATCAAACAATTCATAGAGTTCAGAATTAATGCGCGCATTTGTTTGTTTGATCTGGTTTGTCGTATCAAACCCATTAAAAAGGTTTTGGGTAACGGAAAGCTCGGCACGAGTACTTTCGAACTCAACAGAGTCTGGTCCTGTAACGGGTGATTCGCTTCTAAACGTACCTGCGGATGCCTCAAAATCTACACTGGGTCGCCACCCACTTTTTGCGATTACCTTATCTTCAACAACCTGACGAAATATATGAACTTGCTCCCGAACATCTGGGTGTGCACTGATGGTATCGGCAACAAAATCTGGTAGGTCTACCGCCTGCACTGTACTAGCAAAATAGCCAAGTATTACGGAAATACTTACAAGGCCAACTCTTGCCAATGATTTGATGTATGAAATAGCCAAACCCATTACCAACCCCCTAAATCACAGCTCCGTATCTGTGTTATAAACCCTAAATCAAAATAAATGCAATATATGCGGGTACACAGTAAGGCTTAGCGGCACTATAGACAACAGGTTTAATCTGTTTTTGTGGATGTTTTTGTAAAAATTATATTAAAACCAATCACTTTCGTTCACATGAATGAACTCTATTCGAATACTCTACGTCAAGAATAACGAATGTTAGATGAGCTATTATCAATATTTTTGTTAGCGTTTATTCACAGGATTAGTCAACTTGGGCATGAACTAAGCAAGCTGTTCAAGCTTTAATTAAACATTCCTAAACACTAAATTAGTAGCAGATGGTTTACTCAGATTCACTCTTGCTATACATCGATTTACAAGAGTCAAACTTATTTCATCTACACATTAGCAGGTCATTTTTGAATTAAATAGTGAAAAGAGAGGGATTACTCGCGTCGCTCGCCCTGCGGGCCAGCCTTCGGCTGTTCTCTCACAAGCCTAACGGCTTATTCGAGTCGAACCCAGCTTTTTCTATATCGAGGCTTCGAATCCATTTCATCTATCCATAAAAAAAGGACCTTGCAGGTCCCTTTTTATGGATGGCGGAGAGAGAGGGATTCGAACCCTCGATACGGGACAAACCGTATACTCCCTTAGCAGGGGAGCGCCTTCAGCCACTCGGCCATCTCTCCTGAAATTCATGCGCTCACTAGGAGCAGCGATTATACATCAGTCGTTAGAGTCTTGTTCTTTTTCGTTCTGAATTCGATCGTAAATTTCTTCTCGATGAACAGATAAGTCTCTGGGCGCATTAACACCAATGCGAACCTGATTACCTCTTACACCAAGAACAGTAACTGTTACGTCATCACCTATAATGAGCGATTCCCCAACTCGACGCGTTAAAATTAACATGGATATTCTCCTAATTCCTGTTTATATCAATAGGGCTGCGCTTGTTGATTCATCCCTGTTCTATGGCCAAATTCCATTAATGGCTATTTACTATATCGGCAAGGCTTACCCAAACTCTAAAATATTCTCAATCTATATATACTCAAGCGGCGTTTTCGAGCTGAAAAGCCTCATGTAATGCACGTACTGCTAACTCCAAATACTTTTCATCAATCACCAGAGAAATCTTAATTTCTGATGTCGATATCATGTGAATGTTTATATCCTCATCAGCTAACACTTTGAAGGTTTTACTCGCTATACCCGCGTGGGATCGCATTCCAACCCCTACTAAGGAAACTTTTACTATTTGCGCATTGCCGCGAACCTCTCGAGCCCCCAACCTGTCGCCAGTGCCTTGCAATATTTCTAGAGCTCGATCAAAGTCATTCCGATGAACAGTGAACGTAAAATCAGTCGTGCTATCAGCGCCAACATTTTGAATAATCATGTCAACCTCGATTCCCGCATCAGAGACCGGACCAAGAATGGCAAAAGCTATCCCTGGTTGGTCAGGTACACCTTGAATAGTAACCTGAGCTTCGTCGCGATTAAATGCAACACCTGATATTAACGCTTGTTCCATCGAACCCTCTTCTCCGGCTATTAATGTGCCATTTCCCGGATCAAAAGAAGATAACACCCGCAGTGGTACATTATATTTACTCGCAAATTCTACTGAACGAATCTGCAACACTTTTGCACCGAGACTCGCCATTTCTAACATTTCTTCGTAGGTCAACCTGTCCATACGTCTGGCCGCAGGCTCAACCCGCGGATCTGTTGTATAAACGCCGTCTACATCTGTATAAATCTGACACTCATTAGCATTTAACGCTGCAGCTAATGCAACGGCAGTCGTGTCAGAACCGCCTCTGCCCAACGTAGTAATATTGCCACTTTCATCAGCGCCCTGAAAACCAGCGACTACAACCACCATTCCAGAATCAATATCTTGCTGAAGCCGAGAGGTGTCGATATCGACAATACGCGCCTTGTTATGCATCGTATCCGTCAAGATACGCGCCTGACTTCCTGTATATGAGCGTGCGGCAACACCTCGCTTTTCCAAGGCCATACACAGTAATGCGATGGTGACTTGCTCTCCCGTTGAGAGGAGAACGTCGAGTTCTCTCGGATGCGGCCTATCAGTCACTTCCTTTGCTAGACTGATCAGGCGATTGGTCTCACCACTCATGGCTGACAAAACAACGACGATGTTATTTCCCGCCGCTTGCGCCTGCACCACCTTGTCCGCTACCGCACTAATGCGTTCGACATTAGCAACGGAAGTACCGCCGAATTTTTGGACAACGAGTGCCATTGAAATCAACCAATTCGCGCCAGCAGCCTGACTTAGTATAAACGGCTGCGGCAACCACTTTACAAAAAACGGCTAATTAAACGCTAATTCTCGTGAAAATGGAAGCGAAAATCCAGAAATAACCCTAATTCCAACATGAAAATGGTTTTCTTGCTAATTATTGACCTTTTCGAGCAACCAATCGGAAACAGACGCCAAAGCGGTTTCAAGATTCTGCGGCTGATTTCCGCCTGCTTGCGCCATATCCGGTCGACCCCCCCCTTTCCCGCCAACTTGTCCGGCAACAATATTGATCATTTCATTCGCAGGCACACGAGCCACTAAGTCCTTCGTTACGCCGGCGACCAAGCTCACTTTTTCACCGTCTACACTGGCTAGCACAATCGCCGCTGGAGCCAATTGGTTTTTCAAACGATCGACCAACTCTCGCAATGATTTCGCGTCACCACCATCAACACGCGTTGCCAATAATTTCACGCCGCCAATATCTTCAGCCTGGTCAGTCAAATTACCGCTTGCTTTTGAAGACAATTGCTGACGCAACTGCTCTATCAACTTGTCTTGTTCGCGTTGTTTGCTAATCAGTTGTTTTAACTTGCCTAAATAATTCTCACGATTTGCTTTAATCAGTTGCGCAGACTCATCTAACGTTGCCTCCATTTGCTGCAACCAGTCAAATGCATGTCGACCACATACTGCTTCAATTCTTCGAACACCGGAAGCAACCCCAGATTCACTAACTATTTTTACCAAACCAATATCGCCAGTGCGTTTAACATGAGTACCACCGCAAAGCTCCACTGAAAAATCACCAAAACGTAAAACCCGCACAATATCGCCGTACTTTTCACCAAATAAGGCCATAGCTCCGCTCGCCATCGCCTCTTTAATTGGCATCAAGGCTACTTCGGCGTCGATATTCTCTAAAACCTGCTTGTTAACTAACCTTTCAATATCTTTCAGCTGCTCAGTACTCAATGGTTGAGGGTTTGAAAAATCAAAACGTAATCTATCGAACTCTACCAGCGAGCCCTTTTGTTCAACATGTGCACCCAAAACCTGGCGTAGCGCTGCGTGTAACAAATGCGTTGCAGAATGATGACGTACAGTATCAGCACGACGCACCTGATCGACTTGACTCTCAACTTCATCACCGACACGCAGAGCACCGTCGCGAAGAGTGCCGATGTGCGCATTGGCCCTGCCCCCAGCCAGTTTTTGCGTGTCTTCCACAACAAAATGGCTTTGCCCAATGGCTATTTCGCCTCTGTCACCGACCTGGCCTCCTGACTCTGCATAGAACGGAGTCTGGTCTAAAACTACCACGGCCGTTTCACCAGAAGAAACTTCGCTGGCAGGGTTACCATCTTTAAATAAAGCGATTACCTTAGATTTTCCAGACAATTGATCATAACCAGTAAACGTACTGGCTATCGCTTCATCAACTGTTATAGATTGTTCAGCCGCAAATCGACTCGCTGACCGGGCACGCTGCCGCTGTGCTTCCATGTTTTGCTCAAACCCTTGCATGTCGACAGACAAATTGTATGACTGCGCGTAATCTGCAGTGAGGTCGATTGGAAAACCATATGTGTCATAAAGTTTAAAGGCAATATCACCAGCAATGACTCCACCTTTTCCGCCAGCGCGTTTCACTTCTTCATCAAGCACTTTCATACCTTGCTCTAAGGTCTCTGCGAAACGCTCTTCTTCTAACGACAAAGCAGGGCTAATATGTGCTTGTTTTTCGCGTATTTCTGGGTAGGCGTCACCCATCACTTCAACCAGCGGGGCTACCAGCTGACTAAAAAATGCTGTTTTTTGACCAAGCTCAAACCCGTGCCTAATGGCGCGTCGGATAATTCGACGTAGCACATAGCCCCTGCCCTCGTTAGAAGGTAATACGCCATCAGCAACTAAAAAAGCGCATGAACGAATATGGTCGGCAATCACTCGATGCGAAGGTTTGTCAGGGCTCTGGGTTTTTGTTACTTCAGCTGTCGCTGCAAGCAATTTCTTGAAGAGGTCAATCTCGTAGTTATCGTGCGTGCCTTGCATAACCGCAGCAATACGCTCCAAACCCATCCCCGTATCAACAGAAGGTTTCGGTAAGTCACTTAGCGTGCCATCGTTCGCGCGATCATATTGCATAAACACTAAGTTCCAAATTTCGACAAAGCGATCGCCATCTTCATCAGGACTACCCGGAGGACCACCAGCAATATGATCACCATGATCATAGAAAATTTCAGTACAAGGGCCACAAGGGCCCGTTGCCCCCATAGACCAAAAATTATCTTTTGCACCAATACGCCTGAAACGAGACTCGTCGACCCCTACCTTTTTCAACCAGAGGTCTGCAGCTTCATCATCTTCTTCGAATACGGTTACCCATAGTCTACTAGCATCTATTGCCAACTCTTTGGTTAAAAATTTCCAAGCCAATTCAATGGCCTCTTCTTTGAAATAATCGCCAAAACTAAAATTGCCTAGCATCTCAAAAAAGGTATGATGACGAGCAGTAAAACCAACATTTTCTAAATCGTTGTGTTTACCACCGGCTCGAACACAACGCTGAGAACTCGTTGCCCTTGGGTTTTCTCGTTTTACTTGTCCTAAAAACGCCTCTTTAAACGGCACCATGCCTGCATTGGTAAATAATAGTGTTGGATCGTTACCAGGAACCAGAGAACTGCTAGGCACAAGCTCATGCTGATTGCGACTAAAGTAGTCTAAAAACTCATTTCTTAAGTCATTTGTACTGCGCATACTTAACCTTTAGCTATTCTCACCCATTGCGTATCGTATATGGTCAAACCCAAAACCGCGCTGCTGTAAAAAGCGCATTTGCTTAGCGCGGCTTTTAAAATCTTTGGGTGCATCACTACCAAATCGCTTTTCTTTAACTTCTGTAGCTAATAAGCACCAATCGTCATAGGTTTCTAGCGCTGCAGACACATTAACTTCATCAACCTGCTTCGTTGATAATGCCTGCTCGATATACAAAGGACCATAACCCTTAGCAACTCTAGAACGAACATACGCTTCTGCATAACGCGCATCGCTTAATAAGCCTTCTTGCTCAAACAAGTGGATATAATGTTCAACACGAGTCTTATCAAACCCTCGTTGAACTAACTTCTGCCGAACTTCTGCTACAGAGTGCTCTCTCTGAGACAATAAACGGGTAATGTTATCGCGAATTTTTGTATCGGGATCTATCGACAAACTACAAATCTTAAAAATAGTTCAGTTCTTAAACTATGCTTCGGCCAAATCTTCTTCGGAATCCTCTTCTGTAACCGCCACAGGTAATAAAGCTTGGCGAATCTTCGCATCGATTTCATTCGCCAAGTCTGGGTTTTCCTTGAGGAAATTACGAACGTTGTCTTTGCCTTGACCTATGCGTTCTTTGCCATAGCTATACCAGGCACCTGATTTATCAACAATGCCCTGCTTTACCCCCATATCGATAATTTCGCCCTCTCGCGACACACCTTCACCATAGAGAATGTCAAACTCAGTTTGCTTGAACGGAGGGGCAACTTTATTTTTCACCACCTTAACGCGTGTCTCGTTTCCGACCACCTCATCGCCACGCTTGATCGCACCAATGCGTCGTATATCTAAACGTACTGATGCATAGAATTTCAGCGCGTTACCTCCGGTAGTGGTTTCTGGATTACCAAACATCACCCCAATTTTCATTCGGATTTGGTTAATAAATATAACAAGGGTGTTAGAGCGCTTTATATTTCCAGTCAACTTTCTCAGCGCCTGCGACATAAGTCGCGCCTGTAAGCCCATGTGGCTATCACCCATGTCACCTTCAATTTCAGCTTTTGGAGTAAGCGCAGCTACAGAGTCAACCACGACGACATCAACAGCGCCCGAACGCACTAACATGTCTGTGATCTCAAGCGCCTGCTCACCCGTGTCGGGTTGCGACACCAATAATTCATCTACATCGACGCCAAGTTTTTCTGCATAGACGGGATCCAAGGCGTGTTCTGCATCAACAAAAGCTGCTGTGCCACCCATCTTTTGCGCCTCAGCAAGCACCTGTAACGAAAGCGTGGTTTTACCTGAGGACTCTGGACCATAAATTTCGACAACGCGGCCACGAGGCAGCCCGCCAATACCGAGCGCTACGTCCAATCCTAGCGATCCGGTTGAAACCGCCTGTATATCGCGGTTTGCGCTGGCATCACCCATCCGCATTACTGAACCTTTACCGAACTGCTTTTCAATTTGGCCCAATGCTGCGGAAAGCGCTTTCTTTCTGTTGTCGTCCATTATTCCACCCAATCTATTCAGTTTGTATTGCTGTGATTATCCCACAAACCGCTTATGCCACACTAGCTTGAATTCACTCTCGAATCTTGAGAAAGTCGAGTAATCCTTGTATCGCAGCGGCCTCGCTCTGAGCGCGGATATTTTGTCTATCGCCGGTAAATAAATACTTCCTTGAGTATGTCTGAGTTTCCCTACCCCAAGCTATCCATACCGTACCAACAGGTTTTTGTTGACTGCCGCCGCCAGGGCCAGCAACTCCAGTCACAGCTAACGCTATTTGCGCTCTGCTATGCGCCAGCGCGCCTTGCGTCATTGCTCTTACAACTTCTTCGCTAACAGCACCATTTTGCTCCAGTAAGCTTGCAGGCACATCGAGCATTTCTTGTTTTGAATCGTTACTATAGGTTACAAAGCCCCGATCAAACCATGTCGAACTTCCCGGCATTGTAGTCATAGTCTGAGCAATACCACCGCCTGTGCAAGATTCTGCTGTAACCAGAAACCAACTGTTCTCAATCAAATGACGTGCCAGTTGATCTAACTGTTGGCTGTTTACCATGGCGTGTTTATCTCCAATTTCCGACTAATTTCCTCTGCTGCTATACTGCGCGCGCCGCAACTCCACCAAACTAGAGAATTTTCGCAAGATGCTCAGCGATAAACTACGTACTTTACCGCAATACCTCATTCCACATCATATTTTATCCCGCATTGTCTACCGCATTATGCGCATTAGATGGCCGTTTTTTAAAGATATGTTGATACGTTGGTTTGCCAATCAGTACGACGTCGACATGAGTCAGGCGAAAAACCCAGATTTGCTAAGTTACCCGAGTTTTAATCATTTTTTCACGCGAGAATTATCGCCAGAAGCCAGGCCTATTACCGATGCGTCGGGCGCGATTGTTTCACCCGTAGACGGCCGCATTAGTGCTATCGGTGAGATCAAGTCAGATACCATTTTTCAAGCCAAAGGCTTTTATTATTCTTTAAATGATTTACTTGGAGAAAACGCAGAACTAACAAAGCAATTTGAGAACGGTCATTTCATCAATATCTACCTATCACCCAGGGACTATCATCGCATCCATATGCCGGTCTCTGGAAAACTGCAAACTATGACTTATGTTCCAGGACGTTTATTCAGTGTTAGTCCATCCGCAGTAAGAAGCGTGCCGCGCTTATTTTCACGCAATGAACGCGTTGTCTCAATTTTTGATAGCGAGTTAGGCAAACTTGCCCTAATTAAAGTTGGCGCGTTATTCGTTTCGAGTATTGATACCGTTTGGCATGGTAGCGTTACGCCGAGAACACCGAAGACAATTCATCATTGGCAATATCAATCTGAGGATCAACAGACACTTCGCAGAGGCGAAGAAGCCGCAAGATTCAATATGGGCTCTACAGTAATACTATTGTTTGAACCCAACAAAATTTCCTGGTCAAACGATTTGATGCCTCACCAGGCACTGCAGTTAGGCAGCCAAATTGGCAAAGCGCTTTAGTAACTAAGCGTAGCTCATGACAGTTTTAAGTGACCGATAAGCATCTGCATCAAAGTTTTGAAACATTAAACCGACTCCCTGATCAGCCACGCGCACAACTCGTGCATTCAAATCGGTAGCAGCTACCTGTGTATTTTTTGACGAATCAAAGCGCAAAATAACATCGCTATCTTGCTCCAAATAGTAAGCGTCAACTTCAACAAACGCACCACCCAAGCCTATATCTACAGTCCGGCCATGCATTTGATTGCCAGCACATTCGAGATTGACTTCTAGCTGAAGCGGCTGACGAGAACTCCAACGTTTTTCTATCATCTTCACCTTATTACCATGCTCATTTCATTTTTATTTAGTAAATAGCAACTTCCATGCCCAGTCACATATCACTCACATTTTCCTTAACTTTCAACTACTTATACACTTTATTTTTAATTCATCAATATCGCAAATGAGCAAAAATAACAAAGTTGTAAAGTTTTCCGACGCTAGCTTATATCCAATACCCATACACTTAGATCGCCCCAAAGCCTAGCGCCGCCATCGATACTAAGCGCGATCGAAAGGGAATTCAATAACTTCGCTAATACGTTCCTTGGTCGCCAGTAACATAATCAGTCGGTCCAATCCAAGCGCAACACCAGAACATTGCGGCAAACCATGATTCATTGCTGATAGCAAATGCTGATCAATAACAACTTGCGGCTTATCTAAGGCTTCTCGCCTCGCGTTTTGATCTTGGAATCGCTGATTTTGCAAAGTACTGTCTAATAGCTCCTCGTAAGCATTGGCGATCTCAATACCATCTATATAGACCTCGAAACGCAGCGCCTCTTCTCCGTTATTGTTTAATTTTGCAAACTGGGCCTGAGAAGGAGGGTAAGCCGTTAAGACGGCAACAGCATCATGGCCCAATGTTGGTGCAATATCTGTCCCGAAAATCAGATCACAGAGCTCGTCTCGATTGCCTTGTAATAATGATGATGAAATAAAGCCAGATTTCTGATTTAGGTAGTCTTTAAAGTCATCCAAAGGGCTTAAGTCATAATCAAGACCTGTTCTTTCCTTAAGTAACTCGCGATACCGATAAATGATTGGCTTACGATCAGGCCACCAAGTATTTAACAGATCTATAACTTCATCAATGAGAGCTTGTATGACAAAACTTTGTCTGTACCACTCCAACATCACAAACTCCGGAGAATGGTAGCGCCCCTGCTCTAAAGCTCGAAAGCATCGACAAATTTGATATATCGAACCACTACCGGAGGCCAACAAACGCTTCATGGCGAATTCCGGCGACGTCTGCAAATACCGGCTGGTGCGCTCAGAATGACATAACAAATGGGTTAGCTCTGGGTCCGTTGACGCCGATCGGGATAAAATCGGCGTATCAACTTCTAAAACATTACGTTCATCAAAGAATGCACGAATCTGACGGTAAACCTGAGCGCGCAATTTGCGTTCGGCATGTGAGGCGCTAGGTTGCCAGTATGAATGATCCAATTCTGAAATTCGCTAGTATCAATCCTTCACGCGGGAGACATATTCACCCGTACGGGTATCGACCTTAATGATAACGCCAATATCTATAAAGAGAGGTACACGAACTACCGCGCCAGTTTCTAAGGTAGCGGGTTTTACTCCTCCACCGGAGGTATCACCACGTACACCAGGGTCGGTATCGGTTATCTCAAGCTCAACAAAATTAGGCGGCGTCACAGAAATTGGTCGCCCTTCCCATAGAGTGACAACACAATCTTCCTGCCCTTTAAGCCACTTGGCTGCATCGGACACAGCCTTTTCATCAGCCGCAATTTGTTCAAATGTCTCAGGAACCATAAAATGCCAGTATTCACCATCGCCATATAAAAACTGCATATCGGTATCAACCACATCAGCGGTTTCAACAGATTCGCCTGACTTGTAAGTGCGCTCAATAACACGGCCTGTCATAAGGTTTCGTATTTTAACGCGGTTGAATGCCTGGCCCTTCCCAGGCTTTACAAATTCATTCTCAATGATGCTACATGGGTCACCGTCAATCATCAGTTTAAGACCACCACGAAATTCATTAGTACTTACTGTGGCCATAGTTTCTCCCATAACCAATCAAAAACGGTTGATTTTAATTTATTATGATCAATTGCTCTATTATTATTCTACTCATTCTTTAAGAAAAACGATCAATCTTTGCTGGAAAAAACTCTGCAAGCAAATTTAACCATTTTATGAAAACTGAAAAGCGTAGTGTCACTCACCTACAGAGCCTATTATCCAATCAAGCAAAGCTTTCTGCGGATGCTGAGAAAAAAACCCATGCAGCACATGAGATGTTTCCAACCTTAGCGCCGCAAAGTTTTGTCAAAAAAATTCAGCCCAATGCAATTAATGACCCGCTGTTATTGCAAATTCTGCCACAGCCCGCAGAATTACAATCTACAAACGGTTATATCAATGATCCGGTCGGCGACAATGAAGCCTCAAAAGCACAAGGACTGATACAAAAATATGACGGTCGTATTCTCTTAATTACCACTGGTGCCTGCGCAATCCATTGCCGCTACTGTTTTCGCAGGCATTTTCCCTACAATGATTCACACATAGGCGGAGACAAACTAGTCAAAGCGTTAGACTATATTAGAAGTGATACCAGTATTTCTGAAATTATCCTTAGCGGCGGTGACCCCTTAACACTGAAAACTGAGTCCCTAGACCGCATCACTTCATGTTTAAACGCAATTCCCCACATTAAGCGCCTGCGAATTCACAGCCGTGTTCCAGTAGTAGCACCTGAAAGAATAGATAAACCACTTTTTGACTGGCTGACAAACCTTAAGTTGCCAACCGCCTTGGTCATTCATGCTAATCATCCTAACGAAATCGATAACGAAGTGCAGACACTATTACAACGCATATCGAGCAAGGGGATAAGCTTACTGAACCAATCCGTCCTGTTAAAAGGTGTTAACGATGATGCAACGACACTAAAAACCTTAAGCGAACGCTTATTCGAATGTAAGGTATTACCTTACTATTTACATTTACTCGACCCTGTAGCAGGCGCGCATCATTTCGAGGTATCAGAAACTGAGGCTAAACAATTAATCACTCACTTGCGCCACACACTCCCAGGTTACCTTATCCCCCGACTCGCTAGGGAAATCGCTGGCGAACCTTCAAAAACGGTTTTGATGTAGACCATCTTTCTTTTAATTCAGAGAAGTTATGAACTTGACCATACCTTCCTGTTTCGTTTCCTAATGTTACATATCTTTAAATTACAAAAAATATCAGGAAATTTAGATTAATCTATACCGCAACAGCCTCGAATAGGGCGAATAATTGCGTGATCGCATACAGGCAACCAAATGCCAAAGCCTGAAGTGTGACGCAATCGACATTAATCCTTCGCAGTTTCAAACCATAGCACTTGCATGGTTAAAGTAAATACTTGACATGCCGATAGTTAATCCCGTAGTGCGACCAGTTTGAGTACTTTGGCAAATAGTGTCTTGAACTGGCGGGGGAATTAGAGCGAACAGTAATCACTTTTCATTTCAGTGCCTCCGCACAGCTACGTTTAACGCAGTGCAATGTACTTTTCTTGCCTGTGAAATTAGTTGCAGTGGTTGCTTAATTCTAAGTTTATTAGAACAGGCAAATAACTAAAGTAGAGACAATAGAAGTAGACGAACCTATGACCAAGACATTAAGAATTTACGCGTTAGTCGGCTTAACCGCCGCCCTGTCGTCAAGTCCTATACTTGCTGGCAAACCATTAAACGAACCGATTAAACCGATTCCGCAAACTGTCGATGTCGACCCTAAAAAAGTTGCGTTAGGTAACAAGCTATTCCACGATACGCGTCTCTCAAAAGATGATACTGTATCCTGCGCTAGCTGTCACAACCTGGCTCAGGGAGGCGTCGATAGAACCAAAGTATCGACTGGGATAGGCGGCAAAAAAGGCCCAATTAATGCGCCAACCGTTTATAACACAGGCTTCCTCTTTAGACTCAATTGGGATGGTCGCGCAGAAAGCTTGGAAGATCAAGCCGATGGCCCAGTCCAAAATCCAAACGAAATGGGCTCACTCTGGCCTGACGTCGTCGCCAAACTTTACGAAGACGCCGAGTATCCTGGTTTATTTGATGAAGCCTACGGTGATGGCATTAGCAGAAAAAATATAAAAAACGCTATCGCAGAATTTCAACGTAGCTTAATTACGCCAAATTCACGTTTTGATAAATACTTGATGGGCGACGAGAATGCCATAACTGAACTCGAAAAAGCGGGTTATGCCAACTTTAAAAAGTATGGCTGCATATCTTGCCACCAGGGTGCAGCAGTAGGTGGAAATATGTTTCAGCTATTCGGAGTTGCTAACTCTTATTTTCAGCAGCGCGGAAACATTACCAAAGCTGATCTAGGTCGTTTCAACGTTACCGGTAACGTGGTCGATAAACACACATTTAAAGTACCTAGCCTTAGGTTAGCAGCGCTCACACCTCCTTATCTGCACGATGGCAACGCTAAAACTCTGCGCGATGCCGTTAATATTATGTTCAAGTTTCAGTTGGGTCGTGAAGCGCCTGACGAAGATAAAGACTCAATCGTCGCGTTTATTAAAACCCTCGCAGGTGAGCATCCGGAGTTAAAGAAATGAATAAGTTTATAAGTATAGTCCTATTAGTAGGGGCGGTTGCCGTGGGGGCAGGTGTTGTCTTTACTCACGATCGCATGTCGCAAACGACAGAACAAGGGACAGGCAATTTATACGCTGTCTCCGAAGACATTCATAATCTTCGTCAGCTAGATGGTGAGTGGAGTCTTTCAGTATTGCGAGCGTTAGTGTCAGATACAGACTTTGACGAAGTCGCCGGTTTCTTACCACGCTTACGCGAGCTTCGCGACAGTCTATCGACTGCCGCCGACGCCGAAGAGTCTATTCCAGATAACCTCAAAAACCGTTTGTTCCGGTTTCTGAGTCTAATCGAGTCTAAGGAACAAACTGTCGAGCAATTTAAAACTAACTTTGCCGTAGTCAGAAACTCACGTAAATTTTTACCAGTAGCGACGCGCAGCCTGATTAACAGCGCCAACGAGCTGGACAAAGTCGTTGCTGAAGGCGGCGCCGAACCATCAACAGCTGGAGCTGAGCTAGCTAATGTAATACGCAGCATTAATGATCGTGTATCCAGCTTTTCTCAAAGACCAGATGAAGGCGCTAAAGTCAGAGTTTTAACGACATTGAGTGAATTTGAAGAACAAGTTATTCAGTATCCGCCTGAAATGACAAACGCATTGAATAACTATATTTCACACTCACGCATTATTATGGAGCGTACTATTCCATTAAACGGAATACTCAAACGTGTCTTGGGTACTGAAGTCGCTGAAGCTGGTACAGAACTCTCTGCGCAGTTCAGGAACTTCTCTGATAGTTTAGTTGCAGAAGTGGATGCTGGCACCGCATCTCATAACCAACAATTGCTTATGATGATTATGGCCCTATGCGCCGTCGCCATCATCGCCGGAGTCATGTACACAATTAACGCTTTCAGTTTTGATAAGAAAATGAAATCAAGTGTTGCCAAAGCGACGGAAAAACTTGAGAAAGAACTTGAGAGCAGTAATAGCAATGCTAATGCCGCTGGCGACGTAGGTAGCGTCAGCTCAATGGCGAGCACCATTGCATCTGAATTGGGTAACCCTGTATCTAAACTAAGTGAGAGCCTTGAAGCTATTCGGGCCAGCGCGACAGGGTTTGATACACTCAAGGTCGAAGTCGATAAATTCATGAATGCCAAATCGCAGGATACATTTGAGCTCATGAATAATCTTAAAAGTATCGGTGATGTACTCGATTCTGTTCGCGGCGATTCTACTCTCAATGACGTACCGGAAGCTTTGGATGAAATGGAACATAACATCCAACAAGTGCAAGCCTTTGCAGGCGAGCTTCGTAATCTTAGTAATACCGAGCTTAAGCCCAAAGCCATGTTCAATGTCAATGAGACAGTAGAAGCATCTATTGAAGAAGCGCAATCTTCCTTACCAAGTAACGTCACTGTCAAATCTAAATTAGGTACGGCACCTGAAATATTTGGATCTAGCGAAGAAATGCAAAGCACCATCGTTAGTCTTATCCATAATGCTGCCGAAGCGATTAAAGACAGTGATAACGCCAAAGGTCAAATCATGGTTTCAACCAAGAAACACAATGACCGCATCATTATCAGTGTTGTCGATAATGGTAAAGGTATGGATGACGAAACCCGCAGCCGTGTCTTTGAGCCCTTCTTCACTACGAAGGAGCGTGGCGGTAAGGTCTCTGGATTAGGGCTTTCCGTTGCTCAAAAGATGGTGATGCATAATGAAGGTAAAATTGTCATCAAGAGCATTCCTGGCAAAGGCAGCAACTTCTCAGTAGTACTGCCAATCAAGAGCAAGCAACAAGAAGCCGTATAGCCTCTTAGCTCGCTTCATTCCAAACGCGTATCGTGCCAAAAGTACGATACGCGTTTTCATTTTAAAAGCAAAAAATAAAACAAGCGGCCTGCTTCGTAGATCACATTTCCTATGATTTTAACTTGTAGGATGTTAATGATTTTAAAAAATTGACCGTTATATTACCTATCAAGTTGGCATTCAGCATCCGGAGCTTTTAAGAATGAGTATCGCTGCTCGCGATTCAATCGACCCAGCAATTTTGGCTAATCTATCACCATTGAATACAATGGATATTGATCACTTCAACGAAGTGGCTTCACGAGCAAAAATTAAGCAATTTAAAAAAGGCGAATATTTGTTTCGAGAAGGACATAGTGACCGCCATACTTTCTATGTGATAAAGGGCCGAATCGCCCTGCTTAGCCAGGCCAATGAAGTCAAGACCATAAATAGCGACGATGTCGACGCACTTGAACCGATCGCTCCAGACCTGCCAAGAAAATACACTGCTAGAGTACAAGCTACCTCGACAGTGGTGATGATAGATACAACCGTCCTTGACTTTCATCTAGGCAAGCATAATAGCGAAACCTATCAGGTTAACGAAATTGACAACGGTAGTGACGGCGATTGGATGACGAAAATTCTTCAATCCGAAGCTTTTTCTAAACTACCGCCGATCAACCTACAGCGCATGCTGTCTGGCGTCACAGAAGTATCTTACCAAAGTGGTGATACCGTTATTAACGAAGGCCAAAATACTGATCACTACTTCATCGTTAAAAGTGGTGTCTGTTGTAATGTGAATGCGCTAACACAAGAATGGCGATGCGGTGACGCATTCGGTGCTAGTGGCCTAATGCTTGGCAGTGGCCAGCCAGCAACAATTATTATGAAAAGTAGTGGCGAACTCATGCTACTGCCAAAAGAAGATTTTATTGAGCTTTGCTATACGCCTCTAGTCAAAAACATTGATCAAAAAGAAGCGGATAAACATATAGATAGCGGCGCCTGTTGGTTAGATTTACGCTCCCAATCTTTGACAAACTCAATGTTTTCTAACGATTGCACTAGCATGGATTTCTCTGAACTTCATGATAAAGTCAAAACACTAGACAAATCCAAAACATATGTTGTTATGGGTGATTCGGATTTACATGCAGGTATTGGTTCATTTGTTCTCATGCAGCATGGTATGGACGCTTACTGCTTTAGCGATGGAACACCAAGCTTAGATACCTCCAAAAACGAAATAACCAACCTATCAGATTTTAGTGATTCGCCGGAGCTTACGAGTCTAGAGCTTGAAACAAATGATCAACCGGAAGCTGTAAACGCTAGTCTAGAGCAAGAGAGTAAACCAAAGTTAAACAAACTCGGTGGAAACTTATCGCTAGTAGACTATGACGCCGAAAGTAACAATGACATCAGCGCTGATCTTACGGAACAACCTTCGATTATAGAAAAAGATACTAATGCAGAGAAAGTATCTGAACTGAATTCATTAAATGAGAAACTCAATAGCAAACTCACCTCGCTTGAAACTGAGGTAAGCGCGCTAAATGCAAAACTCTCATCTGAAACTGAAAACCGTAAGAATGCTGAATCGACCCATACGGATTTTCTTAAGAAAGTACAACGTTACAAACGCGGCAACGATGCATTAGTTAAAAAACTAAAAACCCAACTCGTCTTAGCTAAAAACAAATTAAGAAACCTATTGGCTCAATCAGCCTCAGTAGATACAGATATTAGCGAAGCACGAGCAGAAATAGAGCAAAAAGCGAATGCACTCGCAATGAGTGAACAAAAGCTCGCTAAAGAACAACAAAACGTCACAGAATTACAAGCAACGATCACTGATCTTCGAAATCAACTCGATCACGTTGGCCAAGAATTCGCGGCTAGCCAAGACGCAGATAAAGTCAAACTACTACAAGAAAAAATTAAAAGTAGTGCTGAAGAAAAACGCGCCTTAGAAGAAGAACTCAAATCGCTAAGAGAGGATTACGAGGCACTAGAAAATGAGCGCGCCGAAGCGGCACTTTGGGAAGAAATGGAAGACCTTCAAAATGCACTTGAGTCAGGCGATGTTGAGGATGACCTAAGTGATTTGTCGGATATGTTAGATGACGACGACAGCGACGAGCTTAGCGACATCGATATTGACTAACACCTAACCCTGCTTCAGCGCCGCGATACGTTCTTCCAGCGGTGGATGACTCATAAACAAGCGCTTTAGGCCAGAACCAATGCCGCCAGAAATCGCAAACGCGGCGAGCTGATCTGGTAAATGGGGTTGACCAGAGCTAGCCTGCAAACGTTGCAAAGCAGCAACCATTTTACCACTACCGGCTAATTGCGCAGCGCCGGCGTCGGCTCTAAACTCACGCTGACGACTAAACCACATCACGATCGCTGAAGCCAAAATACCAAGTATTAGCTCTGCGGCAATCGCCGTAATCCAAAAGCCTGGGCCGTGACCACGCTCATTTTTCAAAATAACGCGATCGACGAAATGACCTATCACTCTCGACAGGACAATGACAAATGTATTCACCACACCTTGTATCAGCGCTAGAGTAATCATATCGCCATTAGCAACATGGCTGACTTCATGCGCCAATACCGCTTCGACTTCATCTTGCGTCATCGCCTGCATTAAACCGGTACTCACTGCAACCAAGGCGTTATTACGGTTCATACCAGTTGCAAAAGCGTTAGGATCAGGCGCGTCATAGATAGCCACTTCTGGCATACCGATACCAGATTGTTCAGCCTGACGTTTAACGGTTTCAACCAACCAACGCTCTGTTTCATTGCGTGGTGACTCAATCACCTGCGCACCGGTCATGCGCTTGGCCGTCCATTTGGAGATCGCCAAAGAAATAAAAGCGCCACCCATGCCAAATACGCCGGCAAATATGACCAGCGATTTCATGTTTAAATCGACGCCGTTTTGATCGAGATAGCCCTGAAACCCAAATATGCTCAGCGTAATGCTGAGCACAACCATAATTGCGATATTAGTAGCCAAAAATAGGAAGACGCGCTTCATTTAATCCTCGACATGAGACAAATACGAATAAGAATTAATATAGGGGATCAGCCCATTATTTCAAATGAAAAATATCAAAATGTCGCTAAAGTCGCCTAAAGAATGGCCGTTATAAGAAATGAGCCAACTTATCTCTCCTTAGATAAGAAGACCTTCAGCCGACGACATCCCCTGTTGTCGGCTTTTTTAATTCTGGCAGCTAATCAATCGCTTCAATCCTATCGACTCGCTGAAAACCGCGTGGCAATTTGCGACCACGCTTAGCACGCTCGTGAGTGAAATTATCTAAATCCGCCGGTTTAAGATTAATATAGCGCTGTCCCGCGTAGACTCTCAGCGTACTGGTTTCGGTAAGCAAAGCTGTTCCTACTGCTGTTTCATGACCTTCACTGGCTTTGGCCTTGGGAATATTGATCATTTTCACGCCCTTACCCTTGGCCATCAGCGGTAATTCATTCAACTCAAATACCAGCAAATAACCCTGGTTGGTGGCTACAGCAATCCAATAATCATCTACGGCTTCGGTCAACCGTTGCGGCACCAGAACATCATTACCTTTGCCCACGCTCAGCGCCACCTTCCCTGCTTTGTTCTTTGTCACCATATCGCCAATCGTCGAAACAAAGCCATACCCTGCAGTTGAAGCAAGCAATACCTGGTCTTTATCGTCACCGATAACGACACCACGGAAACTGACGCCGGTAGGTGGTTTTAAACGACCTGACAAAGGCTCACCCTGACCTCTTGCCGAAGGCAAGCTATGGGCGGCTAACGTGTAACTGCGGCCACCCGAATCAAGGAAGACCGCTGGCTGTTGACTACGACCTCGGTCGGCATCACAAAAACCATCCCCGGCCTTGAAATTCAGCGAACGCGGATCAATCTCATGACCTTTTGCCGCCCGCACCCAGCCTTTCTCAGACAAGACAATAGTTAACGGCTCGCTAGGCAATAATTCTGTTTGATCGAGTGCGGCTGCGGCGTCGCGTTCAATAATCGGCGACCGCCGGTCATCGCCGTATTTTTCAGCGTCTTCCTGCAGCTCTTTTTTCACCTTGGTTTTCAAGCGAGCATCAGAATTGAGCAATAATTCCAATTGCTTACGCTCTTCTTCTAATTCTTTTTGTTCGCCGCGAATCTTCATTTCTTCAAGCTTGGCGAGGTGGCGCAAACGGGTATCCAAAATGGCGTTGGCCTGAATCTCAGACAAATCAAAGCGTGCCATTAGCTCGGCTTTTGGCTCATCCTCTTCGCGAATAATGCGGATTACCTCGTCAAGATTGAGGTAGGCGATCATCAAACCTTCTAAAATATGCAATCGAGCAAGCACCTTATCCAGGCGAAACTGTAAGCGGCGGCGGACTGTGTTAGTTCTAAATTCCAGCCACTCTTTGAGAATCTCGCGCAGATTCTTCACCGCAGGTCGACCATCAAGGCCGATCATATTGAGATTGACGCGGTAGCTTTTCTCTAAATCGGTAGTAGCGAATAAATGCGACATCAGCGCCGCCACATCTACCCGGTTTGAGCGTGGCACTACAATCAGCCTAGTAGGGTTTTCGTGATCTGACTCATCACGCAAATCCTCGACCAAGGGCAGTTTTTTCGCCGTCATTTGCGTAGCGATCTGCTCAAGTATTCGGGCACCACTAACTTGATATGGCAAGGCAGTAATAACAATTTCACCGTCTTCCATCTCATAACAGGCACGCATACGGTAAGAGCCATTACCGCTTTCGTACATAGCCAGTAAATCATGCTTGGGTGTAATGACTTCCGCCGAAGTAGGTAAATCCGGGCCATTCACTATTTCAAACAAATCAGCAACGGAGGCTTTTGGTTTTTCTATAAGATAGACGCAGGCCTTAATTAGCTCTGTCAGGTTATGTGGTGGAATATCTGTCGCCATACCAACAGCGATACCGGTGGTGCCATTAAGCAACACATGCGGTACACGAGCAGGCAGTATGGCAGGTTCATCAATAGTGCCGTCGAAATTAGGCACCCAGTCAACGGTACCGTGGCTAACCTCTGAAAGTAATAATTCGGAGAACCGAGTCAGTTTCGATTCGGTATAACGCATGGCTGCAAAGGATTTAGGATCATCACTCGAGCCCCAGTTACCCTGGCCGTCGACCAAGGGATAGCGGTAAGAGAATGGCTGCGCCATCAACACCATAGCTTCATAGCACGCGCTATCACCATGAGGATGGAATTTACCGATCACATCCCCCACTGTCCTAGCAGATTTCTTAAATTTCGCCGTCGCCGATAAGCCCAGTTCAGACATCGCGTAGACTATGCGGCGCTGAACAGGCTTAAGACCATCACCAATATTTGGTAAGGCACGGTCGAGAATCACATACATCGAATAATCGAGGTAGGCCTTCTCGGCAAACTGTTTTAGCGACAGTTGTTCGGTTACGTCATCGTGATTACTATCTGACATAAGCTTTAAATATCCGCTTTATCCCCTTCATTTTGAAGCCATTTTTTTCTATCCGCAGCGCGTTTTTTGGCTAACAACATGTCCAACATTTGGTCGGCATCATCATCGCTTTCGATAGTTAGTTGGACCAAACGACGCGTATCTGGATCAATGGTCGTCTCACGTAGCTGCATAGGATTCATCTCACCCAGGCCTTTAAAACGCACCACACTGATTTTGGCATTGGGTTTTTTCGCGGTGATACTATCGATAATGCCCTGGCGCTCAGCATCATCTAAGGCATAGTGCACTTCTTTACCCGCGTCTACTCTGTATAGCGGTGGCATGGCAACGTAGACGTGACCGTTTTTCACTAAAGGCCGGAAATGGCGCAGCATCAAAGCACAGATCAAGGTGGCGATATGCAAGCCATCCGAATCGGCATCCGCCAAAATACAAATCTTGCCATAGCGTAGTCCTGATATATCTTCTGACGCAGGATCGACACCAATAGCAATAGCGAGATCATGAATTTCTTGCGAGCCTAATATCTCAGTAGAAGCCACTTCCCAAGTGTTCAAAATCTTACCGCGTAACGGCATGATGGCTTGATATTCACGCGCCCGCGCCTGCTTGGCCGAACCACCTGCAGAATCCCCTTCTACCAGAAATAATTCGGTACGATTGATATCCTGGGCTGTACAGTCCGCTAGCTTACCTGGTAGTGCTGGCCCAGTAGTCACGCGTTTGCGTACGACCTTTTTCGCTGATTTGAGGCGGGCTTGCGCAGCATTAATCGCCAAATTAGCAATCTGCTCACCTTCTTCAGTGTGCTGGTTTAACCACAAGGCAAAACTATCCTTAACCACGCCGGAGACAAATGGCGCACACTCGCGCGAAGATAATCGCTCTTTAGTTTGGCCGCTAAATTGCGGATCAGCTAGCTTAACCGATAGCACATATGCACAACGGCTCCAGACGTCTTCTGGCGTAATGCGCACTCCTCGCGGTACCAGATTACGAAATTCACAAAACTCACGAATCGCATCGGTCAAACCGCTGCGCAGTCCGTTGACATGAGTACCGCCCTGAGCAGTCGGTATCAAATTGACATAGCTCTCGGTTATCCACTCGCTGCCTTCTTCTAACCAGGCGACAGCCCAGTCAGCTTCTTCCTGGTTACCTTCGCTATGCCCTGTAAACAAGTCGGCTGGTAGCGCAGAATTACCTTCTAGTCCTTGTTTAAGATAATCTGATAAACCATTGATATAATTCCATTCTTGCGTATCCTTAGTAGCTTCGTCAAATAGCGTGACATTAAGCCCAGGGCACAATACTGCTTTCGCTCTTAGCGCATGTTTGAGCTTGGAAAGCGAGAACTTAGGAGAATCAAAAAAGCTCGCGTCTGGCCACATTCTGATGGTGGTACCGGTATTTTGCTTGCCTACGCTGCCAATGACTTTAAGCTTTGATTTTTTCTTACCATCAGCAAAATTAATATTGTATTCCTGCCCGCCACGTTTCACATTGACTTCAAGTCGTGTGCTCAAAGCGTTAACCACAGAAATTCCAACGCCGTGTAGCCCACCGGAAAATTGGTAATTTTTATTACTAAACTTCCCACCTGCGTGCAATTTAGTCAGAATGAGTTCTACGCCGGGTATTTTTTCTTTCGGGTGGATATCCACGGGCATACCGCGACCATCATCACTGACTTCAAGCGAGCCATCTTTATATAGCGATACATCGATACGCTTGGCATAGCCCGCCATCGCTTCATCAACGCTGTTATCAATGGCTTCTTGGGCAAGATGGTTAGGGCGAGAAGTGTCGGTATACATGCCCGGCCGTTTGCGAACAGGCTCTAAACCAGATAGCACCTCAATTGCCGATGCATCATACTGGCCAGACATAGTGTTTCTTGTTCAGTTGTTTCATTGCTGCCGCAGGGTAATGCAGACCGGCTATAAAACACAAGCAGATTACGCGAAGGTGAGAACCAATATCTAACCCTTATTTCATTGCGACATTGCCAGCAGAACGTTATAGTTAATTTTTTTTAACTTTCTCGTGTTAATAGTGTCTATATACAGCCACCCACCACATACTGGCCAGCTGAGGGTTTTATGACATTAACTGAATTGCGCTATATCGTTGCCGTCGCACAAAAAAAACATTTTGGGCATGCTGCTGAAGCCTGCTTCGTAAGCCAACCGACATTGAGTGTCGCAGTGCGCAAACTTGAAGACGAACTCGGCGTTGCATTATTTGAGCGTGGCCCCAGCGACATCAGCCTAACGCCAATTGGTGCCAAGATTGTCGACCAGGCGCAACGCGTTTTGGAGCAAGCCAATTCGATAAAAGAAATGGCTCAAGCGGGCAAAGATCCATTAAAAGGCCCTCTGCGTATTGGTGCGATCTACACTATCGGCCCTTACTTGTTTTCTCACATCATTCCAATTTTGCATGAAGACGTGCCGAGCATGCCGGTGATAGTCGAAGAAAACTACACACATAATCTTGGCGCGAGACTAAAACAAGGTGAGCTGGATCTCATTATAGTCTCAGAACCATTTGACGGTGCCGGCCTAATCACCCAAGCCGTTTACGACGAACCCTTTGTAGTTGTGGTGCCGGGCTCGCACCCCTGGAATACCCGTGCAAGCATTCCAGCCAAAGAAATAGCCAATGATAATCTACTGTTGTTAAGTTCCGGCAACTGTTTTCGTGACCAGGTTTTAGCCGCCTGCCCAGATTGCAAACAAACCACCACTTCTGAAAGCGGTATTCAAACCGTATTAGAAGGCAGTTCGCTAGAGACAATACGGCATATGGTTGCCAGTGGTATGGGCATTACGGTGTTACCCTGCGCCGCCGCTGGGGCTGACCGTTATTCGCAACGCTTGTTAAAAATTAAACGTTTTGATGATCCGACACCGACACGCCGAGTGATCTTGGCTTGGCGCAAAAGCTTTCCCCGCGTCGAGGCTATTGAAGCAGTGAGACAGGCTATCTTGTCTTCACAATTGAGTTGTGTAAATATGCTGCCCGATGCCTCAAGTTCGGATAGCAAGTAACCGACATAAGGCACCTAAGGAGAAACAGCTAGCCAAAATAAGCCATTCGGCTGCTCGAAGGAAGTATTGATTTTATCAATTGATACGATAACTATAATTAATTGGATATATTTTGCACTGAGGCCTATTTTAAGCGCAGTTTGGCCGCATGTTGTTTATTTGCCAGACCTATCATGATAGAGGAGAGAACTATGGAACTTAAAGGTAGTAAAACCGAAGATAACTTGAAAGAAGCATTTTCAGGTGAATCTCAAGCAAACCGTCGTTACCTGTACTTCGCTGCTAAAGCTGACGTAGAAGGTTACAACGATGTATCAGCTGTTTTCCGTTCAACTGCTGAAGGCGAAACTGGCCACGCACATGGTCACTTAGAATATTTAGAAGCGGTTGGTGATCCTGCTACTGGTAAACCAATCGGCGGTACTGCTGATAATCTTAAGGCTGCAATTGCTGGTGAAACTCACGAGTACACTGACATGTATCCTGGTATGGCTAAAACTGCTCGCGATGAAGGCTTTGACGAAATCGCAGACTGGTTCGAAACACTAGCTAAAGCGGAGCGTTCACACGCTAACCGTTTCCAGAAAGCCTTAGATGGTCTTGAAGCTTAATTTAAGTTAAAGCATCTACGCCGCAGGGCTTGCCACACCCCTGCGGCGTTTTTGTATGTAAAATTTGAACACTCTGTGAATCGCCAAGTAGGGAGGCGCAAATGTCCGCAGCTACCGAAGGTCGACGTGAAGGAAGTCTTGAGGCACCTACACGACACCCCATCGATTGGAACAACCCAGAATTCTATAACGAAGACTCACTTAATGAAGAGTTAGAGCGCGTCTTCGATATTTGCCATGGCTGTCGCCGCTGTGTGAGCCTTTGTCATTCATTTCCTACCCTTTTTGATTTAGTGGATGAATCAGAGACAATGGAAGTAGACGGCGTAGACAAAAAAGATTACATCAAAGTAGTCGACCATTGTTACCTCTGCGACTTATGCTTCCTAACCAAATGCCCTTACGTGCCACCGCACGAGTGGAATGTTGACTTCCCGCATCTTATGTTGCGCGCGAAAGCCATTAAATTCCGTAAAGGCCAAACCAAAACTCGCGATAACCTACTGACCAATACGGATATGGTCGGTAAGCTAGCGGGAATCCCGGTGATTGTTGATGTAGTCAACGCCGTTAACAATAATTCTGCTACGCGCAAATTGCTCGATAGCACTTTGGGTGTTCACCCTGATGCGATTTTGCCTAAGTATCACAGCAATACTTTGCGCAAGCGCATGTCAAAACGCGCTACACCAAGTATTACGCCAGAGGCTACCGAACATACCACTGGTAAAGTTGCCTTATTTTCAACTTGCTACGGTAACTACAACGAACCGCAAGTGAGTGAAGACTTAGTTGCAGTACTCGAACACAACGGTATTGCGGTAACGCTAGCAGATAAAGAACGTTGCTGCGGTATGCCTAAACTTGAAGTCGGTGACTTAAAGGCCGTTCAGGAAGCGAAAGAAGTCAATATTCCTGCTCTTGCTAAGATGGTAGACCAAGGCTGGGATATTATTGGTCCTGTACCCTCTTGCGTGCTGATGTTCAAACAAGAACTGCCTTTGATGTTTCCGGATGATGAAGATGTGAAAAAGGTTCAAAACGCCATCTTCGACCCATTCGAATATCTTATGCTTCGCCATAAAGAAGGCAAACTTAATACCGAATTCCAAAACTCACTAGGCAAAGTTTCTTGGCATGTACCTTGTCACCAACGTGTACAACGTATTGGTCAAAAAACCAAAGAAGTATTAGAACTTGTTCCGGATACCAAAGTCGTACCTATCGAACGTTGTTCTGGTCATGATGGTACTTACGCAGTGAAATCTGAGTACCACGAAATCTCTATGAAGATTGTTCGTCCAGTGGTTAACTTAGTGAAAAAAGACGAGTACGACCATTATGGTAGTGACTGTCCAATGGCTGGTCATCAGATTGAAAATGGCCTTGGCCGTACTAAAGAGCCAGAACATCCATTGTCATTATTGAAATTGGCTTACGGAATCTAACTATTTAAAAAACCCTTTGAGAGAAATTTGATGAAAAAGATCAGCCGCGAGGACTTGCTTAGCCTCGAAGACTATTCTGAAAAACGCGACGAGATTCGTGCTAAAGCAATGGAGCATAAATCAAATCGTCGTCTTCAAATTGGTAGCAATGCCTTTTTATATTTTGAAGACTATACAACCATGTATTACCAAATTCAGGAAATGCTACGTATAGAAAAGATTTTTGATAAAGCAGAAATTAAACACGAGCTCGAAGCCTATAATCCACTGATCCCAGATGGCACTAACTGGAAAGCAACTTTTATGTTGCAATACGACGATATCGAAACACGTCGCGCTGAATTAGCTAAACTTCTCGATATTGAAGATAAAATTTGGGTTGAAGTTGAAGGTTGCGAACGCGTATTTGGCATTGCCAATGAAGACCTAGATCGTAAAGATCCAGACAAAACTTCATCTGTTCATTTTATGCGTTTTGAACTGCCTAATGACGCAATTCTCGCCGTAAAAATGGGAGCAAGCATTACCTTTGGTATTGATCACGATAATTATCGCTTCGATCAACTACTACCAGAAAACACCAGAGCTGCGCTTTCTGAAGATATTGCATAGATCATAAGAAAAGGCGCTAACTACAATTCGATAGCTAGCGCCTTATTTATGCCATATTCCTACACAGCATTCTATTCAATTACTAATTAAAGACGATTAATAAACTCATCATCAGGCTCTTTTTTGCTTCCGTTACCCCAAGCATTTATAGGCCCATCCTCTCCAAACCCATCATCGCTATAAACTTCATCGTTAATCGGCATTTTAATTTCACCAGAACCACTCGCGGCAACACTAGTACTAGCACTCATAGTAATAACTGCAGGGGCAACATAGGCTACTGCTGCTGCGGTTTTTATAAATTTCCGACGTGACTCTATATCAGTTGTACTTTGGTTTTTCATTTTACTATCTCCAAAATTGCTAACTATAATTAGTTTATGGCTTTACGCCTGACAACCGAGTATCAGCAATCTATGTGCCAAACTATTAAGTTATTGTTTTTATTATATTATTTCTAACATTCTGGTATTTAGTAAGCATAATTTGTAAAACTTTTCGACAACGAGATTAAACCGTTTTGGTAAACAAAGTATCCCTGCTGATCATCAACAAATAATGCTTAAGAGTGGTTGGTGTTAGTGCCCAAAACGAATAAGCACTGGCAAAAACGAGTAAACAATTAGGTGTACTAAGTCTTATTCAGCTCGTAATCGTTAGCTTCAGCGGAAACATTCTTAGCAAGGTTTGCCTTTGCTGGCAAAGAAACAACAATAGGCGCTGCATAAGCAGATGAGGCTGCGTATTTTACAAAGTCACGTCTGGACTTATCCGCTAACTGAGAATCTTTTTCTTTTTCGTCCATACTTCTGTTCAAGACTTAGCCCAAAAGAGCACTTCGATATCCTTAAGCACAATTCGAGCCATATATAGAATCATAACTATAAGATATTGATTTATAAAAAGAAAATAATATAAATCAATATATTTTCATTATTGTTGCAATGTATTTTTTTGAAAAGTGTAAAATTTCCTGACACTTTTACGCTTAAAGCGACAAGCAGAATTGTCTTACCATTTTTGCACTCGCCATTAAGTCTTGCGTGGTTTCCACTCGAAACGCAGGCACTTTTTGAGCGATCTCAGTCGCGACAGCAAGTCCCTTATTCTCGTGCTGTAATTGGTTTAAACCATTAGCAAACAAATGCATACACCCTTCACCCGCAGAAACGGGGGTAATCGAAGGTTCTTCAGCATTCTTATTAAATCTTACGTAAAACATCACTGCTAACTTGACCGGTTCGTCCACCACTTTACATGGCAATGCTTCCACAGGAATATGCATAGTGCGGTCAGTCTTAAACACTGCTGACGGTAAATCATAGGGTGCAGGTGGATCTTTTTTCTGATTCAGCGCATGTGGAAATGGCAATATACGCAGACTATCTATTTCTATCGGCGCCAATTCATCGCTGAGGTAATTAAATCCATGGTGGAGCAGAGCCCATGTTGTCGTCGACTTACCGCTACCTGAAGGTGCACTAATCAGAAATGCCTTACCATCTAATTCTAATACCGCACCATGCACGAAAAACAGATCTTTACGACTGAGTTCCAATTCTATTGTCAGGTCTTTTTCAAAGTAATACAGTAGCTCATAGTTATTCTTAGCCACAATCGGTGCCTGACCTTCGCGCGCAATATGGTAACTATTACTTGGGGCATGCGTCAGCTGGTAACGTAAGTCGTATGCACTGGATTCTGCATCGACAACAAATGCTGAGAAACCCTTTAAGATGACTTCGGCAATAACTGGCGTTTCACATTGAATTGAAATGCGAATATCAAAGATACTAAGAGAAATCAGAGTCACTAAGCTCCCCCTGCTATGGACCTGGCTAGAGTAATGAATTAGTCCAATTTTTGCGCAACAACTAATGGACTAGTGAAAGCTCCCTAAGCTGCTTAATCGCGGTTTGCACATCGTTTATCGCAACGTTTTTATCAATATTGAATTGTTTTACCAATTCATCAGCAATCATCAGATCCGTTTTCTCGCCATCACAATTGGATAAAATGAGACTCGCTGTTGGATTAAGCTGGTGAATAAGATCATTCTCCTGATCTAGAACCACCATTTCGTCACCAACTTGCTGAATCGTTATTCCATCACGCTGCTTTGGATACATTAGATTTTTCCTCAATTGTTCTCATATATACCGTCTTAGCAATCCCAATGCCACAATTAATATCCCTTTTGCGATCACAATAAGCAATTGATTTATAAGATATTATTCTCTTCTATCAAAATTAGCAAGATAAACTAGTGTAAAAAAACTTACAGTTACTAAAAACACCAAGTCCTTGTTTTTCAACGAAATACGCTCAGAACACCGGATTAACATGGCACGACAGGCAAAAACAGTGTAAAGATTACTGACACTGATACGTTAGCTACTAAAAGGCTTTCCTTAAGACATTGAACATAGTCGATAACTACAAATACAACATATTCTCAATATGAACATAGAACTTCGCCTAATCACCCTTTTAGCGCGCTCGTATCATTCTGATCGAATCGTCAAACAGATTAATGAGCTTAGCGATGAAAGCATTGATTGGCATAACGCCCTGGAGCTCATGCAGCATCATCGAGTCAGTGCATTGTGTTTAAACAGCCTGAGAAAGCTGGCACTACCGCGGGTTCCGAGCTCTGTCATTCACGCCCTGCAGGCGGAGTGCAAACAGCATACCGGCAATGCTCTAATATTGATGAACGCTGCGCGCGAAATAATCACATGTATACAAAGTGCGCATATAGAAGTTGTTTGCTTTAAAGGCATCGTCGCGGCGCAACTGATCTACGGCCAGCTTTCAATGCGTAATTTCGGCGATATTGACCTTTATGTACGGCAAAAAGACCACGCAGCAACCGAAGTACTACTAAGTAAAAACGGTTTTCATATTACAAATCGCCACGAAGGCTCTTTTCAGTCCAGCCTAAGAGACGAACAAAAAGGCGTCAATATTGATCTACATTGGAAAATACCGCCACGCGAGCTTGATATACCTTCGGGCTTGTTATGGGACAATATTTCCAGCATCGATATACATCAGCAGGCCATACCTACATTTGGTCTTAATGACACCATCTTGATTACTGCTGTCAATGCGCTAAAAGAGTATTGGTCATCAAGACTATATCGTTTCTGTGACTTAGCTGAACTCATTCATAGCCACCCGCAACCAGATTGGAATAGGATTTTTAACCGTGCCAAACAGCTTGGGCTGCAAAATACGCTGTTTACGGCATTAATCGTCTGTGAAAAGTTGCTTTCAGCTCCAATTCCTCGGGAAATATCAGCTGTAATAACCCGACAACATAAACTCAGTCCTATCGTTGACGAACTCGTTAGTCAGATAGAGCTTGTTGAGCAAACGAACAGCGAAGCAAATTATCGAAAAACACGAATTGTTCCATCAGATAAGCATTATTTTCTTGCCTTGCAAGACACATGGCCAAGAAAATGGCAATTTTGGCTGAAATGGGCACTCACACCTACCGCTGCTGATCGCGAATTTCTATTAATACCTACATCACTATCAGCTTTATATTACTTGCTCAGGCCAATTCGGCTTTTATTCAGCAAACGGCCATCTCGTTAAACGCATCAGCTTAGACATATTAGCGCTAAAAACGCTAAAATTAGGCTACTGTGTATCAATTGAGATAACCGATGTCAGAGCCAGCCAGTAACGAGCAAAGCAATAAACCCGTAGAAATTGAAACCGTCCGCAAGCAGTTGTTTGACGCCGTGCGTAATTATCCAGAAGCGCAGCAATACTTCGCCAACAATATGGAAAATACGGAAGTACTTGCTCGCTTGTTTGATATATCTTTAGGAGATTTTCCTGATTCCGTTCGCATGCAATCGTGTATGTTAATTTCAGAGTATTCCGCCGAGATGCTCAGCCAATATGAAGAAGACCTGCTCGATCTTCAGAATGAAGAATGGGAGTGGGTTACCGACCATGCTGTCACTGCCCTGTCAAAGATCAAATCCAAGCGCGCTCTAAAACATTTGGTCGAAAATCGGATAGTGCCCAAACTCAAGCTTGAAGGTCAGGCACTAAGCCTCCATTTAGCCGATATTTTAGAGGAAATTTCGTAACAAAAACGCAAATAGATAGTCAATACAACATTGTTAACAGTAATCGAATAACACATCTCTTTTTTGTTTCAACGAAACAAGTATGCACGGTAGTTTGAATAGGAAATATCCATGTCGCATCATTGTCTAAACCCGATACTCAGCGTTATCCTCCTGAGCACGTGCTTGACGTTACCTGTATTTGCAGAAACAAGTAGCTGTCACCAAGAGAGTCACTGGTTTTTACCAGAAGATAAGCATTTCTCCAGCTCAAGCGAACTCATTCATGAATTAAGAAATCAACAAGTCGTGCTGCTTGGGGAGCAACATGATGTAGCAGAACATCATCGCTGGCAATTACAAACCATTAGTGAAATTCATGCCGTCAACGACAATATCGCGCTTGGTTTCGAAATGTTTCCACGCCGCGTTCAAGCAGCGCTCGATGCCTGGGTGGCAGGCAAACTCAACGAGAAAGAGTTTCTCGAGCAATCAGAATGGCAAAAAGTATGGGGCTATGATGCGCAGCTCTACATGCCATTATTCCATTTTGCGCGCATCAACCATATTCCCATGGTTGCGCTAAACATAGACCGGTCTGCGGTTCGTCTAGCAAGCAAAAAAGGCGTTGAGGCCATGTCAAAAGAAGAAAGACTCGGCGTTTCTCTGCCAGCTAAAGCTAGCGCTGACTACATAGAGCTACTCGCTACCACCTTTGGTGGCCATGGCCATGGTTCAGGTGAAACTGATTCAGAAGACATAAAAAACAACGCGCAGTTTTTACGCTTTGTTGACGCACAACAGCTTTGGGATCGCGCCATGGCAGAGGGTATCGCTAATACTGTCTTATCTTCATCAGCACCATTAGTCATCGGCGTTATGGGCACAGGGCATATTGTGGAACGTTTCGGTGTACCGCATCAGCTTAATGACCTGGATGTTCGCAAGGTCAAAGTACTGCTACCTGGAGATAGCACCTTACCCTGCAAAGAGGTGACTGCACGTACCGCTGATGGCATTTTCGGTCTTCCAGATTACGAAGAAATTACTAGTGAAGTAAAACCAAGACTCGGCGTGCATTTATTGCACGAAGACGGTGCAGTCAAAATCACTAAAATAGTCGATAAAAGTATTGCCGAGGATAGTGGCTTACAACAAGACGACGTCTTTATTACTCTCGCAGGCAAACACGTCAAAACAGTTAAGGATGTAGTAGATATCGTGCAAGCCATGCAGGCAGGTACCTGGTTACCCATAGAGATCAATCGTGGAGGAAAAGCAATGGAAATTATTGCTAAATTCCCTCACACTCTCGATAAGCAGATCAATTGAATTTAGTCACGTTTCTGAGCAAATGAACAAACCCGTATTACATCAAGTCGTCAAAGACGATTCACAACTGAGAGAGTTTTTAGCACTCTACCCAGATTATGCTGGAACCCGTCAATTCGATGAAACACGTCAAAAAGAATTTGCTCGACTGGATAAAAACCAGGAAATCTATTTAGATTACACTGGTGGTAGTCTCTACCCGGCAAGCTTAATTGATCAACAAGCCGAACTATTAAAAAACCACGTATTTGGTAATCCTCACTCGTGTAATAATTCTTCACTACTTTCTTCAAGCTATCTTGAGCAAGCGCGTAATGATGTACTCGATTATTTTCGCGCCGACCCAGAAGACTACGTGGTCATTTTTTGCTCCAATGCTAGCGCTGCACTAAAACTGGTTGCGGAAAGCTACCCTTTCGAAAAAGGCAGCGAATTAGTATTAACAGCAGATAATCATAATTCCGTACAAGGCATTCGAGAGTATGCACGCCATAGGGGAGCTAATATTCGTTATGTCGCCTGCCAGGAAGATACCTTGTTGGCCGATGACCTCGCACCCTATTTGACTAGCAAGACTGACGCAGCAAAATTATTAGCCTACCCTGCCCAATCTAATTTTTCCGGTGTTCAACATCCTTTAAGTTGGATAGATGAAGCCAAACAACAAGGCTATGACGTGTTACTCGACGCTGCGGCATTTGTGCCGACAAACCGCCTCGACTTGAGCAAGGTAAGTCCTGACTTCGTCAGCCTGTCTTTTTATAAAATGTTTGGCTACCCAACAGGCGTAGGTGCGCTTATTGCTCGCAAAGATGCCCTTAAAAAACTCAAACGACCCTGGTTCGCTGGCGGCACAGTCAAAATTGTCTCAGCCATCGCCGATTTTTATACGCTTGAAGATGGCGTTGCCGCTTTTGAAGAAGGCACCGTTAACTATCTGAGTTTTCCGCTTGTCAGTATGGGTCTCAACTTTATGCGTGAAAATGGCATAGACCTACTGCACACACGAGTCATGGCGCTTACCGACTATTTACTGAAAACAATGAAAGCCCTCAAACATGAAAACGGGCAAGCTAAAATCGAGCTATATGGTCCTAACACTACCGAACACCGTGGAGCGACTATTGCCTTTAATGTCTTAGATGCAAATGGGCAATATATTCACTATGACCTGATTGAGAAGTTAGCTAATGAGAAAAATATCGCTATTCGCTCAGGGTGTTTTTGTAACCCAGGCGCCGGTGAAAGCAGTTTGCATCATACCGCCGAAACCATTAATCAGTGCCGTGAACGAATAGAAAAAACCAGCTTTGACTTGCCGGTATTTAGAGATTGTATTACTTCGCAAGGTAAGGCTACCGGCGCCGTCCGCGCATCGCTTGGTTTAGCCAGTAATTTCGAAGACGTTAGAAAATTTATTGATTTCTTGCGTAAACTTACAAAATAAAAAGGGGGCTGACTCCTTTTTATTAGACATTCGCTGATTTGCCTGAAACAGAACGCAACTTTAGATATTCACAAAATGGGATAAAATCTCGATCTGTAAAAAGCAGTGGTAATTTTTCTTCAATGCAGAAAGTAGCAATAATGATATCAGCAGTTTTTCTTATAGTAACGCCCTTCTTTCTTAGTTTTCGGTAGTTATCAGCGGCTTTTAGCGCGAGCTTTGGGCTGAGCATTGGATATTGATGCAAGCTAGCCAAGTGTTTTTTTGCGGCATTGTAGTCCTTGTCTAATCGAAATCCTCGCAAAATCTCAAGAGCGATAAGATCGCCAATGGACACTTCATATCTACCTAAAGCAGAGTCTAAAATAGTAGCCTCCACAGTGTTTAGGCCATTAAAATAATCAACCCATACACTGGTATCCACCATAATCATTTATCAGTTCTCATCTCCTTGAGATCACCTTCCCACTTCAACTTACCTTTTAAGCTGCGAATATTTGCTTGTTTTTTTAATCTTATTAGCGCTTTAAGACCTTCTTCTACCGCTTCTTTTTTAGTCGCTAGACCGGTAGCCCTGAGGGCATCGGCCATAAGTTTATCATCAATCACAATGTTAGTACGCATACCACACCTATGTGTATAATATATAATAATATACACATTATTGCTAAATCAAAAGAATATTACAAGTACCCATAATTGGGGTCACATAATTGGGGTCACATCACATAATTGGGGTCAGGTTAAACCTACCCCAGTTTGACGCACACTGTCAAAGAGGGACAATGTACCTGAAGGA
>CAZTYM010000017.1:0-43466 GCA_964617475.1 uncultured Thiotrichales bacterium
ATAGAATACATTAATTGGTATGTGATCAGTTTCAATCAGAGGACCTGGCTCTACTACTTCCTTGAATTTATGGCTCCGTACCAGCTAGATACATATCTTTCCGACACCACCAGGATTAAAATATTTTTCGGTGTTAGACCATATTGACTCATCTTTCCACTTCAACCTCAAACTACATACATATGGATAGTATTTTCTGAAAAATGTCCGCCCGTTTTTTAGAAAAAATTTGTCAATAATCGTCTTATCACATAATTTTGCTTTTACGCATGTTACTAATCTTTCGTAGAAACCCATTAGATAATCGATATCTTTAGATAGCTGCTCTTCATTGATGAGCGTATTAACATAAGAGTTAAATGCTGCTGATTTATCGCTATTTTCGTTGAGAGTCAATATAAGCACGGGATACCCTACCTCCCATGCATCGTCTAATCTATTACGATAGATTAGTGTATCCCTCGAATGATATTCCGAAACCAGTGTCAGACTACGACTTTGCTTTTTATCCGTTTTCTGACCATAGTATTCGATCAATGCGAATAATCCTCCACTGAATATCGCTACCACCGTAACAAAAGATACGATAGTACTCGACAACTTATCCCATTGGTCTAAGGTCATAGTTCAACCTAAATATTAGAATCGCATCCAGGCAGAGTTGATTCAATTAGACAAGGGTCACCACGATCGAGCGTCCTACTATCATCTATTTCTTCTGTTAGTTTTTCTTTAATTCTCTCTCTTCGCTCAACGTTTGTACTCCTCTCGAAGTCAATAGCATTTTCGCGACTTGAATCATCTATTTCACCGTCAAACAAATTGTACTCTGCAAGGGAAATAGTAGGTAAAGTAATTAAAAGCACCAATATAAGTTTTAACACGCATGCTCTCCTTTACATGAACTAAATTTTATCCTAAGGAATTGGTTTAGCGCTGTGTAAGCGGCGCCAACATCTTTACATAATTAATTTAAAGATTCTGCGAATATGATTTGCTATTCGTAAATAGTACTACCTAATGATCATATGTAGCAACTTGCCTTTCACCCGACTTTATCAGCCGCCGAGCGAACACTTAAAATATGCGATTAGGCCGAGGACTGTTTGAGTCCGACTTCAGTCGGGCGAGTTCCGCAGGCCCGCGTATTTTGAGTGTGAGCGAGGGAAGCCGAAGGCCGGCTGATCAGGAGCCAGTTTTTTGCTTACTTTTTATGAAAAAAGTAAGTCGCATCAGTGCCGCAGGCGCGGCGAAATGGTTTATAGACAAGCTCACCCTTCGACTGGCTCACCCTTCGACGAGCTCAGGGTGAACGAAGGTGTAGGGCGCTGCACGTCGTAAAACACTATCGTGTTTTATCAGGGCACGACGAAATGGTTTTTATCTAATTAAACTGGATTCCGGCTCAATACTCCTTATTGTCCGGAATGACAGCGAATTTATCAACCTTCGACAAGCTTACCCCAGGGGCACTTCTTCGTGATTAGCTACAGCTAATCACTCAGGGCGCAGGGTGAACGAGGGATTTTAAGGGGTAACTGACCGGTTTTCTTAAAGCAGAAAACGAGGTACTGACCCCTATAAAATCCGCAATGCGCGGGAATAATGAAAAGTTTATTTAATCTCTTCGATTATTGTCCGTTCTATAGGTAATTGAACATAACCCGTTTCGATACTCCAGAAATAGTAGTAACCAATTGAGTTACCTAAATCATCCTTGCCACTGGTTATTTTGCCATCTTCAACGGTCCAGGTTTTTACTACCTTTCCACCGTCGATATAAGACACTTTTAAATCTTCGCCGAGATAATTATCTGCTGTTCTACCTAGTTTATTCCGAGCTTCTTCCGTACATGCTGATAACAATACTAAGCATAAAATTAAAATACTAGAGAGTAGTAATCGTTTCATTATTCATCTCCTTTTAACAATACGACAGAATGTACTGATATACCCTCTCCCCTTCCGGTATACCCCATCCCCTCTGTAGTGGTTGCTTTAATATTGATTTCTGATGATTCGATAGCGAGATCATTAGCCAAAATCGTTTTCATTTTAGGTAAATGCTCTGCGAGCTTTGGTGCTTGCGCGACGATGGTGATATCGGCATTACCTACCGTTAATGATTTTTCTTCTAGCATCGTCATCACTTGTGCTAGTAATTTTCGGCTATCTACATTCTTAAAACGATCATCACTCGGTGGGAAATGCACACCGATATCACCGAGTGCAGCAGCACCTAACAAAGCATCACAGAGGGAATGAATAACCACATCACCATCGGAATGTGCCGCCATACCGAGGTAGTAATCTATTTCTACGCCGCCAAGTATTAGTGTTCTTCCTGCTTCGAATTTATGAGCGTCGAAACCATGGCCTATACGCATAATTAATCCTTACGAGTTTCTTGCTGCCAAGTATAACTGAGCCAGCTCTAAGTCTTCTGGTCTGGTGACTTTTATATTATCACTATGCCCGGCGACCATCTTGGGTCTTAGACCTAATCTCTCAATTGCCGACGCCTCATCCGTGACGAGTGCATTATCAGCCAGAGATTGCTCTAGAGCTTTTTTTAAGGTTGCAAAGCGAAACATTTGCGGGGTAAGTGCACGCCATAAATCATAGCGTGGCACAGTCTCATTAACTGTGTCCTGATCATTGCAACGCTTGACGGTATCGGCCATGGGTAAGCCAAGCAGACCGCCAACATCGTGTGAAGATAATTCACTTATCAGTTTTTCTAGATCGCTTTGTCTCAAACACGGCCGCGCAGCATCGTGTACTAGCACCCAGTCGTTTCCATTAGCTAGCTCTGTTAAATAACGCAAACCATTGAGTACTGATTGAAAGCGCTCGGCACCACCTTCGGTTGATTTAATATCTGGATACTTGGCTACGATATCTGGCCAGCGCTTGTCTTCTTTTGATACTGAGACGACCACACCACTGATCGAAGCATGATTTACAAAACAATCTAACGTATGCTCAAGAATACTTTTTTCTTGGATAGATAAATATTGTTTAGGAATATCAGACTGCATTCGACTACCACAGCCTGCAGCTGGGATAACCACCCAATATTGCGCTTTTGATGAAGACACGTGATTAAGGCTTGGTTTCTACGATACGGTAGAAGATTTCGCCTTCTTTTATCATGCCAAGTTCAGAGCGGGCACGCTCTTCGATGGCTGCAGTACCGTTTTTTAAATCCAGTACTTCTGCATTGAGCGCCGAGTTACGCGTATTTAACTCGGCATTGATTTCTTTTTGTTGATTAACGGTATTTTTTAACGCCCAGACATCACTGACACCACCTTTACCAACCCACAGGTTGACCTGAAGCGCGCAAAAGGTAATGAATAGTATGGCGGTTAGCAGTTTCACTTAAAGGTTTATTAACCTCTTACTCGTTGTTACACCATTTAGCGGTTTGCCAGAAAACGTGCAAACACCTCACTTCCTGCATATTTTGCCTTATTACCCAACTCTTCTTCAATACGTAGAAGTTGGTTGTATTTGGCAATACGGTCTGAACGTGACATAGAGCCGGTTTTGATTTGGCCAGCATTGGTTGCCACGGCAAGATCAGCGATAAAATTATCTTCAGTCTCACCTGAGCGATGCGAAATAACAGAATTATAAGAAGCGTCACTGGCGATGCGTATCGCATCTAACGATTCACTCAATGTACCAATTTGATTGACTTTAATCAGAATAGCGTTGGCTACACCCTTTTCAATACCTTCAGTAAGAATAGCAGGGTTAGTCACGAATAAATCATCACCAACTAGCTGAACTTTACTACCGATCTTCTTGGTTAATAGATCCCAACCGTCCCAGTCATCTTCGGCCATACCGTCTTCGATAGAAAGAATGGGGTAACGCTCTGCCCAATCGGCAAAGTAGTCTGCCATTTCCTCTGAGCTTAATACTTTGTTTTCAGAATCGAGATGGTATTTACCGTCTTTATAAAATTCTGATGAAGCCGGATCTAAACCAATATAAATATCTTTACCCGCTGTAAAGCCGGCGCGCTCTATAGCTTCTAGAATAACTTCTATGGCTTCAGCATTTGAACCCAGATCGGGTGCAAAACCACCTTCATCACCGACGGCAGTGTTCATACCTTTACCGTGCAATACTTTTTTCAATGAGTGAAAAGTCTCTGCACCCATACGAATAGCTTCAGCAATGCTGTTTGCACCCACAGGCATTATCATAAATTCTTGCATATCGACATTATTGTCTGCATGCGCGCCACCGTTGATCACATTCATCATTGGTACTGGCAATACACAAGAATTATCATCACCAAGAAAACGATACAACGATTGACCTGAGTTTGTGGCCGCTGCACGCGCCGCAGCCAACGACACGGCAAGTAACGCATTAGCACCTAAACGACCTTTATCATGGGTACCGTCTAATTTAATCATCTGATCGTCGAGTGACTTTTGATCATCAGCATCTTGGCCAATAACAAGATCGCGGATCTCGCCGTTTACAGCAGCTACTGCTTTGGTAACTCCCTTACCTAGAAAGCGGCTATTATCTCCATCACGCAGTTCTACCGCTTCACGCACTCCTGTAGATGCGCCAGATGGAACGGCGGCACGACCAACAATGCCATTATCTAAGATCACATCTGCTTCAACAGTTGGGTTACCACGTGAATCAATAATCTCACGTCCTTTTATATTTATAATGGTTGCCATGGTTATGCTGTTTTTCCCAAAATGTAAAAAAATAAGTAGAAAATATAAAATAGACGCGATTATAACGCGTATTTGCTGTACCGCTATTAAATCACTATGAAATAAAAGAAATTTAAGCTAATAGACTTGCCTCAGATAATGGTGAAGATTTCACACACTCATCTAAAGCTTTTGCTATGCCAAGCAATTCTTCCATTTTGTCTAATGGCCATGCGTTTGGGCCATCACTTAAGGCCCTTTCTGGATCAGGATGGGATTCCATAAACAAACCCGCTACGCCTGCTGCTATAGCCGAACGGACTAATACTGGTACAAACTCGCGTTGTCCTCCTGATTTACTACCCTGCCCACCAGGTAATTGCACTGAATGGGTGGCATCAAATACAACTGGGCAATGTGTATTGCGCATAACGGCGAGAGAGCGCATATCTGAAACCAGGTTGTTATAACCAAACGAGGCGCCGCGCTCACAAACCATCAATTCATGGTTACCCGCTTCTCGCGCTTTGTTAACGACATTGACCATGTCCCAAGGAGAAAGGAACTGGCCTTTTTTAATATTTACCGGCTTACCGGCTCGCGCGACACTTTGAATAAAGTTAGTTTGCCGACATAAGAACGCGGGGGTTTGTAGTACATCGACTACCGCTGCCACTTCTTCAAAAGGGGTATCTTCATGAACATCGGTTAACACGGGTACACCAATAGTTGCTTTGACTTTCTCTAAAATAGCCAAACCTTGCTCTATTCCCAAACCGCGAAAACTAATAGTAGATGATCGGTTGGCTTTATCAAAAGAAGATTTATAGATAAACGGAATACCCAGTTTATCGGTGATTTCTTTTAATTTGCCGGCGGTATCCATGGCCAGTTGTTCACTTTCGATAACACAAGGCCCAGAAATCAAAAAGAATGGCTTATCTAAGCCAATGTCAAAGCCACATAGCTTCATGCGTTGACCGCCTGTTTTTCATCTTGTTGCTGAAATGTAACGGCTGCATTAACAAAGCCGGTAAATAGTGGATGCCCACCCTGAGGACGCGAAGTAAACTCTGGGTGGAACTGACAAGCTAAAAACCAGGGATGATCATTAAGCTCGACCATTTCTACTAACTCACCATCAATGGAATGACCTGAGAAAACCAAACCAGCGTCTTCTAAAACCTGCTTATAGCCATTATTAAATTCATAACGGTGACGGTGACGCTCACATACTGTTGCTGACTGATACATGCGGCTCGCCAGACTATTTTCGCCGAGCTTAGCTTCCTGACTACCCAAGCGCATGGTGCCACCAAGATCGGAATCACTATCACGGCGCTCGACGGATCCGTCACTGGTTTTCCATTCAGAGATCAAGGCAATAACAGGATATTCGGTGTTAGGATTAAATTCTGTACTGTGCGCATCATTAAGATTCGCCACATTACGTGCGTATTCAATTACCGCAACCTGCATACCCAAGCATATACCTAAATAAGGCACCTTATTTTCGCGGGCGTATTGCACGGCCTTAATCATGCCTTCTACACCGCGCTCACCAAAACCACCGGGCACCAATACTGCATCACAGTTTTCTAGACAAGACGTACCTTTATTCTCGATATCTTCTGCATCGATATATTGAATATTAATTTTTCTGCGCGTTTGTATTCCGGCGTGAATTAATGATTCCGATAACGACTTATAGGAATCCGTAAGATCCATATATTTACCTACCATGGCAACAGTCACCTGGCCAGCAGAATTATCTATCGCATCGGCAATGGAACGCCATGCTGATAGGTCCGCATCGTTTGCATCAAGCCTTAGCTTATCTATCACAATGCTATCGAGGTTTTGTTGATGCAGAATCTCTGGAATTTTATATATGCTGTCGACGTCGACAGCGGAAATCACCGCGCGCTCTTCAACATTGGTAAAGAGCGCGATCTTACGACGCTCGTCATCAGGCACCGCCCGCTCCGCCCGGCACATTAATATATCTGGCTGAATACCGATTGAGCGCAGTTCTTTTACTGAATGCTGCGTAGGTTTGGTTTTTATCTCACCGGAAGCCTTGATATAAGGCACCAGGGTGAGGTGGATATACAAAGTATTGTCACGCCCTAGCTCGACACCCAATTGGCGAATAGCCTCCAGGAATGGCTGGGATTCGATGTCACCCACCGTACCGCCAATCTCAACAAGTGCGACATCCGCACCTTCTGCGCCGACGTGAATGCAGCGTTTTATTTCATCGGTAATATGCGGAATGACTTGCACCGTACCACCAAGGTAATCGCCACGGCGCTCTTTACGAATCACTTCTTCGTAAATTCGACCAGTAGTAAAGTTATTGCTTTGGCGCATGGCGGTGCTGATAAAGCGCTCATAGTGACCTAAATCAAGATCGGTCTCGGCGCCGTCTTCGGTCACAAAAACCTCTCCATGCTGGAAAGGACTCATGGTGCCCGGATCCACGTTGATATACGGATCCAGTTTTAACATTGTGACCTTGAGCCCGCGCGCTTCTAATAATGCGCCTAGTGAGGCCGAGGCAATACCTTTACCCAGCGATGACACCACACCGCCGGTAACAAAAACATATTTGGTCATAAACTAAGGTTAGAAGCAGGATCTACGTCGTAGGCTAACAAAGTACCAGATTTGGCCAATTCTCTCAATTAGCGCGTGAAATAAATGGCGAGATACTCGGTGAAAACCAGTGAATTTGCCAAGCGCGTTCCTCATTTCTTACATCAAATGGCAAACAGTTACAAAACCCAACAACCGCGGCAATTTGATCTTCTACATACAACAGCGGAATACGGTTGCGAACCCAGGGTGGCACGGCCCACTCTTGAAACAGCGTTTTGAGTTCTCTCGTGCAATCTTGCCCAACCGGCCGACACCGCTCACCCCCTTGCCTAAACCTTATTTCTACTTCATCTACGTGCTCCGGCAAAAACACACCGTCTGTAACTAAGCTCTTTGTCGCAGATAACTGACCACCGTCCAGACTCAGTGTTTTAGACAAGTGCCAGGAGCATCGTTGATTTTCGATAAAGCCGGGTAAAGATTTGAAAGCGAAAATATGATCTCTATATGTGCGAATTTCGCCGCCTGCCCAACTAATACATAATTGCTTGTCTTCGGCACTATGTTGGAGTTGCTCTATGAGTGTATTTATACGCCGCTCATTAGGTAAACTAAGTTGCTTGGCAATCAGCCAATAACGAATTACATTTGCACGTCTATTTAGATCGAGCGAATTCACCTTGCTTCGAGACAATGTCTCTTTACTTGATCGAACATTCTGCAAATCTAATTTAGCCAAATCATCTAGCAAGGCATTAGCTTCAGCACAATGTTTTGCACTTCGGCTTATGGTCGCACTTAATCCGGGCCATGATTTCTCTAGCTGAGGCAAGATTTTTTGTCGCAATACATTGCGCCTGAGATCCAGATTTTGGTTTGACGGATCTTCAATCCAATTTAGTTTGTTCCGACTGGCGTATACCGCGAGCTGATTTCGGCTATGTGCAAGCAGAGGTCGAATATGTCGCCCTGTTGAGAATGGCTTTGATTCAGGCATCGATGCCAGGCCTTTTGGTCCTGCACCACGTAAAGCCTGTAACAGAAATGTCTCTGCTTGATCGTTTTGATGTTGTGCGGTGAGCAAGACATCATTTTCCGAGATAAAACCAGCCAGCAGTTTATAGCGCGCTTGCCGCGCGGCTTCTTCTATACTATCGCCTTGTTGCAGGCTTATGTCTGCTTTGAGGATGTGTAGATCAATCTCGTAATGCTGACAAAGTTCGGTACAGTGCTTTGCCCACGATGACGAATCAACATGTAAACCATGATCGACATGCAATGCATGAATAGAAGATGGAGACAGCTTATCTCGAAGTAATGCTAGAGCATGTAATAAAACGGAAGAATCTAATCCACCGCTTAACGCGACGTAATATTTATCTGCCTTTTGATAGCGTTCAAGAACAGCGAGAAGCGAATGCGGCGTCAATTCGCTCATTAAGCGTTTTTAAAACTACCAACCTTCATTAAACGTTGTCGACGCTGCTCTATTAAATTAGGCATATCTAACTCGTCTAGCTCTTCGAGTTTTTCAACTAACACTCGCTTCAAAGAGGTCATCATTGCAGCAACATCGCGATGAACACCGCCAAGCGGCTCTTGGATAATTTCATCGATCAAATCTAACTCTTTTAGGCGCTCTGCTGTAATACCTAAGGCTTCTGCAGCGTCGGCTGCTTTCTCAGCACTCTTCCATAAAATGGAGGCGCAACCTTCGGGGGAAATAACTGAGTAAATGCCATACTGAAGCATCAAAACACGATCACCAACACCGACTGCCAAGGCGCCACCTGATCCACCTTCACCAATCACCGTACAAATGATTGGCGTTTTTAAATCTGCCATTTCAAATAAATTTCGAGCAATGGCTTCGCTTTGGCCGCGCTCTTCGGCGCCAACACCCGGGTAGGCGCCCGGTGTATCAATAAAGGTGAGTACAGGCAAATTAAAACGCTCAGCCATCTTCATTAAACGTAGCGCCTTGCGATAGCCCTCAGGACGAGGCATACCAAAGTTCCGATAGATCTTTTCTTTCGTGTCTCTGCCTTTTTGGTGACCAATGATCATTACAGGTCGGTCATCCAAACGAGCTAAGCCACCAACAATTGCTGGGTCATCAGCAAACGCCCGGTCACCTTTAAGCTCTTCGAAATCACTAAAAATATGCTTGGCGTAGTCAAGTGTATAAGCACGCTGCGGATGACGCGCTAACTGAGAAATCTGCCAGGCAGTCAATGATGAAAATATCGATTCTGTTAGTTTTTGACTTTTTTCTTCAAGCTTAGCGATTTCTTCGCCAATATTGATTTCATCTTCAGTGCCGGCAACATGTCGAAGCTCGGTAATTTTTTCTTCTAGCTCCGCAATGGGTTTTTCAAATTCCAAATAATTCATATTCATCGTTTAATTATACAATCCTAATAGACGACATGAACGCCTTCTGGCGCTGTTAATTTTCCTAAACGGGCGATTAATTCCTGGCTAGGCCGCACTTTCCACTCGTCCGGCAAAGGTATGTTCACCTTGCCTTGGTCTGAATGATAATTTAATAACACCGAACATTTACCTTGCCTGTATGGCGTCAGTGTTGCAGCAAGCTTGCTGGCAAAATCACTACCGTGTTTTTTAACATCAATACGTATCGCCTTAGCAAATACCTCTCTGGCCTGCTCTATACCCCAAATACGATCGGCGCTCATTTTATAGCCGCCAGTATATTCATCAATACTGACGACGCCTTCGGCGACAACAATATTGCCTTTTTGCAGGCTATCACGATATTGCGCATAAGCCTCAGCAAATACACCAACTTCTAGTCGCCCGGTATTATCATCCAAGGTAACAAAAGCGATACGATCACCTCGTCGACTATTCATTGTACGCATGGCTTTGATCAAGCCTGCAATCACCACACCTTTTTCACCGCTAATTTCCAACCCACCAATACTTGACGTAGTAAACCGATCAAGCTCTTTACGAAACCGTTCTACCGGATGATGAGAAAGATAAAAACCAAATGCCTCTAACTCGCCTTGTTCTATTTGCTCAGTATCCCAAGGCTCTACGGCTTTATTAACAATGACATCGGAGACAATAGGTGCGCCACTACCGCCACCAAATAAATCACCCATGCCGGTGGCTTTATCACTGGCATGTTTTTCGGCGACTGCTAAGGCGTTCGGTAAGTTGGCTAACAATAATGCTCGGTTTTTATCAAAGTAATCAAAAGCCCCACCGCGTATCATCGACTCGTACACGCGCTTGTTGAGTTTTGTCGAATCAACGCGGCAAACTAGATCGCCAAAGTCTTTATATTCGCCATCTCGCTTCCTTTGCTCGATAATATTGAGGATCGCGCCTTCGCCAACACCCTTAATCGCACCTAAGCCATAGAGAATATTTTCATCATCGAGCGCTTTAAAAGCAAAAAAGCTTTTGTTCACATCTGGAGGTATCACCTTAATATGCATTGCCCGACACTCATCAATTAACGGTTCAACCTTTTCGGTATTATCCATATCTGCAGACAACACCGCAGCCATAAACTCCGATGGGTAATGTGCTTTTAAATACGCTGTTTGATAAGCAATAAGCGCGTAAGCAACGGAATGCGACTTATTAAATCCATAACCAGCAAATTTTTCTATTAAGTCAAAAATATGCGTGGCCAGTTTGCGATCACAGCCATTGTTTTCTGCACCATCAACAAAAACATGACGCTGTTTGGCCATTTCTTCTGGCTTTTTCTTACCCATGGCACGACGCAATAAATCTGCGCCACCCAAGGTATACCCAGACAAGACCTGCGCAGCTTGCATGACTTGTTCCTGGTAAAGAATCACACCGTATGTTGACTTTAATATGGGCTCCAATGACGGATGCATATAATCAGGCTTCTGGCGACCATGCTTAACATTGATAAAGTCATCCACCATACCGGATTGCAAAGGCCCAGGCCTGAACAAAGCGACCAGGGCCACGACATCGTCAAAACAATCCGGCTGCAAACGCTTGATTAAATCCTTCATACCACGAGATTCAAGCTGGAATACCGCGGTGGTCGCGCATGCTTTTAATAAGTCGAAGGTTTTTTCATCATCAATAGGAATCGAATCTAGAGCAATGGGATCTTCACCACAGGCCTTACGTTTTTCATTCACCGCAATTAAGGCACGATCAATAATTGTTAGGGTGCGTAAACCCAAAAAGTCGAACTTGACCAAGCCAACGGCTTCGACGTCGTCTTTATCAAATTGAGTAACGGCATTTTTACCACCGGGCTCGCAATACAGTGGTGAAAAATCGGTTAACGCTGATGGACCAATCACCACACCACCCGCATGTTTACCGGCATTACGAGAAATACCTTCTAGTGACATCGCTAAATCAAGCAATGCTGTCACTTCCTCTTCATCATCGTAACGTTGCTTCAATACTTCTTCTTGCTCAAGCGCTTTTTCTAGCGTCATACCGAGATCAAAGGGAATCAGTTTGGCAACCTGGTCGACGAAACCATAAGGATGACCCAAAACACGGCCGACATCGCGCACCACTGCTTTCGCAGCCATACTTCCGTAAGTAATAATCTGCGATACTTGGTCCTGCCCGTAACGATCAGACACGTAGTCAATCACACGATCACGGCCTTCGATACAAAAGTCGATATCGAAATCGGGCATCGATACACGTTCAGGGTTAAGAAAACGCTCGAACAATAATTCGAAATGCACCGGATCTAAGTCGGTAATTTCCAGCGCCCAGGCGACCACCGAGCCTGCGCCGGACCCACGTCCAGGCCCAACCGGTATATGCTTTTCTTTTGCCCAACGAATAAAATCGGCAACAATAAGAAAATAGCCGGGAAAGCCCATTTCAATAATCACGCCTAGCTCCATTTCCAAGCGATCTTGATAGACTGTTGTATCAGTGATTTCTTGGCCTAGCTCTCTCGCTCTGGCTAAGCGTTTATCTAAGCCTCGCTGTGATTCATGGCGAAGAAAACTGTTTACATCCATGCCTTCAGGCACAGGAAAATCAGGCAAGACGGTTTTACCCAGCGTCAACTCTAAATTGCAACGCTTGGCTATTTCGACCGTGTTGGTAATCGCCTCCGGGATATCGCTAAACAGTTCTCGCATCTGATCAGGGCTGCGCAAAAACTGCTGCTCAGAGTAATTACGTCTGCGGCGCGTATCGGCCAGTGTACGACCATCGTGGATACAAACTCGTGCTTCATGCGCCTCAAAGTCAGTGCTTTGCAAAAACCTGACATCATTAGTGGCCACAACCGGCAGCGCATGCTCAATAGCCATATCAATTGCTGCGTGAATATAATCTTCTTCACGAGCTCGGCCTGTGCGCTGAAGCTCTATATAAAATCGGTTAGGAAAGATATCTTGCCAATGACGAAGATGCGCTAAAGCAAGGTCCTGCTTACCGTCAAGCAAGGCCTTACCAATATCGCCTTCTCCTGCACCAGATAAAGCGATCAGACCCTCACAAGACTGCTCTATCCACTCGCGCTTAACCGTTGCCACACCTTGAATCTGGCCATCAGCATAACTAGATGATATTAAACGGTTAAGGTTGAGATAACCGGTATTGTTTTGACACAGTAAGGTCATACGACAAAGTTCATCGTTAACATCTTGGCCCTGCACAGACAAATCAACACCAACAATAGGCTTTACGCCGCTGGCAATCGTTGCCCGATAAAATTTTACCAATGCAAATAAGTTGGATTGGTCTGTTAAAGCCACGGCTGGCATTTGCGCGTCAGCTACCGACTTTGCTAAAGGTTTAACACGAACTATGCCATCGACTAAGGAGTACTCGCTATGGACTCTTAGATGAACAAAACTCATTTTGCTGCATCACCCAATAATCGTGCTACCGGTGCATAAGACTGCCTATGAATATCACTCACTCCGTGTATCTCTAAAGCGCTTCGGTGCGCCGCAGTAGGATAGCCCTTGTGCTTGGCGAAGCCATAATGCGGATATTGTTCGTCATAATCGAGCATGATGTGGTCTCGTTCTACCTTGGCAAGAATAGAGGCAGCAGCAATCGCTGCATCCTTGGAATCTCCCTTAATTATACCGCTAACTTGCATCGATAAATCAGGACAATGCGGGCCATCTACGCGCACCGCATTAGGCACTTGGTCGAGTGACTCTACCGCTCGCTTCATCGCCAGCATGGATGCTTGCAAGATATTGATCTCGTCAATCTCTTCGACGCTTGCCATGGCAATGGCGAAAGACAAAGCTTCTTGCTTTATTTGTACGAACAAACGCTCGCGCTGCTTGGCCGTCAGTTTTTTTGAATCATTAACGCCTAGAATAGGTTTTTCAGGATGCAGGATCACCGCCGCTGCGACAACCGGCCCTGCCAGTGGGCCGCGACCCGCCTCGTCCACACCTGCAATTAGCTCAGCCATGTCGATTTGCCAAAGCAAAGTGTTCGTCTATTGCCTGTGCAGCAGTTTCGCTAGCATCACAGCGTAGCATTTCATGGATTGTAGAAAATTCATCCACCTGTCGTTGCGCACTGGTCTCATCATTAAACAAATCGATAAGCTGCTTTGCCATCGGCGCGGCTGCAAGTTGGTTTTGTATAAACTCAGGTACGCGTGGTCGTTGCGATAATAAATTGGGTAAGGCGAAATGTGTCAAGCTGATCATTGGCCGCACAATCGCGTAAGTTAAACTCGCCACCTTATACGCGACCACCATCGGTTTTTTCAGTAATGTCGCTTCTAACGTTGCCGTACCGCTTGCTAATAGCACCACGTCAGACGCTGCTATCGCCGTCCTTGAATCACCTTCTACAAAAGAAACTTCTAGTTGCGGCGCACGAATTCTAAACAACTCTTTTAGCTGCTCAAGATGCTCCGATTTAACTACCGGGCAGACACAGTGTAATTCGTGTAAGGTTTCAGACACTTGCACCGCGGCATCAATAAAATGATGTGCTAATAATTTGATTTCATTATTTCGACTGCCTGGCAACACCGCTAAGATAGGTTTGTCAGTGGGTAAGTCGAGCTTAGTTCTAGCCGCCTGAGTATCAGTTTGCATAGGCAGTTCATCAGCTAGGGGATGCCCACAAAACATCGCGGCAACACCGTTATCGTGATAGATCTGCGTTTCAAATGGTAATAAAGTTAACATCAAGTCGACGGCACGCTTGATCTGTTTCACCCGGCCTTTACGCCAGGCCCAAACCGAGGGACTGACATAGTGACATGTGGCGATACCTAATCGCTTGAGTCTCTCGGCAAGACCTAGATTAAAATCAGGGGCATCAACACCAATAAATAGATCGGGAGGATTCTCCTGCCAATGTTTTATTAACGATGAGCGCATAGCATATAGCTCGCGGTAACGTCCCAACACTTCTACGATACCCATAACCGCTAAGCGCTCCGCATCATAAAGTTTTTCGCAGCCTGCTTCCACCATCAGGGGCCCGGCAACGCCTTCGAAAATACAATCTGGGTAACGTTTTCGTAATGCCTGCACCAAACGTGAGGCAAGCAAATCTCCGGATGTTTCGCCGACAACTATGCCAATTCGAATCGACATTTTACAAGGTGGATAACGGATACCTAAGGCAGTTTGGTTTAACGCGCGATACCGCGCTGACTATTTGAAATAAATTCCAGCATAGGCGCCAATACCTCACACTCAGCAACCATTTCCTGAATTTGCTGTTTCGCTTCTTCTAAAGTTAAATTGGAACGATAAAGTGTTTTGTACGCACGCTTAATCGCAGCGATATTGTCTTTACCAAACTCATGTCGACGCAGACCTTCACTATTGATACCACAAGGTTTGGCCAACTGTCCCGCTACTGTCACGTAGGGAGGCACGTCTTTATTTACATGGGCACCAAAACCCGTAAAACTATAAGCCCCCAACGAACAAAATTGATAGATTAGTGAGAATCCACCTGTAATGACATAATCACCCACTTCAACATGGCCGGCCAAGCTGGTAGCGTTGGCCATGACAGTATGATTACCGATAACGCAATCATGGGCGATATGGACATTAGCCATAATCCAGTTATCACTACCTATAATAGTTGCACCTCTATCCTGAATAGTGCCTCTATTCATGGTCACGTATTCACGAATGGTATTACGATCACCTATTTCTAGTTTAGTTGGCTCGCCATCATATTTTTTATCTTGTGGTACTTCGCCTAGCGAAGAAAACTGATATATTTTGTTATCTTTACCAATGCTTGTTGGTCCATTAATGACGACATGTGGACCTATCCATGTACCACTATCTATTTCGACACCTGGACCGATAACACTGTAAGGGCCTATCTCAACGTCATCCGCAATTGATGCCGCCGAATCTATAATAGCGGTGCTATGGATCATGCGAAACTAGCCTTTACCTGCGCACATAATTTCAGCGCTACAGACCACCTCATCATCAACACGCGCTTCGGCTGTATATTTCCAGATATTACGCATAGATTTTTTAATTTTCACATCAAGTAGCAGACTATCTCCCGCTACCACCGTTTGTTTGAACCGAGCACCATCAATACCTGCCAGAAAATAAATATTGTCTTCACTAGGCTTAGTTTCTGTCGTCAAGAACGTTAAAATTCCTGCAGCTTGCGCCATGGCCTCTACGATCAACACACCTGGCATAACCGGCATTGCGGGAAAGTGACCTTGAAAAAATGGCTCGTTAATAGTGACATTTTTTAAGGCCTGGAGAGATTCACCAACCTTGTAGTCCAGCACACGATCAATTAATAAAAACGGATATCGATGCGGCAAATACTCAAGTACTTTTTGGATATCCATGGTGCTCATTTCTTGATTAGACATTTTTTCTCGACTACCTACTTATGTATAACGTTTTTACATGAAATTAAATTTGTATTACTTCTCATTGTTTCTTTGCTTTTGCAAAAGCTTAGGTAAGCGGCGCAAGCCTGCTACCTGTCTGCGCCAGCTTGACTGTGGCTGCGCGCCCCAGCCGGATGAATACACGCCTGGTTCTCGAATAGACTTAGTCACCATCGACATACCGGTTACGGTCACACCATCTACGATATCCAAATGACCGGCGATACCCACACCACCAGCTATCATGCAACGGCTACCGATTGTAACACTGCCAGAAATTCCGGTGCATGCGGCGATAACCGTGTGATCGCCAATTGAAACATTGTGCGCGATATGAATTTGATTATCGAGTTTCACGCCATTACCGATAAGCGTATCTTCTAAAGCACCTCGATCAATTGTGGTATTGGCGCCAATCTCGACATCATCGCCGATAAGCACTCTGCCAAGCTGCGGCACTTTGACCCAACCTTGGCTTGAGGGCGCGATTCCAAAGCCATCAGCGCCTATTACTGCCCCAGCATGGATTAAACAACGCTGACCAATTTGCGAACCTTGATATATATTGACATTGGCAACAAGGTGACTCTGCGCACCGATAATAACATCACGACCGATGACACAGCCGGCACCAATAATGGCATTGGCTCTAACGGTAACGCCACTTTCAATCACACAATGTGCACCAATCGACGCAGACGGATCAATATTGCTGTCGGGTGAAATTACAGCGGAGGGGTGATGAATGCCGGTAGCTTCTTCGCCTGGATGTAAGTATGTTGCTATTTGGGCATAAGCAAGATAAGGGTTATCACATATCAGTGCATAAGCCGAACAATCTATACTGTCTGCTTCTGAAAGAATAACGGCTGATGCTTGTGTTGTTACTAGATACTTCTTAAAGCGCGAGTTAGAGAGGAAACTGATCTCGCCGCTTTTAGCCGATTGAAGTGGAGCAACTGCATGAATGATCACTTCGTGACCATCTTTCAGCTCTACCCCAACATGCTCTGCTAACTCTGCCAGGGTAACAGCCACAATAATTTTACCTGAGTTCTATCTGTGCCTTGGCACAGGCTTATTTCTTAGCGCCGTTATTCTGTTTTAACCGGTCGAGCACTTTGCTGGTGATATCAATAGTATCGCTAGCATAAATAACCGCTTCACCAACGATAAGATCGTATTTACCCTCTTCAGCAACTTGTTGTATTACCTTGGAAATTTCGCGTTGTAACTGCGCTAACTCTTCATTTCTGCGCAAATTAAGGTCTTCTCGGTATTCCTCCTGAACTCGACGCAGATCACGCTTTTGCGAAATAATATCGCGCTCAAGCGACTGTCGCGCAGACTCACTCATCGTGTCTTGATCACGAAGAAGGTCTTGCTCCATTTTTTGCACTTTTTTCTGCGCAGCAATAATTTCATCCTTTCTAGGCTGAAAGTCTTTTTCTAATTGAGCTCTGGCTGAAGCTGCCTGTGGCGCACTTTCCAACACCTTGATCGGGTTGACAAAGCCGATCTTCACTTCTGCCAACGCCAGTCCAGACATCAAGCAGAACAAGCCCATACCGATTAATGTCATACGTAATTTAAGCAAAACAAAACCCCTCTAGAAAAACGTGCCCAGCGAAAATTGGAATACTTCACGTTCGTCACCTCGCTCGGCGTTCAGAGCTCGACCTAAGCTAAAATTCAACGGCCCTAATGGTGACAACCATAACATGGCGACGCCAGCAGAGTATCTCAACTCTGATGCATCAAATTCACTGACTGATTCGTATATATTACCAAAATCGAAAAACCCGCTTAAGCGTGTGGAATTACTGTTAGCAAATGGTACAGGCAGAATCAGCTGAACACTACCCGTAAACTCAAATGCACCACCAAGCACATCATCATTATCATCTGCACTTCGCGGCCCCAAGGAATTAGCCTCAAAGCCTCGCACAGAATTCACACCACCGGCAAAAAAGTTCTCAAAAAACGGAAATTCCGATGTATTACCAAAGCTGTCGCCTAACCCTACCTCCGTTTTCAGCAAAATCCCTAAGTCTTCGGTCAGCGGCCGCAGTATCTCAGTGCGCGAAGACAATTTATAGAAATTTAGCTCTCCAGTGCCGATCTCTGCCGAAAACCTCTGCATCGTACCACGCGTCGCCAGCAATGCGCGGTTACGACTATCGAATATCCATGATGAAGAGAGTTGAATTGTAGCAAAATCGCCACCTTCTTCATCAAGAAATGATGAAAACTCATCTGGTGTTTCACGAGTGGAGCGAACAGAAATATTTTCTAATCCGGCAGATAGATTCCATCGCGAATTTTCCGTCAGCGGAAAACCGTAAACCACATTAAAATTTGAGACATCGGCCAAAAAGCGAGCAATACTGCGATCTGAATCGGTATCAGTATCTCTAAAAGTAAAATTAAAGCCTCGGCTCACGCCATCAATCGTATGATAAGGATTGGTATAACCAAAACTATATATGGTATTTACCTGACTAGTATTGACGGTGGCAGTAACGCGTTTTCCGCTGCCTAGGAAATTATTTTGACTAATACTAAAGTTGACTAAAAAACCTTGTGCCTGAGAAAAACCAACACCAGCAAGGAGATTACCAGACGGCAGTTCGGTAACGCTAAAATTAACATCGACTTCATCTTCTACAGCTGGAACAGGAACGGTCTCGACATTGACCTCTTCAAAAAAACCAAGACGTTGCAAACGAATTCGTGACAGATTGATTTTCTCAGTCGACATGGTGCCGCCTTCAATTTGGCGCATTTCACGTCTTAATACTTCGTCTTCTGTTTTAGTGTTACCAAAAATATTGATGCGACGAACATAGGCGCGACGCCCAGGATCAACAACAAAGGTGACTTTAACTGTGTTGTTTTCTCTATTTATCTCTGGTGCCGGGTTAACATTGGCAAATGCGTAACCATCGTTACCCAAACGCTCTGACAATTGCGCCGATGACGCTGTAGCCACCTGTCTTGAATAAATATCTTCAGGCTCAAGATCAATTAATGCTAACAACTCGTCTCGGTCGACCACCAAATCACCGGCAACATCAACATCTGAAATAGTAAACTGTTCCCCCTCTACGATATTGATTACCACAAATATATCTTTTCGATTTGGGCTTATACTCACTTGCGTAGAAGTAATACGAAAGTCGATGTAACCTCGATCAAGGTAATAAGAACGCAGCGTTTCCAAATCTCCAGATAGCTTCTGCCGTGAATACTGATCTTTCTGGCTTAATATTGCGTACCAGGCTGGGTCCCCTAGTTGAAATTTTCGCAATAATTTTTTATCTGAAAAAACCTGATTACCGACAATATTAATATTGCGTATTTTTGCAATCGGCCCTTCGTTAATAATAATTTCTACTGAGCGACGATTAAGCTCTAATTCCTCAACATCGGAACTAATCGTAACGCTATACATTCCGCGGGCAAAATATTGGCGCCGCAACTCGACTTCGACAAGCTCAAGAGTAGATGGATCAAATACCTGGCCTTCTGCCAATCCTATAGACTTAAGCCCATCCAGTAATATTTCATCTTCAATTTCGTCATTACCGGTAATAAGAATATTAGCGATGGATGCACGCTCAACTAATTTTATCACCAGAACATTGTTACGCTGAGCAAAACTGACATCTTCAAAAAACCCAGTTTGGTAGAGTGCACGAATGGCTCCCTGAACCCGCTGAGCGTCAATTTCTTCACCTGTTTTTAATGGCAAGTAGCTTAATACCGTACCAATACTGATTCTTTGTAAGCCCTCAAACTCAATATCATCGATGACAAATGCAGAAAAATCCGCCTTTGCGACCGAAGCCAACATGAGAACACCACAAATGCAATTTAGCGCGACAAAAAAATGTTTCACGAACGGAATTCTAAGCCTTAGCCAAAAATATGGGCTAGGTCATTATATAAAGCGACCGACATTAACATAATTATCAAAACTATGCCGACCTGTTGCCCTGCAGCTTGAAAGCTTTCACTTGGAGGCTTACCCGTAACCGCCTCAATAATGTAAAAAAGCAGATGACCGCCATCTAAAATGGGCACAGGAAGCAAATTCAATACACCCAAACTAATACTCACCACGGCGAGAAAACTGATAAATGGTAGCCATCCAGCATCCGCCGAGTCACCCGCATATTGAGCAATACTGATGGGACTACTCAAGTTGTCTATGGACGCCTGACCAATAACCATATGAAATAAAAACTTCACTGTTAACACCGATATCGACCAGGTTTTCTCAATCCCCTGCCAAATAGCATCAAACAAAGAGTGCTCAATGACTATCCGGTACTCATTCATAAAACCTTCGGGTACATCGACACGAGCACCGATAAATCCAACAGTCTGGCCACCGCGTTGAGTTTCATTCGGTACAATGACCAAACCAATCTGACTGCCATCCCGTAATACGTCGATATCAATAGACTGACCAGCGCTGACTACAATCAAATCGACTAGTTGCCCCCAGTGACGAATTTCCTCGCCATTCGCCGAAATAATCGTATCACCTTCTTGTAACCCAGCCTGCGCAGCTGCACCTGAGTCAACGACTGAGCCAATAGTTGCAGGCACTTGTGGTCGGAGAGGTTGTATTCCAATCTGTCCAAGCAGACTACCTCTTTGCATCTCAGCTGCAAAGCCTTCGATGGCAATACTGTGTTGCGATCGCGAACCACCTGCATCATCTAAAACTAATTCAATATTCGCCGCGCCAAATAAATTATCTAATAACGCTTCGTTAACCTGTTGCCAACTTTTAGTCTCTACGCCCGCCACTGAGGCAATGGTTTTGCCCGCTACCATACCTGCCTTATCAGCAAGCGAATCGGGCACGATTTCACCTATTACTGGCTTCATGGCTGGCACACCGACTACAAAAATCAGTGCATAAGCCAAAATTGCAAATAGAAAGTTAGCTATTGGTCCAGCAGAGACCACCGCAAACCGTGTTGATAATCGCTGCTGATTAAAAGCTCGGTGACGTTCATGTTCATCCACTTCCCCTTCAGACTCGTCAAGCATCTTGACATAACCACCCAAAGGCAATGCCGCAATCACGTACTCAGTATTATCTGCACCGCGACGCCATGAAAATAGAGGACGACCAAAACCAATTGAAAAACGCAATACTTTTACGCCTAGTTTTTTTGCTACCCAGTAGTGTCCAAACTCATGAACAGTAACGAGAACAGCAATGGCAACAATAAACCATATAATATATTGCAGTATCGAACTCATAACATATGTTTAACTATAATTAGTAATGCTAATTACGTCCTTTGCTATTTCTCTTGCCGCTGCATCGTCGCCAAGAATCACATCAAGGTTATCAGCCTTATGTGCTGGCAATTCATCGATTACTTTGGTAATGACTTGGGCAATACCTAAAAAACTAAGTTCATTTGACAAAAAAGCGTCGACTGCCACTTCATTTGCTGCGTTCATAATTGCACTGCTTGTATCTGCCGAATCTGCAGCACGATACGCTATCTCAAGACAAGGAAAGCGTTCAAAGTCCGGAGCATCAAAATCTAGGGATCCAACACTTAATAAATCTAGAGAAGAGACACCAGACGGAATGCGCTGCGGCCAGCCTAAACCATAGGCAATCGGTGTACGCATATCAGGGCTACCAAGTTGGGCAATCACCGATCCATCACAGTATTCAACCATTGAGTGAATAATACTTTGCGGGTGCACAACCACCTGCACAAATTCAGGCTTAGTAGCAAACAACCAACATGCCTCGATTACCTCGAGCCCTTTATTCATCATGGTCGCAGAATCTACCGAAATTTTCCTGCCCATATCCCAGTTTGGGTGCGCACATGCTTGTTTAGGCGTCACTGATTGTAAATCGGCCAAGGCCATTTTTCGAAACGGACCACCCGACGCCGTTAATAAAATTTTAGTAATACCTGCCTTTTCGAAACTCTGCGTATCGTCTTGAAAACCGCCTTCAGGCATACATTGAAAAATCGCATTATGCTCGCTATCAATTGGCAGCAATACAGCATTGTTCTGTTTTACTGTATCCATAAATATTTGGCCGGACATCACGAGTGCTTCTTTATTGGCTAACAAAACACGTTTGCCAGCTTTAGCAGCAGTGAGTGTTGGTAATAGTCCCGCCGCACCGACAATAGCGGCCATAACGCAATCAACATCTTCTAAGCTTGCAATTTTTTCAAGCCCTATATTGCCACTGTCTACTTTAGTCTCTGAATCACTTACACGTAAACGCTGCTCTAATTCTGTCGCTGAATCAGCATCAGCCATCACCGCAATACGCGGCTTAAATTCCAAACACTGCTGATATAAACCCTCAACATCGGTATTTGCGCTTAAAGCAACTACTTCATAACTCGGAGAGTTACTGCGAATCACATCCAGGGTACTGACACCGATAGAACCCGTCGAACCGAGAATAGTGATACCGGTCATCAGATAATTCCCGAAAAACTTAAGCCGAATGCAGTGACAGGTAATGCTGCGAGCAGGCTATCAATGCGATCTAAGGCACCACCATGTCCAGGCAAAATACCACCACTATCTTTTACCCCGGCGCGCCGTTTTATCCAACTCTCGAAAAGATCACCGAATACTGAAAAAATGATGACTATCATAGATATGAGAACAAAGATCACAAATTGTGTGGCACTATAATCAAAATACCATGCACCGATTAACGCAACCAAAACACCCACCAATACGGCGCCATAAAATCCTTGCCAAGTTTTTCCAGGACTAATGTGATTAGCAAGTTTATGCTTGCCCCATTGCCGACCAGCAAAATAAGCACCGGCGTCTACGATAGCAACCAGCACCATGACGTAGAACAATAGTGCCGGCCCATTATCTTCTACCTGGTGTAAATAAACTGCAGACAACCACGCCAATAAAAATAGCAAGAACCCTAAAGGCAAGTACTGCTGACGCGAAAGCCCCTTTTTTAACATTCCGCTTCTTTGTGCTGATACAACCGCCACAATCAGCACCAACCAAAGCAAAGTGGCAAAACCCATCATCGGAGTGAATAATTGTGCTTTTGGCAGAATGACAAAAAAGCCAATTAACATAGCAATCCCGATAATCGCAACAAATAGTGCTCGAGGTGTTACCACAAGCTCAAGCATCCTGCCCCATTCCCAGGCAGCGGCTAGCACGATAAGTGCGAGAAAAATGGCTAAGCCTTCTGTAGGAGCTTTGAAAATAACCAACATTATCAGCGGGACAAGAACCGCTGCTGTAATTAAGCGTTGCTTAAGCACTAACCCGGCCTTGGCCCTGTTCTTTTAATTGTTCTGATGTTTGACCAAAACGACGCTGGCGACCGGCAAACCACTGCAAAGCGATATCGTAAGCATTTTCGTCAAAATCTGGCCATAGCGTTTCGGTAAAATAAAGCTCGGTGTATGCCAAATGCCAAAGCAAAAAATTACTAATGCGTTGCTCTCCACCTGTCCTGATAAACAAATCAGGTGGCGCTACATCGCCCAGGGCAAGTAATTCACTGACACGTGTTTCATCAATCTCTTCTACCGCCATTGTGCCTTCATTAACACTTTGCGCCATTTTTCGAGCAGCTTCGACTATTTCCCAACGACCACCATAGTTAGCCGCGATATTGACTAATAAACCACTATTATTTTCAGTTAATTTCTCAATCGCTTCGATCTGCTCTTGCAGTGATGAGGAAAATGCCGAGGTATCACCAATAACTCTTAGGCGCACACCGTTTTCATGCAGCTTCTGACCTTCGGATTGTATGGCTTCGACAAACAGCTTCATCAGCAAACTGACTTCATCTTTTGGACGGCGCCAATTTTCACTACTAAAAGCAAATAATGTCAGCGCATCAATTTGTTTGCGGGCACTATGTTCAATAACCGCACGAACTGCGGCAATGCCCGAGCGATGGCCAGCTACCCTGACTTTATTTCTTTGCTGTGCCCAACGACCGTTACCATCCATAATAATGGCGACATGCCGGGGAGAAGTGGGGTGGTTTGGCGGGGGCGTATTACCTTTTTCCACAGAAGCGGCCATTGTTAAAGTAGCTCCTTAGGCCTTATTAGCTATCACTCGCTCAAACATACAAGGCCAATTAAATTTCTAACAAATCAGCTTCTTTCTCTGCCGTGATTTTTTCTACTTCAGCGACAAATTTATCCGTTATTTTCTGGATATCTTCTTCAGCACGCCGCTCTTCATCTTCCGTGATCTCTTTTTCTTTAAGAAGCTCTTTTATATCGCCATTAGCGTCGCGACGAATATTTCGCAAGGCAATCCGAGCGCTCTCCGCTTCTGACTTAACCACTTTTATCATATCTCGACGGCGTTCCTCGGTAAGCGGCGGTAACGCCACACGAATAACATTGCCAGATGTGGAAGGATTTAAACCGAGATCAGAAGCCATAATCGCTTTCTCAATCACGGGCACTAAATCTTTTTCCCAGGGCGTTACGCTCAGCATACGCGCATCGGCCACTGCAACGGTAGCAGCCTGGCTCAGCGGCACGTCGGATCCATAATATGAAACCATGACCTGATCAAGTAAACTCGCATTGGCTCTACCGGTTCTCAACTTTGATAACTGATCACGAAATGAATCGATACTTTTAGCCATCCGTTGTGAGGCATCTTGTTTTATTTCCTCTATCATCACGCCACCTTTTTCGTTTAGCTAACTAACGTTCCCTTATCTTCGCCCATGACAATTTTCATCAGCGCGCCAGGCTCATTAATATCGAATATTCGCAACGGCATACCGTAGTCACGGCATAATACGATTGCTGTGGTATCCATAACGCCTAACTTCTGTTCGATAACCTCATCGTAACTTAGTTTATCGTAGCGCTTCGCGTTCTTGTCTTTCATCGGGTCTGCTGTATAAACACCATCGACTTTAGTCGCTTTTAATACCAATTCTGCACCGACTTCGACGCTTCTAAGGCTGGCTGCCGAGTCCGTGGTAAAAAAGGGGTTGCCCGTACCCGCCGCAAAAATAACGACACGACCTTTTTCTAAGTGACGCACAGCACGACGACGAATATATTGCTCACAAACCTCATTAATTTGCAAAGCAGACATGACGCGGGTCATGGTTTGATGTCTCTCCAGAGCATCCTGCATAGCCAACGCATTAATCACTGTCGCCAACATACCCATATGGTCTGCCGAAACACGTTCCATACCGGCTGCAGCTAAACCTGCACCGCGGAAAATATTACCACCACCTATGACCATGCCAACTTCAACGCCAGCCTGCACCACTTCGGATACTTCAGACGCTAAACGCTGGATAACCTCAGGCTTGATCCCATAATCCTCATCCCCCATTAAAGCCTCACCGCTAAGCTTGACTACGATGCGCTTATAAGTCGGAGAATCATAGGATCCGCTCATTATATTTATCCTTAATTAGTTTTATTTAGCTACTTTGTGCGACCTGCGCGGCGACTTCATCAGCGAAGTTTTCCACTTTCTTTTCAATACCTTCGCCTACTTCAAATCGAATAAATTGCTTAACACTACTATTACTCTTGTCTAATAGTTTGGCCACGGACATATCCGGATCTTTAACGAATGGCTGACCAAGTAACGTTACCTCAGACAAGAACTTGCGAATTCTGCCGGCAACCATTTTTTCAATGATTTCCGCTGGCTTACCACTTTCCGCAGCTTGCACTTCAAAAATTTCTTTTTCCTTTGCCAACGTTTCAGGATCAACATTTTCTTCTGCAATGGCAATTGGTCGACTTGCAGCAATATGCATGGCAACATCTTTACCCAATGTGCTATTACCTGGTGCGATATCGACCAATACGCCAATTTTTACACCATGCATATAGCCATCGATCTGACCACCATCACTTTCAAAACGCTCGAAGCGACGGATTGAAATATTTTCACCCAGCTTGGTAATCATCTCTTTACGACGCTCTTCGATAGTTTTGCTACCGTCAATACTCAGCTGTGACAAAGCTTCTACATCAGCAGGTGCTTCGGCCAATACACGGTCTACAACTAATCCGGCAAACTCACCGAACTCATCGCCGTTGGCAACAAAATCTGTTTCTGAATTGATTTCAACAATTGCAGCTGATTTACCGTCTTCACTGATTACCTGTACAACACGACCTTCGGCAGCCACGCGACCAGCTTTTTTATCAGCCTTAGCTTGACCTGATTTTCTTAGCAATTCTACAGCCGCATCGATGTCACCATCTGTTTCAGCCAAGGCTTTTTTACACTCAAGCATGGCAAGACCCGTGCGCTCGCGCAGTTCTTTTACCATTGCAGCGGATACACTCATTTAATTTGTCCTCGCAAAATAACTATGTTCTTGTGTAAAGATTGCAAAGCAGCGACCCACCGCTTTGCCTCCTTAATAAACAACTTAAATTAAGATGCAGCTGGCTCTCCAGTAGCTGGCTCAGCCGCGGCAACATCTTCAGCAATTTGCTCTGCTGCTTCAGGTTTCTTTACGGTTTTTTTTGCTTTTTTCTTGATCGTAGTTGTGGCTACAGCGACATCACCACTGTCATCCACTTCTACGAATTCGTCATTGCTGCCTTGCGTTTGCGCCATGGATAAACGACCTTCCAATACAGCATCTGCAGCATTAGCTACATAGAGCTGAATGGCTCGAATGGCATCGTCGTTTCCAGGCACAACGTAATCAACACCGTCCATTTTATTATTGGTATCAACAATACCGATAACAGGAATACCCAGCTTAACGGCTTCCGCTACAGCGTTTTTCTCATAGCCAACATCAATAACGAACATTGCGTCTGGCAAACCGACCATGTCCTTAATGCCAGCTAAGCTGGCTTGTAATTTGTCACGCTCTCGACGCAATCCAAGCGCTTCTTTCTTATTAAAGCGTGCCATACGTCCATCTTCTTCCATGGAATCAAGTTCTTTTAAGCGACGCACAGATTGTTTGATGGTTTTAAAATTAGTCAACATACCACCCAACCATCGACGGTCGACGTACGGACAACCGCAACGTGTTGCTTCTTGCGCTACGATTTCTGACGCTGCGCGCTTGGTGCCAACGAATAGGATTTTGCCTTTGCGAGCAGCCAAGGTACCGATGAAATTCATGGCGTCGTTGAACAACGGCATGGTTTTTTCAAGGTTGATGATATGAATTTTATTGCGCGCACCATATATATACGGCGCCATCTGGGGATTCCAGTAACGAGTCTGATGGCCGAAATGAACACCAGCCTCCAGCATCTCACGCATTGAGACGTTAGGCATAATTGTTTCCTCTTGTCTGGGTTAAGCCTCCACATACCCCATGAACCGACCAGATAGCGTACTATCTAGCACCCCAGTTCAAGATATAACGGTATGTGTGTGAATTAAGTGGCAGTAATGCCACCATGTATTTACCGCTAACGTTAAGCGGCGCGAGACTTATACCACATGGCTATATTTTTCTCAATCTGCGGCAAAATAAGCCGCTCGCTAGCGCCGCGTACTAGTGGCGGTTAAAATGGGCAGATTTATTCCATCGCGACACCATGAGTCAGCGTTAAGCTATTGATTTATATAATGAGAGCTATGCCAGTCACTATCAAAACTGCGGAAGAAATTGACAAAATGCGTGTTGCCGGAAAGCTGGCAGCGGACGTGCTGCGCATGATTCGCTCCCATGTCGTTCCAGGAATCACTACAGGTGAACTGGATGAAATTTGCCATCGCTACATCGTCGAAGAGCAAGAGGCCATTCCTGCGCCGCTCAACTATCATGGCTTCCCAAAATCAATCTGTACTTCCGTCAATCATGTGGTTTGCCATGGCATTCCTGGCAGTAAAAAACTTAAAAATGGCGATATCATTAATATTGATATTACGGTCATAAAAGATGGATATCACGGCGACACCAGTAAAATGTTTTACGTTGGTGAGCCTTCAATTCTGGCCAAACGCGCATGTAATATCTGTTATGACGCCATGCGCTTGGGTATAGAAATGGTAAAACCCGGTGTTCAGCTAGGCGATATTGGTCACGCAATTCAGAAATTCGCCGAATCCAACCATATGTCAGTTGTTCGTGAATATTGCGGTCATGGTATTGGCAAGGAATTTCATGAAGAACCACAGGTTTTACACTATGGCGAACCAAATACCGGAATGGTGCTCGAAACCGGTATGACATTTACCATTGAGCCTATGTTAAACGTGGGCAAGCGCAGTGTTAAATTGCTTAACGACAATTGGACTGTCGTAACTAAAGATAGAAGCTTATCCGCGCAGTGGGAACACACCATACTAGTTACCGATAATGGATTTGAAGTACTCACCAAGCTGCCTGAAGACGACATATAGTGTCTCTCTCGCAATCGCATTTCCATGTACGCCAATTATGCTGACTAAAACAGCAAGCAACGATACCTCGCTGAATGTAGCGGATTGTCGACAGAAACTCGCAGCGATTAAACTGCTGCTTAGATCTCGATTTAACGGTGGCGCCAAGGCTTCTGAGCTCGTTTATGTACACGCTCAACACATTGACGATGTACTTTGTTCTGTATGGGATCAATGCTTTACTGAACAACGAGATGATATCAGCCTAATCGCCGTCGGCGGTTATGGTCGCGCAGAACTATTCCCTCATTCCGATATCGATCTACTTATCTTATTGTCTGATGACTATCAAGAACAATATAACGATGCGATAAGCCTATTTATAAATTTTTGTTGGGACATAGGATTAGAGATTGGTCATAGCGTCCGTACCGTGGAAATATGCGTTTCTGAAGCTAAGAAAGATGTTTCGACCATGACCAATATGATCGAGTCCCGATTGATCACTGGACAATCTCGATTGTTTGAAGATTTGCAACGACGCATATCTCCACATCATATTTGGCCAAATAAAGCATTTTTTCAAGCCAAACTAGACGAACAGCAAGCTCGCAGACGCAAATATGGTGACTCTGCCTATAGCCTCGAACCCAACGTAAAAGACGGTCCAGGAGGCTTACGCGATCTCCATGTTATTGCCTGGGTGACCAAACGTCACTTTGACGCAGAAAATCTCCACGATTTGATAGAACATGGATTTTTAACTCAATCAGAACATAGTGATTTAATCACTGCACAAAGTTTTCTTTGGCAAGTGCGATTCGCACTTCACTTACTAGCTAATAAGGAAGAAGACCGACTGTTATTCGACCACCAAACCAGTCTCGCAAAAACACTAGGTTATAAAGACGAAAACCACAAGCGAGCCGTAGAGCATTTCATGATGCACTATTACCGCACAATCAAAGAGCTTGGTCGACTTAATGAAATGCTGCTTCAACATTTTAGTGAAGCTATACTTTATTCACGCTCAAATAGCTCAGCAAATATTATTAATCCACGCTTTCAGGAACGCGACGGGTTTCTTGAAGTGGTTAGTAATGATTTATTTTTGCTCCAACCTAGCGCTCTACTAGAATTGTTTTTATTGCTACAGAACAACACTCATTTACAAGGTGTCCGTGCATCGACGGTCAGACTCATTAGACAACATTGTTATTTAATTGATGATAAATTTCGAGCCGCCCCCAGCAATCGCGCTCTATTTATGGAAATTATTCGCCAGCCAAGAGGCGTCACACATGAACTACGCCGTATGCATAGCTATGGAGTGTTGGGGGCTTATTTACCCAACTTTGCTAATGTGGTTGGACAGATGCAGTTCGACTTGTACCATATCTATACAGTCGATGAACATATACTCACCGTCGTTAGAAATCTGAGACGTTTTTTCATTGATGAGTATGCAGATGAACTACCACTGTGCAGCCAGATTGCACAATCTTTGCCTAAACCTGAAATCCTCTACTTAGCTGGTCTATTTCACGACATTGGCAAAGGTCGCGGTGGTGATCATTCCACTCTAGGCGAAACGGATGCCAGAGAGTTTTGCCTTAATCATGAGATGACTAGCTATGATACCGAGTTTGTAGCATGGTTGGTCAAAAATCACTTACTGATGTCAATGACCGCGCAACGCAAAGATATTTCAGATCCAGATACGATTTCAGAATTTGCGCAGGCCGTCGGTGACCAAACTCATCTTGATTACCTTTACCTGTTGACGGTTGGTGATATTCGCGGCACCAATCCTAATTTATGGAACAATTGGCGCGCCTCTTTATTGCAAGAACTTTATGCACTTACTCGGAGAGCCTTGTTCCGCGGCTTAGATAAACCCTTGGACCGAGAAGGCTTGATCAGACATGTCAAGCGTTTAGCCACCGCGTTATTGGAAGCAGATGAAATAAGCAATGAGCTAATACAACGACAGTGGGAACATCTTGAAGACGAATACTTCTTGCGCAATAGCGCAGAAGAAGTCGCCTGGCAAACAAAGGCCCTAATAAAGATTATCGACAATAGTCATGTTCCATTTGTTATGGTAAGCAAGATAGGCCAAAACAACGATACAAAAATCTTTACTTATAGCAACCCAGACTTTATCGACCCATTCCTAGCAAATACTACCGCTTTAGAAAAACTCGGCATTAGCATCCACGATGCGGCTATTTATACAACAAAATATGAATTCGTCATTAACAGTTTTACAATTCTCGCTGATGACGATCATGATGACTCCGTCGCAATGAGCAATGAAGAAATTGAAGCACACTTGCTGACATATCTGTCAACACCGCAAGATCAGCTCGTACCGGTAAAGCGCCGTCAGCAACGCCGATTACGTTGTTTTAATACACCAACAGAAGTGAATTTTTCTACTGACGAGGAAAATGGTCGAACCATTATGGAAGTGATTACTACAGACCAACCAGGTATTCTATCGAGTATCGCTTATTCTCTTGCTAAGCATAATATTACGGCACGCATTGCGAAAATTGCTACGCTCGGCGAAAAGGTAGAGGATTTATTTGCCTTGGAAGACGAAAGCGATCTAGCAATCAGCGATCAGAACTTATTAGCTGCTATCAAAACTGAAATTATTAGCTCATTAGACGAAAGCCGATGTTAACTAATCTCAATTTCATTTTCACTATCATTGACTGATACCAGTATCAACCATGCTCCAATAACAATAATCACCCCGCCAAACCATTCACTGGTAGAAGGCATCTCATTAGCTAACCAATATGCAGACACCGCACCCGCCACTAACTCAAATAATAGAATCACCGACGAACGAGATACTGGAACATGATGAAATCCATATTGCACTAGCAAGGTCATCACAACGGTGGCAAACAAACCAAGTAAAATTGCATAAAAATACGTTGCTCCGTCAAGCTTAGGCAATGGAATGTGATCAATAAGCAGCCATATTATCGCGACTAAAGTTACACCCAACCACACAACGATAGTTTTAGGAATAACACTTATCTCATCTAAACTTCTAACCAGAGCCGCCGAAACCGCGAAAGCCATGCCTGCTGACAACGCTAACCAATCATTGGCATCTTTAGGTAAAGGGTCACCTAGCTCAGGATTCCACATCATGACTAGCGCACCGCTAACGGCGATAGTAAAACCAAGCCAAGCTTTCATTGACATCTGCTCTCGCAAAACAAAGCGGCCAATCAGTGTTGCCCATATCGGGTATAGAAAAAACAGCAAAGTTACTCTAACTACTTCACCGTCAATCACAGCTAAAATAAAAGCAATATTCGCCCAGCCACTGGATAGGCCCAGAAAGAACAACATCATCGGCTTTGCGAAAAAATCACAACGATGACGCCGCCACCATGGCAAACTGATTAACGAGGCGACACCATACATGATCAAGGCACACCATACGCCCGCCAGCCCTCGCTCCTCAAGTAAGCGCAGTGGGTACCATATTGTTCCCCACATAGTTGCTGAACCAAGTAAAGCAAGCACAGCAAGCGTGTAGGTAGAGCTTGCAGAACCGCTCAGTTTATTCACGACTAAATCATTACGATGTTAAGCATAGTCAGCTATAATAACCTGTTTTTATTATATTTTTCCCAACGAATACCATTATGAATCCCGGACTCTCGCTTCTACAAGCTTACCCATTCGAGCGCATGCGCGCGCTATTTTCTGGGGCGGAGCATCAAGGCAACCTCTCGCCCATCGTATTATCGATTGGCGAACCCAAGCATCCCACTCCGCAGTTCATCAAAGACGCGCTGGCGGAAGAACTCGATAAACTAGCCAACTACCCATTAACAAAAGGCAGCATTGAACTGCGCACCGCAATTAGCCAATACTTAACACGCCGTTATAATCTTAGGCATATCGACGCTGAAACCCATATTCTCCCTGTTAATGGTACTCGTGAAGCCTTATTCGCTATTGCCCAATGCTTCGTAAAAAACAAACAATCTGTTTTAATGCCTAACCCTTTTTATCAAATCTATGAAGGTGCAGCATTATTGGCAGGAGCGAAACCTGTATACCTTAATACCATACAAAGCAATGGCTTCTTACCTGAAATTGATAAGGTAAGCGCTGAGCAATGGCAACAATGCCAGCTAATTTATTTATGCAGCCCAGGCAACCCCAGTGGCACTGTCGCTCCAGAATCATTACTCAAAAACCTAATCGAACTCAGCGACGAGCATGACTTTATTATCGTCTCAGATGAATGCTATGCCGAAATTTACCCTAAGGACGCTACACCGCCTGTAGGCTTACTCGAAGTAGCTGAAAATATGGGTCGTTACGACTATAAAAACTGTTTGGTCTTTCACAGCCTCTCAAAACGCTCAAACGCTCCGGGACTTCGCTCTGGCTTTGTCGCTGGTGATGCTGAGCTCATCAAAACTTTTCAGCTTTATCGCACCTATCATGGCTGTGCCATGTCACTACCGAGCCAGGCTGCAAGTACCGCCGCCTGGAATGAAGAAAACCATGTAATCGAAAACCGCCGCCTTTATACAGAAAAATTCGCGGCAGTGACCAAGATATTAAAATCTGTGTTAGACGTTGAAACACCTGATGCCGGTTTTTACCTATGGCTGAATATCCTGAAAGCTAACCCTTCAGAAAACGATGAGCAATTCGCCAAGCGCCTTTATCATCAATATAATGTTACCGTATTACCGGGAAGCTATTTATCTAGAGAAAGCAATAACATAAACCCCGGCACAGGATTTATACGGATCGCCCTTGTCGCTGATCTCCAGCAATGCGTGGATGCCGCTAAGCGTATTCGCGATTGTCTAAGTAACAAAATTTAATCATTTATTTGACCACCTTGGAGCAAACCATGAACGATATAAAAGCCACCATAGAAGAAGCCTTTGAGCGTCGCGCCGACATTACGCCGCGCGCCGTCGATACGCACGTTAAAGAAGCTGTTACCGAAGCTATTGCCAAACTCGACGACGGTAGCCTGCGGGTTGCAGAAAAAATAGATGGTGATTGGGTGGTCAATGAGTGGTTAAAAAAAGCCGTTCTGCTTTCATTCCGTATTAACGACAATGAGTTCATTAAAGGTGGCTTTACCAATTATTACGATAAAGTGCCTTCCAAGTTCCAAGATATGAACTCAAAAGATTTCCGCGAAGCAGGCGTACGTGTTGTGCCTCCTGCTACAGTAAGACAAGGTTCTTATATCGCACCTAGCGTTGTCTTAATGCCTTCGTATGTCAACATTGGTGCTTATGTAGATAGCGGCACCATGGTTGATACCTGGGCCACCGTTGGTTCATGTGCACAAATTGGTAAAAACGTACATTTATCCGGTGGTGTCGGTATTGGTGGCGTATTAGAACCGCTACAAGCTGCACCAACTATTATCGAAGATAATTGCTTTATCGGCGCTCGTTCAGAAGTGGTAGAAGGTGTGATTGTTGAAGAAGGCGCTGTGATTTCAATGGGCGTATACATTGGTAAGAGCACAAAAATCTTCAACCGTATGACTGGCGAAATCACTTATGGTCGTATTCCAGCAGGTTCAGTTGTGGTGTCAGGTAATCTACCTTCTAAAGATGGAACTTATAGTTTGTACTGTGCCGTCATCGTAAAACAAGTAGACGCCCAAACACGCAGCAAAGTGGGTATTAACGAATTACTACGCGATATATAGACAGACTATGGCAGATATTACCCTTTACGGCATTAAAAATTGCGACACCGTACGTAAAGCACGACGCTGGCTAGATAGTCATAATATTAGTTATGACTTTCATGACTTTCGTGCTGACGGTTTAAGCAAAACCAAAGTTAACCAATGGTTAAAAGACATTGACCAGGAAGTACTGGTTAATCGTCGCGGTACAACCTGGCGTAAGCTGAGCGACGAGCAAAAAGCGGTAAGCAGTAAAGCCGCTATTGCCGAATTATTAGTGGAGCAACCGACATTGATCAAACGCCCAGTGCTCGATAATAACGGTCAGCTACATGTCGGTTTTAAAGAAGACGAATACAAAGAGCAATTTGGTCAATGAATATAGATAGCACGCTTAGTCTCGCCAAAGATCTTATCGCCAAGTCATCAGTCACACCCAATGATGAAGGCTGCCAAGCGCTACTCAAATCACGTTTGGAACCACTTGGTTTCAAATGTGAAGACATGCCTTTTGAGGATGTCACCAACCTTTGGGCAAGGCGAGGTACCGCGGCACCTTTGATCGTATTTGCTGGCCATACCGATGTAGTGCCACCTGGACCACTCGATGCGTGGAATACGCCACCATTTGAACCGACTATTGATAGTGATATTCTCCGTGGCCGTGGTGCAGCGGATATGAAGTCAAGTATCGCCGCTATGATCACCGCGGTCGAACAATTTGTCGCTGATAATCCAAACCATAAAGGCTCGATTGGTTTTCTCATCACCAGTGATGAGGAAGGCGATGCCATCAATGGCACAGTTAAAGTAGTTGAAACATTGCAAGCACGCAATGAACACATCGATATGTGTATTGTTGGCGAACCCACCAGTGATGAACAAGTGGGTGACGTCATTAAGAACGGCCGACGCGGCTCGCTTGGTGGCTGGTTAACTATCAAAGGTATACAAGGCCATGTCGCGTATCCACATCTTGCTAAAAACCCGGTTCACTTAGCTGCACCCGCTTTAGCAGATCTGAGCGGCATAGAATGGGATCAGGGTAACGACCACTTCCCTGCTACCACCTTTCAAATCTCAAATATTAATGCCGGCACCGGTGCTACTAATGTAGTCCCCGGTGAGTTAGAAATCGTTTTTAACTTACGGTTTTCTACCGAGCTGACACCAGAAGATATACAAACACGAATTCTCGCCGTGCTTGATAAACATACACTCGATTATGAAATTAAATGGAAACTTTCAGCCAAGCCTTTTATTACCGAACAAGGCGAATTGATTGACCAAACCGTCGCGGCAATAAAAGAAATCACTGGTTTAGACACACGTCTTTCAACTGAAGGGGGTACCTCTGATGGCCGTTTTATTGCGCCCACGGGTTCGCAAGTATTGGAACTGGGTCCGGTCAATGCCAGCATTCATAAAATCAATGAGCATGTCGATATAAAGGCACCGGCTATCTTGTCTTCAATTTACCAAAGAACTTTGGAGAAATTGCTGACTTAGACCAACATAGGAGGTCAGCCATGGAAGAAGAAAAACGTCACTTTACCCGTATCAATTTTGATGCACGCATCATTATAAAACATGATGGCGTTACTATTGATGGTGAGCTCGTAGACATATCATTAAAGGGTGCGCTAGCTAAGTCACCAGTCGAAAATCAACTAAATGTTAACGATAAATGCGAAGTCACTATCGATCTCGGTTGCGAATATGCACCTATTCAATACGATGCTTCGGTCAAGCACACAGACAACGAACTCATCGGTCTTTGCTGCGATATGATTGAACCCGAATCTGCTAGTGAAATTAGAAGAATTGTAGAACTAAATCTTGGCGACACGAATTTATTACATCGTGAACTCGAGGCCATGATGAAGGTATTTAATTGAGAAAAGCCTAGCAGGATTTTCACCTATAAAAAAGCCGGGCAACCATCTTACCCGGCTTCGGTTTTTATACCCAACTATATGGATTAGTTTTGAACTAAATTACGGCTATCCATTACACCATTAAAATCTAAATTTAGCGTTAGATCAAAAGGCGCAGCAACCATTTGATCGAGGTCAGCAGTATAAAAAAACTGCACGTTGGTACCAATACTCTGAAACGCTGCAGTAATATCTGTTCCTTCCGCTAAGAAGAAATCACCACCCGTTTGATCAGCTATCTGCTCTAAGATAAACTCGTTCGACCCAGAACCAAACCCAATTGTGAAAATTGGAATATTCGCCGCATTTGCATTATCAATTAACTGACTGTCACTAATGGAGCTCGCATTATCACCACCATCGGTCATAGCAATAATTATTTTGCGTGGTGCTGGTCGTGCAGCTACACGTGTTAATGCTTCATCAGTTGCGCTAAAGAACGCCGTACTTCCTCCCCAAGGGTGACCAGAAGTAATATCAAGTGCAGGGGTATCAGGATGTGGCACTACCCCAAAACCTAGGTTATATAGTTGTGATGTTGGAACGTATGCGTCAACGACAAACCGAAGATCACTACTATCAGTAGTAAAACCATCTGCTGCAAACGTATAAGTTGTGGGCATACCATTACCGTCATTCAGAGTAAATAGATCAGCTATATTTGCATCATCAATAAAGTCAATAGTATTGTCAAAAATGGTCACCGAAGTCTCATCAGAAGCTGCTTTTTGATCTAAAAACTGATGGGAAGCGAGAGAAGCCAGCTCAAAACGTGAAAAAAACAAGCCAGAATTCGCGTCTAATACAGATCCACTCATGGAGCCGCTCGCGTCAAGTACTAATCCAACAGACGCAGCTTGACTCGTTGCCGCATTTGCATTTGCAGATGTATTGGTAACCCCAATAGGAGCGGCATTAAGTGCTGCGGAAAACGCTGAAGGTGGCAAACCAATCACTGCCGTACCCGTTGCACTGTCGACAACAGTAAATGAAACTGTATCGTTATCAACTAGAGTTAATGATCCAATTTCATAAGTTGACGTACTAGGAATAGTACTGGCTAAACCGCCCGTCGGGCTGCTTGCCGTAAATTGCGTTACCGGTACAGAGATATCCCTAGTACCAGTGGATGTTACTTCGACGACCGCGGTAGCTCCGGGAGCTGAAGCAGAAAAATCTCCACACATATCGGTAGTTGCACCATTACCAATGGTATTCCCATTGTCATCTAGGAAGACAACTGAAGCATTTGAAAGTGGATCATAACCCATTGGAATATTAGGACATTCCATAGTCGTCTCTTGTGCCATAAATAATTGCCCTGCTGAGCTACGTGAAACTGCGGCCATTGTAGTCGCTGTGGAAGTAGGTATCGCGATTGTTCCAGATAAGCTCTGTGCATTTGGATCAGTTTGCGCTTCCTCGCTGTTTCCACCTCCGCCGCCACCGCCGCATGCCGCCAACATCACTGCAGCAGACAAACCAGTTAAACAGTTTAAAAATTGATTACTCATTATTTTTTTCTCCCTTAGTAAACTAAAATAAACAGATATATAGCCAAAAATTGATTAGGCAATTTTCACAGTCGGCGTAGCAATTCTCCTGCCAACTATTTTTTATATTAAAAATCAGTTATTTATATGAATTTCATTCGGTTGTCATTTTTAAAATGTAAAAGTTATCGACAACAGTCTTTTGAAAAACAACCAGTGTTTATATTTTTGTGATAATTCCGTTATGAAATAGTTTTAATAGACACTAACTATTTTTTGATTACCTTTTAGCCAAGTTTTTACGATCAAAAACTCGAATTTGGCTGCTGCAAGAATGCTAATTCTTCAGCTGTAGACTCACGCCCTAAAATCTCGTTTCTGTGTGGGTATCGACCAAAGCGATCAATAATTGCTTTATGTTTTAACTCGAAATCAAGATTATTTCTAGTGTCTAATGTACTGAAAAGTTTTACCGCTTGCTCATGTATCACTGTAGACTCGCTGTGCATATAAGGCATGTACAGAAAACATCTCATTTGCGATTCGAGTTCTTGATCATAGCCTTTCTCTATAGCTGATTGTGCTAAGACTAATGCCATTGCATCACAACTAAAAGACTCAGGCCGGTCGCGAAAAATATTACGAGAAAATTGATCAAGTATTAGCACCTCGGCTAGCGCACCTTCCGGAGTATTACGCCATTTATAGAGCTCACCTTGCCTGGCTTGCTTGTGAATAGAGCTAAATTTGGCTTCAATAGTCGAATCAAGCTCTGCAGATTTCATCCACCACATATCCGGACTTAATTCGCCGAACCAATAAGCAATAACTATTTGATATACCTGTCGATCAGACATACTTTTTATCATTCCCATCTACAAAAAAAGCCAATTTTAGGGGCTGAAATTCTATTTTTACCCTTATTTTACTATCAAACGCTAAATAACCACTTAGTTTGTACGATAATTAATAATCATCAAAACAATCAATTCGGATGTTGTGCAGTCGTGCTTAGCGAAATGGAAAAAATCGAAAATCAGATTATGGCAGAACGCCGTAAACGTAAGCGTTATAAGCTGATTTTTGACATTATCGTCGTGGACCTTTCTACCGAGGAAGAAATTGGTCGCGTGGTCAATATTTCAACTCACGGTTTCCTGCTTTCAAGTAACCGCGAGTTTGATAGAGAAATTTTTCCAAACTTGGCTCTTTTGCTACCGAAAGAATCAGAATTAGAAGAAGACATTATCTTCGAAGCGCATGCCTGCTGGACGAAGCCAGACGCTAACCCAATGTATACCTTAACCGGGTTTAAGGTAGAAGGTAATCTACAGGAGTATAGCGCGTGCGCAGAAATTTTAATCGAGAAATTTAGTCTCGTAGATGAGCAATAGCTGTCATCGCCTCAAAATCAAAAACCACCGACCAATGTTCAACAAATCTGCCAACGCTGCAGCGAAATAAGTTAGTGCTGCCGCCTTTAACACTTTCTGCACAGCGACTAATTGATGGTTTTCTAGATACTCACCATCGACCAAAATAGGCAAAGCCTTATTAAAGGTAGCATCCCATTCTTCTGGCAAAACAATTAAATACATCAACACGCCTAAAAGCTGCATAAGCAAACTTAAACCAATAAATATACCTATCGCCACAGGCGATTTCAGAAGAATTGTTACAATTGGTAATGCCATTAACAAAAACGTACCAATTTTACGCAACGTAAACGAGATAGGAATGTACTTACCTCGGAGCTGAGATATAGGTTCTTGCCGTGAAAATTGAATAGCATGCCCTACTTCATGGCTGGCCACTGCAACAGCGGTTAACGACTTATTACGAAAATTGCTAGGGCTTAAGCGAACCGTATCTGAGACTGGATCGTAGCAATCATTGCCTTCCGTGGTTTCTTCCAATGAACTCGATAACTCAAACTTCTTGATCAAATGCCCGGCCAACTCACCACCTGTACCCGGCAAATCAGGCACTTCAGCATGATATTTTCTCATCACGTAGCGCACCCAAAAACCGGGAAAGAGGCTAGCAATAACTAGCATTAGTGTGATAATGGCAAAAATCATTGTGAATAACTACGTAAACCCCATTCAGCAATTGAATCGATAAATTTACTGGCGAGAAAATCAATTATTCGATCACGTAGTGATAGCAGATAAAAACTAAGAGTTTGGCCCTTATAACTAAAACTTGCATCAAGTTGCTTTACGATATCTGAAGATTCATTATTGACAATTCGTTGGCGTTGCATATCAAACAAAACTGGTACTGATGCTCGCCCCTTATAGCCGGGCGAAGCCAGTTTATAAATTCCTGGTAAACGCTCTACTGCTGGTAACGGGTTGAGACTTGTTTTTATCTCTTCAGAAACATACGACTGTTTTAAATTCCAACCATCAGCCGTCTGTACGGCATCCACAACTGTTAAACCAATTTGCTCTTGCAAGCCTTTTAACGATCGCATTATTTCAGTACGATGTGCAAATGGGCAAAGCTTCGATGTAAACAGCCAGTAACGATCAGCCTGGGCCGGATAAGTTGTACTGCCCACTTGATCTCGAAATGAGGTCTGCGGTACATAACAAATTTCATTTGCTAACATTTTTTATCCTTCTAGTGTAAGAATGGTTCGCGCCGAATTCACATATTTTTTATATGTCGAATAATGTGTCTATGTATCTAAATATTTTTAAATATAGATTCCGAAGCTTCTAGAGCACCCTCAAGATAACCACCAAAGGATTCAGCAATTTCTGTTGACCCGATAATAAGCCGATCATCCCAAAGCTGGCTAAGCACTTCTGGTAACCCGTATGCCGGGTGATGGCCAAGTGGTATAGCGTCGAGATCAGTTGCGGTTTCTGCTTCAAACGCCCAATCTTGCAATATCAGTTTGATCGGTTGACTCGCTTGCTTACCAAATAAACGCACTAATTGCTCTTGAGCAGAGTGTCGTAAAGCCTCTTCACGGTCTTTACGTGCGTTGACACCATAACCAACGAAACCAAACAAAGCATAAGGACCGCCTTCAACAGGTGATGCATCATGAATTTCTACCATTGGCCCACGTCGACTCATGACATCGCCTGAAAGATCAGAGTCTCGCCAGAAAGGTGTTTCATAGACTGCCATGATCTTAGCCTGACCTGCCATCCAGGTCGGGATACCGCGCATTGATGTAATAACTCGTTTGTCTAACTCGGGGGAATAATTAATACTATCTGCGGCAAGACGAGGAGGTAGCGCAAGTACAACTTTATTGCATTGGACAGTCTCGATAAAGTCATCATGTTTTTTAACACTGACTAAAAGGTGCGAATTATGTTGTTTTACCTCAGTAACGTGTGACTTTAAATAAAGATGTTCATCAGTAAGTTGTTTAGTCATTGCATCTATCAGCGCTGAAAAACCACCCATTAAACGATAAGAACCGGCCATAGAGGAATAGCCAGCATCTTTGAATACTTGGCCTTGCTCGTCTTCAAAAAGTAGCGCGCCTATTGAATACTGCTCAAACACGTGTAGTTTAAGCTCGTTAATAAGTTTCTCCATACGTGGCTGGCCAGGCCAAAACCATGCCGGCCCTAGATCAAAGTAGCCGCTATCATTCTTGGACTTAACGGTTTCTGTAACAATACGACCACCGAATCGATCACGTGATTCGAGCAAACGATAATCGCGATTGTTTTTTTCGAGATCTCTCGCAAGCGATAAACCCGACAGACCACCACCAACAATCAATATATCGGTTTGCATAAGTGGTGCTGTCTAAAAGTTTTCAGACTGCGGACGTAGATCGATTTCGTGTGACCAAGTAGAACTAGCCTGATGGGCAATATGCCAATAGTTCTCAGCAATATCTTCGGTTTTCATCATACGTGAGGAATCAAGTGAATGCAGTTCACGACTGGCCTCGGTATCGATGATCCCATCGAGAATAAAATGGGCAACGTGGATACCGCTAGCTTGATATTCATGGGCTAAGGATTGAGTCAATCCACGTAAGGCAAACTTGGCTGAGGCAAAAGCTGAAAAACGCGCACCGCCACGTAAGCTTGCTGTCGCACCGGTGACTAAAAATGCACCGCCACCACCGCGCATCATGGGCTGTATAACGGCTTGAGCCAATGTCACGGCAGATAAAAACATAGAACACCATGTGTCTTCATAATCGCTAAGTCGCGTCTCGAGAAAAGGCGCGATAACCAATTTAGCAGTATTATGAATAACGACTTTTGGTGGGCCGTATTTTTCAATTAGCGAGACAATTTCGGCTTTTGTATCTTCTGCCTGACTAAAATTAAGTTGGCGAATATCTAAGTCATTATTAGCAGATGGTGAGGAACGAACAAAACCGATGGCTTTATACCCGCCTTTTTCAAAACGGCACATCAATGCCTGGCCCAGCCCCGGACCGGCTCCAACAACGATAGCTAATGGTTGTGAGGACATTGACTAAAATCTATTTCTGCAGCATGTTTTTCGCCATGCTAACGACTGAATCACCGTCTAGAGAAGGTGGAATATTCAAACCTCTTTCACAAGCCGGTCTTGAATGCATAGTATCTATCCAACGTTTCAGATTATCCAGACCGCTGATGTCAATATCGGCCCATTCATACCAACTGATCCAACCCCAATGAGCAATATCGGCGATAGAAAATTCATCACAAATATATTCACGTCCATCTAGTTGACCATCCAGTACTTGGTACAAACGACGGGTCTCGTGCTGATAGCGCTCGATGACATCGGGGAGTTTCTTAGGGTAATAGCGATAAAAAACATTCGCTTGTCCTTGCATGGGACCAACTCCACCAATCTGAAACATCAACCACTGAATGACCTGTGAACGCCCTTTCTCATCTTTAGGTAAAAGCTTACCTGTTTTTTCTGCCAGGTATAACAGTATGGCACCCGATTCGAATACCGCGAAATCATCATTGTCGCGGTCAACAATAGCAGGAATACGACCATTAGGGTTAATTTTCAGATATTCTGGTTTCTTTTGCTCACCTTCAGATAGATTAAGATGATGTACAGTATAAGGTAGTGATAGCTCTTCCAAAGCCATGGAAATCTTAATGCCGTTAGGCGTTGCAGCGGTATATAAATCAATCATTAATACTAACCTTTAGGTGGCTTAGGTAAATCATGTACCAAATGACCTGTTTTAATATAAATAGTACAACCCTCGTCTGTTCTAGGAGTATGTTTGGCACCAATAGGCAAACGTAACCACGTACCCTTACCGTAGTCACCCTCTTCATCCGAGAAACTGCCTGCTAAAACAAAATATTCTGCACCACCAATAAACTCTAACGCTTGAGTTACCGCATAACCTGCTGGCCAACGCATAATTCGAACATCTTCATATTCGGTTTGATGTAGCGGCAAAATTGATTCACCTGTTTGCTGATTATCATGCCAGCCTTCATCTTTGTTAAAATTGACACGGACATATTCCTGATCATCTGGTGGCATTTGCCACAACTTAACGAAGATTTGGCAACCTGGCTCGCTTGCAGGTTTGTGTTTTGAACCAACCGGGTTTCTGACATAAGTGCCGGCCTCAAAATCACCCATCTCATCTGAGAATACCCCTTCAAGCACTATGAATTCTTCACCTCCCGTATGGGTATGAGGTGAAAAAGAACTGCCTGGCGCATATCTTACTATGGAGGTAACTCGCGCGACCTCGTCGCCGTCGCGCTCTAACATTTTACGATCCACGCCAGGCAGGGGCGATGACACCCAATCAAT
>CAZTYM010000018.1:0-43158 GCA_964617475.1 uncultured Thiotrichales bacterium
ACTCTCCTCTCAACACTCTCTTGCCTTAACATGATTTATTCCGGACAGCAGTGCGTGTAAACGGGAATCCAGGTTATTCAAATAAATAATTTTCGCCGTGCCCTAAATAAGATACGACTAGTATCTTATGAGGAAATGCCCTTAGGGTGCTTTCTTCGAAAGCTTGTGCGACTTACTTTTTTCGTAAAAAGTAAGCAAAAAGCGAGCTCATCTCAGTTGGCCTTCGTCTTCCTTCGATGATTTCTCGAAACGTGGGGTTTGCACAACTCGCCAAGCAAGCTTGGCTCAAACAGATGTCACCTTTATCCGCGTTTTACTCATCATCTCGGCAACTGAGAAAGTCGTAGCAAGAAAGTTTAATTTTTTAAGAGAGTTATTTTCAATATAATAATGCTAAAGATTAGCGATGTTATATAGATAGAAGTTGTAAAAACTATGAATAGCCCTGTTATTGTTTGGTTCCGACAAGATTTACGTTTGCAAGACAATCCTGCTCTTATCGCCGCCGCACAAACTGGCAAGCCAATATTACTGGTTTATATTCTCGACGATGAAAACAGTGCGCAGTGGAAAATGGGTGCTGCTAGCCGTTGGTGGTTACACCATAGTCTAAAAAGCCTTAAAGAAGATCTTAGTAATAATTTATATGTTAGCAGTGGTGATGCAAAAAAAATATTGCTAAAGCTCGTTGAAGATACTGGTGCTGAGTGTGTTTATTGGAACCGTTGTTATGAGCCTTGGCGCATTAAAAGAGATAGCGAAATAAAAAAACACTTGCTGTCTACTGGAGTTGAAGCTAAAAGCTTTAATGGCTCATTGCTGTTTGAACCGCACACCACGCTTAAAGCCGATGGCACACCTTATAAGGTCTTTACACCGTTCTATAAAAAAGGTTGCTTGGCAAAACCCTTGCAACCGAGTGAGCCTAAGCCAGCGCCTACAGATGTGAATTTTTATAATCATGAGTCTATACCTATAGATCAGTTGAATCTATTACCAGAAATAAAATGGTATGCGGGAATGGAAGAAGAGTGGCTACCTGGTGAGCAGGGCGCACAAAAACGGCTGAGGATTTTTTTAGAAAACGGAATTGGTGATTATAAGGAGGGCCGAAATTTTCCAGCAAAGGAAAATATATCCCGTTTATCGCCACATTTGCATTTTGGTGAGATATCGCCCAACCAGGTATGGCATGAATCAAAAACCTGTATCGATGTCGAGAACCAAAAAGACATTGAATGCTTTCAAAGCGAGCTTGGTTGGCGAGAGTTTTCGCATAATCTTCTATACCATTTTCCAGATATTCCAAAGAAAAACCTGCAAAAGAAATTTGACGCATTTCCCTGGAGAAATGATCAAGCTGCGTTGCAGCGATGGCAGCGAGGTCAAACCGGTTATCCGATAGTCGATGCAGGTATGCGTGAGCTTTGGCAAACCGGCTATATGCATAATCGTGTGCGCATGATAGTCGGCTCGTTTTTAGTTAAAAATTTACTTTTACATTGGCACCATGGTGAAGACTGGTTTTGGGGTACTCTGCTTGATGCAGATTTAGCAAATAATAGCGCCAGTTGGCAGTGGATAGCAGGCTGTGGCGCAGATGCTGCACCATACTTTCGAATTTTTAACCCAGTCACACAAGGGCAAAAATTTGATAAAGAAGGTGAATACGTTAGAAAGTATGTGCCTGAAATTGCGGCCTTACCGGATAAATATATTCACAACCCATGGCAAGCCGATGAAGATGCTTTGCTCAGGGCTGGCATAAAGTTAGGTAAAGATTATCCGACACCAGTAGTAGATCTTAAGAGCTCAAGAGAAAGAGCATTGGCGGCTTTTAAACAGCTTTCAGTAAATTAATGGGTTATTTGGCTCATACAGCTATGGCAATATCGCGGTCAAAAGCGTGACGAAATAAAGATGATGAACAGTTAATTAAAATTCTTTGTTAGTAGAAGAAATAGAATAGGATAAGATAAGAATATGAAAGTGCTTGTTACCGGCGCCGCAGGCTTTATTGGGTTTCACGTTGCGAAAACGCTTGTTGAACGTGGTGACGAAGTCGTTGGTATAGACAACCTCAATGATTATTATGATGTTAATCTGAAGCTCGCCAGATTAAAACAATTAGAATCTCATGATAACTTTCGTTTTATTAAACTAGAACTGGCGAATAGAGGCGACATGGAAAAACTGTTTAGAGACGAGCAGTTTGACCGGGTTATTCATCTCGGAGCTCAAGCGGGAGTTCGTTATTCCATTGAAAACCCTAATGCATATATCGATGCCAATGTGGTTGGTTTTGGCAACATATTAGAAGGCTGCCGGCATAACGAAGTAGAGCATTTAGTATATGCATCCACAAGCTCGGTATATGGCGCTAACGAAACCATGCCTTTTTCAGAGCGGCATAGTACCGATCACCCTTTATCATTTTATGCGGCGACTAAGCGCGCAAACGAGCTTATGGCGCACAGCTATAGCCATCTTTATGGTTTGCCAGCAACCGGTTTACGATTTTTTACAGTATATGGTCCATGGGGACGGCCTGATATGGCCTTGTTTAAATTTACCAAGGCGATAATAGCGGGTGAACCTATACAAATTTATAATCATGGCAAGCACAAGCGTGATTTCACCTACATCGATGACATAGTTGAAGGGGTAGTCAGATCACTTGATAAAAAAGCTGAACCCAATACTGATTGGGATCCTGAACAACCTGACATTGGAACCAGTAAGGCACCGTGGCGTACGTTCAATATTGGCAATAATCGCTCAGTCGAATTAATGGACTACATTTCGTGTTTAGAAAAAGCATTAAGTAAAGAAGCAAATAAAGAATTTCTGCCATTACAACCAGGTGACGTTGCTAACACTTATGCTGACTCAAATGATTTATATGAGCATGTTGGCTATAAGCCTGACACGCCGATTGAAGTCGGTGTTAAAAAGTTTGTAGATTGGTACACATCGTACTATGTAAATTAAATCAGAGCTAAAAAACCATTTCATTTTTTCCGCTTATTTCGAGCAGCTGCTGACCAGACAATAGTTAGCTAATTGCTGTCTCAAGATGACAAGTAGCGCAAGCGATAATCCGGCCGAGATGACAGCCTTGATATGAAAGGGCCATCATTATCTCTATTTCTATACAAAATGTAGGGTTTTAGGTCATCTAAATGGCCTAAAATCAAGTTGTAGTAGCGTAAAGCTTGTTTGCCAACTTCCGATAAATAGGTATTACTAACCTGCCAAATTGACATAGGCTATGGTCGAATTGGCCTCGAATAAATTGGAATAATTCTATGTTTAATTCACATCTAAAAGAAGAAAACCAGAAGCTCCTAGCAAAATTCAGCGAGCAGAAATGCGTTGTCGATGGTATTAAACGTTCGATGGCCTATATCGAGTTTTCATTAGACGGCATCATTATTGATGCCAATGAACTTTTTCTCGCGACTGTTGGCTACTCCCTTAACGAAATTGTCGGCCAGCACCATAGAATTTTTTGTGAAGAGAAATATGCCGAAAGTCAGGATTATGTGATGTTTTGGCGCAAGCTAAATGATGGCGAGTTTGTTCAAGGTCGTTTTAAGCGTGTTGGTAGCAATGGCCAGGTTATTTGGTTGGAGGCAACCTACACGCCAATTTATGATAAAGATGGCATGCTATGTAAGGTAGTAAAGTTTGCCTCGGACATTACTGAAAACGTTCTTCGCGAAACAGATGACCACGGCAAGTTGCAGGCACTTAGTCGTTCTACCGCGATTATCGAATTTAACCCTGATGGCACCATTGCTGATTGCAATGACAATTTTTTGGGTGCGGTTGGATATCAGAAATCGGATATTATTGGCAAACACCATCGTATTTTTTGTGATCGAGACTACACGGAGTCTAAAGAATACGCCGAATTTTGGCGGCGCTTGAATCGTGGTGAATTTTTCAGCGGCCAGTTCAAGCGTGTTAACAGCCAGGGTGAAGTATTGTGGTTGGAAGCATCCTATAACCCTGTTTATGACGGCGAAGGTAATTTGCACCGTATTGTTAAATTTGCATCAGATATTACTGAGCAAACCGAGCAGGGCAAACTCGCTACCGAAAATGCTGAAACGGCTTATCGTATATCAAAAGAAACCTCCGCTACGGCCGAAGAAGGCGCGAAGGTGATTGATAAAACCATTATTGAGATGAAGCAAATGGCGGATTCCGTCGACCAGTCTTCGCAAATTATTGAGAATTTAAACCAGCAATCCAGCAGTATTAGTTCAATTATTCAGACTATCCATGGCATTGCAGACCAGACTAACCTATTGGCTTTGAACGCTGCTATTGAGGCTGCGCGGGCAGGCGAGCAAGGTCGCGGATTTGCAGTGGTGGCAGATGAAGTGCGCACACTTGCAGCACGTACATCTGAATCAACCTCTGAAATATCCAAAATGATTAGTGATATCCAGACTAGTACAACAAATGCTACTGAAGGCATGGAAACGTGTCTGGATCAGGTAAAAAGCGGTGTAGAGCTTGTTCATCAAACCGGTGAAGTAATCAGTCGTATTCAAAATGGCGCAACGGAAGTTGTATCAGCCATTGACAGCTTGGCGATGAATAAAGGTTAGGAAAATACTACCTGATCCAAATACCGGATTTTACAAGGGGCTAGCCCTTTTGTATTGCATTGTCCTTACACTCTCATTCACCCTGCGCCCTGAGTAACTTACGACAGTAAGTTACGAGGAAGTCGTCTTGGGCGGCGCCCTGAGTAATTAGCGATAGCTAATTACGAGGAAGTGCTCTTGGTGTGAGCTTATCTAAAGGTTGAATTCGAGCATACTCGTATGCAATTGATAAAGTTTCGTAATCCATCCTTTCACCCACTCTTAAACTGATATACACTGTTGCCAGTGCAGTAGGGCGCAACTGGGTTCGCGGAGAGGGGGTGATCCCCACCTACCTTAGATAAAAATATTCAGTCCTTCTTTCCACCTGTATCGCGGCCAACAGGAAATACGAAAGGAGGATTTCAATGAAATCACTACCTAAAAAACCCAGTCTTGAGTTTCTGAAAAAAGAAGCTAAAGCACTGCAAGCTCAGCATAAGCAACGTGATTACCTATGTTGTGAGCAAATCCGCGCAAACGATACCTCGTTAAAATCTAAAACAGATGATGAAATACTTTCATCGAAGTTTTCTATAAATGATGCGCAACGAATCATAGCGCGAGAATATGGTTATTCGAGTTGGGCGACATTAAAACATTACATACAATCGTTAGATGATCCTTTATACAACAGCGTATCGGATAAAAAAGCTTATCATCAACGCATTGTTGGTTCTTATGATGAACGCAGTAAAACATATGACAATTTCGTTTGGGCTCGTGAATGGTCAATTCAAACAGTTGATTTTTGTCCACCTAAGCAAGGAGAGAAAGTATTAGATATAGCCTGCGGCACTGGTACCATCGCTTTTTACATTGCAGATAGGGTTGGCATTGAGGGACATATAACGGGTATAGATATCTCAATAGGAATGATAAAAAAATGTAATGAGAAGTTGCAGGAGTCAGATTTCAATAACATGACATTTAGTTACTCCGATGCGGAAGTGCTCGATTTTCCAAAGAATCACTTCGATAGAATGTACTGCAGCGCGGGCTTGTATTGGATGGTCAATCCACAGGCAGCGCTGCGGCATTGGTGTGAACTGCTTACACCCAACGGGTGGTTGTCCTTTAATGCCTGGCCTGGAAACTCATTTGTCTGGGGTAATGGCGAAAGACAGGCGCTGCGTAAATACGGAATAGAATCTACTGTTCATGAGTTTTCTAGCAATAAGAAAAAACTTGGAAAACTGGTACAGTTAGCTGGATTTAGAAAAATAAAAGTACATCCAGTTGAGAGAGGACGCTGGGTAGAGCCCGATGAGCTTAAAGGGCCAATCAAAGCGGGCGGTTACACGCCAGGTCAGCATCCTGATCCGTTAGAAGGCGTATCAGAAGAAATTCTGAAACTTGCTCAACAAGACTATGAAGCGGAAGTAGATAGACTGACGACGGAGAAAGGCGTTTGGCATGATATGACAACCTATTTTGTTTGTTGTCAAAAATAGAGAAAAAACATAGGGGCAGCTGCATATTTTTTACTGCCCCTTTTTATTTAAACTACTTTACTAAGCCTCGCTAAAATCAGTTTCGATAATATTTTCAGAATAAGACTGATAGGCATCACCAAATTGCTTGGCCATCTGGTCGGGGAACAAATGAAAGTCTCCAGCCTTTAAACTACTTACAATTCCCTCAGAAACCTCAGCAACAGGTGAACCCATATCTTCCATGCCCGCTTGCACTGCCATATCCGTAGCAATTGGCCCAGGATGAACGCTGAGCACCTGAATGCCTTTTGGATTAAGGCTATCTTTCAAACCCTGGGTAATCGTATAAGCCGCGGCTTTAGAGGCAGAGTAAGTAGTAAATGGAAGGAAGTTTTTAATTGAGGCGATAGAGTTAAGTTGAACAAAAGCGCTAGGACCGTTCTTTTCTAATATGGGCGCAAATGCTTTAGCCATGCGAATCAGTCCAAAAACGTTAATATCGAGTTCATGTTGCAAGGCAGATTCACTATTATCAGATAACGGCTCCGCTTGCTCTAATATGCCCGCATTGTTAACAACGATATTGACGTCAGGTGCAGAGTTAGCCAGTTCTACAATTGTCCCTGGCTTGCCTATATCAACAGATATAGGGACAACTTTATCTCCATAGCTCGTAACTAATTCTTGTGTTGAGTCTATGTTTCTTACAGCCAAATAAACTTTCTTGGCACCATGTTGAATAAAAGATTCAGCAATAGCTTTACCAATTCCACGGTTTGCGCCAGTAACTAGCGCGATTTTATCTTTAACGTCAAAACTCATTGTCGTGTCCTTTAGTTTGTATGATTGAGAAAGAGATCAGTTAAATATGTACCAATCGGTACATTTGTGATTATTTTACCGATCGGTATAATTGTGTCAAGATTTAATTTCGGATATATCAATGTCTGGTGGAAGACAACGGGAATTTTGTAAAACGCAAGCGCTAGATGCGGCAATGAAGGTCTTTTGGAAAAAGGGCTACATTGGCGCATCACTTTCTCATTTGACCGAAGCCATGGGGATTAATAAACCCAGCCTTTACTCAGCCTATGGAGATAAAGAACAGCTTTTCGTCGAGGCAGTGAATTATTATCTAGATTCCTATGCAAAACCCTACACACGTCATCTGTTTGAAGATGTGCCGCTTAAGCAGAGAATACACAACTATATGCTCGCGGTGCTAAGTGGCCAGTGCCATGATGATACACCTCGAGGTTGTTTTGTTTCACTTTCCGTCACAGAAGCCGAATCAGGAGCATTTCCAGACGCAGCAGCAGAGTCAGTACGCCACGCACGCGATTTTGCCGAAAAATCCTTACGAAAATTATTCAAACAAGAAATCAGCAAAGGCAATCTCGATTCGTCAGTAGACCCAAAATCACTAGCACAATATTTATTGCTTGTTTTGCATGGTACAGCAGCAATGGCGCGTGGAGGTAAGTCCAAGAAGGAGCTGGAAGCGTTGGTAAAAACAGCAGTTGACGCGATATGTAATCAGTACGGGATTGGATAGGCTGTCTGTAAAATCCTGTTTTCCACAAGCTACAACATTTATAACATATTGACGTTTTGTTGTTTTCATTCTACTCTATTTACTAGGAAAAACCGGCAGGAAGTTTCATGCGCCTCTCCATTGAAATATCTCCAGAAGAGCATCAAAGGCTTAAAGCGGCGGCAGCGTTAAAAGGCCAATCTATCAAAGACTATGTGCTTGAAAGAACTCTACCTCGTGCTGATGAGCAAACCGCTTTGCGTGAACTCGAATCGTTTTTAGAACCACGCGTTGAAGCAGCTAATCGAGGGGAGTTTTCTAAAAAGTCGGTAGATGACATATTTGGTGAGGTGGATACTGGCAAAAAATAATAATGGATCAGGGATACAAGCTCAGTAAGGATGCTGAAAAAGACCTTTACGAAGTTGTGCGTTACACTTTGGAGAAATGGGGTAGGGAAGCACTGCAAAATTATCGTGAAGGCTTAGAAGAAACGTTTAATGTGATCGCTCGAAATCAAGTCGTAGCTCGGCAATTTTCTAAACGCTTTCCTAAGTTACGAGTCACTAAATACCGTTATCACTATATTTTCTATATTAGCGAAGGTTTTGACACACCTATAATCATTGGCGTGATCCATGAAAAGCGAGATATTGTCAATAGATTAAAAGAACGTTTTTAGTCTTTAGGAGGTATTAGCCTTTAATTTACCTTATTTCCATAACCACGTTCACCCTGCGCCCTGAGTAACTTACGACAGTAAGTTACGAGGAAGTCGTCTCGGGCGGCGCCCTGGATTTTACAGGGGTCAGTACCGCGTTTTTTTGCGCCCTGAGTAATTTGCGATAGCAAATTGCGAGGAAGTGCCCCTGTGGCAAAAACGGGTCTGTTACCCCTTAAAATCAACCGACGGTCATTCCGGACAATACGGATTATTGAGCCGGAATCCAGGTCATTCAGATAAAAACCGTTTCGCCGCGCCTACGGCGCTGATGCGACTTACTCTTTTCATAAAAAGTAAGCAAAAAACTGGCTCCTAATCAACCGGCCTTCGGCTTCCCTCGCTCGCGCTCGAAATACACGTGCCTGCGGAACTTGTTCGCTCCGCTTACTCAAACAGTCCTCGGCCTAATCGCGTATTTCAAGCACTCACTCGGCGGCTGATAAAGTCGCGGGAAAGCAGAAATAGTTATTTGCCATATTTAGTCTGCTAGGAGTATTATTTGTGAATAACAACAAATCACACTTAGTAATAAACTTAAGGAAGAATTTAAACTCGTTACAGTTTGCTGAACCGATTCCATAGAATAAGACTGTTAGTCTGAGAAAATATTAATGACAGAATATGAAAAATGGGAACTCATAATAAAGGCATTTAGTGTTTTTGCATTAATTGTCGCTGGCGTTTGGGCATTTCATAGATATTCCGATACAAAGGAAAAAGAGTACTACTCTGAGTTTTGGAATAAGAAGATGGAGCTATACTTAGAAACTAGCTCTTGGGCTTCTATCATGGCAACAACCTCTTCGGTAGCAGATTTCAATGAAGCGCGTGAAGAGTATTATCAGTTATTTTATGGGCGTTTAAGTTTAGTAGAAGGAAACGCTGTAAAAAAAGCAATGCAAGACTTTTCAGGGAATGTGCCCAAAGGCGAGGTCTCAATACTACCAATCGAAGGGTTAGACCAAAAGGCATATCAACTCACAATATCTTTAAAAAAAGAGTTAGGTGAATCTTGGAGAGAGCTCATTTCATGAGCTGTCTCCTAGTAAGTAACTCCGTTATAAAAGGTATTTGCTCCGTTTTCACTATCCAAAAACATTTCGATACAGCGTGCTTCGACATGCTCGCCCCAGGGGCACTTCCTCGTAATCAGCTATCGCTAATTACTCAGGGCGCACCCTTCGACAGGCTCAGGATGAACGGATATATATAATCGCAAATTACTTGAGCTACTCCGTAGCGTTTTTTATTTTAAGGGGTGCAGACCTCTTAAAATTACTCCGTAATCAAATCCTTAATCATCTTTCCTTCTAACGCTTTATCTAAATGCGATTCGATATGCTTACTAAGTTTAGCGCTAGTAGCAAAACGACCATTGTTAATCATATCAGGGGTGTGATTACAGTTTTCTCTGATTGCATGCAGTACATCGACTAAAGGTGTGGTATCAAGTGGTTTAGCTGGGAGATATTCATCTTCTTCCGATAAGGTTAGTAAGCCAGAGTGAAGCAAAGAGTCGGTGATACGTTGTAGATTGTATGATGGAACTTCCAGGTGTTCGATAAGGCCGCCTTCTGTTAGCGGTGATTGATCATTATAAAACCGCTCTGCGATTAATTGCATAACTGCCAAACCTAGTTGTTCTCTATGTCGATTGCTGAGTTTTGCAGGAACGCTATCTTTTGTTAGTGCTTCGGGGTGTTGGTGATAAAAGACGATGCTGGAGCCAATTAGTAAGATCAACCAAGCGACGTATAACCAGAACATGAATAAGACTAATGTGGCAAAGGTGGAGTAAATGGCGGTGTATTTTTCAGAACCTGCAACAAAATTAGCAAATGCCCAGCCGATGGTGACCCATAGGATGGCTGTGACATAACCGCCAATTAGGGCTGAGCGAAATTTCACTTTTGTATTTGGAACAAATATATAAATGAAGGTGAAGGCGATCATGATCAGAATATAAGGAAGTAAGCGGCCTAGTATGGCAAACAGACTGCCTATGGGTTCGACTTCAGATAATGATTCAACTAATGCATTGCTTTGCACGGAGGCGGTTAAGCCAATAGCGGTAACGACCAGTATAGGGCCAACCATGATGACGCTGAGGTAGTCACTAAAGCGTTCGCTGAAACGGCGTTTTTGTCTTACACGCCATATGTGGTTGAAGGCTTCTTCTATTTTTTGCACGAGTGAGACGGCTGTATAAACTAGAAAGGCCAGACCTAGTGTACCGAGCACGCCTGCCTTGGTGTTATCAACAAAGCCGATGATTTGCTGGACGATTTCGCTGCCTTTTGTGCCGAGTGGTTCGACCATGCTCATTAAAAGCGGTTCGATTTGATTGTGAACACCAAAGCCTTTTAATACCGAAAAACTCAGCGCGAGCAAAGGAACCATGGAAAGTAGGGTGGTATAGACCAAACTCATGGCACGTAGAGTGAGCTGACCATCTGCTAAATCGCCAATCACATTGTGGATGATGCGAAGCGTATGTAGTAAATAAGCGCGCCACTTTGGTAAAGACGCAATGTCCACTTCCCACAGTGTGCGATTAATAAAACCGGCAATTTTTTCCATTATTTAGGCTCTGTATGATTATTTGGTGATGCCATATATGGTCTGTGAATATTATGACATTGATCGATGAATCCCTAGTTAATTTCTCAGAATGCCTGCTGTAGGCCGGGTTAGGGCTATGGTAAAGTGCGCGCTTTTAGATATTTAGTGGAATGACCATGAAACTCTGGGCACAGCAGGTCGCGGAATCACGCGGTTTTGAGTACTTTATAGTTGCATTAATTCTGATCAATGCGGTTATTTTAGGGCTTGAAACTTCTGATTTGGTGCTCGAAGAGTATGGTCATTTATTGCATTGGGGTAATCGTATCATTCTCGGTATTTTTATTATCGAGGCGATGATCAAAATTATCGCGGTTGCTCCCCGATTTCGTTTGTACTTTGGTAACGGCTGGAATCTATTTGATTTCACGGTGATTGTTTTATCACTTGTGCCAGCGACCGGTGAGTTTGCAATGATAGCGCGGCTCGCGCGGTTGTTACGTGTTTTCCGTCTGATTACGGTAATCCCCGAACTAAGGTTGATTGTTGCGACTTTAATCAAGTCTATTCCCAGCATGGGCAATATTATGCTGTTGATCGCGGTGATATTTTATATGTACGCCGTGGCTGGGTATCACTTTTTCCATGAGCATGATCCTACCCATTGGCGTGACCTACCTATCTCGTTATTAACATTGTTTCGAGTACTCACCCTCGAAGATTGGACGGATGTGATGTATACCGCTATGGAGCTGAATGGCTACGCGTGGATTTACTTTGTTAGTTTTGTGATTATTTGTACGTTTGTGGTGATTAATCTATTTATCGCTGTGGTACTGAATAATCTTGATGAAGCTAAGAATGAACGTATGTTGAGTATGCTTGCGCCGGTTTCTCGCGAGGAGCTGATTAAAGAACTGAAATCGACGCAGGATACGTTGGCGCGTCTACATAAAGCGTTGGATAAGCACGATGGGCTTGGTTAACACTGGTAACGCGGCCATTAAGCAGGTATTCTGCAGATATGAATAAATTAGGTGATGACGTCAGCTATCTGTTTATTGTTGGCCAGATAGTCTTTTTTGGCTTATTGATTGCGTTCGTGGTGTTTATTGCTATCAGTGACAGACGCGCTAACAAGCGACTGGAACAGGAAGAGCAAGATATAGAGCAAGAAAAGCCAAAACAAGAACGCGGCCGAGAGAACGGAGCGTCGTAGAGAGCGAATTACCCTGTTCCGCTCTCTACTCCAAATGTAATTTCTAGTTTAGTACTTTAACCAGCTCAATATCAAAGACCAATGCGTCATTTGGTTCAATGATATAGGAGTGTCTATGTTTAATGCCTTCTCTGCCGTAGGCAAGATGAGCAGGAACATATAGCGTAATTTTACCGCCTTCCTTAATTAAGGGTAGGCCTTCTTGCCATCCTTTAATGACTTTGGTCATATCAAATTCTGAGCCTTCGCTTGGCGCTTTGATTCGACCAAATATTGAACGTTTGGTGGCAGATACACCGGTGTAACTAACGCTAATTTTACTTTCAGGTCCGGGGCTGGCGCCTTCGCCTTCGTTATGAATAACATATTGTAAGCCGCTATCGAGGGTGACGACATCTGCCTGTTTTTTGTTTTCTTCCATAAATGCCCGTGCTTCTTTACGCTTGGCTTTCCAAACAGCTTCTTTTGCCTGGCGGACATTGGCTTTGGCTATACCAATGGCAATATTGCCGGCCTCTCCGCTGAGGCGGCGAGGGCTATAGTTTTGTACGTCGGCAATGGCGATGGCGACGATATCAGGATCAACAGACAAGCCTTCTTCGCGCCATTGTTCAGCAATTTTGACGCCCAGCGCATAACTCAGTTCTTGTTCAGGTGAGATAACAATGCGTTCTGTTTTTGGTTTTTCGGCTTCCGCAGCCATTGCTGTGTTTGAGACCAAGAATAGTGACAGTAAAATCAAAGAATAAAATTTCATTATGTTGAGCCTTGTAATTAATATTTGTTGTCAGAATAAACTATCGACAAGCACTTTAGCCAGACGTTCGCTTGATTGTGGGTTTTGACCAGTAATCAGTTTGTCGTCGATGACGACATTTTCCGTCCACGGCTGGGTAAATGAGAGCTTAGCGCCTTGCTCGCGTAGTTTATTTTCCAATAAAAAATCGTATTCGTCAGTAGCACCGGCTAGTTGTTCTTCCGTATTACTAAAACAGGTCATGGCGCGGTTTTTTGTAAATGCTGCACCATTTTGAGTCACCGAGCTGAGACAAACCGCGCCGTGGCAGAGACTGGCAAGAAGCCGCCCAGCATTGATGTGAGTTTGCAGTATATCAATTAATACCGTGTCTTTTGGCAGGTCGTACATGGTGCCATTGCCGCCGGGAAGGTAGATAGCGTCAAACAGTTGAGGGCTAAGTGATGCTAGTGGTACTGTATTTTCTAGTGCCTGGTTGGCTGCTAAAATTTCGCCCTGACTTTCACTCAGGCTTTGTCGATCAATAGGTGCCCTGCCGCCAAGCGGGCTGGCAACAGTGATATCAAGCGCGTGCGATTTGAAGACCGAATAGGGAATGGCGAACTCGTCATACCAAAGGCCGGTTTTTCGGCCTGAGCGCATATGATCGCAACTTGTTACAACAATAAGAATTGATTTTGCCACTAAGCAGGCATTTTACATCAATACTTTTAGTCGTTGCGGCTATTTTAGATAGGTATGGAATAGATTGCGTAGTTCTTCGAGAGAATCATCAATACTATCCGGCAATGCTTTGGCAAATAGATCGAGTAATACTACGGCGTTAACGCCGGCATCGCTATGATTGGCAGACCGCAGTCGGTCGGCAATGGACTGATTAACTCGTTGCAGTACGCGATAAGAATGGGTAAGACCTGATAATGCAAGATCAGGCGTTTGTTGCTCTTCGATTCTAAAATACTGTGCCAGCAGATACATTGAAACAACCCGAAACAGTGTTTCTTCTTTTCTGGCCAATGGTGAATGAAAACGTGTAAGAGGACGTAAAAATTCAGTATTTGGACAGCCACTTGAGGCCATTAGTAATCCCACCAGCGAACTTAGTACCTGTTGTGCGGAAGTGTGCACACTGATTTTTTTCTCATCAATCTCGATTTCTACATCCAATTCATCGAAAGAACGCAGATCGTAAAATTCATCAGATAAATTAGCCAGGGTAACGGCTGCAGGACAATGGCTTGTTTCTTGTTCAATAAGAGGACAGTCTAGGCATTGATGATTACTAAGCTTTGTCCATTCTGGTGAAGTGTCAGGCAGAGGAGCCAAAAGGCTAAGATCGCTTGCATCGAGTTTAACAGTTAGCGAGTAATCCTTACCCTCGTTCTGGTGCAAGCGATAAGTGATATCTAAGGTTTCCATTGCAGCTTGGTTTGTCACTCTGTTTATTGGATGTCTATTCTCTTTTTCGGCCGTCATGTTGCAGACTTGTGGTTGGGATAAAATAGAGCTGTATACTTCTGGTTGTAGAGGGGCTGACGATGGAAATTGGTATACCAAAGGAAGTTAAGGTTCGTGAAGGTCGGGTTGCCTTGGTGCCTGCCGCGGTGGCCGACATTGTCGCGGCTGGGCATCGTGTTTTTGTAGAGACCCAAGCGGGCCGCTTAAGCGGTTATAACGATAATGACTATCAACTGGCTGGTGCCCATGTTGTAGCAAACGCTGCCAGTCTTTATGACAGTGCTTCGCTGATTGTAAAGGTCAAAGACCCCATAGCAGAAGAAATCAACTATTTCACTCGTAAGCATATTTTATTTAGTTATTTACACCTGGCAGCCAACACTGAATTAACAGCTGCATTATCAGAGCGGAAAGTTACAGCGGTAGCTTTTGAAACCGTTGTAGACGATCAAGGTCGATTGCCTTTGCTCGCACCGATGAGCGATATTGCCGGGCGCATCGCCATTCAGGCCGGCTGCCATTTATTGCATTATTCGCAAGGCGGTAAAGGTGTTCTTTTGGGCGGCGTTGCCGGTGCGGAACGCGGCCGAGTGGTAATTATTGGTGGCGGTGCTGCCGGCTATAACGCCGCACTAATGGCAGCGGCTTTAGGTGCTGAGGTTACCGTGTTTGATCGGTTGCGCGAACCATTGGAACGGGCTCGCGGTATTGCTCCTAATGTCACGGCTGAATATGCTTATCCTGATGCCGTAAAAGCAGCGGTAATTAAGGCTGACTTAGTGGTGGGTGCGGTACTGGTCACTGGTCAGCGGGCACCACACGTAGTTTCGGCAGAAACGGTCGCGGACATGTCTGCTGGCAGTGTTATTGTAGATATCGCTATAGATCAGGGCGGTTGTATAGAAACGTCTAGACCAACAAGCTACGACGCGCCGACGTATATCCATGAGGACGTCATTCATTTTGCTGTAACTAATATGCCAGGGGCAGTACCAAGAACGGCAACGCAAGCCTTATCTGCTGTAATCACAGAGCCGTTGCTAAGATTATGTCAGCCAGATTGGCGCGAATACCCTGATCTTTCGGCAGGTATCAATATTGATCAAGGTGAAGTCGTTCACCCGGCGTTATTAGACATTATTGGATCTTAAATAACTTTATTCGATTACGAATTGGCAACAAAGATGGTTATGTTCAGGATATAATGCCCCATCTATCGCTAGATTAGCTGGGTTACACACCAACTTGCCGCAAGCAACACCTAAAAAAGATCGTTCGACTTTAGTCACAACACATATCGGCCGTGGTGTTCGAGAAGGTGCCTTGCTGATATTTGTGGCAGTCGCCGCTTACTTACTTATCGCGCTGATTACTTTTAATCCAGCTGATCCAGGTTGGTCACAAAGTAGCGGCGACCATTCAGAAATTACCAATCGTGGTGGCGTAGCGGGCGCCTGGTTTGCCGATGTTTTCCTTTATCTTTTTGGCTATTTGGCTTATTTGCTGCCAGTGATGGTGGCTTATACCGGTTGGCTGATTTATTCAGGCAGTAAAGATCAAGTGGCTTCATTTGATATTAACGAGCTTTGGCTGCGTGCTGGGGGCTTTATTCTTGCGCTGACTGCTGGCGCCGGTTTGGCATCTATGCGGTTCGGTATGTTAAATGGCAGGCTTCCACACGATGCAGGAGGCATCCTTGGCGATGCAGTGTCATCAAAATTAATCGGGCTGTTCAACATTACCGGTTCAACGATCTTTCTCATGGCCCTATTCTTGGCCGGTGTCACTTTATTTACCCGCTTATCATGGTTGGGATTGATTGATTTTACTGGCCATTGGTCGTTGCGAATATTTGAGCGTGTGAAAGAAATATTTGCTCAAGGGCTAGAGCGCTGGCAGCAAATGATGACCAGGCGTCAACGCGAAGAAGAAATTCGTCAGGAAACAACGCGAAAACAAAAACGTGAACCCGTGCGTATCGAGCCAGTTATTGATATGCCTGAGCCCAGTGTGCGCCCGGAGAAAGAGCGACAAGTTCCGCTATTTGAACCAGTCACAAACTCAGATTTGCCGCCGTTGTCATTGCTCGATCCTGCGGAAAAATCTCGCTACACTATTTCACATGAGTCGCTGACCGCGATGTCTCGCCAGGTTGAGTTAAAACTACGTGATTTCGGTATTGAGGTAGAAGTTGTCTCGGTGCAGCCTGGCCCCGTGGTCACGCGCTATGAGATGCAGCCAGCGCCCGGTGTTAAGGTCAGTAAGATCGTTAATTTATCAAAAGACTTGGCGCGCTCACTTTCGGCAACCAGCGTACGTGTTGTTGAGGTGATTCCAGGGAAGTCGGTGGTTGGTTTAGAAATTCCAAACGAGCACCGCGAAATTGTCCGCCTAAGCGAGATATTACATTCCAAACAATACGATCAATCCAAATCGCCGTTAGCCCTGGCTTTAGGCAAAGATATAGGTGGTCAACCGGTGATCGCTGATTTGGCAAAAATGCCGCATTTATTGGTTGCAGGTACAACGGGTGCAGGAAAGTCAGTTGGGGTTAATGCAATGGTGCTTAGTCTGTTATATAACGCCACACCAGCTGATGTTCGGATGATTATGATCGATCCCAAAATGCTTGAATTGTCGGTCTATGACGATATTCCACATTTGCTAGCACCTGTCGTCACCGACATGAAAGAAGCAGCAAATTCTTTGCGTTGGTGTGTCGCTGAAATGGAACAACGCTACGCGCGTATGGCAGCCTTAGGAGTAAGAAATATAGCGGGCTATAATCGCAAAGTGCAGGAAGCTGAAGAAGCCGGTGAACCCATTCCTGACCCGCTAGTCGGTGAAGTTGCAGAAGGTGAAGAAGTGCCAGTGCTTTATCACTTGCCGCATATCGTCGTGATAGTCGACGAATTTGCTGACATGATCATGGTGGTGGGTAAAAAGGTCGAGGAGCTGATTGCCCGATTAGCGCAAAAAGCACGTGCTGCTGGTATTCATCTCATAGTTGCTACGCAGCGGCCTTCAGTTGACGTCATTACTGGTCTGATAAAGGCGAATATCCCTTCTCGTATCGCTTATCAAGTTTCTTCCAAAGTCGATTCTAGAACTATTCTAGACCAAGTGGGTGCAGAACAGTTGTTAGGTCAAGGGGATATGCTTTACTTACCCCCTGGTACAGCAATTCCTGTGCGGGTGCACGGCGCGTTTGTGGCTGATCATGAAGTTCACAAAGTCGTCAAGCAAGTTAAAAAGAGTGGTCAACCTAACTATGTTGAAGCCTTGGTTGGTGGTGGTTCTGGTATTAACTTAGCTAGTCAGCTTGATGATAGTGAAATGGATCCGCTTTACGATGAAGCTATTGCTATTGTCACTGAAACCAGAAGGGCGTCTATATCAGGATTACAACGACGACTAAAAGTCGGCTATAACCGTGCAGCACGACTGGTTGAAACAATGGAACAAGCGGGTGTGGTAGGACCCATTCAATCAAATGGTTCGCGCGAAGTATTAGCACCACCTCCACCAAAGTGACAGAAATAGGTTAGACCTAATGAATTTGATAGCACGTATCGTATTTATAGCAACAATGCTTCACGGCGTGATTGTTTTTGCTGACCCTGCTCAAGATAAACTGAATCGCTTTATCAGTGATCTTGACAGCATGCGCGCTAACTTTGTTCAAACAGTTATCGACAATGATGGCAATATTGTTGATCAATCTGAAGGCGCAATGGCTTTGTTGCGTCCAGGTCGTTTTCGTTGGGATTATAGTCTGCCGTTTGAGCAGCAAATAGTGACTAATGGTAAACGTTTGTGGATTTATGAGCCTGATCTTGATCAGGTTACCATCAAACCATTTGAATCCGGTGTTGGCCAAACCCCTGCTCTATTGTTATCGGGTGATGCCGAGGTGTTTAAGCGATTTGATATCAGCCCGATTGATATTTCTGGCAGCGAGTATGACTGGTTACTATTGCAACCCAGGGATGAAGAAAGCGGTTATGAGTCTATTCAAATTGGCTTTGATCAAGACCTGTTAAAGATTGTTCGTTTTTCCGATGACTTTGGTCATCATACTCAGCTTGAGTTTGCAGATATTGAAGCTAATACCGTGCTTGTAGAAACTGAATTCGAATTTGTTGTACCCCCCGGTATCGAAATAATAAATGATACGGGCCAGCTTTAAACCGCAACGAATACTCAGATACCGGTGATTGGTACAGAGCTTGATACCGATCAGCCCTTGGCTGACCGAATGCGACCGCTTAGTCTGGCAGAATTGGTCGGCCAGCAGCATCTTTTTGCTGATGCCAAGCCTTTGCGGCAACTTGTAGAAAATGGTCGCTTACACTCCATGGTATTTTGGGGGCCACCAGGTACGGGGAAGACCACATGCGCGCGCCTTATGGCGTCGAGTATTGACGCAGAATTTATTGCTTTGTCAGCGGTAATGGCAGGTGTCAAAGATGTGCGGGATGCTGTTCACCAAGCACAATTAAGTAAACAGCAGTTTCAGCGTTCGACGATTTTGTTTATTGACGAAGTGCATCGATTTAATAAATCCCAGCAAGATGCGCTGTTACCTTTTGTTGAAGATGGCACCTTTGTTTTCATTGGTGCAACCACTGAGAATCCTTCATTCTCATTAAATAATGCTGTGCTTTCACGTGCTCAAGTCTATGTATTCAAGTCATTAGGTGAAGATGATTTAGCACAGCTAGTACGAAGAGCATTAGACGATGACAAACGTGGATTTGCTGGTCAGGTTTCGATAGATGAAGCCATCAGTCATAAAATTGCGTTGGCAGCGGATGGTGATGCGCGTCGAACATTGAATATCGTTGAAGTCGCAGCGAATTGCGCAATGAATCGTCCTATGCCGTGGCTCATCGATGAAGAGGTATTTCTAGAAGTCGCCAGTGCTGAGCTACGCCGTTTTGATAAATCAGGCGATGATTTTTATGAGCAAATCTCAGCCTTGCATAAATCCGTGCGTGGTTCTGATCCTGATGCTGCCTTGTACTGGTGTGCGCGCATGCTTGATGGCGGTTGCGACCCGCTTTATATCGCTAGGCGTGTAGTGAGAATGGCAAGCGAAGATATTGGCAATGCTGATCCGCGCGCTTTGAGCATTGCCTTGAATGCCTGGGATGTTCAGGAGCGTTTGGGTAGCCCGGAAGGAGAACTGGCAATAGCACAAGCGGTATTGTATTTATCTTCCGCGCCAAAAAGTAACGCTGTTTACCAGGCCTATAACCAGGTCAGTAAGGAAGTTAAATCACAGCCATCATATCCAGTGCCGCAACATTTGCGCAATGCGCCGACAAAAATGATGAAAGAAATGGGTTACGGTCAAAGCTATCGCTATCCACACAATGAGCCGGATGCCTACGCTGCGGGCGAAAACTATTTTCCTGCTGAAATGCGTAATAAACCGCAATATTACCAACCCGTTAACCGTGGTATGGAAATAAAAATAAGCGAGCGCTTGGCCTATTTGCGTTCACTGGATAAAAAAGCCTCGCAATAAACGTTACAATAGCGGTTATGTTAGTGGTTGCAATAGCAGTTGGGGGGGCGATTGGCGCGGTCATGCGCTACTTGGTCGGTAGCTGGGCTCTGCAGTATTGGGGCTCCGGTTTTCCTTACGGAACATTACTGATCAATGTGATCGGTTCATTGCTAATTGGCATTATATACGTTTTACTAATTGAAAAATCCGCACTGGATGGTGCTTTAAGGGCTTTTCTCATTGTTGGTCTATTAGGGTCGTTTACGACTTTTGCCACGTTTTCATTAGAGACTCTACATTTGATCGAGGCCGGTGCTTTGATCAAAGCAGGGCTCTACTGTTTTTTAAGTGTTTTTGTTTGTGTCACTGCCGCTTGGCTGGGAACGGTCATTGTTCGCGCGGGTTTAGGCAGTGCTTAGTTTGGAATAAATTATGTTAGATATTCATTTGCTACGTGAAGATATAGACGCAGTAGCAACAGGTTTAAAAAAACGCGGATTTAGTTTAGATGTTGATACTTTTCGCCAACTAGAAGAAGAAAGAAAGCGGGCGCAAGTAGAAACTCAAGAGTTGCAGGCTGAACGTAATCAGCGGTCTAAGGCGATAGGTAAAGCGAAAGCAGCTGGTGAAGATATTCAGCCATTGAAAGACGAAGTGGCAGGTCTGGGTGAAAAGCTAAAGGCGGTTTCTGCGCGTTTAGATGGTATTCAAGCTGAGCTTGATCAGATTTTGTTAGGCGTACCAAATTTACCTCATGAAAGCGTACCGGAAGGGGTGAGTGAGGAAGACAACGTCGAAATCCGAAGAGTGGGCGAACCAAGAGCTTTTGATTTTGAACCCAAAGATCATGTTGATCTGGGAGAAGGTTTAGGACAATTAGACTTCGAACGGGCAGCGATCATAGCGGGTAGCCGGTTTAGCACGTTGAATGGTGACTTGGCACGACTACAGCGAGCTTTAACACAATATATGTTGGATACCCATATTGAAAAAAATGGCTACACTGAAGTGTATGTGCCTTATCTGGTGAACGCTGAGAGCTTACAAGGTACAGGGCAATTACCTAAGTTTGAAGAAGATTTGTTTAAAATCAATTCAGAAGCTAATTATTATTTGTTGCCCACTGCAGAAGTACCAGTGACGAATTTAGTTCGAGATCAAATAATCGATGCAGAAAAATTACCGCTTCGCTATACAGCACATACACCATGTTTCCGTAGTGAAGCAGGATCATATGGTAAAGATACCCGGGGATTGATACGTCAGCACCAGTTTGAAAAAGTTGAAATGGTACAGGTGGTCAAGCCTGAGGAATCATACCAAGCATTAGAGGATCTGGTATCGCATGCAGAAGGGTTGCTACAGAGTCTTGATCTGCCTTACCGGGTGATGACACTTTGTGGTGGTGATACCGGTTTTTCTGCGGCTAAGACCTATGATTTGGAAGTTTGGTTGCCAGCACAAAACACGTATCGAGAAATATCTTCTTGTAGTAATTTCGAATCTTTTCAGGCTCGACGTTTGAAAGCACGTTGGCGTAACCCTGAGACTGGTAAGCCAGAGCTTGTGCATACGTTAAATGGTTCTGGTTTGGCGGTAGGACGAACATTATTAGCCATAATGGAAAATCATCAAAACGAAGATGGCAGCATTAACGTACCTGATGCGCTTAAGCCTTATATGCGTGATCAAGCTACGATAAAAGCGGCGTAGTGGCGTTGCTAACATTTGCTGATTATTGATGGAATATTTTCCGCTTTTTACTAAATTAGAAGGTAGGCCGTGCTTAGTCGTTGGTGGTGGTTCTGTAGCGTCACGTAAGATAGCATCGCTACTGCGGGCTGGTGCAAAAATTACACTAATTTCACCGACAATTGCTAATAACCTCGGCCCATTAGTTGAAGCAAAGCGTTTAAGCCTGGTTCAACGTGAGTACGATCCTGGCGACTTAAATACGAGCTTTTGTCTGGTTATTGTTGCAACCAATAATGCTTGTTTAAACGCGTCAATTGGTGAGCAAGCAAACGCTTTAGGTATTCCAGTCAATGTGGTTGACGCACCTGATCAATGTAGTGTCATACTGCCAAGTATTATTGATCGGAACCCCGTCGTCGTCGCCGTATCTAGTGGTGCTCGCTCGCCGGTGTTGTCGCGTGTTCTACGCTCAAAACTAGAGACAATCATTCCTTCTCGCTACGGCAAGTTAGCTGATTTAGTCGGTAGTTTTCGTGATGCCGTGAAACAACGTATCGCCGTGCCACAAGCGCGCCGTGGTTTTTGGGAAACCGTGCTTTATGGACCTGCTAGCGAATTGGTATTCAGCGGGCGCGACGAAGATGCCAGGCAGTTTGTCGAGGAAAGTATTTCAAAGACCACCGACACGGCAACCGGTGAAGTTTATTTAGTAGGAGCGGGGCCAGGTGATCCTGATTTACTGACTTTTCGTGCGCTACGATTAATGCAACAGGCGGATGTAGTGCTTTATGATCGCTTGGTGGCGCCAGAAATTCTTGATTTAGTAAGGCGAGAAGCAGAGCGCGTTTATGTTGGTAAACGCCGTGCTTATCACGCAGTACGCCAGGAAGAAATTAATGAAACTTTGGCGCGATTGGCACTAGAAGGTAAACGTGTGTTGCGCTTAAAAGGTGGTGATCCGTTTATTTTTGGCCGTGGCGGCGAAGAAGTAGCGACACTTGCCGAACAAGGGGTTCCTTTTCAGATCGTACCAGGTGTGACCGCCGCGTCCGGATGTGCTTGTTATGCTGGCATTCCTCTAACGCATAGGGATTATGCGCAGTCAGTGATGTTTGTTACCGGCCATTTGAAAGAGGGAGAACTCCAGCTGAATTGGCAGCAACTTGTACAACCGCAACAGACGGTGGTTGTCTATATGAGCCTGACCAATATTGGCGTTTTGTGCCAGCGACTCATTGAGCATGGAATGAATGCGTCAACGCCAGTGGCATTGGTTTCACGCGGCACAACGGTAAATCAAGACGTGATTACTGCAACTCTGAATAGTTTGGAAAAAGTGATTGCGGGCAAAGAAATTCACGCGCCAACACTGACGATAATCGGCGAGGTGGTTAACTTACATGATAGTTTGAGCTGGTATAAAGGCGAAGCAAATTAGACGTAAAAAAAGCCCCGCTAGTGCGGGGCTTTTTTGTTCGGCGAAAAATGACTAATTAATCATCACCACCAAATGCACCTAACAGGTGTAAAAGGCTGGTAAATAAATTGTAGATAGCAACGTATAGCGATACCGTAGCCAGAATATAGTTGGTTTCGCCACCGTGAACGATGTCGCTGACTTGATACAAAATCAAACCAGACATTAGCAATACAAACATGGCTGAAACAGCGAGAGATAAGCCAGGCATGCTGAAAATCATCGCCGCGATACCAGCTAAAAAGGCAACTAAAATTCCAACAAATAGGAAGGCACCCATAAAGCGGAAGTCTTTACGTGTAGTTAAAGCGTAGCCAGCTAAGCCGAGGAAAATAATCGCAGTTCCGCCCATAGCTGTCATGACCAATTGGCCGCCATTGGGTAATGCGAGGTAGTGGTTAAGTATTGGTCCAAGACCAAAACCAAGTAGGCCAGTGGTAGCAAATACAGCAACCAGTCCCATAGATGAATTCGCTGTTCTTGGAACAACAAACCAAAGCATGACAATAGCCGCAATGGAGCAACCTAGGCTGACAGCAAACGGAACATTGAGCGCCATTGAGACGCCTGCAGTTACGGCACTAAATAATAGTGTCATTGCCAGCAGGGTAAAGGTATTGCGTAAGACTTTGTTGACTTCTACGCCACGCCCCAGTGTGGCGTTTGAACGAACTACATCATTCATTTTTTATAACCTCCAGGTTTCTGTACTGTTCTATATCGACAAGTGCAGGAATTATCCAAGTTTGAACTTAATATAGGGGTTTATTTTAAAAATATCAATCTACAGTTTTCCTTGCAAAGTATTCAAAACCCTAGTATTTTCCTCGGACTCGAAATTTGCTCGAAAGTTTCGGAGAGGTGGCTGAGTGGTCGAAAGCGGCGGTCTTGAAAACCGTTGTACCGAGAGGTACCGGGGGTTCGAATCCCTCCCTCTCCGCCATCTAGACTAGGTGCTCGTAGAGTGCCTAGTCTAGATGGGGTAGTGATAGATATTCGAACCCCGCAGTATGTCTGTATGTTGGTGAGAATCCCGATACACAGGATGTGTGAGTGTCGCGAAGGACAGGACGTCCGAGAGCGACCTCCCTCTCCGCCATTCATAAGGAAACCATGCCCGAAGGGTATGGTTTCCTTATGAAGGATTGGTGGATTTGACTCGAGAAACTTTTGGTTTCGAGAGAACGTCGTCTTTAACGACGACGGCCCGCAGGGCGAACTCCGGTAGGGGTGAATAACCTCCGAGAATTAAAAATAAGTGGTTCGACCGCGACGAGAATCGGTGCGGAACGCCGCAACGAAGTGCAGAAATAATGCCTCCCTCACCGTCGTTATGGGAGGACGAACGAAGCATGCATGTACTCTACAGCTTAATTGCGATGATAAGCCTTTAAGCTGTCTTACATGATTCAAAAAAACAAGCAGCGTTTTTGTTAAAATAGTAAAAATTTTTGCGATATACGCAAATGTTTTGTGCAAAAACTATTATAAGGGACTACGTTTTTCAATGCCTATTGTAGTCAGATCTGGCTCGGTCTTCGCTCCATAAAGTAATTAGATTATGTAGCGGATACCCTATAATACGTGGCTAGGGCATTGAGGGAAGGGAGCTGATGATTAAGGTAATGTTGGTTGATGACCACGAATTAGTTAGGACAGGTGTTAGACGACTATTAAGTGATTTTGAAGACATTGATGTTGTTGCCGAAGCGAATAGCGGCGAGGAAGCAATAAAACTTTCCGAAACGATTGAGCCAGATGTGGTTTTGATGGATGTTAACATGCCTGGCATGGGCGGTGTTGAAGCTACCCGAAAGTTGCTAAAAACTGCTCCCGGTATCGGTGTAATTGCTGTGACGGTGCATGCAACTCAGCCATATCCTTCAAGGCTGCTTGAAGCGGGAGTCAAAGGCTATATCACGAAAAAGTGCGATAGTGATGAAATTGCCACTGCGGTGCGTAAGGTGTTTGGCGGTGAATTCTACTTCAGCCAACAAGTCGCACAAGAAATGGCAGTTAACTTTGTCTCTGATAGCAAATCACCCTTTGATGAATTATCTCAACGAGAATGGCAGATCATGACTATGATTGCACGTGGTGACAAGGTTCAGGATATCGCTGATAGTCTATGCTTGAGTCCTAAAACCGTGAGTACCTATCGTTATCGTTTAATGGAAAAATTAAACGTCAGTACAGATGTTGAATTAACACATATGGCTATCCGACATGGCGTTATAGATGCTTAGTTGATAATGCGTCGTGCTACTGCAGTTTTATATTTGCTGTACAAACAGGCTATATTGCGCTTTTACTTGTAACACTTAAATCGATGTCGGATTTACCGGTTGTTTTTCTTATGGGGCCCACCGCCATTGGCAAAACTGCCGTAGCAGTTGAGCTTGTGCAGCGAATGCCGCTTGAAATAATCAGCGTTGATTCGGCACTCATTTATCGGGGTATGGATGTCGGTACAGCAAAGCCTGATCAAGCGACACTATCTATTGCACCTCATCACCTTATTGATATCTGTGAGCCGACAGAAATTTATTCGGCCGCTCAATTTCGCCACGATGCCTTACAGGCAATTAGAGAAATTCATTCTGAAAACAAAATACCTCTATTAGTAGGTGGTGGGATGCTTTATTTTCGCGCCCTGGAGGAAGGTTTGTCTGAATTACCCAAGGCAAACCCGGAAGTACGAAAGCAGTTAGATCAAGAGGCCGAAGCATTGGGCTGGGCAGCTATGCATAAGCGCTTGCAGCATATCGACCCGGAGTCGGCTGAGCGGATACACCCTAACGATCCGCAGCGTATTCAACGCGCGCTTGAGGTCTATGAGATTACTGGTTACCCAATTAGCCAACTTCAGCGTCAAGAATTGACGGCGCCGTTGAACTATCCCTTATTGAAATTGATCTTAACTACAGAAAGTCGCACTAAATTGCATGGGCGTATCGAACAGCGATTTGATGAAATGTTAAGAACAGGCTTGGTTGAAGAGGTTCGTCGGCTTAAAAAGGTTGACGGTATGCATTTGGGTTTACCGTCGGCACGAGCTGTTGGTTATCGGCAAGTGTGGGAACACGTTGATGGTCAGTGTGATAGTGCTGAAATGCGCAAGAGAGGTATTGTGGCAACTCGTCGCTATGCCAAACGACAGATGACTTGGTTACGCAAGCAGAAAAATGCGAAAGTTTTTGATGCGTTTGACGACAATACGATTGAGAATGTTACATATTGTGTGCAACAATTCATTGCTTAGTTTGTGCACAAAATTTTTTGTCCTGTGATACGATGCATACTGATTATTAGTGGGTGTTAGCAGGATGCTTTGAGGCACGAGTTTGGTGCAGTAAATACCGATTCGTGAGCAGTTAGGCAAAGGCTTTGATGTCTTTTTAATAATAAAATAAAGATGGAGAATAATAATGGCTAAAGGGCAGTCACTCCAGGATCCGTACCTTAATGTATTGCGCAAGGAACGCGTGCCTGTATCGATTTACCTTGTAAATGGAATTAAATTACAAGGCCAAATTGAGTCTTTTGATCAGTTTGTCGTATTGTTAAAAAATACTGTGAGCCAGATGGTTTACAAGCATGCGATTTCGACTGTTGTTCCGGCAAGAAACGTCAAGCTGCCTATTCAGGATGATTCTGGCAACGGTGGTGGCGATTAGCTTATTCTGACTATGAGGTCGAAACACGTTGTTTGATCGTCCGCGCTCGAATGAGCGCGCAGTATTGGTTCATATTAACTATTCGCCTTATTCAGACAATCAGGTTGTAGAAGAATTTGCAGAATTGGCTCGTGCTGCGGGTGCGGAATCGGTTGCGGTAATTCGTGGCAAACGTAAACGACCTGATGCCAAATTATACGTTGGTAGCGGTAAGGCTGAAGAAATTCGCCAGTGCGCAGAAGGAAATGATGCGCAGCTGGTTATTTTCAATCACAGTCTGAGTCCTGCGCAGGAAAGAAACCTCGAAAAGTTGCTGTGCTGTCGTGTATTAGACCGTACAGGTTTAATTCTCGATATCTTCGCCCAGCGAGCACATTCTTTTGAAGGTAAGTTACAAGTGGAGCTTGCTCAGCTTCGGCACTTGTCAACACGACTGGTGCGCGGCTGGACTCACCTTGAACGGCAAAAGGGCGGTATTGGTCTGCGTGGTCCGGGTGAGACCCAGCTTGAAACGGATAGACGCTTAATTGGCAAGCGAATTAAACAGCTAAAACAACGTTTAGACAAAGTCGGCAGCCAACGAGAAGGGCGTCGCCAAACCCGGCGTAAGCGTAACGTGCAAACCGTGTCATTAGTAGGTTATACCAATGCCGGCAAATCAACGTTATTTAATCGACTGAGTGGCGCCGATGCATATTGTGCCGACCAACTTTTCGCTACGCTGGATCCGACTTTGCGTCGTGTCTCGGTGGGTGGAGCAGACCATATTGTGTTAGCCGATACCGTTGGGTTTGTTAGCGATTTACCCCATGATTTGGTCGCAGCGTTTAAAGCTACCCTGGAAGAAACCCGTGAAGCCAATTTGTTATTACACGTAGTTGACGCAACTAATGAGCATCACGAGGATATTATTGGCGAGGTCGACGTTGTGCTCAATGAGATTGGCGCTGCAGAAGTGCCAGTGGTGCAAGTGTTCAATAAAATTGATGCGCTTGAATCAGACGAGCCGAGAGTGGAACGCGACAGCTTGGGGCGTGTCAGAAGGGTGTGGCTTTCGGCCAAAACAGGCGCTGGCATAGACCTGCTACGTGAGGTTTTGCACGAAATTTGTTTTGCTCCAGCGAATGGAGAAGTAGTATCGATGCAAGTAGCTGAAACACAAGAAGAAAACAGCGATGACGAAAAAGTAGCACCTCGTATATACTATAGCGTTTAACGACGCATCACTAATCTATCAGACTTTGGAGTAATTCATGGCGTGGAATGAGCCCGGCGGTAACCGGGATAATGACCCCTGGGGGGGTGGTGGTAATGGTAATGGCAAAAACCAGGGCCCACCTGATTTAGACGAGGTTGTGCGTAAACTGCAAGATAAGCTTAACGGCTTGTTAGGTGGTGGCAAGCGCGGTGGCAGCGGTGGTGGTAATGTGTCCAGCATCGGCGGGGGCTCAGGTAGCACCAAAGGCCCTATTTCAATCGCTATTCTTGCGGCTATTGTCTGGTTGGTTTTTGATAGTTTTCATGTTATCGACCAAGCTGAACGCGGTGTTGTTACACGGTTTGGTGAATATGTCGCCACCTTGCAACCGGGTTTAAATATCCGTTTCCCACGTCCTGTCGAATATGTGGAACCGGTTAATGTCGAGCAGGTGCGTACCGCGGAAATTGGATATCAGGGTGGTAACACGAATTCCACCGTATTGAAAGAAGCGTTAATGCTGACTAAAGACGAAGCGATTGTCGAAGTTAAATTTGCGGTTCAGTATAAAGTTGTCGATGCCAAGGATTATTTGTTCAGCGTAGTAGATCCTGACGATACATTGGTGCAGGCAACGGAAAGTGCTATTCGTGAGATTGTTGGTAAAAACGGCACAGACTACGTGCTTACCGAAGGCCGTAGCGAACTTGCGCAGAATGTTAGTTCTTTAGTGCAAGAAATTATTGATCGTTACAATACGGGTTTGATTGTGCTTGATGCCAATATGCAGGATGCGCAACCACCCGAGCAAGTTCAGGCAGCGTTTGATGATGCGGTGAAATCTCGTGAGGATCAGGAGCGTTTTATTAACGAAGCTCAGGCTTATTCCAACGATATTTTGCCGAAAGCGCGTGGTCAAGCAGCTCGTCAGCTCGAGGAAGCAAACGGTTATAAAGAGCGCGTTATCGCTCAGGCGACTGGTGAGGCAGACCGTTTTGTTAAAGTATTGAAAGAGTACGAGCGCGCGCCTGAAGTAACACGTGAGCGTTTGTATATCGAGTCGCTGGAATCTGTTTTAGCTAACAGTAGTAAGATTATGCTCGATGCCGAAGGTGGAAATAACCTTTTATATCTACCCCTTGATCGCTTAATTGGTCAATCAGGTTCTGGTGGCGCTCCAGCGCGTAGTACACAGTCAGTTCCTAACCAAATTAATGTGCCATCACGTAGTAGCTCAAGAGATAACTTGCGGGACAATTCACGTTCACGAGGAGTACGCTAATGGATCGTCGTTTATTACCAATCGTATTGATCGTTATCGTAGTCGTATTGCTTTCGCAATCGTTGTTTACTGTGGCCGAGACAGAAAAAGCGGTACGCTTTAGACTCGGGGAGATTGTTGATACGGATTATGGCCCTGGCTTACATTTTAAAATTCCGTTCATTAATAACATTCGAAAATTTGAATCAAGAATCGTCACGCTGGACGCGGCACCAGAAGAATTTCTAACCAAAGAGAAAAAGAATTTGGTGGTAGATTCGTTCGTCAAATGGCGCATCGATGATGTCTCTGATTTTTATACATCAATGGGTGGCGATATTGGTCGAGCAAATACACGCTTATCGCAATTGATTAAGGATTCACTGAAAAGTGAATTCGGTCTGCGCACTATTAAAGAAGTGGTATCAGGTGAACGCCGCGATGTCATGGATAATCTGACGCAAAAAGCGAACGCGCAAGCTCATAAATTCGGTATTGAAGTCGTTGATGTTCGGTTGAAACGTATTGATCTTGCTGAGCAAATTAGTGACTCTGTCTACCAACGTATGGAAGCTGAACGTTCACGTATTGCCAAAGATTTTCGCTCAAAAGGAGCTGAAGCCGCTGAGCGTATCCGTGCCGACGCTGATAGGCAAAGAGAAATTATCTTGGCTGAAGCCTATCGTGAAGCAGAGCAGATCCGAGGTGATGGTGATGCCAAGGCCACGGAAATCTACGCGAATGCTTATGATCAGAATCACGAGTTTTATTCGTTGTATCGTAGTCTGAATGCTTATAAGAGCACATTTAGTAGTAAAGACGATGTGCTAGTGATAGACCCAAGCGCTGACTTTTTTAAATATTTTAGTCAGTCAAAAGACAACTAGGGTTTATCTTAAAAACCGAAGTGTGGTGCGGCCCAGGCCGCACTATATCTGGTACACCAATGTCTGATGATCTTCTTGCAGCATTTGCGCTTTTTCTCGTTATAGAAGGCTTGCTGCCTTTTGCCAGCCCAAGTATGTTTCGCCAAACCATGATGCAGATGGCCGAAATGAGTGACCAAGCGCTGCGCTTGACGGGCCTTGGTGGAATGGTCTTAGGCGTAGCCTTACTTTACATATTTCGCTAAAATTACTCGTTTGTGTCAAAAATAACGCCTTCCCCCGAATAGGCCCGAACCATAACTATGTCTGAAAACACCCATTGGCTATTGCCTGAAGGCATTGAGGAAATGCCTCCGCTTCAAGCCGAACGCTTGGAAAAAATGCGTCGCAGCTTGCTAGACCAGTTTCATAGCTGGGGATATCAGTTGGTACTGACACCGTTTATCGAATACGTTGAATCCTTGCTTGTCGGTACCGGCAATGAAATGGATTTGCAAACTTTCAAAATCGTTGACCAGATTAGCGGACGCATGTTGGGTATTCGTGCTGATATGACGCCGCAAGTTGCGCGTATTGATTCTTGTCGGCTTAAGCAGGACGTACCGACCCGGCTTTGCTATATGGGTACCGTGTTGCATACGCGGCCGCAAGGCTTCGATGGCAATCGTAGTCCATTACAGTTAGGTGCTGAGTTATATGGCCACGCCGGCGCTGAAAGCGATGCCGAAATTCTCAACCTGATGGTGGCTACCATTGAGGGTGCTGGTATACAAGGCGCCCATATTGATTTAGGTCATGTCGGAATTTTTCGTACCTTGATGCGAGAGATTGGTTTTAGCCATGATCAGGAAATGGAGTTGTTTGATGCCTTACAGTGCAAAGATATCCCAGGCATTGATGGGTTTCTGGATGCACACAAGGTTTCAGGCGCGCAGCATGATATGTTAGTTGCTTTGCCGCAGCTCAATGGTGATCACAGAGTATTAAGCGAAGCGCGTAAAGTATTGTCTGCAGCTGGTAAAGATGTAGCGGCAGCTATTGATAACCTGGAGCGTATTGCAGAGTTGGCTCAGCAGCGTATGGCTAATATCCCACTTAATTTTGATATCGCGGAATTACGTGGTTATCAGTATCAAACAGGTGCAGTATTTGCCGCTTATGTTCCGGGCCATGGTCAGGAAGTCGCGCGCGGCGGACGCTATGATGAAATTGGTGCTGCTTTCGGACGAGCCAGACCGGCTACCGGTTTTAGCGCTGATCTTAAGACCTTGCAGCTGCTTAGTGAACAAAGCCATAGCCCAGCATTAGGTATATTAGCAAACGTTGATTTTAATGATGCTGCTTGCTTGTCTAAGCTTGCTGCAATACGCGAATCTGGCGAGCGTGTCGTAGAGCAACTACCCGGCCAAGTTTCAGACCCCGAACAGCAGCAGTGTGATCGTCAACTAGTCAAGCAAGGCGATGATTGGGTTGTCGAAAAGATCTCTTCTTAAAATTTAGACAAGTTAAATTTCTATGACTAATAATGTTGTTGTCATCGGCACTCAATGGGGTGACGAAGGTAAAGGTAAAATTGTTGATCTATTAACCGAGCGAGCCGGTGCAGTTGTGCGCTTTCAAGGTGGCCATAACGCTGGCCATACGCTGGTAATAGATGGGCATAAAACCATATTGCATTTAATTCCTTCAGGGATTCTACGTGCAGATACACAATGCTTGATTGGTAATGGCGTTGTATTATCGCCTCAGGCGTTGCATGAAGAGCTGGCCATGCTTGATGAGCACGGTGTTAATGCCAGAGACAGATTAAAAATAAGTCCGGCTTGCCCATTGATATTGCCTTATCATATCGCCTTGGATAATGCGCGAGAAAGAGCGCGTGGTGCAACGGCCATCGGTACAACGGGTCGTGGTATTGGCCCCGCATATGAAGATAAAGTGGCACGACGTGCAATTCGTCTTGGAGATTTATTCCATCGCGAGCGTTTTGCGGCAATGTTAGGCGAAGTTATTGACTACCATAATTTCGCACTCAAACACTACTATAAAGTGGACACTGTAGATTTCCAGGAAGTGTTAGATAGCACGCTAGAGTATGCAGATGAATTGCAGCCGATGTTAGCGGATGTTGTCGGTATTTTAGATGATTTAAAGCAGCGTCAAATACCCGTTATGTTTGAAGGTGCGCAAGGTACCATGTTGGATATCGATCATGGTACTTATCCCTATGTCACTTCATCAAATACCACGTCTGCCAATGCAGCAACAGGTGCAGGTGTTGGCCCCGGTTCGCTTGATTATGTATTAGGTATTACTAAAGCCTATACTACTCGAGTGGGTGCAGGACCTTTCCCAACAGAGTTATTTGATGATATGGGTGAGCATCTTGCGAGGCGTGGTCACGAGTTTGGTTCTACTACTGGTAGGCCTAGGCGCTGTGGTTGGTTTGATGCGGTTGCGCTTCGCCAAGCGGTGAGGCTAAACGGTGTGTCAGGACTTTGTATTACCAAGTTGGATGTATTAGACGAGTTAGACTCCATTCAAATATGTGTTGATTATGAGACCGAAGGTGTTGATATCAATTCATTACCTCTAGATACCGAAGCTTTTGCCAGTTGTCAGCCGCGTTACGAAACGCTACCGGGTTGGAAATCTTCAACATTGGGTATCTGCGAATATAAGCAACTACCTGAAGCCGCACGTAACTATTTAAAGCGCATTGAAGAGATAGTTGGCTCGCCAGTCGATATTATTTCTACCGGTCCTGACCGTTCCGACACCATCGTGTTGAGGCATCCATTTTCGGAATAAGGCTGAGTGATATCCAAAATAAAAAAAGCGGGCAGAGGCATCTACCCGCTATCTAAAAAGGAGAAAAGACATTCCGAAAAAGGATTGTCTTAACAATTAACCTGCAAGCCGTATGCCGAACTCGAGATTTTTTCTTGATTATTAATAACTTATTGATTTTTAATAAGTATTTTTTATGTCTGTAAAGGCTTTGTAGGTTTACAGCACTAAAAAGGGGCAAAAAATTGGCACTAGGCCAGATTTCGCCAAAGTTCTTGATGCCTTTTAGAGGGTGAAGCAAAGAAAGAGCAAAATCGAAGATTTTGATTGGTGCCCAGGAGAGGGTGAAGCAAGCGCTTACAAAGCATCGCTTTGTGTACAGCTGAACGCCGCTGATTTGTAATCAGTGGCTGGGAGTCCGACTGGCAGTTTGCAACGAGCAAAATCGAAGATTTTGATTGGTGCCCAGGAGAGGACTTGAACCTCCACGGCCTTACGGCCACTAGCACCTGAAGCTAGCGCGTCTACCAATTCCGCCACCTGGGCTATTTTTACTAAAATTTACAAATTACTATATCTTTGGTTTCACCTTGAACAACGCGCTACGCGAGGCTCCAAAGCTCTTAGAATCTTAATATTCGTCAACTATCGATATAACTATACATTCGTATTGAACGCAAAGAATCGGCGGACTTTAACGACGCAACGTGGTATTGTCAATTTGTTATCGACAGCGAATAGCTAGCGTTATACCTGCTAAAACGAAATAAAAGTGCCTACGAAAGATAATAAGCCTTCGACTTCTATCGATCCGTACGCGAATAGAGAAGCCGAAAAATACGAAAACCCTATTGCCAGTCGCGAACATATACTCAGTGTTTTGTCTGGTGCAACAGGTCCTATGCGCCGGGAAGATCTTGCAGCACTGTTGGCAATAGAAGATAGCGAAGGGTTAGAAGCACTACGCCGCCGACTTAGAGCGATGGAGCGCGATGGCCAAATTTTTCATAACCGTCGCGGTGGATACGGTTTGTTAGACAGTATGGATCTGGTTGTGGGTAGGGTTCAGGGACATGCTGATGGGTTTGGTTTTCTCATACCTGACGATGCTAGTGACGACCTATTTCTTTCGGAACGGCAGATGCGTTCTCTAATGCATGGAGATCGCTGCATATGCCATATAGCGGGAATTGACCGACGTGGTCGCAGAGAGGGGGCACTGGTTGAAATTCTAGAGCGTGCTAATCATGAAGTGGTTGGTCATTTTCGCAGTGAGCATGGTTTGGGGCGTGTGCGGCCGAGTAATTCTCGAATCCCTAATGAGATTATGGTGTCTGAAGACCGCTCAGGTAATGCCAAGCCTGGGCAGATGGTCGTAGTGACTATTATTGAACAACCAACACAGCAGTCGCCTGCGATCGGCTATGTTTCGGAAGTGTTAGGCGATCATATGGCGCCGGGTATGGAGATCGACATAGCTGCACGTTTGTTTGAGATTCCCAAGGACTGGTCTGACGAAGTGGTGAAAGAAGCCAATAAGTTTGGTGATAAGCCGGATAAAAGCAGTTATTCCACGCGTGAAGATATTCGTGACTTACCGTTGGTTACCATTGATGGCGAAGATGCACGAGATTTTGATGATGCTGTATTCTGTGAGAAATCTGCTGAAGGTTGGCGCTTGGTCGTGGCGATTGCGGATGTTTCTGCTTACGTTAAACCTGGTACTGCACTTGATAAAGAGGCCCAGTTACGAGGAAACTCTGTTTATTTTCCTGGCAGCGTCATTCCTATGTTACCGGAATCGCTTTCAAATGGTTTATGTTCAATCAATCCACAAGTAGACCGTTTATGCATGGTCTGTGATATGCAGCTAGATTCAAGAGCGAAAGTCATCTCTTATCGATTTTATGATGCTGTAATGAAGTCACATGCGCGTCTTACGTATACTAAGGTCGCAGCAATGGTTGTCGAAAAAGAAGACGCTGTGCGACAGGATTACAAGAACATTGTTTCTCATATCGATGATTTGTATACCTTGTATAAGCGTTTTTCTGGAGCACGCAGGCGACGCGGTGCGATTGACTTTTCAACTACCGAAACCCAAATAGTTTTTGGTGACGATCGTAAAATTGAGAGAATAGAGCCGACTGAGCGTAATGACGCACATCGTATGATCGAAGAATTTATGATTGCGGCTAACGTTTGTGCAGCAGAATATTTGTTAGAGTACGAAATACCGGCTGTCTACCGAGTACATAATGGCCCTAGTGAAGCAAAGCTTGCCGATGTAAGGGAGTTTCTTGCCAGCATTGGGCTTTCATTGTCTGGTAAGAATGACCCAGAGCCAAAGCATTACGCGAAATTACTAGAACAAGTACAAGATCGGCCAGATCAGCGTTTAATCCAAACAGTATTGCTGCGCAGCCTAAGTCAAGCAGTGTATACGCCAGAAAATTCTGGTCACTTTGGTTTAGCTTTCGAAGCCTATACCCATTTTACGTCGCCTATAAGGCGTTATCCGGATCTGCTTGTACATCGAGCTATTCGCCACGTGATTGAACATAAAAATAATAAAAAGTGGGACTATAGTGAAACCGAGATGCAGCTGTTTGGTGAACATTGTTCTATGACGGAGCGAAGGGCAGATGAGGCGACTCGTGATGCTATCGATTGGCTAAAGTGTGAGTATATGCTCGATAAGGTGGGAGATGAATTTTCTGGATTGATTACCGCAGTGACAAATTTTGGAATTTTTGTCGAGTTAGAGAATATATACATAGAAGGTTTGGTCCACATTACTGAACTTAGAAAAGACTATTACCATTTTGACCCGGTTAAGCATCAGCTTATCGGGGAACATAGTGGACGAACATATAAATTGACCGATCGAATTCGTGTGAAGCTAGCCCGTGTTGATTTGGATGAGAAGAAAATCGACTTCGTTTTGCCAGCTGATTCCAGTGATTTTAGGCGTAAGATGAGCCGAGGAAAAACTGTAAAAAAATCTCGTAGCACATCATCAAGTAAAATGAAGCGAACTGATGATAAGAAAGCTAAAGGAAAGCGATCAAAGAAAACAACGCCAAGACATAAAGCAAAAAAGAAAAAGAATTTATAACGATTTAAATTTCTCTCATGAGAGAGATTTATGTAGCATTTTCTTCGCGCAAAAATACGAGTTCGGTAGCGCTAGAAGAAGCGTTACAAAAACGATAACCAGCACTATCAAATTTCTTTAATTGGCTAATCTTACTTAGACGATTTTTGATGATATAAGCGCTCATTAAGCCGCGTGCTTTCTTGGCATAAAAACTGATAATTTTATATTTGCCGTTCTTCATGTCTTTAAAAACAGGTGTGACAATTTCAGCTTCAAGTTGGTCGCTATTCACCGACTTAAAATATTCATTAGACGCCAAATTAACCAATACAGAGGATTCAGATTTACGCAGTTCTTTATTGATCTCGTTAGTGATCTTATTACCCCAAAATTCATATAAATCCTTACCGCGAGCGTTTTCCAGCTTGATACCCATTTCCAGACGATAGGGTTGGATTAAATCTAACGGTCTCAGTAAACCATACAAACCGGAAAGTATGCGTAGATGCTGCTGCGCAAATTCAACATCGTCTTTATCAAAGCTATAAGCGTCCATACCCGTATAGACATCGCCTTTGAATGCAAATAAAGCCTGGCGTGCATTATTTTTATCAAATGGTAGTTGCCAGTTTTGATAACGCTCGCAATTTAGCGTGCCGAGCTTGTCGCTAATCCCCATGAGACTAGAAAGTTGGTGTGGTGCAAACTCGACTAGCTGATCGACGAGTATTTGAGAGTCATTCAATAATTTGGCCTTGGTATGTTTGCCAATGGGTAGAGCAGATTCAAAGTCCAAATTCTTGGCAGGGGAAATAACGCTTATCATAATTGTCCAGGGTTCGGTTAACAGTTTGTTCAAAACCAATAGCTTAACGGTAAGCTTGGCACCAGGCAAAGGGAAAACACCGTATTTCTGGCATGTTCTAGAGACGATGGTATAGTTTTGCTATGTCGGGACTTACAAAAATATACGGTATTCACGCTGTTGAAGCAGCGCTGAAGCAGCAGTCTGAAAACATCGAAGCCTTCTACATTGTCAAAGATTGGCAACGTCAGCAGCGTTTAAGAAATCTGGTGGCGATGGCGGATAGTCTGGGTCTGGATAAGCAAGTGATCAGCAAAGCGGAGTTGAATACCCTTGTTGGTGAAGGACGCCACCAAGGTGTGGCCGCGCGTATTAGTGTCAATGCTAAGCAAAGCTTTCTTAGCTTGGAAGAGATGGTCGCTTACCGTGGCAAAGAGCTACTGCTGTTAATTCTTGATGGCATACAAGATCCACATAATCTCGGTGCCTGTTTACGTACAGCCGAAGCGGTGGGTGTTGACGCTGTAGTCGCGCCGCGTGACCGTGCCGCTGGACTTAGTGCGGCGGTGAGAAAAGTGGCCAGTGGCAGTGCCGAACGCGTGCCGTTTATTACAGTGACGAATCTTGCGCGTACCTTGCGTTATCTTAAAGACAAAGGCGTTTGGTTGACCGGCACAGCGGGCGAAGCAGATGTTAGTTTATACCAACAAGATTTGACCGGCCCCATGGCCCTAGTAATGGGTGGCGAGGAAAAAGGCATGCGTCGTCTCACACGCGAAGAATGCGATGCTATAGTACAAATTCCTATGCTAGGTGAGGTAGAAAGCCTCAATATCAGCGTGGCGGCGGCCATTTGCCTCTATGAGGCACATCGCCAACGCTCAAAATACAACTAAGTGATTGATTTTATTAGAAAGTCTCGCTTGATTTAGCCCTATAATCCCTGTAAAATCGCGCGTTCACTAAAAACCCTAGCTTCACCGTTTGTCTAGCGGGAGGCTGAATCCATTAGGGAGTACATAATGAGACACTATGAAATTGTATTTATGGTGCATCCTGACCAGAGCCCGCAAGTGCCTGCAATGGTTGACCGTTATAAGGCTATCGTAGAAGCCGATGGTGGGACCGTACATCGTTTAGAAGATTGGGGTCGCCGCCAACTTGCCTACTCTATCCAGAAAGTTCATAAAGCACACTATGTGTTGATGAACGTTGAATGTAATCAAGCCGCGCTTGATGAGCTAGAACACGCTTTTCGTTTTAACGATGCGGTATTACGCAGCATGGTCATGCGTCGTGATGAAGCAGTGACTGATCCATCACCATTAGCTAAGTCAAAAGACGATCGTGATAACGACGATTACTCTGATGCGAGTGATGATTCATCTAAAGACACTGCGAGCAGTGAAGAGTCTGCGTCAGAAGCACCAGCACCTGTTGCTGAAGCTGCTGAAGAAGCGCAACCAGCCGCTGAATAAACCGGATAGAGAGGAACAAGATTATGGCCCGTTATTTTCGTAGAAAGAAATTTTGTCGTTTCACTGCAGAAAAAACCAAAGAGATTGATTATAAAGATCTCGCAACGTTAAAAAATTACATTACCGAGACCGGTAAAATTATTCCGAGTCGTATCACTGGTACACGTGCGCGTTATCAGCGTCAGTTGGCAACGGCTGTTAAGCGTGCCCGCTTTTTGGCATTAATACCATACAGCGACGCACACTCATAAGACCGGTTGTTGATCGCTGGAATAAAACGATCAACCTGACATAAGCGAGTTATTTATGTATTCGCTAGCGTCATTTATTATGTCCAAGCCGTTAAATGCGGTATTGGTCGCCAGCGTATTTGCTGTACTAGCCGTTGTTATTCCGCCGTTTAGCGTGCTAAGTGGCGCAGTACTTTGTTTGGTAACGCTGCGTTTAGGTGTTGCTCAAGGCGTCAAAGTATTGTTAGGTGCGAGTATCGCTGTTGTTGTTATTGCTTTTATTGGGATAGGTGGCACAGTCGGTGGCGTGGTGTCATTTGTTGCCATCGCTATGGCAGTAACATTAGTGCCTTTGCTGTTGTTGTCATGGGTGTTGCGCGAAACGCGTTCAATGCCGATTACTCTAATCATTGCTGGTGTATTGGCTATGATTGTAGTGATAGCCATGTATTTAACACTGGGCGATACGGCAGTATGGTGGCGACAAGCATTGGGTCAGACATTTAGCCTGGCTGAAACCGATGCCGGTTTTCCAATGAGTGAGCAAGAGTTAGAGCGCTTTCTCGATGTGATGTCGAAAGCGATGACCGGGCTGTTAGGTGCAGGGGTATTTTTTAGCTTGATGGCAGCGATTCTGCTCGCACGTTGGTGGCAAGCATTACTGTATAACCCAGGTGGTTTTAGCAAAGAGTTTTATGATCTACGTTTAGATCATCGCGTCAGCGTAGTAGTGTTGCTGGTGTTGGGTATGATGATGCTAAGCAGCGGCTTATGGAGCCAGTTGGCTACTGATCTGCTGGTAGTATTACTGGCAATGTATACCTTAGTGGGTATAGCGCTAATTCATGGCTTAGTCGCGATATTGGCGGCACCAACAGGAGTGTTATTTGCCCTATATTTACTGCTGGCGTTTTTATTGCCGCAAATGATGATTTTTTTAGCCGCCGCTGGCTATACCGATAGTTGGATAGATATCCGCGGCAAGGTGAGAGCGAAAAAGGGTATTACGCCGCCGCGTAATAATGAAGACAATGATTCTGAGGACGACCGCTAGGTTGTCCGATTGTAGACTGAGGAAAAGACGATGGATGTAATCCTATTAGAGAAAGTAGCGAAGCTTGGTGATATTGGCTCAATCGTATCTGTGAAATCTGGTTATGGCCGTAATTTTTTAATTCCAACAGGCAAGGCTGTTTTTGCAACCGATGAAAATCGCGCCAAAATTGAAGCCGAGCGTGCTGAACTAGAAGCTAAAGCAGCTGAAGTGTTAGCTGCGGCAGAAGCAAGAAAAGAGGCGCTAGATGGTAAAACGATTACTATCACAAGCCTGGCTGGTGAAGAAGGTAAATTGTTTGGCTCGGTAGGCACTAATGATATTGCTAACGCGCTGACCGAAGCTGGCACAGAAGTGAGTAAACAAGAAGTGCGCTTACCCACGGGTGCTCTGCGTCATACTGGCGAGCACGAAGTGAGTATTCATCTTCACCCTGAAGTTGACGCTATAATTAAGCTCGAAATTGTCGCCGAAAAAGCCTAAGCTAGTCCCAACTGGCTTATAATAATCCATAGAACACAGCGCCTGCTGGTAGTAGCAGGTGCATATCCACTATGACCGCTAGCACCATGCTAGCTTTTCCTTTCTTTAGGAGCGCGAATGGCAGAACCTGTCGCACAGGTGCCCCAGATTGTAAACACTGAGGCATTACACGTGCCGCCTCATTCTCTCGAGGCGGAGCAATCTGTGCTAGGTGCGCTCATGCTTGATAATCTTTCCTGGGAGCGTATTGCCGATACGCTTTCCGGCAGCGATTTTTATCGCAGCGATCACGCATTAATCTTTGAAGCCATTGCCAAGCTGGCAGAAGATGGTCGCCCTTATGATGTGGTGACTTTATCTGAGGTCTTAGAAAACGCCGAACAGCTCGAGCGTGTCGGTGGTTTAACCTACCTTGGCAGTCTTGCTAAAAATACTCCAAGCGCTGCTAATATCGTCGCTTATGCCGAAATTGTTCGCGAGCGCGCTATATTGCGCCAGTTGATACAAGTTGGCCAAGATATATCGCAAAGCGCCTATCGACCAGAAGGAAAGTCAACCGTCGAACTGCTCGATGACGCCGAGCGCCGTGTATTTGGCATAGCTCAGCACGGCAATGTCGGCGCTGAAGGCTTTCAAGATATGAAAGGCTTGCTGCAAAAAGCGGTTGACCGTATCGACGTATTAGCACAGTCAGGCAGCACTATTACTGGCGTCGCTACAGGTTTTAATGATCTTGACGCACTTACCGCCGGATTACAGCCAGGGGACTTAATTATTGTCGCAGGTAGACCGTCGATGGGTAAAACCGCATTCTCGGTTAATATCGCTGAGCATGTGGCTATTAAGGGTAGCAAACCCGTAGCCGTATTTAGTTTGGAGATGCCAGGTGAGCAGTTGATTATGCGTATGTTGTCATCGCTTGGCCGTATTAATCAGCAGCGATTAAGAACCGGTAAATTGGATGATACCGATTGGCCGCGCTTAACTTCCGCCATCGGTATATTGCAAGACGTTAAATTATTTATCGACGATAGCGCCGCGTTAACGCCAGCCGATATTCGTGCACGTACCCGCCGTTTAATGCGCGAAAATGGTGGTGAACTTGGCTTAATCGTGATCGACTATTTACAGTTAATGCAATCACCACGTTCAGCAGATAATCGGGTTAACGAAATTTCAGATATTTCGCGCTCTCTTAAAGCTTTGGCCAAAGAATTAAACGTGCCGGTTATCGCGTTATCACAGCTTAACCGTAGTCTAGAACAACGCCCTAATAAACGCCCAGTGATGTCAGATCTGCGTGAGTCCGGAGCCATTGAGCAAGATGCTGACGTTATCGCCTTTATCTATCGTGATGAAGTGTATAACGAAGAAACTCCAGACCGGGGCATTGCTGAAATCATTATCGCTAAGCAACGTAATGGCCCCATTGGGATGAAAAAACTCACTTTCCTGGGTGAATACACGCGCTTCGAGAATTATATCCCCGATTCGTTTAGCTTACCGCCAGAAGGTTTTGAATGAAAGGCGAGTGCAGCCGATGACACAGGGCGCAGTTGCTAAAATTAATACCGCTGCATTGCAGCACAACCTAAGCCGCGTCAGAGTCGCTGCGCCAGAAAGCCGAGTTATTGCCGTCATTAAAGCTGATGCTTACGGTCATGGTATGGTCCGCGCCGCACATGCGCTGGCCGCCGTCGATGCTTTTGGTGTCGCCCGTCTTGAAGAAGCCTTGGCCTTGAGAGAAGCCGGTATCGCACATCGTATTTTGCTCATGGAAGGTGTTACGAGCGGTAAAGAACTGCGTATCGCCGCGCAAAAGCGTTTGCAGCTAGTCGTGCACAATGATGATCAAATCGATTTGCTCGAAAGTATTCGCCTTGCTAGTCCAGTACAAGTATGGTTAAAGCTTGATATTGGTATGCATAGGCTAGGTTTTATGCCAGATCAATTTGCCCAGGCATGGCAACGTTTAAATGATTGTGATGCCGTGTCCGGTAAGCCCAAAATTATGGGCCATTTTAGCCATGCAGATGATCGTAAAGACGATACCACTTCACAGCAACTCAACCATTTTGAACGGCTAAGCGAACCGTGGAAAACCGAACGTAGCGTCGCTAATTCAGCAGCGATACTATCGCTGCCTGATTCACATTATCAATGGGTCAGACCAGGCATTATGTTATACGGCGTGTCGCCTTTTACCGATAGCTTGGCTGAGTCTGAAGACCTGCAAGCGGCTATGACCTTATCAACAAAAATCATTGCTACTAAACAATTGCGTCAAGGCGAAACCATAGGTTATGGCGGAACCTGGCAATGTCCGGATGATATGCGTATTGGTATTGCCGCCATCGGTTATGGTGATGGTTATCCGCGTCATGCTGAATCGGGCACCCCGGTATTGATCGATGGCCAACGAAGTCAAATAGTCGGTAGGGTGTCTATGGATATGATTGCCATAGACTTACGCCGTTTCCAAGATGTCAATATTGGTGATGACGTGATTTTATGGGGCGAAGACTTACCAGTAGAAGAAGTGGCCCAACATGCGCAGACTATTCCTTATGAATTATTATGTGGTGTGACGCGCCGAGTAAAGTTTGAGTATTATTAATCATGGCGGTCGCGGCAAAAGAAAAATCTATCTATGTCTGTAGCGATTGCGGTGCGACCAATCCCAAATGGGTTGGTCAATGCCCCTCTTGCGGTGCGTGGAATACCTTGGTTGAAGAATCCGTCAGTCCAGCCAGCTCACGCTTTATGGGTTATGCCGCAGAGAAAAGTGAAGTCGTCGCATTATCCGAAGTTAGTCCAGAAGCTAACACTTATATCAGCACCACGATCAGTGAGCTAGACTTGGTATTAGGCGGCGGCCTTGTTTCCGGTGGTGTCGTCTTAATTGGTGGTAATCCCGGTATTGGTAAATCAACCTTGCTACTGCAAGCCTCTATCTGCTTAGGCGATAACGAACCATCGCTCTACGTCACGGGTGAAGAGTCCTTAGAACAAGTCTCGTTACGTGCCCATCGATTAGGTGTAGCTAATAGTAAAGTACGTTTGCTAGCTGAGACATCAGTAGAACGTATACTGGCCCAAATCAATAAAGAAAAACCCAGTATGGTGATAGTGGATTCCATTCAAACCATATTTAGTG
>CAZTYM010000019.1:0-36845 GCA_964617475.1 uncultured Thiotrichales bacterium
TTTATTTTACCTCGTTTAAATCACCTAATCTCGCTTAACTTAGTGCCATTCGGGTTAGACTCCATGATTACTGAATTCCAAACAAATCGCATTCCTCACTCTTGACTCTCCCCTTACAGGAGTTCCTAAAGTTGTATCTCGTAAAACATACAACTTCAGGAGAGTTACGATGAAAAGTTTATTTCCAGATATTTGTTCTCTAAACCTTGTTGAATCAAAAGAGTTTTATGTCTCTTTACTAGGGTTTAAGACAATTTTTGAGATTGATTGGTACATTCAGCTACAAAGCCCTAGTCTTGACCCTATTCAGATTGCATTCGTTGATATCAATCATCCTAGCGTCCCTCAAGGCTATCAAAAGACTCCGCAAGGTGTTGTAGTTACTGTAGAAATGGATGATGTTGATAAAGCTTATCAAAAAGCGCTTGATCTCAACTTACCTGTGATTGTGGAGCTTTGTGATGAGGAATGGGGACAACGACATTTTATGGTGGAAGATCCAAATGGTTTATTAGTCGATGTCTATTCTATGATTGAGCCGACAGCAGAGTTTAGTCTTGCGTAAGGTTTACTCATTATCATGCTCAGCGCTTCATTACCGATGTTATAGGATAACCTGTGCCAGAAAATTTGATGCCTATTGGGCGTTTCTCTAAGAGCTGCCGTTTAACTATTAAAGCATTGCGCCACTATGATGAGATTGGCTTGTTAAAACCAGCCTTTGTTGAGCCTGAAACGGGGTATCGATATTACGCCCAGCACCAAGCTAAAAAGGCCATTCTTATCAATATGCTGCGTTCTTTGGATATTGCCATTCCTACCATTGAGAAATTATTAGAGGCTGACGAAAGGGAATTTAGAACACTCATTGATACCGAGCAAAGTCGTGTATTGAACGAGCTTAATAAGCAGCAATATATCCTAGAATCTATAAAACGCATCAATCAGACGGGCGATCTCATTCCCTATGAAATCGCGATACGAACTGAGCCATCTTATGTGGTAGCGCAGCTATCTTGTACATCAACGTTAGATAGGCTTGTTGAGAATGGGAGCAAGGTGATCTATCAACTTTATGACATACTACAATGCGTAGGAAGAGGTTTTGAAGATCCTGTTATGTGCATTAACCATGACCCTGATAAGCAAGGACATGTGATCATTGATGCTTGCATTGGTATTAAAAAACCCTACCCAAAACTGGAGCCTGCTAAAGTTATCGACATAGCAGGAGGAATGGTTGCATGGTTGACCCATAAAGGCTCCTATAACGAACTCGGACTTGCGTATAACTCTTTGTTTGCATGGAGTCAGGAACATGGTTATCAACAGCGTGATGCCATGCGAGAAATTTATAAAAATGATCCTTCAGAAGTTGAAGAGGATGAACTAATTACTGAGGTGATCTTACCGATTGAATAACGGCCCGGCATGATGCTCGAACAACTTGGATACGATACATACTCAAATCGAGATCTCTATAGACTAGAGTTGGATAGAATCGATGAGTTGGCTGTAGACTTTCGCCTTCCTAGCGAGCACTTTGTCTGTCTGATCGTTGGCGATACGCGGCATCTTAGTGATGGTGATTTACATAGGATAGCGGATACGCTACTGCGTGGAGGCGCTATTTATCTATGCTTATGGGGCTCAGGATCAGGCCGGGCACAAAGCCTTTTCGACGATGCGATTCTGATGTCTGGATACGAACGCTCACATGAGTCTGCAATCCCTACTACTGCCCACAAAGAGGAACTCAGCGATGCGCTTAGCTTCTTTCTTCTGAATACTGGTGCAGCGCCCGCTTATGCTAAAACCTGCAATGCAGCGCTGGTTTTACTGATTAATTCTTCCAAGCATATAGATACAGTCAATCAAGCACTAGAAGACCCACAGGCATTTATTACTACATTCTGCCAAGATGATGAAAACGTGACATTATAAATTCATACTTTTAAGTTTAAATACTAGTCTTTCTATAAGAAAATTTGCGCTAGAATTTCAGTTACTGAGTTGAGCAGTATTCAACCAAGGAGGAAACATCGTGAAACATATATTGATATCGATAGTGTCACTTACCATGGGTTTATTATTTTCTGTAGCGGTAGCCGATATTCGCAGCGAAGCGATTTCTTACGAACATGGCGATGACAAGCTAACCGGTTACCTGTATTGGGATGATACGATCGAAGGTAAACGACCAGGTGTTCTGGTTGTTCATGAATGGTGGGGGCTTAACGATTATGCTAAAAGCCGCGCCGAGCAGCTTGCCGGACTTGGCTATGTCGCTTTTGCGGTTGATATGTATGGTGGGGATAAAGTCACTACCCATCCCAAACAGGCACAGGAATGGATGACGGCGACCACTTCAAACCTTGACGGCTGGCGAAGCCGTGCTGAAAAAGGCCTGGAAATACTGAACTCCCAAGATATAACAGATAAAGAACGTTTAGCTGCGATTGGTTATTGCTTTGGTGGGGCTACGGTAATGCAATTAGCTTACGCTGGTGCTGATCTTGATGCAGTAGTCAGCTTTCACGGTTCACTACCTTTACCAAACGAGAATGAAGCAGAAAATTTCAAAGGACGAGTACTCATCGAACATGGCAATGCTGATGCTTTTGTTCCAGAAGAACGTGTTAACGAATTCAAAACCGCCATGAAAAACGCCAATGTAGACTTGGTTTTTAATGGATACGACGGAGTAAAACATAGTTTCACCAACCCCGATTCAGGCAATTTTGGTATCGATAATCTTAAGTATGACGATAAAGCTGACGCTGCTTCTTGGCGCTCAATGCTTGAGACTTTTGATACGGTTTTTAATTGACTTTAATCGCTCGAGAAGTATTGAATGTTTTACGACCACCCAAGAAGCAATGGCATGCTAGTGCAATGTTGGGCTTAGAACTTTCAACTCTTTAGGACTGACTAGACCACGAGTCTTAAGCCTACAATAAGGAAATATGTTGAAAACCGTTGATGGGATTGCGCACGAATACGCTTCAAGATCTGCTGCAATAAAATCGGCATGGTACTCTGCCGCTGCAGCAAGCTACGAACGTGTCCGTCCCGAGTACCCCAGTGAGGTTATCGCGAATATAGTTTCAAAAACCGGCATAGGCGCAAAATCCCGCCTCTTGGAAATCGGTAGTGGTCCTGGTACAGCAACACAAAGTTTTGCTGAATTAGGTTGCACCATGGAGTGTGTTGAGCCTAACCCTCATTTCGTCGAGATAGTGCGCCAACGGTTCGAAAGCAATCCAAACATCCTAGTTCATGAGAGTACATTTGAAGAATACCACCACACATCAGAACTTGTTGATGCGATTATCGCCGCCACTTCGTTTCATTGGGTAGAGAGGCAGATTGCATTCGCGAAAACGGCTTCGCTCATTAAGTCGTCTGGATTTTTAATTCTCCTCTGGAATCACGAACTCCAGCCTTTGGAAGAAGATGGCGGTCCAATCTCTCAGATCTATAAAAGATTTGCACCAGAGCTTTCTCCCGTCGAAGAAGAATCGCAAATAGTTGCAAAGCTCAAGTCAATCAGTAATTGGGTTCGAGGTAGTGATCACTTCTTACCACCACACTTCGGTTTCGTCGTAACTTCAGTACGTTATACTGCGGAACGCTATATTGATGCACTTCAGAGCTACTCACCCTATCTGCAACTCGATAAAGAAGTTAAGAACAAACTGCTCCAGGCAATCTTCGACTTAGTGAAACTTAAACATGGTAATGCCATAGATCTAAAGTACATCACTGGATATCACATTGCCCAGAAAGCCTAAGATTACTAACGGCGTACCTTATAGGAATTAATATGATACTAACCGGTGAATGTTTTTGCGGTGAAGTGAAGTATGAAATAAATGGGACGCTTCGGGATGCAAGGTCATGCCATTGCTCTCGCTGCCGAAAGGCGTTTAGCTCTCAAGCTTCTGCTTATGCATTAATAGACCCATCTGATTTTAAATGGGTTAAAGGAGAAGAGCTTTTAACATCGTACACCGGCCAGCATGGTTTTGGAATGCAGTTTTGTAAAGTATGCGGCTCTACCTTATGTGGCACTTATGAAAACAAGGTTCATGGTATTACGCTTGGTTGTTTAAACGAAGATCCGGAAATAGAAATAGACCAACATATTTTTGTGGGTTCAAAAGCAAACTGGGAAGTAATTCCTGATGGCATTGAGCAATATGAGGCACACCCTCCAACAGAACTATAGAGTGCGCCTCACCAACTAAAAATTAAACGCTAGTTTTACAACAGCACTTATCTTTACAACACTCGCAAGTCTTGTTTTTGCAACATTCTGCTTTTTCGCAGTCACATGTACATTTGTTTTCACTCATAACAGCTCTCCTGTTGGATACACTACTCATTTTCCATTTCGATCTTAGTGGCAAGCGCCCTAAGCTCTTTGGCTACATTGGCTCTATCTAGAGCATATGTTCTTTCACGACCATTTTTGTCCAACTTTAAGATTCCTGCCTGAGCCAGCGTTTTTAAATGCCGCGATACAACGGAGGCATCGACACTACAACAATCACAAAGGCACATTGCATTCTGAGGCGCTTGGCATTCGCAGAGCTGATAAACCAATGACAGCCTATTGAACTCTCCTAGTGCTTTAAGAAAGTCGGCGGTTTCTTGAATCTCATTTTCAGACATGCTACTATATTTGCATATTTGTGCAAATATGTCAATTTTAATTAGTAGAAATCGTTTACAAAGCAAATAACAAACGTAAGTGATTCTTGTCTTCGAGCTTTTCTCAGAGATAGGGTTATAACCAGTGGCACTTATATTTGCTTAGAGATCTACATAATTACTTACAAAGAAACATCTAGATCTTCCAATAATTTAGACGCTTTCGAATTCGAAGACTGCGCCACAAATTTAGTGGTTTTGGTCTTAAGCCTTTCAATCCTTGATCAATCATGTCATCCGTTGCTTGCAATACGCGTTCAGATGATAAGCCATCGCGATATGGGTGCATCATGTTACAACTATCCACAATCGCTTGCTTGAGCACACCATTAGGCTCAAGCGCACGTTCAATCGAGGGTTCTAGCAAAGCTGGGTCATTAATATCAATGAGGTCACCCCCAGGAGCAGAGTTTTTATAAGTGACGACTGGGCGGCCCTGTAAAAAATACTCGCCTATAATCGAAGAGGTATCAGAGACTAGAACGTCGCCAGCACGTAATACTGGCAGCGCACTATCTGTCTCAACAACCTCAAAATTGTCACAACTGAGTTGTTGATACATTTGAATCCATTCTGGATTCATTTTTGGGTGAAATTTAACCAACCAATACCAATCACGCGTTTTTACAAGTCGCTGGATTTCAGGGAACAAATCTATTGCGGAACAAAGCGATGGTGAAAAGGTTGGTGCGTATAAAATAATTGAGCGTTCTTTTGCAACGGGATAGGGATCAACTTGAAACAAGGGGTCTAATTTAGGCCAACCAGTTTCAACTACCCTAAAATATCTATGTTCTTTCGCAAGTTGTTCAAAGCGATCGGTCGTAATTGGACCATGTGTACAATACAAATCAAAAAAGCCACGAATCCGAAAATGGCCTTTCTTCTTCCATTCCAGCCCATGGAACACCTGCACTTTGATACCAGGAATAAAATTTGGCACCATGTTCCCGGGCACAAAGACTGCGTCTGGTTTGTAAGCTTTTACTTCATCGATAGAATGGAGTCTGTGTTCGCCTTCTCTTAGGTATTTTTCATCAATTTTTTTGCTTTCTAGAAACCAAGCACAATGGTCTCCTCGACGCAATATGACTTCTTGCAGAGGACGCAGGATTTCATATGCGTAATTAAGAGATACGTAAAACAAATACCTACGAGACACTTTATCAACCTCAATGTTGCGAATGAGATTTTACTACCTCGATAATTTCAGTGGTTGATATAGAGGGTGTTCTTTCTAAATATCGAACTTCGCAAAGCGGCTTAATAAAATCAAACTTCCCTTTCCAGTCATCACCCATAACCAAAATATCTGCATTATAACCAACCACGTATTCTTCTTTTAGCTCTAAAGATTCTTCAACAAATACTTCGTCAACGCAACGCAATGAACTAATAATATGGATACGATCAGGTTCTGAATAAATGGGATAACGCTTCTTTTTTTTTGCATTTAACTCATCTGAGGAGACACCAACAATAAGATAATCTCCTAGAGCTCGGGCTCGTTCAAGAATGTTGAGATGTCCAACATGAAATACGTCGAACGTTCCAAAAGTAATGACTCGTTTCATCAATAGATCACTTGATCGCAGCTTAGACACAATATGGGTATGATTCTACGTGAAACCATCGCAAGTTGCATAACGTTAGGAATAAGATATGATCTTAAATAGCCGGTGAGTTTACTAAAACTTGGCTTAAGTCGCGTTAAAGAATTGAAACAAAATTCAGACATGCTCGCTTCTTTATTGAGTTCAATTAAGTTGCTATCAAAAGGAAATTAGAAATAGCGTCGTAAAATTTTATTTCTTAAACGTTTTATTCGGCGTTTGATTTTGGATGTAGACAATGCTTTTACATAATCAGCTAATTTTAAGAACTCAGGATTACCAATTCCATCAACAATCACCAATTTATTTCCGCTATCCAATTTTTGAACTACGACATTACCAACATGCAAGTCAGTCGGAATAATACCATTGGTAATCATATAGGCCTGCAAATCATCGAGTAGCGACTTAACTTCTTCAAAAGCCATACCTTCTCTCAGATAATGGCCCAATGATTGAGCAACATTGCCATCATCATCGCGCACTAAATCATATATTTCACCCGGCCCAAGATTTGTATCAACATCACCCCAAAAACGCGCTAGCTGTGTAAAATCACACTGCTTTCTCGCATACCGAGAGAGATATCGCCGCTCGCGTATAGCCGCTTTCTTACGGCGTTTAAGTGTAACTGGATTTAGAACATTATGTGCTTCAATTTTAATGCACTTTTTAAAATCACTAGGGTGACTATAGACTTTACGGGTTTTCCCTGCACCGACGAATAGAAAGTCATCAAGCTGTATTTTCATATCAATTTATTTTCACTCATTCATATCTCCTATGAAAGTTGCAAATTAGTTTGCATCTCAATTTTATTGGCAAGCGCTCGAAGCTCTTAGTACGCATTAGCCCTGGCTACCATAAGACATATTATATTCGCGGAGTTCACGGACCAAAGACCGACTATCCAACTCTCCAAACGCTTGTAGAAAGTCGGCAACACCTTTAATCTCATTATATACTTTGCTTTTATACGCGCCTGCGCTTATTTAAATTTTGGAGAGCCCTATGGCTAACATACATCACCGAGTAGGTATCGCGGCTTCCGCTGATGAGATCTATGAGATGTTGACTACCAACGAAGGCCTAGCGAAATGGTGGACTAACGATGTATCCGGAGCAGGAGAAGTAGGTTCTATTATTGAATTTCGTTTTGGCGGTGGCGGCCCCGATTTCATCGTAACCAAGCTTATCAAAAATCAATTGGTAGTCTGGCAGCACTCAGGCACCATACCTGAAGAATGGATGGGAACAGAGATTTCATTTTTATTAGAAGCTGATCAAAATCAAACTTTTATAAACTTTTCTCACTCTAACTGGAAGGAAGCGACAGACTTTATGGCTCACTGCAGTACCAAGTGGGGTGTATTTATGCTTAGCCTAAAGGACGCGCTTGAAACTGGTGAAGGTAGGCCATTTCCGAATGATGTACATATAGACCATTCATAAATCCATAGTGAAATAGCTTATGTATAGAAAGAAACTTTTTTATTTTGGTTTATCCACAGCGATTATTATATTAGTAGCGTTAGCATGTGCGTCGATATCAGCACATCTTACACGCGCCAATTTGAAGCAAAGTAGCATTGCGCAATCTCTATTAGTTGAGCATCAGCATTTATCCAGCATCTCTTATCGATTGTTTAAACAATTCACAGACGAATATAATTTTGGAGAAAGTGCTAACCAGGCAAATATTCGTAAGAAGAGAACCCTGATTAGCCAATCTTTGACAAAAATTCGATCATTAGAACTGGCTCAGCGAAAAGCACTAGGCATTGAGGCCACTCTAGGCACCATCGAAGATACAGATGCGCTTGAACAGATCATTGACAAAATTATTTCCGAATATCAAGTCGTTCTTAACCGCAGTGTTGCTGATGTTGAGGAACGCCGCGAGCGTCTACGGACTATCTTGGAAGAGAGTATTGATAATTTATTTAGAGAAGCGATTGATTCTGCAGTAAACAGGCAGAGTAAGGTTGTCGCAGCGTTGAATGCACGGATTGACACTTTAAACAGTATGATGTTCTGGTTTACGATTGGTTTGGGAGCTTTATCGCTTGCTTTCGTTGTCTATGGTTGTTTCTGGTTGTTCGGACAACTTTATAAGCCACTGATGCTGATTCAAAACGCTACCAATAGTATCGCTAGTGGTAATTATAATCAGCCTATCACTGAAAAATTAGATGGCGAATTTGAGGCTTTAGTTGCCTCGATCAATGGTCTTGGTGAACGCTTGCAGGATCACGAAGAAAATGAACTAAGATCGCGAAAAGATCTAGAATTTCAGGTTGAACAACGAACCGCCGAACTTACTCGCGCAAACCTAGAACTGACTAAGACAGATGCGCGGCGGCGGCAATTTATTAACGATATTTCGCATGAATTACGTACCCCTTTGACTATTATTCGCGGAGAAGCGCAAGTTTCTCTACGAATGAGCAAAGCGGAAGCGGAAGATTATCAAAACACTCTACAATCCATTCTTGGCCAAGCTGTAGATTTAAGTCGCTTAGTTGACGACCTATTGTTGTTAACTCGCGCAGAAATGAATAATTTAAATTTAGAACGGTCTCAACAAAATATTTACGGCCTTGTGCAAGAGCAAGTAGAAAAATGGCAACGCTATGATGAATCTCAGAAAGTCGACTTAGTTAGCGAACCTGAGTGTACGTCTTTACAGTTGAACATTGATAAGCATCGCATTCAGCAAGTCATCTCAATTTTACTGGATAATGCTTTTAAATACTCGTCGTCAGAACAAGCGATTTGCATTCAAATGCAAACAATACCAAATGCACTCCAGATATCTGTCAAAGACTTTGGCGACGGTATTTCCGCAGCAGAAATTGAGCATATTTTTGAACGCTTCGTACGTTTTAGAAAAAATAAGGATGGCCTAGGCTTGGGATTACCTATAGCGAAAGCCATAGTCGATGCGCATGGCGGTCATATTCATGCAGAGTCAGAACTTGGCAAAGGCTCTATTTTTACATTTATCTTACCTTTAGACGATTAGTAGATGCGTATATTAATAGCGGACGATGAAGGCTCTCTTGCTAATTTTTTGTTCCGTGGATTAAAAGCTGAAGGATACGAGTGCCAGGTTGTAAACCAGCTACATGAATTACTACCCAATGCGCGTAAGTTCGAGCCAGATGTTATTGTTTTAGATCGAATGTTTGGCGATGAGGATAGCGTAAATGAGCTGTCAAAGATAAAAACTCTTCCGTCAGCACCTATGGTGTTAATGCTTACAGCGCTTGATGAAGTAAAACACCGAGTAGAAGGTTTACGCGAAGGCGCGGATGACTATCTGTCTAAGCCTTTTGATTTTGAGGAGCTACTTGCAAGAATCGAAACCTTGAATCGGCGCCGCGATTCTATCACTACAGTTAATACTGGTATATCTAGTGAAATAAGCTACCAGTCACTAAGCTTAAATACAGAAGAACGCGTGGCAAGTTTAGCTAATGAAGAATTAACACTCACCAAGATTGAGTACGACTTACTTCAATATTTTGTAGAGAACTCAGAAAAAGTATTGTCACGAGAGCGAATTCTAAATCGAGTTTGGCAAAGCAGCTCAGACCCACAAACCAATATTGTCGATGTCTATATCAGCCGACTGAGAAAACACTTATCACCTGAACAAGGCATAGAAATAAAGACACTCCGAGGCAATGGTTATCGACTAACCACTACCTCAGAGTGATGAGTTTACATACTAGCTACTAAATGGCAGTGAAGAATGATGTACATTGATGCGAACTGTGCCATTCTCATCTTTCACATAACCGAAAGTAAATTCTACTTTAACTTCAGACTTCTCACCATGAGGCGTGAAATAGTAGTTACCCATCGCTATTGCAGATTCCGTATTAATCACAATGTCTTGCTCACCAAAGCGGGCATTTGACCATGGCTTGATAGCAAAACCCTTATCTTCCGAAATAGCACCACCAACGAAGTAAGATAATGCCTCATCAAAGGTTTCTCTAAACTGATCTTCAGAAGCCAGCGTAGGCTTAAAAAGCACATTGCCTTGCTCGTAAGCATAGAGGTCCTCAATATGTTTGGACGCTCTGGCCTCGTAATCGCCTTCGTCTAAATAGGTTTTACTTATCGCAACAATACCGTCAGCCCAGGCTTGCTGTGCCTTCAATACTTCGTCCTTGGTGATTTTCATGCTATTAGTTTTAGCATTTACAGTTAATGCTGCGAGACCAAGCAAACAAGTTGTTACAACTGTTGCTACTATTAATTTCTTCATAATATCTCTCCTATGAGTCTGGAGTAATACGCTGTTGCTTTGTTTAACATGAGCAAATGCATCAGCGAATGGTTGGTTCATGTTCACTTCTCAATTGTGTGATGCTTATAGTAGTTATTGGATCTGAAAAAGACTTTAAGTGAACATTAAAATTAGATTAAAAGCGCTATCTTGCCTTATTCATTTGGCAAAATAGATAAATGATCAATGAATCAACGATCACTAATAATGTCCTTCAAGGCACTATTTGTTTTCGCAAAATACGCCGTAGTATTAATCGATACTACGTATCAATCATAGATGTATAGGTGTAATGATGAAGAATCTACTTTTAGTTCTAACAACTAGTTTACTGCTGCTCACACAGCCTGCTTATTCAGATGACGAGGACTTCCAAGCGTGGTTTGCTTTTGCAACCAATGGTCTAGTCAACGAGGATAGCCGTTTGCTTTATTGGTTTGATGGTCACGCTCGTTTTGGCAACGATGCGGGGGAATTAGGTGTCAGCATTATTCGACCTGCTATTGGTTGGCGTATCAACAATTCATTAGACCTCTGGCTAGGATATGCGCGAGTAACTAATTCGATAGGGCCATCAGATATCGAAGAAGATCGCATTTGGCAGCAAGCCACCTACTCTATCGCTTCAAATAATCTTGGCAGCTTTTCAGGCCGAACTCGGCTCGAACAGCGCTTTCGTGATGAACGTAATGGTGATGACACAGGACATCGAATACGGCAATTTTTTCGCTGGGGCAAACCAATTAAGAGTACTAACTTCGCTTATGTTATCTGGGATGAAATTTTTATCGGACTAAATGAGACTGATTGGGGGCAAATCAATGGCTTTGACCAGAACCGTGCTTTTTTTGGCATGAGCTATAAACTAACTAAAAAGGCGAGAGTTGAATTTGGCTATTTGCATAACTTAATAAACCGAGAAGGCAGTGATGACCTGACTAATCATGTTGTCTCTTCAACGTTGTTCTGGACCTTTTAACTCAGGAACAAAACTCTACGGCAACACTGATATTACTCATTAAAGTGAATAAGGGCATCTATAGGTACTCTATCATGCTATTCATTGAATTTGTTTACACAGTTACTGTCCATCAATCAAACCAACGCTCAGGACAATAACGGCTATTAATCTGTTAGAACTATTTACCTATATTGGTCTCCAATAGTTATCTACAATAAATAATAACTTTGATGAATATATGTCTTGTTCTGGGTGATCAGCTCAGCACACAAATATCCAGTTTAAGTGATTTTGACACCTCTCAAGATATTATCTTGATGTGCGAAGTGTTGGAAGAGACAAAATACGTAAAACACCATAAAAAGAAGATTGCTTTTATTTTCTCAGCGATGCGCCACTTCGCCAGTGAGCTAAGCAATAATGGATTTAAAGTTCACTATGTAAAGTTCGACGAACCACAAAATAGCGGTTCAATTAGCGGCGAGACAGAGCGCGCTATTCAGGACTATCATCCCACCAGTGTTATTGTTACTGAGCCGGCCGAGTATCGTGTTCTTAACGATATTAAAAATTGGGATTTAGGAATCCCAGTTGAGATACGGCCAGATGATCGTTTTTTGTGCTCGCATAGTGAATTTTCCGATTGGGCTAGCGACCGCAAGCAATTACGCATGGAATACTTTTATCGTGAGATGCGTAAGAAATATTCTGTGCTTATGAACGATGACACTCCCGAAGGCGGTGAATGGAATTATGATAGCGAAAACCGTAAACCACCCAAAGCTGGCTTAAACATCCCACCAACCTATGTTTCAGTACCGGATGAAATCACACGTGAAGTCATCACCTTAGTTAACGAACATTTCAATGATCATTTTGGTGATACTGAACCTTTTCATTTTGCAGTCACTAGAGATCAAGCGCTAGCAGCACTCAATCAATTTATTAAAAAACGGCTTGAACGCTTCGGCCACTATCAAGATGCGATGATGGAAAATGAGCCATGGATGTATCATTCTCATCTAAGCTTCTACATCAATTGCGGCCTGTTGCTACCAATGGAATGCATCAAAGCCGCTGAACAAGCTTATCGCCGTAATCAGGCACCACTCAACGCTGTTGAAGGTTTCATCCGGCAGATTATCGGTTGGCGAGAATACGTGCGCGGGATTTACTGGTTAAAAATGCCGCAATATGAAAAAGGGAATTATCTTTGTGCACAGCGCAAACTACCGAACCTGTATTGGGGTAGTAGAACTAAAATGAACTGCCTGAGCCAATGCGTTAAAGAAACCAAGCAAAATGCCTATGCGCATCATATTCAACGTTTAATGGTTCTGGGTAATTTTGCTTTGATTACAGGCATAGACCCGAATGAGGTGAATGAGTGGTACATGATCGTCTATGCAGACGCCTATCAGTGGGTTGAACTGCCCAATGTTACCGGCATGATTTTATTCGCTGACGGCGGGTTTTTAGGTTCTAAACCCTATGCAGCCAGTGGCGCCTACATCAATAAGATGTCTAATTATTGTCAGCACTGTCATTATAAAGTAAGTATAAAAACTGGCGCTGATGCCTGCCCTTTTAACTATCTTTATTGGGGTTTTCTTATTCGTAATCGTCAAAAACTTCAGAACAATCCCCGACTCAGGATGATTTATAAATCACTTGAACGTATGAGTGTAGATAAAGTCCAAGCGATAAAAGAAGATAGCAAACAATTTTTAAACATGCTTGATAATGGCCAACAAGTCTGAGCTACCAGAGAAAATCTGTCCTGTTTGCCGGCGTCCGTTTATGTGGCGTAAAAAATGGGAACGCGTATGGTCTGAGGTGAAATACTGCTCAGAGAGATGTCGACGACATAAATCAGCACAATGAAACAGACCATCAGTGTCATCTGGTTTAAACGTGATTTACGCATTCACGATCATAAACCTCTCTACGAAGCCGCCCAAACGGAACTCCCAGTATTACCCCTCTATATAGTGGAACCTGAATACTGGAAGCAATCTTTTTCATCGCGGCGCCACTGGCATTTTATTCATGATTGCTTGCTTGAGCTACGTAAAGATTGTGCAAAGCTAGGGCAAACGCTAATAGTTCGCATTGGTGAAACTACGGAGATACTGAATCAAATTTCTGATAAGTATGACATAAGATCAATCACTGCCCATGAAGAAACCGGCAATGGTTGGACTTATGAAAGAGACAAAGCCGTCATTACTTGGTGTCAGCATAATAAAATTAGTTTTATCGAATACCCTAGTAACGGAGTAGTAAGACGTTTAAAAAATCGCGATGATTGGTCAAAGATTCGTAATGCCCGTATGGCCAAGCCCGTTATTCCCAAGCCAAGTACGCTGACAGCTTTAGAAAATATTTTACCTGGAGAGATTCCACCAAAAAATGATTCGTTATTTGGCAAAGCTGTTCCCGGCATCACTCAAAAAGGTGGTCGTAGAGAAGCCATTAAAACGCTAAAAAGCTTTCTTAATGATAGAGGCAAAGAATATCTGTACCGCCTCTCAGCACCCGGGCCTTCTGAAAAATATTGTTCACGACTATCACCGCATTTAGCCTGGGGAACCCTATCGGTAAGAGAAATTATCAAAGCTACCCAAAACCGGCGGGAAAATTTGCTAGAGGAAGAGGCAAAGCCCTGGAAGCGTAATCTATCTGCCTTTGGTTCGCGTCTGTCATGGCACTGCCACTTTATTCAGAAAATCGAGGACCAACCGGAGATTGAATTCCAATGTATGCATCCGGCATTTGAAGGAATTCGCGAGTCAGAGCATAACGAAACATATTTTAAGGCATGGAAGGAAGGTCTCACTGGTTACCCCTTTATCGATGCGTGTATGCGCAACCTGATTCATGAAGGCTGGATCACCTTTAGAATGCGCGCCATGCTGGTGAGTTTTGCTAGTTATCACCTTTGGTTAGACTGGCGAACTACTGGACACTATTTAGCAAGACTATTTACTGACTATGAACCTGGCATTCATTATAGTCAGCTTCAGATGCAATCTGGTGTTACTGGAATTAATACGGTACGTATTTATAATCCAATCAAACAATCACAAGAACATGATCCAAATGGTCATTTTATTCGACAATGGGTGCCTGAGCTTAAAGCAGTTTCGGACACTTGGATTCATGAACCATGGAAGATGGGCACAGCTATGCAGGACAAAATTGGCTGTATTATGGATAAAGATTATCCATCGCCTATTGTTGAACATACCGCTGCAGTTAAATCAGCGCGCGAGAAAATTGCTTTAGTACGTAAGCTATCAAGCTTTCGCGATGACGCCAAGAAAATCTATGAAAAATTAGGTAGTCGAAAACGACCAGCAAAAAGACAGCGCAAAAAGAAAGAAACTACTAAACAACTCAGCCTTATATAAAAAAGCATTCAATCAGCCCATGCATAATCTTGATCGAGTCTATAAACAAACCGGTGACGTCTACGAGAAGCATGCTGGCACTTATGATCAAGAGCGATCAAAAATGCTTTTTGAGAAACCATGGTTAGATAAATTTATTGAGAAGTTACCAACAGTAGGAAAGATACTTGATCTAGGCTGTGGCACTGGGCAACCCATTTCCGAATATTTCATTAATCAGGGTTTTGATGTGACCGGCATTGATATGTCTGCGGCGATGCTTGAACTGTGTCAATCTCGCTTCCCTAACGCGACCTGGATACGGATGGATATGCGTAAGCTAGCGCTTGGTACTCAGTTCGATGGCATTATTGGCTGGTGGAGTTTTTTTCATCTAACACAAGATGAACAACGCCGAGCCATTCCTTTGTTTGATAAGCAACTTTCCGCAAAAGGCTCACTCATGCTAACTATTGGACATATTTCTGGTGAAGTTACAGGAACGGTAGCGGGAGAAGAGGTCTATCATGCCAGCCTCGAAGCTGACGAGTATCGAGCTATTCTAGAATCACTGGGCTTCGATGAAATCGAAATTAAACTGCAAGATGAGTCTTGCGGACAAAGCTCAATTCTCTTAGCGACAAAAACTTCTTAATAAACCTGTGTAAAATACCAATTTACAAATACCTATCAGCCTATTCGAAAAAAAGAATTAGTCAGATGGGCAAGAAAGCGTTATAAATACTCTAACAGAGGACTTATGTAACTATTAGGAGACAACTATGTCTGACATGAGCAAATGCCCGGTTATGCACTCAGCCGGTGGAGGGACTTCAAACCGTGATTGGTGGCCAAACCAACTAAAACTGGATGTTTTACATCAACACTCTGCTTTATCCGATCCGATGGATGAAGAGTTTGATTATGCAGAAGAATTTCTAAGCCTTGATCTAGACGCGATCAAAAAAGACCTCATCGACCTGATGACGGATTCTCAGGATTGGTGGCCAGCCGACTATGGTCATTATGGCCCGCTGTTTATTCGTATGGCTTGGCATAGCGCGGGTACTTACCGTACGGGTGATGGCCGTGGTGGTGCCGGTACCGGTAACCAACGCTTTGCTCCACTGAATAGCTGGCCAGATAACGGCAACCTTGATAAAGCCCGTATGCTGCTATGGCCAATTAAGCAGAAATACGGCAAAAAAATCTCCTGGGCAGATTTAATGATATTGACTGGTAACTGCGCGCTAGAATCCATGGGTTTCAAAACCTTTGGTTTTGCCGGTGGCCGCGAAGATATATGGCAACCGGAAGAAGATGTCTACTGGGGTACTGAAAACGAATGGCTGGGTGACAAACGTTATAGCGGTGAACGTGACCTTGAAAACCCTCTGGCTGCTGTGCAAATGGGTTTGATCTACGTTAACCCTGAAGGCCCTAATGGTAACCCTGACCCTGTTGCCTCTGGTCGCGATATTCGCGAAACCTTTGGTCGTATGGCAATGAATGATGAAGAAACGGTAGCGCTAGTTGCCGGTGGCCATACTTTTGGTAAAGCTCACGGTGCTGGTGATGCTGCCAATGTGGGCCCTGAACCTGAAGCTGCGCCGATTGAAGCAATGGGCATGGGCTGGATTAACAAGATGGGTAGCGGTAAAGGCGTTGATACCATTACCAGTGGTGTTGAAGGTGCTTGGACGCCTACCCCAATCACTTGGGACAATAGCTATTTCGATACGCTGTTTGGCTATGAATGGGAATTAACCAAGAGCCCTGCTGGCGCCCACCAATGGATACCTAAAGACGGTGCGGCGGCCGACGCAGTGCCTGATGCCCATGATCCATCACGCACACATGCACCGATTATGACAACGGCGGATATGGCGATGAGAATGGACCCAGCCTATGAAAAAATTTCACGTCGCTTCCATGAAAACCCAGAAGAGTTTGCCGATGCCTTTGCCCGTGCCTGGTTTAAGTTGACTCATCGTGATATGGGCCCACGTCCGCGTTATCTTGGTAGTGACGTGCCGGAGGAAGTTCTAATCTGGCAAGACCCAGTACCAGAGCTTGACCATGACCTTATCAACGAACAAGACGAGGCCGACCTAAAAGCGAAAATACTCGATTCTGATCTATCTATTTCAGAATTGGTTTCTACCGCTTGGGCATCCGCTTCCACTTTCCGTGGTTCGGATATGCGTGGTGGTGCCAACGGTGCCCGCGTACGTTTAGCGCCGCAAAAAGATTGGCAAGTTAATCAACCTGGTCAATTAGCCAAAGTTCTGGGTGTGCTAGAAGGTATTCAAAATGACTTCAACAGCGTGCAGTCTGATGGCAAGAAAGTCTCGCTCGCAGACCTGATTGTATTAGGTGGTAATGCTGCGGTTGAACTAGCTGCAAAAAACGCTGGCCAAGAAGTTAGCGTACCGTTTGCGCCAGGCCGTACCGACGCAACTGATGAACAAACCGATGTTGATTCATTCTCCGTGCTGGAGCCACTTGCAGATGGCTTTCGCAACTATCAGAAAACAAAATTCAGTGTTTCTGCAGAAGAAATGTTGATTGATAAAGCGCAACTGCTAACACTTACTGCTCCTGAAATGACTGCATTAGTAGGTGGTATGCGCGTACTCAACACCAATGCCGATGGCTCTGCACATGGTGTCTTTACTGATCGCCCTCAAACACTCACTAATGACTTCTTTGTTAATATCCTAGATATGGATACTACATGGAGCTCTTCCTCGAGTGACGACTCAACATTCGAGGGCCGTGATCGTAAAACAGACGAAGTCAAATGGACCGGTACTCGTGTTGATTTGATCTTTGGATCGAACTCGCAACTGCGTGCCTTATCTGAGGCTTATGCTTGTAATGATGCTCAAGAGAAATTTATTAATGATTTTGTTAACGCTTGGGCAACGGTAATGCACTTGGATCGTTTTGATCTAAGCTAATACTTAGCCTTAGCTGACAACCTGGGCTGGGATAGTTTTATCCCGGCCTAGGTTTTCTAAAAATTAAAATAATTCGACATTGTCCGCATCTTGTGAATCTTCCCGAGGCTCTTTTTTAACAACGCTGGATTCTTCAGCAACTACTTCCGTGATCGCTTGATGTTCACCGACGTGAAACTCATTCACTTCCGAGTCAAAAAGCTTGATATCATTCAACAACTTGGTTGAGTCTTCCTTAATCACATTCGATAGTTCATGTGAGGTATGACTAATACCCGTTATGCTGGCAATATTAGTTTGTACACGTTGTGCCTCAGCAAATTGATCATTGGAAGACTGAAACACCACTTTACTTAGCTCTTTTAAGGAATCAATCGCATCGATCACACCGACTAGGGATTCGCGGGTTTTACGTGAGTCTTCGGCGGTATGGTTGGCAGACTGTGCACGCTGCTTAAGGCGTTGTACGGTGATACCACATTCTTGTTGAAGCTCTGCGATTTCTTCCTGAATTTGACTCGTGGCATTTTGTGCCCGCGTAGCTAAGTTACGTACTTCATCTGAAACAACAGCAAACCCTCGACCACTTTCCCCGGCGCGTGCAGCTTCAACTGCAGCATTTAGCGCCAACAAGTTGGTTTGGTCGGCAATGGTACGTACTAACTCGACCACCTTGGTAATTGAATCAGCTTTATCGGTTAAGGCGTTTGCACGTTCAGAGGCTTCATTTAACTCGACGTTAAGCTGCTCGATCTGGTTAGTCAGAGACTGAATTTTTTCGACATTCTCATGAATGGTTTTGTTTGCTTCACTGGCATGTTCAACACCATCTTCAGCCTGCGTTCTCACCGTCTCTGCACGCTCTAGCATATTATCCATTAGCTCAGAAACGCTTTGAGTATTTTGCATTTGCATCAAAGTACCCTGCTCGGCATCCGCACCTTTTTCAAAAATGCTTTGTGCATGAGTGTGAACCAAGCCTGCAACATCTGCCATATCTTGAATACTCTGCTCGAAATGATCTAAAAGCTGATTAAATGCCATAGCGGTTTCACCCGCTTCGGTAGAATATTCCACCGGCGCCCTAAGGCTAAGATTCTTGGTTTGTATGACTTCTTGCATGGTACGCATGGTGTCTAACCAAACGGTCTTAGCACCGTGCTCGGAAACATTAAGACCCTGAATTTCATCTTGCTCACTAACCCGAATAGAGAAAACGTGTTTTAAAACCATAAACACGGCCAAACCACAAAAGAATGCCCAAGCAAAATAGGCCAATACTCCCTGAGCTTGGACCATCAGCTGTGCCCAATGGCTGCCAGCAGGAAGGTTTTCTACAGGGGCGAACAACGCTAAAGCCAGAGTACCCCATGCGCCACCAACACCGTGTACGGCGATGGCGCCAACTGGGTCATCGCATTTGAGTTTATGCAACAACAGATAATCACCAAGATAGACAACAGCTGCGCCCAAACCGCCAATCAGTAAAGCACCACTGGGTTCAACCACGGCACAACCGGCAGTAATGCTGACTAGACCCGCTAAGATGCCGTTAAGCGTTACCTGCACAGATACTTTGCCATGACTCCAAAGCAAACCCGCTATCAGTGATACTGCACCGCCAGCGGTCGCAGCGAGAATCGTATTGAGGATAATACCCGGCACACTTTTATCAGCCGCTAGAGAACTGCCGCCGTTAAAACCAAACCAGCCAAAAAATAATATGAACACACCTAAGGCAGCGAGTGAGAGATTATGTCCGTGTATCTCTTGTGGCTTACCATTGGCATCGAAACGACCAATACGCGGGCCAAGCACTAATACCCCAGCCAGCGCTATCCAACCACCAAGAGAATGAACAACCGAAGAGCCGGCAAAATCGACAAAGCCTTTAGCCTCAAGCCAGCCACCGGTTTCCGCACCTAAGGCGCTACCCCAGGCCCAATGCCCGGCAATGGGATAAACCAAAACACTGACTAATAAAGAAACCATAAGGTAAGCGCTAAACTTCATACGCTCAGCGACGGCACCTGAAACTATTGTCGCGGCGGTACCAACAAAAGTCGCTTGGAATATAAAGTAGGCCATGTCGCGTGGATTAATGACTTCAGTACCAAAAAAACCACTGGTTCCGATGAATGCATTGCCGTTAAGCCCAAACATCAATCCAAAACCCAATAACCAAAACGCGAGTACCGCAACGCAAAAGTCACTAATATTCTTGATTGCAACGTTATAGCTATTTTTTGCTCTGACCATGCCTGATTCCAGCATGGTAAAGCCTGCCTGCATCAGCATGACTAAAGCGGCTGACAACAATATCCATGTCAGATCGAGATTAAGCTGCGTTTCCATGCGCCTTTATTTCCCTTTAATTAAATATGATTCATGCTGCGCGTAAACTGCTTACAAGCGTTACTGTGCTTATAAAGTCTCGGATAAATGTGACCATGAAAGGTGTTGCCATAGAATATGGCTTTAGGCCGTTTTTGTGGGTTAGCCAATAGCTGATTATGTGTCGCTTGCTTTCCATGCTCCCTCAACTTCCATATATATAGCAACAGACGTTCTTAGAGCTTATATATCGGAGTGTGGTAAGAAGGACTTGAGGGCTATTCGCTTGATCATCTCTCTTGGGGAAAGCCGAAGAGCAGGCGGCAAAGCGGTTTCTCTAAGGTTATTTCTAATAAATCTCTATATTTTTCATATAATTAAATACATGCTGTAAGTTAACGACCGTTTGGTAGACAAAGTTTATGCAAATACTTTTTACTTACCAGGGAGTTAATCTCATGCAGAAAAAACTAAACGCTTTAAAATCTATAGTTGCTGGGTTTGGGCTATTGCTAAGCACTACTGGCATTGCAGCGGTTGTTGATTCCAACATCGATAATAATGATGTGGCTATTAAAGGCTATGATCCGGTCGCTTACTTTACTGCCGCCGAACCTACTGTCGGTAAAAGCGATTACACCGCCAATCACAACGGCGCAATTTATCGCTTTGCTTCTAAGAAAAACCGTGATTTATTTCGCGCTAACCCAGAGAAATACGCACCGCAGTATGGCGGTTTTTGTGCCTATGGTGTCACGCTTAACCGTAAACTAGCAATCGATCCAGAAGCTTGGGCAGTAGTTGATGATAAGCTGTATTTAAACCTGAACAAGAAAGTTGCAAAAACCTGGTCAAAAGATATTCCAGCTTATATTGCTACAGCGGATGATATCTGGCCTGAAATCAAAGGTTCTACAGACCAATACTTAAAGTCTGTTGCTAACTAATAGTAGTTAAACTAAAAGAGGAGATAGAAATATCTCCTCTTTTCTATTCTGTTTATTAGAACTAGGCGGCTTCTTCGTCGGGAATATATTGCTGCCAATCGATGTCTTGATCACCGGCAACAAAAAACCATGGATTGAGCAAAGAATCTTTAGTGTTATATTTAAGTGGCTCAAACGACATCTCGGTTAAACGACCACCAGCTTCTTCAACCACACATTGCGCTGCGCCCGTATCCCATTCAGAGGTAGGCCCAAAGCGAGGATAGATATGTGCCGCACCTTCAGCAACTAAACAGGACTTTAATGAGCTACCCATACTGATGATTTCAAAATCACCAATTTTTTCTAGCATGCTATCCAAGGAATTTCCACGATGCGAGCGACTACCTGCAACCTTAAGTGTGCCGCCTTGCCATTTCTGGGTAGTAATTTTCTCTGCTTGCTCACCATCGGCTTGCTTGTACGCTCCGTGACCTCGGGCGGCGAAATAACTCAAACCTTGCACGGGCACATAAATGACACCTAAAACTGAGTCGTGACCGTCAATTAATGCGATATTGACCGTAAATTCCCCATTACGTTTGATAAACTCTTTAGTGCCGTCTAAAGGGTCTACCAACCAATAACGCGGCCATGCGCTGCGCTCAGCAAAAGGAATTTTTGCTGATTCTTCTGACAAAATAGGAATATCCGGTGTTAGCGATTGCAAGCCAGCGACGATGCAATTATGTGCCGCCATATCCGCTTCTGTAAGTGGTGTTCTATCTTCTTTTTCTTCTACTGAGAACTCACGGTTATAGACTTCGAGAATTTTTTCTCCCGCGTCTATAGCTATTTTGGATACGCCTTCTAGCAAATCTTGCAATTCATTTGACATTCTGTCTTTCCTGTAATTTATCTCGAACTAAATATAAGGCGGCAATACTGCGCGCCTCGCTAATTTCTGCACTTTCTGCAAGTTGATTAATTTTACTCAATCGCCACGGCACTACTTCTATTTGCTCTGGCTCGTCGCCGTCGAGACGGCTCTCATATAAATCTTGCGCGAGGATTATTTGTGTTTCATGGCTTAAATAACCGGGAGCTATACTCACCGAGCGCAAATGCTCTAATGAGCGCGCTGCATAACCAATTTCCTCCTGTATTTCTCTGTTAGCGGCCTCTAAATAATCTTCCTGAGACTCCACGCGGCCTTTTGGCAGGGCTAACTCATAACGATGCACTCCAGCATTATATTCTCTAATTAATAACACCGTATCATTATCGAGCATGGGCACTACGAGTACTGCACCAGCTGAAGTGCTCACTAAACGTTCATAATCAACAGTGACGCCATTACCAAACTCGATGCCCAGGGCTTCGACCTTAAAAAGTCGAGTATTAGCGACAACATCTCTAGCTATAATACGTGGCAGTGTCTTGGCCATATTAATTAAGGTATCCTAGTTCAATTATTTTTAAGTTTAACAGCAATGTTTGATTGGCATAAAATTGACGACATTTTTCTCGACCTAGATGGCACCCTACTGGATTTGCATTTCGATAATTACTTTTGGAAGACACACCTACCAATGTGTTACGCCAGCCATCACAGCATGGACCTGGCACAAGCTAAAGACTGGCTAACAAAAGAACTTGATGCACACCGTGGCAAGTTAAGTTGGTATTTAACCGATTTATGGAGCGAACGCTTGGGTGTCGATATTGTTGCCCTAAAACAAGAAGTGGCTCATAAAATCGGCGTGCGCTATTCCGTTATTCCCTTTCTTCATCATTTATCACATCTAGGTAAACGAATCAGCATTACTACCAATGCTGATCATAACAGTCTCGAACTAAAGTTCTCACGAACGGGAATCAATAAGCATGTGAGTGCCGTGTATAGCTCTGAAGAATTTGGAAAGCCCAAAGAAGAGGAAGGCTATTGGCAAGAACTAATACAAGCCATGCGATTCGATCCAGAACGCACCCTCCTGATCGATGATAACCTTGCCGTGCTCGATAGTGCGCACAAATTCGGCATTAAGCACTTGATCGCTATCAACCGACCAGATTCACAGCAGCCAGCTAGAATGATTGAAAATTATGAAAACATTGAGTTCTTTGACGAGCTTTATCAACCCAATCGAAGTTAGCTAGCTTCTTCCTTAACCCAGCTCTCGTGGCGTTTGGCCCATTTTTTAAAACGCTTACGGCAGTATTTATCCAACTCTTTGTCATCACGAAAATACAGCTCAAAACCCTCTTCAGCCGGCTGATCGTATTCACAGTAGTCGTTTTTATAATCTCGACAGATCTGTGGTCGCGTTTCGTAAATTCCGCAACGACCATCATGTTGTAGATGTTGGCAAGTACCATTGATGAGCAAATACCAACCGTCATCATCTTTATAGAGCTGCAAATTATCATGAGATATAACCCACATGAGGTGGTCAAAATCATGTTTCGTCTTTGGTGTATCAATCTCTTGCGTCACATATTGGCAACATTTGCTGCCTTCGCAAAAGCTGCACTTATTTTCTGAAGTAATTTCAGGTTTAATCGGTATTATTTTTGCCGATTTTTTTTGTTTCGCCATTACTATACCTTGCTATAAAGTTTCGCACCTTGGGCTTCAAACTCTTTGGCTTTTTCCGCCAACCCTTCTGCCAACACCTTATCGTCGTCTAATTCTTTTTGTTTAGCATAATCCCGTACTTCTTGTGTGATTTTCATAGAACAAAAATGCGGGCCACACATAGAACAAAAGTGCGCTACTTTAGCGGAATCTTTCGGTAATGTCTCGTCGTGATAATCTCGAGCGCGATCGGGGTCAAGACCGAGGTTAAACTGGTCTTCCCAACGGAATTCGAAACGCGCTTTGGATAAAGCATCATCTCGCACTTGGGCTGCGGGATGACCTTTGGCTAAATCAGCAGCGTGTGCCGCTATTTTATAGGTAATAATGCCTTCTTTAACATCGTCTTTATTTGGTAAACCTAAATGCTCTTTAGGCGTGACATAACAAAGCATGGCGGTACCAAACCAGCCTATCATAGCAGCACCGATACCCGAGGTTATATGATCATAGCCTGGTGCGATATCTGTCGTTAGTGGCCCCAGCGTATAGAAGGGTGCCTCATCGCAACATTCAAGCTGCTTATCCATATTCTCTTTAATCAAATGCATGGGAACATGGCCTGGACCTTCTATCATGGTTTGGACATCATGTTTCCAGGCAATTTTGGTTAACTCTCCCAGAGTTTCTAGTTCACCAAATTGTGCGGCGTCATTTGCATCGGCAATTGATCCTGGTCGCAAACCATCACCTAATGAAAACGACACATCATAGGCTTTCATAATCTCGCAAATTTCTTCAAAGTGCGTATAAAGGAAATTCTCTTTGTGATGTGCTAAACACCATTTAGCCATGATGGAGCCGCCTCGTGAGACGATGCCGGTCATACGCTTGGCGGTTAAAGGCACATAACGGAGTAAAACACCCGCATGGATGGTGAAGTAATCAACACCTTGCTCTGCTTGCTCAATTAATGTGTCGCGAAATAATTCCCAAGTAAGATCTTCTGCTTTACCATCAACTTTTTCCAATGCCTGATAGATCGGTACGGTACCGATTGGTACGGGTGAGTTACGTAATATCCACTCGCGAGTTTCGTGAATATTCTTACCTGTGGATAAATCCATGACGGTATCGCCACCCCAGCGAATAGACCAGGTCATTTTTTCTACTTCTTCTTCTATAGAAGAGGTTACTGCAGAATTACCGATATTAGCGTTAATTTTCACCAAGAAATTACGGCCAATAATCATGGGTTCAATTTCTGGATGATTAATATTGGCCGGAATAATGGCGCGACCTCTAGCAATCTCATCACGAACGAACTCGGGTGTGACTACAGCAGGAATTGCGGCACCAAAGGATTCACCTGTGATTTCTTTATTTACCGCTGCCAGCTGTTCGCGGCGCTGATTTTCTCGGATAGCGACATATTCCATTTCTGGAGTAATAATGCCCCGCTTGGCGTAGTGCATTTGGCTAACATTGGCGCCGGCTTTAGCCTTTCTAACCGGGCGCTCGGCGGTGAAGCGGATATTTGCCAAATCTGGATTATTGGCCTGTCGGCGGCCATATTCCGAACTAATTTGTTCTAATATTTCGGTATCACCACGCTCATCGATCCAACTGCCACGGACAGAATCAAGGCCATTACGGACATCGATCTTGGCATTAGGGTCGGTATAAGGGCCTGATGTATCGTAAACCACAACAGCAGGGTTATGCTCGACACCGACAGTCAGCGGAGTATCGTTAAGGGTTATTTCGCGCATGGGTACACGAATATCAGGACGCGAACCCTCTACATAAATTTTGCGCGAATTAGGAAAATTCTCGATAGCCGCCTTGTCAACTTGCGCGGTCTGACTGAGTACACGCTCTTCGATAGCGCTCATAGCCATGCTCCTCTATATAAGGTAAAACGCGGTACCAATGAGAAAACAATTTGAACAAGTAGAGATAGCCAGCGCTGATGCTGCTTCCCTCCGCTGGTCTTAACCAGTTCAGGTTCAAAGGGTCTTTCTCAGCCCAGCTCGCGCGTAGGCACCCCCGCAATCGGCTTAGACTGTAGCGAATACACTTTGTTTATGCAAATACAGTCGAATTGTTACAGATTTCTCCCTGCTCCACGCTGGCGCCATCAGGCCAGAGTAGCTAAAATAACGCGACTTTTGACCGTTACAGACTGGTGATGATGATGGAACTCGCTCAAGCTCGTTTTAATATGATTGAACAGCAAATCCGCCCCTGGGATGTGCTCGATCAACGAGTTTTGGATCTATTTGAAAATCTTCCACGTGAAAATTTCGTTAGTGAGCAAAATCGTTCCATTGCTTATGCCGACGTTTGCGTAGCTATTGGCCATGGCGAAGTGATGATGGCACCTAAGATTGAAGCTCGGCTGGTACAAGCCTTGAATATCCAAGCCGATGAAAACGTGCTCGAAATTGGCACAGGTTCGGGCTATGTCACGGCCTTAATGGCAAGCCTTGGTAAACATGTCACCAGTATTGATATTCAACCTGAGTTTTTAGAACTTGCCAAAACCCGTTTCGATGCCAATGGTATTAGCAATATCACCTTAGAAGAGGGCGATGCTGCCAACGGCAAAACGGGTGAACAGACTTTTGACGTGATCGCTGTTACCGGCTCTCTTCCGCTATACAATGATTGCTTTGAAGCTTCCCTTAATGTTGGCGGACGCTTGTTCGTTGTTGCAGGCCAGGCGCCTATTATGGAGGCTTTACTGATTACCCGAGTAACAGAGAACGAGTGGGTAAAACAAAGCCTTTTTGAAACCGACCTTCCCGCCTTACAAAACGCCAAATCACCTACCGGCTTTGTTTTTTAGCCAATCAGCGAGGCACGCGATGGTTTCTGTGCGTATATTGTGTTTGGCGCTTGTACTTGGCGTTTCTAGTAGCGCTCTGGCGGAAGATATCCGGGAGATTTTTAATCTGGCACTGACCAACGACCCACAGGTCAAGCAAGCGAACTCAGCTTTTGAGGCAGCGCTCGAGTCCCGGCGTCAAGCTCGCGCCAACTTCCTACCTAATATCAACTTAAGCGCTGACACCACCTACAATGAGCAAAACCGTGAGTTTGGCGCAGGTAGCGCTTTTGGCGGTGATGAAAATTTCAATTCTCGAGGCTTTACCTTGAGTCTGACGCAACCAGTATACAGACACGAGTCATATATAGAAAAACGCCAATCTGATGCCGTTATTGCCGAAGCAGAAGCCAATTTAGGTAGTGCCGAACAATCACTAATTGTCCGGGTTGCTGAAAGCTATTTTAATGTATTGGCCGCGGAAGATAATTTTGCTTTCGCGAAATCGGAAATAGAAGCCATTGCACGCCAGCTTGAGCAGACTAATGAACGTTTTGAAGTAGGTTTAATCGCCATTACCGATGTCAATGAAGCTCAGGCTAGCTATGACCTGGCGGTGGCTGACCAAATAGAAGCCGAGAACTTGCGCTTTGTAACGCGTGAAGCTTTACGCGAAATTACCAATGAGTACCATGAATCCCTCTCTACGCTGATTGCTAATACACCACTACTGTCGCCAGACCCCAATGATATTGAAAAATGGGTTTCAGTCGCGCTAGAAGAAAACCTTTCTATTATTGCAGCAGAGTTTGCCGCTGAAAACCAACGTCACAATATTGATCGTATTAAGTCCACACTACACCCAACCCTTGATCTCGTCGTCAGTCAATCGACGAATATTTCCGGTGGCGGTAGCCTAGGCGGCAGCGAAATTGATAGTTCCGCCATTGGCTTGCAATTTAATTATCCTATTTACGCAGGCGGTGGTGTTTTCTCACAAACTCGTGAGGCTAAAGCGTTATATGACCAGTCAAACCAGGCTCTGGAACAACAACGACGCAATACAGTACGGCAAGTACGCGAATCTTACTTAGGTGTACTTGCCAGTATCAGTCGCGTAAAAGCTTTGCAGCAGGCCGAAAAGTCGAGCAAAAGCGCGCTCGAAGCCAATGAAGTTGGCTTAGAGGTTGGCACTAGAACAACCGTTGATGTTCTCGATTCCAGACGCACCTTATTTCGTGCAAAGCGTGACTTGGCCAGAGCACGTTACGACTACATACTCAATACATTACGTCTGAAACAAGCTGCGGGCACACTTAGCCCTGCTGATATTCGCGAAGTCAATAAGTGGCTAAGCTAAATTCTCTAACTATTTTTTGAGTCTATTTGGTTAGCCACTAACTGCATGACCGTTTTAACTGCGCCACGGTTTTCTTGAATCACTTTTTGACCCTGCTCCCCTGCTTCATCGCGCAGGTTTGGCGATCTAAGCAAATCAATCACAACACGTGCTAATGCTTCTGCACTAGTGATACGTCGCGCGGCACCGCGCTTAATAAGTAGTTCACAAATGTATTCAAAATTATGAGTATAAGGCCCAACAATCACAGGTAGGCCAACTGCTGCTGGCTCTAATAAGTTATGTCCACCCACCTCGACGAGACTGCCGCCGACAAACGCGACATCAGCCGCAGCGTAAAACATGGTGAGTTCACCCATAGTATCGCCAAGAAAAACATCTATCTTTTTATCAAACGACTGCTGACTGCTACGTCTAACGACAGTAAATCCTTGCTTTTTACACAAATTTTCAACGCTATCAAATCGTTCTGGATGACGCGGCACAAGTACAAGCAATGCCTCTGGTAGTTCTTTCACTACCACCGAAAAAGCTCGTAAAATAGCCTCGTCTTCTCCTTCGTGCGTGCTGGCCGCAATCCAAATCGAGCGATTACTTCCTAATAATCGCCGCAGTGACTCAGCCTCTTCAAGCTGACTCGGTATGACTTCAATATCGAACTTAACATTTCCTGTCATCAACACATTGCTTCGCTTTGCACCTAGAGAAATAAACCTTTCAGCATCTGCAGGTGCTTGCGCAGCAATTGCTGATAAATAATTCAATGTTTGCTCCATCAGGCTGCGAACATACTGATAACGGCGCGTTGAACGTTCAGATAATCTCGCGTTAATCAAGGCTAACTTAATTCCTTTACGACTCGCATAGTGATACAAGTTCGGCCAAATTTCAGTTTCCATAACTAAGCCAACGCGAGGTTTAACGCGTGCAAAAAACTGCTTTACAGCAAATGGCAAGTCGTAAGGTAGATAAGCATGGACAACATTATCACCCAACATTTGCCGAATGTGTTCGGCACCCGTTGAGGTTGTGGTTGTCACCAGAAGAGGCATGTGCGGATACTTAGATAATAGCCTTTTAATTAACGGTGAGATAGCTTGTACTTCACCAACGGAAACCGCATGCATCCATATAGGCGAGTCAGAAAACTTCGGTGCGAAGCCCAAACGCTGCTTCCATGCATCATAGTTTTGTCCCTCGCGCCATGCTGCTAAAAAAAATCGTAGCTCGAAAAACAGAGCAGCAGGAAAAGCGAAAAAGGTATACACGTAACGCATGAAGGTGACCGACTATTTAACCAATAGCGCAGAAAGAGGCACTGAATTACTCTTTCTGTATGTTAGCATACTGAAATAATCACCAAGCGATACTTTCTATCATTGAACCATCATGCCTAATTCTTTGTACCACCCGCGTTATTGGGTGTCATGGCTGACAGTAGTCTTAATTCGCATAATCGCTGTACTGCCAGTCAAGATACTGATCAAGCTTGGCAAACCTTTAGGCACGCTACTTTATTGGTTAGTGGTCAGGCGACGCAAAGTTGTAATGAGTAATCTTGAGCGATGTTTCCCGGAAAAAAGCACTGTTGAAATTACCAAACTGGCACTTTCCCATTTTCAGGCACTAGGAATGATGGTGATGGAAATGATTATTGCATGGTGGAAACCCATTCAAAGCGTTCCAGCAAAACTAGATATTAAGGGTTTAGCTCATTTGGAAGACGCATTGGCAGAAAATAAAGGGGTATTATTATTAAGTGCACACTTTACCTCATTAGAAATAGGTGGTGCCTTACTGCAACGCGAAACTGGTCATGTCATTCATGGTATGTACCGCCCACATGAGAATCCTGTTTTCGAGGCAGTGGTAAAGAAAAAACGTCAACGTGGTTTCGAACAAATGATTCCAAGGGATAATGTCAAACAAATGCTACGCAGCCTTAAGCAAGGTGTTATTGTTTGGTATGCGCCTGATCAGGCTTACCGTGGTCGGAATAGCATAGAAGTTCCTTTTTTTAATCAGCCTGCGGCCACCAACCCAGGAACATCACGTATTGCCAAACTCAGCGGTGCTCCAGTTATACCTTATTTTCCAATTCGCAAATCTAACGGCTTAGATTACGAACTGCGCTTGTTACCACCACTGGATAACTTTCCTAGTGACGATCCTTATGAAGATACATTAAAAACAAATCAGCTAATAGAATCGATCGCTAGAGAACACCCAGAACAATATTATTGGGTACATCGACGCTTTAAATACACCCGCCCTTCTGACTAAGCATCACGGTAAGAAGCAACTAATTGCTGCCAATTTTCATTGGTAAAACTAAAACCAGGGTTTTTATTGGTGTATTTAGTCAATGAACGTCGCAAACGAAAAAGGTTATCTACTTTCCAGGTAGCTCCTGATTTTATGCGCGCCTTGTCAAAATCGATTAGAAAAAACTGCATATTACTATCGATTAATATATTACTGGCATTAAGGTCTTCATGATACACAGCGTGTTGATGAAATTGTTTGATCGTCTGACCTAGTTGACGCCACGAGAGCTGCTCCATCACATCTTTCATCAAATACTGACTAAGCGGCACCGCGTCAATCCTTTCGGTCATCAAATCAGCCTGGTAAAAGCAGGCACGCAGCTCCACGTTACTAGCTATAGGTTTAGGCACCGGCAAACCGATATCACGGAGCTGATACAGTAGATTCCACTCTTTAAAGGCTCGACTATGAGTCGCATGGCAAGCGAAATACCAGTCTTTATTAAAATACCTTATTAGACCACCACGCTGATAATGCTTTGCGACAAAATGATAATCCGCATGATCGATAAAAATTGCGGTTCCACGTTGTTGGCTATTTAGTAACTGCTCATGACTATCCAGCAATGAATAGCATTCTTGCTCACCTAAAAAACAATCATCGTATACAATATAACGATTTCCGATATATGCGCTCTGTTTCAAATGTTATCCTAGTATATGCAGAAACATGTGCTTTTCTTAGTTTACAGTTAGGCGAAGATAATAAATGAATGAAGTCCTCACGCCAATTTCTTATGGCGAATTAATTGATAAAATCACTATTCTTGAGATCAAATCTGAGCGAATTAGTAATACTGAAAAACTCGCTAACATTCGACATGAACTCAGGCGACTAAACGAAGTCTGGGAAGGTCATAACGATATTAAAACCGATATATCACTTCAGTGGCAGCAGCTTAGCGAAATTAATAGCAAATTATGGGATTTAGAAAATGATATTAGAAAATGCGAAAAAAACGCTGATTTCGGCGACAATTTCATAGAACTCGCACGTGCTGTTTACTTGACTAACGATGAACGCCATCGTATCAAACACGAAATCAGCCAGCTGCTATGCTCAGCGATTGTCGAAGAAAAACTCTATACTGATTATTCTCGGCCAAAAGCAACTTGCTCTGGAGAAAATTGAGACATTAACTTATCTACTTGCTCAATCACTTCATCTGTCTTGATCAAATCCATAACTCCCGGTATTTCTATTTTTTGCCCCCACTTTAGCTGATTAGCTGCTTTTCCTAGAAATTTTTCCGCAGCTTCAGCGTAATGATCGACACAATAATCTCGGCTATGATACGGCCCCGATCTATGAGAATCAGTCGCCGCATATAGACCCAACACCGGTGTACCCACCGCGTTAGCAATATGTGCTGGTCCTGAGTCAGGACTTATCAAAAACAAAGCTTGTTCCAATATTGCAGCCAACTGCTCAATTGTATCTTTGCCAATAAGGTTATAAGCTTTTTGCCGCATAGCTGACTCAATTGCCTCACCCAACTCATATTCTATTTTTGTTTTCCCACCGCTTAGCACTACCGACACACCAAATTTATTAATAAGGTGATCTGCTACTTTGGCGTAGCCTTCTACACTCCAATTTCTTAATGAATGAATCGAAGCTGGGCTAATTACAACGTAGGGCCGCTGCTTAGGTAATATTTGACTCACCGCCTCTCGTGTTGAATCAGAAATCGGTAAAGAATAGTCTATATTTTTGATATCAACTTCAAGCATTGGCAAAAAACTAAACAGTGCGTCCAAAACATGTTGATTAGTCTGGTAGGCAATTCGCTTATTTACCACTAGTGAATGCCCTTCTTTTGCGCGCTGATAGTCAAATCCAATTTTTACTCTAGCCTTAACCAGAGCGGCTATTAAATTCGCTCTAAGTGATAACTGCATATGCAGCAGGGCATCAAATTGACGATGTTTAAGTAAAGCATACATCCGTAAATATTCGAGCCAACCACGCTTTTTATTGAATACAATAAAATCTATATCTTGCAGGTTACCAAGTAACCTTTTTTCTACTGAACCAATAATCCACGTTATTTTGCAGCCTGGTATAGCCTGACGCAATGCGTTGATCACGGGTAAAACATGCGTGACATCACCTAAGGCTGATAATCTTATTATGCAAATATTTTTAGGATTAAAATTGCGCATCAATAGAATTTTATTTGCATTAATCAGAACAAATGCACGAACTAAGCCTTGTTATGCTCATCCAAGCGCATCGCCCAAGCTCCAGCGTACTTATTAAAGGTATATTGCATAAAAATCACTGCCATTAAGAAACCCCGGCCACCATCGAGAAAACCAAGTTTAAGTATATAAATTTGGACAAAAACCCATAATGCCCTTAAAGCAGCAATCAATAAGCCACCTCCGTAGCGGCCAGTTTGATGCTTTTTCTCCGCTGAGAGAGACGAGTATAAACTCATTTTATTTAGCAGGTGGGCAAAATCCCTGTTCGAATAATGCAACAATTTACCTCTCAGTCTGGCTGTACCACCCTTTGCCGGAATAACTTTTTCATGAATCAAATCGTCACTAAATTGTGCACCTTCTCGCTTAAATAGTCGCTCTACATATCGAGCCCCTCGACCATACTTAAGCTTCGAACCAAATAGCACAACTTCCCACTGCATTTTAAAAGAAGTTTCTTTAGGTGATCTAGATAAAAGAACCTGAATTTCTTCAGCCAACTGAGGAGTCAGCACTTCGTCTGCATCGATTGATAACACCCATTCATGGGTTGCCAATGCTAATGCTCTTTGCTTTTGCGGACCATAACCCGGCCAATCAGTTTGGTAGACTCTGTCAGTATATTTTTTGACTATATCAACCGTATTATCGGAACTACCGCTATCCAAGACTATAATTTCATCAGCAACAGATCGAACAGAATCTAAACAACGTGCTATTCGATCTTGTTCATTTTTTGTGATGATAATTACTGAAAGCATTTAGTTATTTTTTATTAGTGAGACAATAAATTTGTATACACTTAGCATTTTGCAAGACTAATTGCTTTTAATCCAAACGGATTGATTTATGTTGATAGTCGCTTTAGAAAAAAAGCTAATCAAAAACAAGAAGATGAAACAAACGTAAACAAATCGCTCGTATGGCAAAAACGCTCCGTATTGGCTTCTTTGCTCAATAGTATTTATATTTTCGGTATTTTGGGCTTGACTCAATACTGATCTCAGTTAAAAACCGAAATAGATTTTAGTCTACCAACACGTAGAGTGCACCGCAGTAAGGGCATTTAACCTCACCCTTTTCTTCTATTTCCAGAAAAACTCGTGGGTGTGAGTTCCATAAACTCATACCCGGCATTGGGCAATGCAACGGTAAATCGCTGGCCTTAACTTCGTAGCGGTTTTCCGCATTGGGTTCGATTAAATCAGGATTTCCTACCGTACTATTTTGCGCCATAACACTCTTCCAACCTACTTTATTGTCGCTAAACTTAAGCTACTTATCGGCGTAACTCAACCATTCTTGGTATTCATTACGACGCCCATGCACTTGATCAAAATACAGTGCTTGTAACTGCTCGGTAATTGGACCACGGCTGCCGTTGCCTATGGCGCGCCCATCGAGTTCACGAATTGGTGTGACCTCTGCTGCGCTACCGGTAAAAAACGCTTCATCAGCGATATAAACTTCATCTCGGCTAATTCTTTTTTCAATCACGCTATATCCCAATTCTTGCGCTAGCGTAATCATCGTATCACGAGTGATGCCCGCCAAGGCAGAGCCTAAATCGGGGGTATAAAGCACTTTATTTTTGATAATAAAAATATTCTCACCGCTACCCTCAGCCACGAAACCGTCTACATCAAGCAATAAGGCTTCATCACAGCCGCGCTCATTGGCTTCCGTCAGAGCCATCATCGAATTGACATAATTACCATTGGTTTTGGCGCGGCACATGGTGATATTGGCACGATGACGTGTATAAGAAGAGGTGCAAACACGAATACCATTGGCAAGATTATCATCACCCATGTAAGAACCCCACTCCCATGCGGCGACGATGACATGCGTTTTGAGATTATCCGCACGCAGCCCCATACCCTCAGAGCCATAAAAACACATCGGCCGAATGTATCCCGATTCCACACTATTTTCAGCCACGGCGGCCAAACAAGCGGCATTTATCTCGTCTTTGGAATAAGGCATTTTCATGTTCAAAATATGCGCTGAATCAAATAAACGATCCGTGTGCTCTTTTAAACGAAATATCGCCGTACCCTTGTCTGTTTTATAAGCACGCAAACCCTCAAATACGCCCAACCCATAATGTAGGGTGTGCGTTAATACGTGTACCTTAGCGTCACGCCAAGGCACCATTTCACCATCAAACCAGATGACACCGTCACGATCGGCCATCGTCATAAATCTTTCCTCATACTAGATAAAACTGTAAAAATGGGATATTTCTGTACGAACACCACAACCCAGCGTCCGTATTGTGAGGGACTATTAGTTTTCGCACTGTGTTTGTCTATTTTAACCATATTAGCACCGTATTTTTAGTATTTTCAGCGTTAAAGGCTTTCCTATACGGGGCCGATAAGATTAATGATAACAAGCTCAGCAATCGCGGAATTTACTCGTGGAATTCATAGACTATCTGAAAATACTCGTACTGAAAGAAGGTTCTGATCTCTACTTGACAACTGGTGCCCATCCAAGCATAAAAATGCAGGGTGTTTTAACACCGATCGAAAGTACCACTATGCCGCCTGGCCGTATTCGCCACATGGCGCTGCAATTGATGGATGATGAACAAAAATCAGCGTTCGAGCGTTCGCCAGAGATGAATCTAGCGGTATCAGAACACGGCGTCGGCCGTTTTCGCGTCAACGTTTTTCAACAAAGACATGAAGTCGGCATGGTAGTGCGCTCGATTAATACCGTCATTCCCAGCCTAGAAAACCTTGGATTGCCTCAAATACTTAAAAAGCAAATAATGGAGAAGCGCGGCCTCATCCTGTTTGTCGGTGGTACGGGTTCAGGTAAATCAACCTCACTTGCTTCATTAATTGACTATCGCAATACTCATAGTGGCGGCCACATTATTACCATTGAAGACCCGGTGGAATTTGTTCACAGCCATAAAAAGTCGATCATTAACCAGCGCGAAGTGGGCTATGATACGAATAGCTACGCAGACGCGCTTAAGAATACGCTGCGACAAGCACCCGATGTAATCTTGATCGGTGAGATTCGTGACCGTGAAACCATGGAACACGCTATTGCTTTCGCCGAAACAGGGCACTTGGTCTTATCAACACTTCATGCCAATAGTGCCAACCAAGCATTTGGCCGAATAATTAATTTCTTCCCAGAAGAACGGCGTCAGCAGTTACTATCCGATTTATCATTAAACATGCGTGCTTTTATTTCGCAACGCTTAGTGCAAACCCTCGATGGTAAACGTACAGCTGCAATCGAAATTCTGCTTGGCACACCAATAGTCAAAGATCTTATTCTCAAAGGTGAGATTGAAAACATCAAAGAAGTCATGTCTAAATCTGAAAACCTCGGCATGCAGACCTTCGACGCCGCGCTTTATAACTTGTATAAAGCTGGTAAGATTTCTCTAGAAGAAGCATTACGCAACGCTGATTCTCAAAATAACCTGCGTTTAAGAATTAGTCTCGAAGAGAAAGAAGCGGGCAACGACATGCCTGCAAGCAGCTCGTCACCCCTAGGTCGCTTATCACTAGAAACAGACGAACCTTCCGGCAATTCTTTCGAAGCCCTTATGTCTGGCCGAGCCAGTCAATAAACGATACCTATGAGCGGCGACTAGATCGCCGCTCTTCGCATACTAAATATCATGCACGTTAGTGATGTTTCAAACCATGATGGTGATCATGGTGCATTTCCCAGTTACCACATTTTGGACATCGATGAGATTTAAACGTTAATAGGTGCCACACGGTCACAATAGGCCCAATTATCGCCAAATAAATATTCGTAGTTATCAAGGCTGCGATGAGACCAAAACCCCAGGCAAACACATCGAGCATAATACTGCTGTATTCATCGTGCACAGGTTTACCGACATAGCCACAATGACCACACTCTTTCGTACTCATGACACACCTCCTGACGATATTGCGAACAGGCGTATCGCTACGCTTTTATGCATTAATAATTTACGACGCACCAGAAATTTCGTCTGTGACTAGATCACAAAGAAACCTTCGGAACTACTAAATTAACGCTGTTCAAAACGTTAAGAGCACAGTTGAGACAAGGCGACCGAAGGAAGTGCTCATGGTAGGAGAATCAGGGGGAAAGCGGAATCGTCGTACCCTCGTGGTATTACGTAATAGTCTGCCGCTTCGCGGCCACGCATTTGCCGATTATTCTTAACGAGGCATCAACAAGCGCAATAGTTTTGAACAAAAAAGCCCTGCTAGTTCCCTAGCAGGGCTTGTAGGTCTAACGACTAGATAGGTACTACTTACATACCACCCATGCCAGTCATACCACCCATGTCAGGTGCTTCGATACGA
>CAZTYM010000019.1:36945-42844 GCA_964617475.1 uncultured Thiotrichales bacterium
TACTTACATACCACCCATGCCAGTCATACCACCCATGTCAGGTGCTTCGATACGACCATCGTCAGGGGCATCAGCAACCATACACTCAGTAGTAATAATCAAACCAGCAACAGAAGCCGCGTTTTGTAACGCACTACGAGTTACCTTAGTTGGATCAAGAATACCCATCTCAACCATGTCACCGTATTCGCCAGTCGCAGCGTTGTAACCCATGTTACCGCTACCTTCTGCCACCTTGTTCAATACTACAGAAGCTTCATCACCGGCGTTGCTAGTAATTTGACGTAGAGGCTCTTCCATTGCACGACGTGCGATAGAAATACCAACGTCTTGATCAGCGTTATCGCCTTTAAGATCACCAATGCTTGATAGCGCACGAACTAGAGCCGTACCACCACCTGCAACAATACCTTCTTCTACTGCGGCACGAGTTGCGTGTAGCGCATCGTCAACACGGTCTTTCTTCTCTTTCATTTCAACTTCAGTCGCCGCACCAACTTGGATTACCGCAACACCGCCTGAAAGCTTAGCAATACGCTCTTGCGCTTTTTCGCGATCATAGTCAGAAGTGGCTTCTTCCATTTGTGAACGGATTTGGTTAACACGACCTTCGATATCTTCGCCTTTACCCGCACCGTCAATAATCGTCGTCGCTTCTTTAGTGATTTGAATGCGCTTAGCAGAACCTAAGTCATCAATCGTGGCATTCTCAAGGCTCATACCAAGCTCTTCAGTGATCACGGTACCGCCAGTCAAGATAGAAATGTCTTCTAACATTGCTTTACGACGATCACCAAAACCAGGTGCTTTCACCGCACAAACTTTAACAATACCGCGCATGTTGTTAACAACCAAAGTCGCTAGCGCTTCACCTTCAACATCTTCAGCAATAATGAATAGTGGACGACCCGCTTTGGAAACAGCTTCCAAAGTAGGAATTAAATCGCGGATGTTAGAAATCTTCTTGTCGTGAAGAAGAATATAAGGATTTTCTAACTCAGCAGTCATATTGTCTTGGTTAGTCACGAAGTAAGGTGAAAGATAACCACGATCAAATTCCATACCTTCAACAACGCTCAACTCGTTATCAAGACCTGAACCTTCTTCGACAGTGATAACACCTTCTTTACCCACCTTAGCCATCGCATCAGCAATGATTTGGCCGATAGCGTCGTCAGAGTTAGCAGAGATAGTCCCTACCTGAGCAATAGATTTCTCATCAGTACAAGGCACTGACATTTCTTGTAACTTTACAACAGCAGCGCGAGTCGCTTTATCAATACCACGCTTAAGATCCATTGGGTTCATACCGGAAGCAACCGCTTTCAAACCTTCACGAACAATGGCTTGAGCTAAAACAGTAGCCGTAGTAGTACCGTCACCCGCCACATCAGAAGTTTGTGAAGCTACTTCTTTCACCATTTGTGCACCCATGTTTTCAAGCGCATCGGTTAATTCGATTTCACTCGCAACAGACACACCATCTTTGGTCACATTCGGCGCACCAAAGCTTTTACCTAAAACAACGTTACGACCCTTAGGACCTAGGGTAACCTTTACAGCGTTGGCGAGAATGTTGACACCCTTAGCCATGCGAAAACGCGCGTCTTCGCCAAAAAATACTTCTTTTGCACCCATGATAATTTCCTCTTAAATACTGGTTTATCGGTGGTGAGAAAGCCTTAGCCTTCAATCACACCCATGATGTCTTCTTCACGCATCACTAGTAACTCTTCGCCATCAACTTTGACTTCGTTACCAGAATATTTGCCAAACATAATCTTGTCGCCAACTTTAACGTCCATTGCGCGGACATCGCCGTTTTCAAGAATTTTGCCGTTACCTACAGCTAAAACTTCACCTTGTGAAGGTTTTTCTGCAGCATTACCAGGAATGACGATACCGCCAGCGCTTTTCAGTTCTTCTTCAGAACGACGGACCAAAACCCGATCGTGTAATGGGCGAATGTTCATTGTTTTCTCCTATATACCGTTAAAAATCAAACAGTTAAATGTCGTGCTGACAAAGTTTTCGCTTTTGTTAGCACTCACCCTCATTGAGTGCTAACAATCATAGGGCCGAAAGTCTAGGAGTCAAGGGTTTAAGTGAAAAAAATTGCAGAATTTATCTCATTTAACCGGTTCGTAGCCCGGATGCAACGAAGCGAAATCCGGGAGCTAAAACCTTTCGCCGCGCCTTAGGCGCTTGCGCGACCTACTTTTTGTGTAAAAAGTAGGCAAAAACTTGCTCCTACTCAGCAATCCCTTCGGGATTCCCTGCGATGCTCGCTCAACACGGCGGCTGCGGAACTCGTCCGACTAAAGTCGTACTCAGACAGTCCTCGCCGTTGATCCGTGTTTCACTCCGCTTCTCGGTTGCTGAGAAGTCGCGAAAAAACATTTTCAACCACTACTACTAATCAAAACTAGTCATCTTCGCGGCGAAACTCGCCTTCTAAGGTTGCCGGGCCGGTGGAGGAACCTGGTCTTTGTGTTGGTCCTTGGCCTGATCCTGGCCCTGCTGGGGTGACTGTAGCGCCGAAGCGACCGATGATGGCGATGATTAAACCACGGCGAACTGGGGTGATCAGGCATAAAAAGCCGATGGCGTCGGTGAAAAAGCCTGGAGTAAGCAGCAAAGCACCACAAAACAAGAGCACCACACCTTCCATCATTTCGATGGCAGGCACCTGGCCAGCAGCGAGGTTAGCCTGTACTCGGGCGATGGTACTTAAACCCTGCCAACGCAATAATAAGGTGCCGAGAACAGCGGTAAACACCACCAGCGCGATAGTAGGCAAAGCACCAATCAAGCCACCGACTTTTACCAAGAAGTAAATCTCGATAATCGGGACAACGATAAACAGGATGAGTAGCAAGCGAAACACGTTAACAAGGTAGCGATGCTGACGGGCAATAACAAGTCACAATGTGACTTTATAGGCTGATTTCGCCAATATTCACTGCGAAAATTGCAGTAAACCTGAGTTTGTGTCATCTTGCCGCGCCATGAGCGACTTACTTAAAACAGGCAAAAATAGTGATTATGTCATCGCCTATGTTAGTTGTCCGGAAGCCCAGGCAGCGACTTTGGCACAGCGTTTTGTCGCCGAAAAAGCCGCTGCCTGCGTGAACATTATGCCCAATGTCCGCTCTATATATGGCTGGCAGGACAAAATTGAAGATGAGAATGAAAGCATATTGATGATTAAAACCAAAACCTCAGCGCTAGATAAACTGGCCGAACTGGTCAAGCGTCACCACCCTTACGAGCTGCCAGAACTGATTACCACGCCTATCACCGCTGGTCTTACCGATTATCTCAGCTGGATAGACGCTACAACGCAGACAAAAACACCCGATAACTAAGCATGATCCGCCGTTTTACTACCTGCTTATTCGCGCTGATATGCGCCATCATCCTGGTTCAGCCCGCTGCGGCAGTAGAAGGCGATCTCGCTGATCGCCTCAAAGCACTGAGCGACGAGCTTGGGCTTAGCAATACCGAGCAAGTCGTATTATCCCCAGACGAAGCCTTTATTCTATTTGCCGACGCCGTTGACGGTGAAACCATCCAGGCCGAGTGGGAAATCGCGGATAACATTTATATGTATCGCGATAAATTTCGCGCCGAGATTGTAGCAGGCGACGCCAAGCTTGGCGCACCAGTGTTACCTCCTGGCAAAAAGAAATTTGACGAAAGCTTTGGTGATACCGAGGTTTATTACAAAAACGCCAATATCACTATTCCTGTCATTCGCGAAGCCGGACCTAAGCAAACCATAAGCGTTAAATTGCACTACCAAGGTTGCGTCGAAGATAGCTTTTGCTATCCGCCACAACAAAAAATCATCGACATCGATTTACCCAAACTCACCAAGGCCTCTCTTAGCACGAGCGAAGCAGCAAACCAAAATAACGAGCCCGCTTTTGTTTCAGACCAAGATCAACTCGCCTCAAGCATTGCAAACGATAATCTTTGGCTGGTGTTACTGGTCTTTTTCGGTCTTGGACTGGCGCTAGCCTTTACACCTTGCGTCTTTCCAATGATTCCCATTCTTTCAGGCATCATCGTTGGCCAAGGAAAACAACTGACCACAGCTCGCGCGTTTACTTTGTCTTTAATATACGTCTTGGCGATGGCCTTAACGTATACCGTCGCTGGCGTATTGGCTGGATTATTTGGCGCTAATCTACAAGCTGCGTTTCAAAACCCGTGGATCATCTCAGGTTTTGTGCTGGTCTTTATTGCCTTATCACTTTCCATGTTTGGCTTTTATGAATTACAAATGCCAAACAGTATTCAAAGCAAACTTACCCAAATCAGTAACTCACAAAAAGGTGGTAATTTTGTTGGCGTCGCTATCATGGGCGTATTGTCAGCTTTAATTGTTGGCCCTTGTGTTGCCGCCCCTTTAGTCGGTGCGTTGATATACATAGGCGAAAGTGGAGATGCCGTTCGTGGTGGCCTCGCCTTATTTGCCTTAAGTATGGGCATGGGCGCGCCTTTACTTGCCATTGGCGCATCAGCGGGCAAGCTATTACCCAAAGCCGGCCCTTGGATGGACGGCATTAAAGCCGCCTTTGGCGTTATGCTACTCGCCGTCGCCGTGTGGATGCTCGAACGCATCGTGCCCAGCGTTGTCACCATGCTGTTATGGTCGCTATTATTTATTTTTAGCGCGGTTTACCTCGGCGCCTTTGATCGGATGAAAGCGCCAAATGGTTGGCAACGTTTTCGCAAAGGTGCCGGCATCGCTATGTTGGTTTACGGTTGCTTTATTATGTTAGGCGCAGTCAGTGGTGGTAACGATGTAACGCGACCATTAGCCAGCACCAGCTTATTTGGTGGTAGTGCAAACCAGGAACACGCACTGGCGTTTAAAACTATTAAAAGCGTAGAAGACCTGGAAAGAGAAGTTTCTTTAGCTAAGGCCAACAATCAAACCGTGATGCTCGATTTTTACGCCGACTGGTGTGTGTCCTGTGTTGAGATGGAAAAATACACTTTTTCAAATAGTGGCGTGCAAGCTTCTCTAAGCAATACCGTATTACTGCAAGCCGATGTCACCGCTAACGACGACATTGATAAAGCACTAATGGATTATTTTGGCATCTACGGCCCACCATCAATTATGTTTTATAATTTGCATGGCGAAGAACGGAAACCCTATCGCGTCGTCGGTTTCATGAAACCGGAACAATTTAAACAACACGTAGATCAAGCCCTATCACTATGAGCAAATCATCCTGGCAAAGTACCGCCTTAAATATTGGCATCGCGCTACTGCTTATCGCCGGTGGTGCCGGCGTCGCGTATAACCATTTTTATAAATCTTCCATCGAACCCAGCCACGAGCAAGAAGCCAAAACCGGTGATGAAGCTAGCGATAATACTGAAGAAGAAAATACACTCATAGGCCAACCCCGCCCAGACTTCACGCTACCCGACATTGATGGTCTTAAACGCACCGCTAGCACATGGGATGGAAAAGTATTAGTCATTAACTTCTGGGCATCTTGGTGCGCACCTTGCCTTGAAGAAATTCCCGCCTTTGTTGATCTACAAAGAACCTATGAAGAACAAGGCTTACAATTTGTCGGTATTGCCGTGGAAGACATTCAGCCCGTCAAAGAATTTTTAGATATCATCCCCATCAACTACCCAATATTAGTTCACCCAAGCAAAACGATTCCGGTTGCAGAAGACTACGGCAATGAATACGGGATTCTTCCCTATACGGTCATCGTGGATCGTGATGGGATAATTGCGCACACCCAACTTGGCGCGATTAGTTTTGAGGATACGGAAGCATTGATTAAAAAGCTTCTTTAGTCTAATTATGTCATTCCCGTGGAAACGCACTGCTGTCCGGAATAAATAGTCTGTTTTGTTGCTA
>CAZTYM010000020.1:0-30683 GCA_964617475.1 uncultured Thiotrichales bacterium
TTTCAATTGATTGACAGTACTAATGGTCAGGCCAGTATCGACCCCCAAAGCGGTGAGCTGATCCTCACTCCCGATCTCGACTTCATTGGCCTGGCCGAAATCATCTTTATCGCCAGCGATGGTTTACAAGCCTCCGAGCCGGCCATCATTAGCGTCGATATCACTGCACCGAGTAATACTGCACCGGTGGCCGATGCGGCCAGCTTTAGCACCGGCGTCAACACCGTACTTAACGAGACGCTAACCGGCAGTGATGCCGATGGTGATGACCTCATGTTTAGAATCACCAGTAACGGTAGCCTGGGTATTGCCATTATTGACGAAACCACGGGTGAGTTGACCTACACCCCCGATCAGGGCCGCAGCGGTCAAGACACCTTTACCTTTGTGGTGAACGACGGCACGGTGGATTCTCTAGAGGCCACGGTGACCGTGACCATTGATAACGGCCAGTGCCTGGCCGATTGTGATGTCACACGTGATGCGGCGGTGGCCCAGTGTCAAGCTGACTTTGAAGAAGGCTTCCCTGGATGTGTCGGCGATATAAGCTGTGAGCAGGTGGTTATTACTATACAACAGCAATGCATTGTGGCCGCTGAGATTGAACAGCGCCAATGTACCGACGATTGCGGCATTGATAATATTGCACCTATTGCCAATACCGCGGTTTTTAGTACGCCTTTTGGTGCGCAGTTGATAGAGACACTTAGCGGTAGCGATAGCGATGGTCCTGATGGCCTTACTTTCCGATTAGTGAGCGTTGACACAGGGGTAGACAGTGTTGATATCGCGAGCGATGGTAGTTTTGTATTGACGCCAAGCAGTGGTTTTTCAGGGCTAACCCGTTTTGTTTTTGAAACCTTTGATGGTTTAGTCGCATCAAATCAAGCCGTAGTATTAGTCAGCGTTGGTGGCAATGGGCGTCCCACTGCTGATCCGCAAAGTGGTTTAAGCACCCCATTTGACACCCCATTTAACGGCACCTTAACCGGCAGTGACACCGAAGGCGCGGCCCTCACCTTTGCCGAAAGCGGCACCGCGGTCGGTGGCAGTGTCAGTATCTACGGTGCCAGTGGTAACTTTACCTTCACCCCGGCTGCCGGCTTTACAGGCTTGGCCAGCTTTGCGTTTATCGTTAACGACGGCACGGCGGATTCCGCGCCAGCAACAGTAGAGATAACCGTCGGCAATGGTGCGGTCACCGCCGTCGATGACACGGCCAATACCGATGCCAACACCAACGTCGATATCCCGGTTTTAGATAATGATAGCGATGCCAACGGCGATACCCTGCGCATCGACAGTGTCGCAGGCGGCGCTGGCTTCCAAGGTGTTGCCAGCATTACTGCTAATAATACCGTTACCTATCTTCCTAATGGCGCTTTTGCCGGCCTAGCCCAAGGCGTGACCGCCACCGATAGCTTTACTTACATGGTCACCGATGACAATGGCAGTACGGCCAGTGCCACGGTCACCGTCACCATAGTGGGCGTCAATGATTTTCCTGTCGCAGTGGATGATACGGAAACCACAGATGAAGACACGGCGGTTAACATCATCGCCACGGCCAATGACATCGACCTTGATGGCGATGATGTGGAGATTACGATCATTGACACCCAAGGCACCGTCGGCAGTGTAGGGATTGGTCTTGATCAGGATACATTCCGTTATGACCCCAATGGCCAGTTTGACAACCTGGCACCCGGTGCCACCGCCACCGATACCTTTACCTATATCGCTACCGATGGTTTAGACAATAGCGCGCCGGCCACCGTCACGGTCACCATCACCGCTGTTAATGACGCCCCTATCGCGACACCACAAGGGCCCTTAGATACCGCCTTTGAAACCGCCTTGCCGATCACATTAGCAGGCAGCGATGTCGATAATGATCTCAGTGATCTGAGCTTTGCCATTAGCACCGATCCCGGCAATGGCACAATCACCAATCTTGACCCGGTAGCCGGTACCTTTACCTACACGCCTAACAGCGGCTTTAGTGGTCAGGATAGCTTTGCCTTTACTGTCTCAGACGGCAACCTGACCTCGGCAGCAGAAACGGTGCTCATTAATATTGCCGGGCCGGTGGATAGTGTGGCACCAACGGCTAACGTTATTTTTCCATCACCAGTATCCGACACACAGGGCGCAGCTACCATTACCTTACGTGGTAGCGCCTCAGATAATGGTGGTTCGGGCATTGTCAGTGTCAGCGTCAACGGTGTAGCGGCAACCACTAACGACAATTTTGCCGCCTGGCAGGTCAATGTGCCGTTAACGATTGATGAAAATACCTTAAGCGTGACGACCACCGATGCAGCCGGTAATACCAACACAAACGCAGCCAGCGTCTTTGTCCGCAATAACCCGATATTCTTATCCAGCCCTCAAAGCCTGGCGTTGGATCGTGATAACAACCGCGTGCTGGTGGTGGATAGTGGTATTCGCGCCGTGATCGCGGTGGATTTACCCACCGGCCAAAGCGTGTTTGTTTCACGTTAATCGACCAGGTAGGTAAAGTATCAAAGGGTCAGGATCGATAATTATAGTTAGTCAGGTAGATTATTTGTAGCCTGGAAGGAGCGAAAGCGTATTCGAGGAAATAAATATGTTGTGGCCTGGACGGAGGAGAACGCAATCTGAGTAAGGTTTGATGTTTATTTATCCCCGGATTCCGCTTCTCCGCATCCGGGCTACAAAAATAGAATGTAGTCTGAGTGATGGTTTGGATGTCCTGAAAAGGATTTCCTATGGTCAAGGCTGAACATAACCCAGTTTTTAGAGTTATCAAAATTGTACCCATAATAGCTTGTTTTTATTTCAGGTAAATTTGCTTAAGGTAGTGAATTGCCTAGAGATATCTGGTGACGAATAAATTGCTTAAGTTCTATTCTCTTATGCTCTAATTCCTCGGGCGTTAGATTTGCTGCATCGTTGAGAAATCTGCGGACCTTTTTAACTTCCTCTGCAAGTTTTTTAGCTGTTGGAGCAGATTGCAAAAAGGCTCGAGTAACCAAAGCTCCGGCACCACGGAAACGCGGGTATTGTGCAATTACCATTTCCCCCGGGATTGGAAGACTGGTGTCGTCGATGCAAGTGATCCCTCCTACACAAAAAGGCAGTCTAGCGTTTTTTACCACTTGTCCCATGTGATCGATCATCCAGTTGGTTAGCGTTTCAAAACGAGATGGTATATCCAGAGAAATTTTTAAATCGGTTAATCCAATGTGAATTTCATCGATTCCCGGTGTGTTGACAATATCCTCTATAAAATACACTGCAGCGGCAGTTTCTACTAATAAAATGGTATATGCCCTGCCGGCTACCAGTTCTATAAATGTTATTACTTCATCGATTTTATGAAAATAGGGCAGCATTATATGAGTCGCGCCGATGTCGATGACTGTTTCAATTTCTTCAGCGCTACCATTGTGTATGCTATTGATTCTTACAAATGAAGGGTGTTCTCCTATTGATTCGCGAATACGTCTGAAATCGTCGAACGTGTGAGCTGATATTCTGGAGTTAAGTCCCGCCTGCCTATCCTCTTTACCGATTGACTCTAAATCGACACCAATTCGATTGATCCCAGCAGCAACACCCATTTGAGCAGTTTCTGAGTTATCAGTAATCATGGTTAAGATGAAGTTATCACCATAACCAGATGGAAATGTGTCGGGATTCAATTTCGATATTCCAGGTGCGTTTGTACTTATTTGAACGAAAAAGGAATTTTGTCAGAATCTACAGGCAGACGATACTCATCAGGGTCATCATACCGGTAAGCGTTATTAAAGTAGTTAATAAAGATTGACTCTTTGTCTGATATATTTTTCAAGCCATGCCATATACCGGGAGGGATAACCAACACGCCTGGCCGTAAATGACTAATATTACGTACTTCTAATTGTTTGTAAGACGATGAGTCTTCTCTGTCATCATACAATGCAACTTGTAATGTTCCCGCGATTACAAATATATGGTCTATTTGGAATTTGTGTATATGCCATGCTGAAATGGCATTCTGTCTTAAGTTAACCGAAATAATATGGCGAATTTTTTCATCATGTAAATGCCAATCTTCACGATAACCTTCAGTGGTATGCCCGTTTGAGGTAATGATGTTCTTGCTTTCTCTAAAAATCACCCCATCAATTTTACTTTTAGGCAGTTCCCACTCCGCATTGGTTGATTGCTGATCTTTTTTAGCATTTTCTATCATTTGTTTATTGCCTTTTGGTGCCCGGATTTTTGTGGGCAAGAGAAATAAGGGAAACCTTTTATCTTATAAAGAATCATAAATTTAAGCTAAGTTCATTGATGTCATTTAATATTCTCTGAGCGGTTTTCTCGGGCGAAAGATATTCATCAAACAGTCTGATATTTAGTAACGCTAGATCTTTTTGCGTTTCTTCATTACGCGTTAGTTCTATCACTCGATCTCTAATTTCATAGGGCGATTTAGAGAAAAATTGTTCTTTTAAGTGCGGAAACATATCTGACATTTCAGGGTTGTTGATAATAGGTTCACCGACTGCAACGCAACCATAAGCTATGAATAATGAGAACTTGGAAGAAATGCAATTCGCTATTCCTTGAGTATATATTACGATTCTTGATCGAGAAATTTTATCTAAATACTCTTTTTGATTTAAGCGTGCTGTTTGGGCATCACGATAACGAGCTGGCAATTTTGAAAACGAAGTAAATCCAGCAATCACATTAAGTCCATGCTGTTCCATCAGCTCCTTCATTAGTCGGTATCGACTCTCCATAACTTTAGCGTGCTTGGGGTGTTGCCGAAAAGAAGTGACGAAAAACACATCTATATCTTTTTTTAACTTGCGGGTCGATAAGACTGATTGAAATGTCTGAAAATTTTTTAAATGCCTCAGTCTTTCCATGGCATGGTGTAGATGTCCTACATAAGGTTTCCCATGACGTAACCCAGGTCTTACTCCATACATTGTCGTTGGTAGCATGATTCGCCGTAAAAAAGGTATCCACCGATTTGGCCTTAACGGGAAAAATTGTGATATCGGTTTTATTTTGTTTACAAACGATTTTAGGAGCGGAGTCTGCCGTATCATCTCAGGACTGAAATTCACTTTGTAATAAATATCTACTGATTGTAGAAGCGGTAGATGGTAACCCTCTGTTTGGTGCTCGATATCTAAAGTGCTTGCGTCATGAGTATCTATACAAATAATAAATTCATCATTACCGATTTGAATTCGAAATAGGCACATGGCAAACAATAAATGCTGCCAAGATTTATCGGCTAATGCTGGTTTTATTTTGTGGGGTGTACGAAGAGATACAGCTAAGCTGACACTGTGCCCATTGGTATCTGATACATTCTTAGCAAGCTGGTCGAATCCATGATTAAAGTAACTGGAGTAATAAAGGCTCGCGATATCTATGTATTCAACAGTAATCTTACGCATTATTAAAGTGCGAATCCTTTGGTTTTACTGCGAAAGCACGCTGCTCTTTGAAGGGTAATCTTTTGACAAATTTCATACTTACTCAAGTGATTCTATATTGATATTGAATAATTAAGAAAATTAGGTGTCAAGTTTGAGTATAGGAAGGCTGTTAGTTTTTTTTCTTAATTATCTATTTAGCTACATACGTGGCATAATCTTTACTGTTTTTGAGTGAGTGTATTTCGATGAAACTGGTCTTGATAAGTCAAGTCGCTTTTCCAACAGCCGCTATAATTAGAATATGCTTCCAATTAAATCAATACATTACCGGTTTCTTTGCTTATTTTTGTTGCTCTTCAGCGGCAGTGCACTCGCTTCAGATAAGGCCCTAGAGCTTTATGATCTAGATGATCTGGATGATTTTGCTGTCAGTGTCGCTGCGGTGATGACACCGGCGGTGGTGCAGGCGATGACGACGCAAGGTGTGCCGACGGACATTGTTGATACAGCCAGGTCGATTGCTGACGAGAGTTTTTCTGCTGAGTCTTTGCAGTCGCTGATTCGTGAGGAAATGAGTGCAGGGCTTAGTGAAGATAATCTCGATGATATTTTGCTCTGGCGTAAAACGGATTTGGGGGATCTCATCAATGATGCGGAAAATCAACATAAAGATCCGAATTATTCTGAGAAACTACGCCATTACTCGGTGAGTGATGAACTTTACTCGGTCAGCGATGAGCGGCGTTTGATGATTGTTAATCTTTATAGTGATATGCAGGCCATTGAACAATCAGTACAGATGATTATTAATGCGAATTATGCGATGGCCTTGGCTACGGCTATCGCTGAAGGTGAAGATGTGCCGCAAGAGGAAACGATGCGTGAGGTCTATGACAATATTGCCGCAGCGCGCGACCGCATAGAAATCGGTGTCAGAGGTCGCATGATTGTGACAGGGTTATTCTCTTATCGTGAAATTTCTAATGAAGATCTTGAAAGATATGTTGACTTCAACCGGACCGATGCTGGCAGTCAATACAATAAAGTTATTTTTAAGGTTGTTGATAAATGGTTATTTGATTCAACCAAAGAGTTTGGTTATCAATTCGGTAAAGCCTTACGTGCCCTTTCTGAACAGCAAGAGACCTAGCTCGCCTTATACATTTTCCATTTTCAAACGCATGGATAAATCGACGGCGGTGATATGCTTGGTCAAGCCGCCGATTGAGATGTAATCTACTCCGGTTAGGGCGATGTTCCTCACGGTTTCTAAGCTAACGTTACCTGATGACTCAAGTTCAACATCATCTGGTTTTCTGGCTACGGCGGTTTTGAGTTGTTCTAGAGTAAAGTTATCGAGCAACAGGCGCTTGATGCCGGCATCAATGGCTTGATCCATTTCTTCTAGAGACTCTACTTCCATTTCTAGCAACAAATCTGGATATTTTCCTTGAATTTGTTGTACCGCGTTTTCGATTGAACCTGCCGCGATAAGATGGTTTTCCTTGATTAGAATAGCGTCATATAAACCAAAACGGTGGTTGCTACAGCCACCCGTTTTTACTGCGTATTTTTGTGCTTGACGCAGGCCTGGAATGGTTTTACGCGTATCAAGTAGCGTAACAGGTAGGTCTTTTACTTTGTTCGCGTATTGCCGGGCAAGTGTTGCTGTGCCAGATAAGGTTTGTAGAAAATTTAAGGCGCTACGTTCGGCGGTAATGGCTGCCCGGGCGGGGCCTTCTATTTCACATAAAACACTATTGGCTGCTACTTCGTCGCCATCATTTTGTAACCATTTGATGTAGATATCCTGGCTCATTGCACTAAACACGGCGTCGAACCAGGGCTGGCCACACAGCACGGCTTTTTCTCGCGATACCACCGTGGCTTTACACTGTGTTCCTGCGGGAATAAGCTCAGCGGTCGCATCACCTGGCCCGACATCTTCCGTTAGGGCAAGTCTAACATCGAGCGCGACCAGTTCATCAAATGTGCTTGTGGCATGGTTGTGATTAGTATTTGACATGTTGTTTGAGAGTAAAAATGGCTCTTGAAGAAGTGGCTAATCAACACTATCTTAACAGTATCGAAAAAAAGTTAAATGATTGAGTTCGATGAGTCGATGTAGGTGAAAAGGTTTTTTCGATAATGCATTGTTTGTATCGACTTATAAAGGATAGCAATGGATAAGTTAACAAGTAAATTTCAAGCAGCTGTGATGAGCGCTCAAAGCTTAGCTGTTGGGCGTGATCATCAGTATATCGAGCCAGCACATTTGATGGTTGCCCTGCTAGACCAGCAAGGCGGCACGGTACGTCATTTGTTGAGTGATGCTGACGTTAACGTTAATCAATTTCGATCGCAGTTGGGTGATGCGATTGATCATTTGCCGGTAGTTAAAGATACGGCGGGTGATATTCGCTTATCTCCCGAAATGGGCCGTTTGTTAAATGTTTGCGATAAAATCTCGCAAGAGCGTAAAGACGCCTATATTTCTAGTGAGTTATTTGTTTTGGCGCTAGCCGATGATCAAAATGAAGTCGGCAAATTGCTGCGTGATGCTGGTGGAACTAAAGGTAAAATTGAAAAAGCAATTGACACGCTTCGTGGCGGCGAAGTAGTTAATGACCAAAATGCTGAAGAGCACCGCCAGGCATTGGAACGTTATACCGTTGATATTACCGAGCGTGCTGAGCAAGGTAAGCTAGATCCGGTTATTGGTCGCGATGAGGAAATTCGTCGTACTATTCAGGTATTGCAACGTCGAACAAAAAATAACCCCGTTCTCATTGGTGAGCCTGGCGTAGGTAAAACCGCTATTGTTGAAGGTCTGGCGCAACGCATTGTCAATGCAGAGGTGCCAGAAGGCCTAAAAGGTAAGCGCTTGCTTTCTCTAGATATCGGAGCGCTGATTGCAGGTGCAAAATTCCGTGGTGATTTCGAGGAGCGTCTTAAAGCGGTGTTGAATGATCTGTCTAAGCAGGAAGGTCAGGTTATTCTATTTATCGATGAAATTCATACTATGGTTGGTGCCGGTAAAGGCGAGGGTGCTATGGATGCCGGTAATATGCTGAAACCTGCTTTGGCGCGCGGTGAATTACATTGCGTTGGTGCGACAACCTTGGATGAGTATCGCGAGTATATTGAGAAAGACGCAGCGTTAGAACGTCGTTTCCAAAAAGTGTTAGTCGATGAGCCTTCTGTTGAAGACACTATCGCTATTCTTCGTGGGCTCAAAGAAAAATATGAAGTGCATCACGGTGTTGATGTGACAGACCCAGCTTTGGTGGCGGCGGCTACCTTATCTCATCGCTATGTCACCGACCGTAACCTGCCTGATAAAGCTATTGACTTGATCGATGAAGCGGCGAGCCGTATTCGTATCGAAATAGACTCTAAGCCAGAGGAGATGGATAGATTAGAGCGCCGTATTATTCAATTAAAAATTGAACACGAAGCGGTGAATAAAGAAACCGATGAGGCATCTAAAAAGCGCTTACAAGCCTTAGATAATGAGTTAAAAGAATTAGAAAAACAGTTTGCTGATCTTGATGAAGTTTGGCGCGCTGAAAAAGCTGCCTTACAAGGATCACAGCAAATTAAAGAACAGCTAGAGCGAGTTCGTCTTGAATTAGAAACCGCACGTCGTGCCGGTGATCTGGCACGTATGTCGGAGTTGCAGTATGGGCGTATACCGCAATTAGAGAAGCAGTTAGATATGGCATCGCAGGCAGAAATGATGGATATGACGCTATTGCGAAATAAAGTCACTGAAGAGGAAATTGCCGAAATCGTATCTAAGGTCACCGGCATTCCCGTTAACAAAATGCTCGAAGGTGAGCGCGATAAATTACTCGCGATGGAAGAGGCGTTAGGTCAGCGTGTTATTGGCCAGCAAGAGGCAGTTAGGGTGGTGTCTGATGCTATTCGTCGCTCGCGTGCAGGCTTGTCTGATCCGAAACGACCCAATGGCTCATTTATGTTTCTTGGCCCAACGGGTGTTGGTAAAACTGAGTTGACCAAAGCGCTGGCCGAGTTCTTATTTGATAGTGAAGACGCTATCGTGCGCATCGATATGTCAGAGTTTATGGAGAAACATGCGGTAGCACGTTTAGTTGGCGCGCCCCCTGGCTACGTTGGCTATGAAGAAGGTGGTTATTTGACTGAAGCAGTGAGGCGCAAACCCTATAGTGTGATTTTGCTTGATGAGGTCGAAAAAGCACACCCAGATGTTTTCAATATTTTATTGCAGGTGCTTGATGATGGTCGCCTCACTGATGGTCAAGGACGGACAGTCGATTTTCGTAATACAGTCATCATTATGACGTCAAATCTGGGTTCTGAGCAGATTCAGGAGTTAGCAGGTGAAGAAAATTACGCTGCGATGAAAGCCGCAGTGATGGAAGTGGTGGGCCAGCATTTTCGACCTGAGTTTATTAATCGTATTGATGAAGCGGTGGTGTTCCATCCACTTGGTCTTGATCACATTCGCGCTATTACCGATATTCAGCTGGATAGTTTGCAAAAGCGTCTACGCGAAAAAGACATGGAAATTCGTTTTTCAGATGCGCTTTTAAACAAGGTGGGTGAAGCTGGATTTGATGTGGTGTATGGCGCAAGACCGTTACGCCGCGCAATTCAACAAATGGTTGAGAATCCTCTAGCCCAAGAAATACTTTCTGGCAAGTTTAGTGCGGGTGATAAGATCAGCGCCGACTTGATAGACGGCGCTGTCAGTTTTGATCGGATAACAGAGACAGCCTCTGCAGCTTAGAAGTTGATTTGATCTAAGGGCTCGCGTGACGGGCGGCGTGGGGTAAATTCGAGGCCAACATGGAAGTTATCGCCACGTTCCTCAACCCAGCGAACCACGGCTGCTGTAGGTTTGTCTGAAGGGCTAACGCCTTCAAGCCACACGGTTTCCTCGAGTTCGTGTTTTGCCACTACGTCCATGCCAATACCACCATGGCTCAGGTCCGTGACAGTGCCACAATAGTGCATACGGTTACTAGAATTGTCTTCGGTATAGTAAATTGTGTCTAACATGGTGTGTTCACGTGGAAATTCGCGATGTTCTGATGACATTTTATTGACTCCTACTCAGCTCCCGTTTGTGATACTAGCATAGACTGTGCCTGCTCTAGCCTTCCTGCTGTTCCGGCGGTATTAAGCCACCGATAAACGTAATATCGGCAGCTTAATCAGTAGTTTAGCGAATATTCATTGCTTCTTGCTATTAAAGGGCCTCACGTAATACATACGGCAAAATGCCACCATGGCGGAAATACTCGACTTCATTTGGCGTATCAATCCGTGCGACAACATGGAAATCACGTTGGCTACCATCGTTTGAAGTAACAATAATCTTAACGCTGTCACGGTGATTAAGATCGGCGATACCTTGAATACTAAAACGATCGTCAGCCTTCAATCCTAGTGACTCAGAGTTTTCACCTTCAATAAATTGCAAAGGCAAAATTCCCATACCTACCAAGTTTGAGCGATGAATACGCTCGAAACTTTCAGCAATAACAGCGCGAATGCCGAGTAGCTTCGGCCCTTTTGCGGCCCAGTCTCGTGAGGAGCCCGTACCATATTCTTTGCCGGCGATCACGATGGTAGCTATACCGGCTTCCTGGTATTTGCGTGCTGCGTCAAAAATAGACATTTGTTTGTCGCTGGGAATATGACGAGTTTCGCCGCCTTCTACACCAGGAACCAATTTATTGCGCAGGCGAATATTAGCGAAGGTACCACGCATCATTACCTCATGGTTACCGCGTCTCGAACCGTAGGAATTAAAGTCTTCGAGTTTGACACCACTGTTAATCAGGTAACGGCCGGCAGGGCTATCTTTGGCGATAGAACCGGCTGGCGAGATATGGTCGGTTGTTACCGAGTCGCCAACGTGCACCAGAACATGAGCGTCGACAATATCTTCTAATGGCGCAGGGCTCACTTCCATATCTGAAAAGAACGGTGGCTTTTTAATGTAGGTGCTATTGTCATCCCAGCTAAATAACTCACTTGAGTTACTGCTAAGTTTCGACCACTGTGGGCCACCGGCAAAGATATCCTGGTAACTTGTTTCAAATTGCTCGGCAGTTACCGCCGCACGTTCCAAAGCTTCAATTTCTTCCTTGCTGGGCCAAATATCTTTCAGATATATCGGTTCACCGCTGGGCGCAGCACCCAGTGGGTCGGCAGTTAGATCGATATTAATATTTCCAGCAAGAGCATAAGCAACAACAAGTGGCGGTGACGCCAGGTAGTTAGCCCTAACCAGGGCATTGACCCGACCTTCGAAGTTTCTGTTTCCTGATAACACAGAAGCTGCGGCGAGATCACCTTCCTGAATGGCCTCGCTAATATATGGTGCCAATGGGCCACTATTACCAATACAGGTTGTGCAACCATAACCAACCAGGTGAAAGCCTAACGCTTCTAAGTAAGGCATAACATTCGCTTTAGTTAGGTAATCGGTAACAACCTTAGAACCAGGCGCTAAGCTGGTTTTTACCCAAGGCTTGGCGCGCAAGCCCAGTCTTACCGCGTTACGTGCGACCAAACCCGCAGCAAGCATAACGGATGGGTTGGAGGTGTTGGTACAGCTGGTAATGGCAGCAATAACAACTGATCCATGACACATATTGTAAGAAACGCCGTCAGGTTGTCTTACCGGAATGCACATTCCAAAAAGATCCATGTCTTCATCGGGATGTGAATGAGCAAGTTCAGGTGCGACTAACATGGGTTGGCCGCCTTCGCCTAACCAGGAAGTAATCGCATCCTGTTCAACTGAGTGGTCTTCTCCAACGTGTTCAAGTAATGCATGACGGAATGATTTACGCACCTGGCTCAGTGGCACGCGGTCTTGTGGTCGCGTGGGCCCGGCCAAGGCAGGTTCAACATCAGAGAGATCAAAATCGAGTTGTTCAGAGTATTCTGGTGATTCAGCATTGGCGTTATACCAAAGTTGCTGTGCCTTGAAGTAGGCAATGGTGCGTTCAATGTGCGCTTCGTCACGACCTGTTAAACGCATGTATTCCGTTGTTTTTTCATCTACAGGGAACAGACCACAGGTGGCGCCATACTCCGGCGCCATATTGGCAATTGTTGCACGATCAGCAAGGCTTAAGGCTGCCATGCCCGGACCATAGAATTCGACGAACTTACCGACAACACCATGCGCGCGAAGACGCTGGGTAATGGCTAGCACGACATCGGTAGCCGTTGTGCCTGGTGCGGCGGTACCAAGCAGGCGCATGCCCACAACTTTGGGTATTAATAAAGAGCTGGGCTGGCCAAGTAACGCGGCTTCAGCTTCAATACCACCCACCCCCCAACCGAGCACGCCCAGGCCATTAATCATGGTGCTGTGTGAGTCAGTGCCGACCAAGGTATCTGGGTATATCCATTCGCTGCCATCTTCTTGGCGAGTCATAGAAACGTGAGCGAGGTATTCTAAATTGACCTGGTGAACAATGCCGCTATCGGGCGGAACAACACGAAAATCATTAAACGCGTTTTGCCCCCAACGGAGAAACTTATAACGCTCTATATTGCGCTCAAACTCGTATTCGGCATTCACTTCGAAAGCGTGTGAACTACCATAATGATCTACTTGCACAGAGTGGTCGATAACAAGATCAGCAGGAGTAAATGGATTGATTACTGAGGGAGAGCCGCCGAGGCGTTTAATGGCATCACGCATCGCGGCAAGGTCGGCAACGGCTGGAACGCCCGTGAAATCTTGTAATAACACGCGTGAAGGCATGAAAAAGATTTCGCTGCTCACGTCGCTATCGGCTTTCCAGTTTGACAGTACCTTAATATGGTCTTGGGTAACGACTTTGCCGTCTTCATGACGCAGCAGGTTCTCAAGTAGAATTTTAATTGAGTAGGGTAAATTTGCTACGTTACCAATATTAGCTTCCTGTAGCTTCGGCAAAGAATGGTAAGTGTATGTTTTACCTCCGACTTCAAGGGTTTGCTGGGTCGAAAAGCTATTTAGACTCGCCTTGCTCATTTCATCAAATTCCACGTCAAAAAGCTGCTCAATATAGCTGATTAAGCCCGTGATTTGAATTGCTTCGCTTTGTTTTTGTAAATTAACAAACCCAATAATAATATAAATATATTAATTTTTATAAATAAATAGAAATATTTAATAACAGCATAATGAGTTGATACCCTCGTTGAACGGACTCAGCGAATTAACTTGCGGGAAAGATATGAATAGTTAGCTTTTTAAGCATCTTAGTTAGCAGTGTAGTTTGCACCGAGCTTTTTACCACGCAGTTCACCTGTACCCGATGAGTCAAACCAAGTTTGAGTTGGGCGCTCAACTATATTGTGTGGTTACACATCGCTCCTAAAACCGTTCCTACATTTTAGAATTCTATATTCACGATTGAATAGTTTTCGGATGGACGAGTAACGGATTCTAAAACACAAGTGAAGGGTCTATATCCAAACTTCGTTGAGATGGGTACGTCCGATGTTGAGTCCGTTATTAATCGTGCGAAAGACGTACCAGGTTATGATACGAGCTTTCATATTGCATTCGAAAAAGGCGATGATGGTCTCGCTTTAGATAAAATAGCGAAAGCTATTGTTACCTATGCGCGCCGGAAGCACTTGAATAGTCGAGACATTTTGTAAGATCGTCAGTTATTGATCTATTGCAGATGGTCAAAATTAAGTCCCTTAGTATTTTCTACCGAACTTTGCCGGCTTCTTTTTAGTGCAAGGTATGGGAAGTCATTTTTCAATAATGATAACTATTTGTCGGAATCAGCATAAATTCCGCTATTTTATGCATATTTCTTTTTTCTCGGTGCTATAATGCCTGCCACATTGGTCTTTATAACCCAACCAACTAACCGAGGGAAAACATAATGGCAGAAAAAACTACAGCGGTTAAAGAGCGCATGACAAAGACTCAAATTATTGCTGAAATCTCAGAAGCTACTGGTGTATCAAAATCAGACGTAAAAGCCGTGTTAGCTTCATTGGCTAATCAAGCAGAGCGTCATCTTAAGCCGCGCGGTTGTGGTGACTTTATTGTCCCAGACCTAGGTGTGAAATTAAAAACAGTTAAAAAACCTGCGACTAAAGCACGTCCAGGCCGTAACCCATTCACTGGCGAAGAAATTATGATTAAAGCTAAGCCAGCTTCTAAGTCAGTTCGTGCTGTAGCGATGAAAGCAGCAAAGGAAATGGCTGGTTAATAGGGTTTTTGCTATCCGAGCCGGCTTTTACCGGCTCGGGTGATTTGTCTATTTTTGTTCTACCCAATTTTGTAAAAACGCGTACGTTGCGCGTAGCCCCATCGCTTCTCCACCCCTTGGGCGTCCTGCTCTGTCTCTATTGTTAAACGCCATAATGTCGAAGTGCAGCCAATTTGCTTCATTGATAAATTCTTTTAGAAATAGCGCTGCAATAGTAGCGCCTGCAAGTCCGGTCTCTGCGCTATTGGTGATATCAGCTACTGAACTGTTTAACATATCACGGTAAGGTTGGTGTAAAGGTAACTGCCAACATGGATCCTGTGATTTTTCAGCACAATTCATTAGCTGCTCTGCTATCTCTTTTTGGTTGGTAAAAAAAGCAGAGACTTCAGTTCCAACCGCTACCCGTGCTGCGCCGGTTAGTGTGGCAAAATCAATAATGAGTTCCGGCTCATCAACAATCGCTTCACTAAGTGCATCGCATAACACCAAGCGGCCTTCAGCGTCAGTATTATCGACCTCCACGGTTTTGCCACTGCGTGTTGTAATCACGTCGCCTGGCCGAAAAGCATTATCAGCAATGGCATTTTCAACCGCAGGTATCAATACACGAAGTTGTATGGGTAAGTCGTTAGCCATAATCATTTTAGCTAAGCCCAAAACATGTGCTGCACCGCCCATGTCTTTTTTCATCCAGCGCATGCCGTTGGCAGTTTTAATATCAAGCCCACCGCTATCGAAGCACACACCTTTTCCTACTAAGGTAAGCTTTTTGTCGTGGCTATCACCCCAACGCAGATCGATCAGTCTTGGTATGTGGGTGCTTGCTCTGCCAACGGCATGAATAGTGGGGTAGTGATTAACAAGTAAATCTTCACCGACTAATTCATTGAACTCAGCTTGGTATTCTTCAGCAAGTTGCTGAGCGCAGTGTGATATGTGCTGCGGCATCATATCGCCTGCTGGCGTATTGATCAGGTCACGTGTTAGTGATAAAGCGGCTACTTGGTGTTTTACGCTTTCTAATGGACAATAAAGTTTTGGTTTATCGCTGGTCGTATCTTTTGATAAGTAACGATCAAATTTATAACTTCCCAAGCCCCATGTAAGCGCTTGTGCATCGTCTAAAGAGTCGCAGTAGTAATCTCCGGCGGGTAATTGTTTTGGCAGGGTTGCCAGGTTCCAAATATCGTCTTTATCATCGGTAATCAGTAATACGGCTTCGATATCGCCATTTGTATTGGGTATTAGCACATGTTTTTGATTACTTGCTTTAAACCCTAAGTTATTGAGCCAGTTCTGCGTAAATGTATTTTGTTGCTCTAGCCAGTTTTCATAATCATCCGCAGCGAGACAAATAATCTCTGTGCCACTTTTTTTAGATGTAAAACAATCAGTCATTGTGCTTGGCCTTAAATTTTATTGAGTATTTTGTCTAGGGTTTTGCTTGGCATCACGCGTTTCAGCACGGCGAACAGATAGGTCGGAAAAGTCACTGAGTAATGGTTTTTTGGCCGTGGGCTTTCTAAGGCATGAATCAGCTTATCCACTACTTTTTCTGGGCCAAGCGTAAAGGGTACAGCAGGGCCTTCTTTAGCTAAACGTTCTTCGGTGGCCAGGTAAATATCTTTGAATACGCTGTTTTCCACATTGATATTTTTTTTATACATGGTGAGTGAATTAGCGCGAAAACGCGTGCTTATCGGGCCAGGCTGAATTGAAGAAACCGTAATGCCGCTGCCCATGAGTTCTTGACGCAGGGTATCGTTAAAACCTTCTAGCGCATATTTGCTGGCATTGTAAGCACCACGAAATTTTAGTGAGACAAAACCTAAAACCGAACTGCACTGAACAATACGGCCATGACCTTGTTTTCTCATTACTGGAATAGCTAGGTTAGTGAGTTCTATTGTGCCGAAAAGGTTGGTTTCAAATTGTTCGCGTATAACATCGCGGCGTAAATCTTCAACGGCGCCAGGTTGGCCGTAAGCGCCGTTATTGAATAATGCGTAAAGTTTGCCATCAGTTTCTTCCATAACAGCGTTAAAGGCATTATTGATTGACGCGCTATCACTGAGATCGAGTTGTAAACAATTCAAACCTTCGCTTCGTAAACGGTCTACGTCTTCTGCTTTGCGAGCGCTAGCAAACACCTGATAGCCGCGCTCTTGCAATTGTTTTGCTGCAGTATATCCGATGCCGCTGGAACAACCAGTGATGAGTATACTTTTATTATTCGGCATCATTCTCGCTGTAGTTTTTTTGCTCTTGCTGCAGTTGCCACATGCGTGCATAAGCGCCGTTATCTGCTAGCAAATGCTGGTGAGTGCCCCGCTCGATAATACGGCCTTTTTCCATCACCAGTATCTGTTCTGCATCAACAATCGTTGATAAGCGATGAGCAATCACTAGCGTGGTGTGGTTGCTGGACACGGCTTTTAATTCATCTTGAATTGCACGTTCTGATTTGGAATCTAAAGCAGAAGTGGCTTCATCAAAAACCAGTATGCGCGGGTTTTTCAAAATAGTTCGAGCAATAGCGACACGTTGTTTCTCGCCACCAGAGAGTTTTAAGCCGCGTTCGCCAACGGTGGTTTCATAACCATCAGGTAAGGACTCAATAAAGTGATGAATATGCGCATGTTTGGCGGCTTGTATCACTTCTTCCTTGTCTGCATCAGGTTTAGCATAGGCGATGTTGTAATAAATAGTATCGTTAAATAACACGGTGTCTTGTGGCACGATACCGATATTTTGCCTTAAGCTTTTTTGCGTAATATCTCGGATGTCTTGGTCATTGATGCTGATCTTGCCGTCGTCGACATCGTAAAAGCGAAAGAGTAAGCGCGCCAATGTAGATTTGCCCGAGCCGCTGGCCCCAACAACAGCCACGGTGTGTCCGCCTGGGATTGTTAAATCTAAATCAAAAAGAATTTGCCTGTTTGGGTTATAAGAGAAATTAACCTTCTCAAAGCGCACTGTGCCACTATCGACAATTAACTCTTTAGCGTCTGCTTGGTCTTTCACGTCCTGGTTTTTATCGAGTAAGGAAAACATTTTCTCCATGTCGGTCAGTGAGTTTTTGATCTCTCGATAAACAAAGCCAAGGAAATTTAAGGGGATAAATAATTGCAGCAAAAAAGCATTAATAGCGACAAAATCACCTAGTGTTAAACGCTCTTCAACGATGCCATCACTTGCTAAATAGAGCACCAAGGTGATTCCAATGGTAATAATGCTGCCTTGAACAATATTTAGTAAGGATAAAGAACTTTGACTTTGAATGGCGGCTTTTTCCCAAACGGCCATGTTGTCGTCATAACGGCGGCTTTCAAATTCTTCATTATTAAAATATTTCACCGTTTCGTAATTGATTAGACTATCAATGGCTTTGGTGTTGGCCTTGGAATCCATTTCGTTCATGGTGCGACGAAATTTGAGACGCCATTCGGTAATCAATAAGGTCAGCGTAATATATAAGCTCACGCTGACGAAGGTGATAATGGCAAACATCGGGCCGAAACTAACCCACAAGATAACCGAGACTAGGCCAATTTCTAACAGCGTTGGCAGAATATTGAACAACATGAAGTTAAGCAAAAAGCTAATACCTCTGGTGCCCCGCTCGATGTCGCGAGATACCCCACCTGTTTGGCGCTCTAGATGAAAGCTCAAGGCGAGTGAATGTAGGTGGCGAAATACCTTGATTGCCACGCGGCGGATAGCGCGTTGCATGACTTTGGCAAACACCAAATCACGAAACTCTGCAAATAGCACTGTAGCTAAGCGGACTATGCCATACGTAACCAACAAGCTAACCGGGAGGGCGATCAATACGGTTTGACTATCTAGCTGGCTAGCATCCAGCGCGTCAACAATGTCTTTGAGAATTAAAGGTAGGTAGACATTGGCCACTTTAGCGAGAACAAGGCAGGCCATCGCGATTACTACGCGACCGCGAAACTCCCATAAATAAGGTAAAAGGCTGGCAATAGTGTGCCAGCTATATCGTTGCTGCTGGGGCATGGGGTGCTACCTGGTTGCTTTGGAGAGCGGTTTAAACAAGTATTTTGGGTGTTTTAGTGACCTTTGTATATAATAGCGGGCTGTCGATAAAGAATGAATGCTGTATTACTGAGGTTTTTATGCCGTTTTACGAGTACCAGTGCCAGGCCTGTGGCCACCAATTTACCAAAATGCAGTCTGTAAGTGCCGATCCGTTGACCGATTGTCCAGAGTGCGGCAAGGCAGAGCTACAGAAACTCGTTTCTGCGCCACGTTTTACCAAGGGTGATAAATGGCTTAAGTCGCCGACATTGAGTAAGGGTGGCAAAGAAAACTTTATGGATGTTGACGCCAAGCATGCGAAAGAAAGGAATGAAGACGAGTACTACGGCAAGACTATGGGGCCACCTAAGCCACCACATGGCCATGATCCAACCGACCCAAAAGGTATTCGTTTTAAAGATGATCCGCCACCAAAGAAGGAATCTGCACCTGAGGTGAGTACCAAGAAAACAGATTAACATTACAGAGTAAGTCTTCAACTCAATAATGTGCAAAGCATGCTGGGTATCGTGTCCAGCTGCTTATTACCAATTTATTAATCATTAGGAAGCCGTGATGCGCAGCCATTACTGCGGCGAACTTAACGCCTCAAATATCGATCAAAAAGTCAGCCTCTGTGGCTGGGTACATAACCGCCGTGACCATGGCGGCGTGATTTTCGTCGATCTACGCGATCGCGATGGTTTAACCCAAATCGTGTTTAACCCTGACGATGCGGAAAGCTTTGCAATTGCCGAACGCGTGCGTAGCGAATATGTATTGCGCGTTGAAGGTTTAGTACGTCTTCGCCCAGACGGGACAGAAAACCCCGGTTTGCCAACAGGCGAGATCGAAGTCGTCAATGAGAATGTGACCATATTGGCGGCATCGGATGTACCGGCTATTCCGGTTGAAGATGAAACCGAGGCCAGTGAGGATAACCGACTGCGTTATCGTTATTTAGACTTGCGCCGTTCGCCTATGCAGCAGCGTTTACAAAAACGCTCTGAGTTAACCAATGCCTTGAGAAACTGGTTAGCAGATAACGGCTTTTTAGAAATTGAAACACCTATTCTGACGAAATCGACTCCTGAAGGTGCGCGTGATTACCTAGTGCCCAGCCGAACTCACCAAGGTGAGTTCTTTGCATTACCGCAGTCACCCCAGTTGTTTAAACAGCTATTGATGATGTCGGGTATGGATCGCTATTACCAAGTGGCGCGTTGTTTTCGTGATGAAGATTTGCGTGCTGACCGTCAGCCAGAATTTACTCAGCTTGATATCGAATTATCGTTTATCGATGAAGATACCATCATGACTATGATGGAAGAAATGATTCGTCAAGCCTTCGAGAAAGTCATGGGTATTAAACTGGCGAACCCATTCCCGCGTATGCCTTATGACGAAGCTATGTTGCGTTTTGGTAGTGATCGTCCAGATCTGCGTGTGTCATTAGAGCTAATTGAAGTTAGCGGCCTAATGAAAGAGGTTGAATTCAAAGTCTTCTCAGGTCCGGCACAAAACCCTAATGGCCGTGTTGCAGCGCTATGTGTGCCACAAGGTGGTAAGCTTAGCCGTAAAGAGATTGACGACTACACCAAGTACGTTGGTCAATACGGCGCAAAAGGCTTGGCCTATATCAAGGTCAATGAAATTGCCAAAGGCGTTGAAGGTTTGCAATCGCCCATCTTAAAATTCTTACCAGATGATGTGGTCGCGAAAATTTTAGAAGCCACTAAAGCAGCCGACGGCGACATTATTTTCTTCGGTGCAGATAAAGCGAAAGTGGTTAACGAAGCTTTGGGTGCCTTGCGCGTTAAGATCGGTCACGATTTAGGTTTAATGGAAGCAGGCTGGCAACCGCTTTGGGTCACCGAGTTCCCAATGTTTGAGTCCGATGACGAAGGCGGCTGGCAAGCGCTACATCATCCGTTTACCGCACCGTCTGTTAGTGTTGATGAATTAAAAGCCGATCCAGGTGCGGCAAAGTCACGGGCTTACGATATGGTGTTAAACGGCACCGAGTTAGGTGGCGGTTCAATACGTATCCATGATACGGCTATGCAATCCGCTGTGCTTGAATTGCTCGGTATTGGTGAAGAAGAAGCAAAAGAAAAATTTGGCTTCTTGCTTGATGCCTTGAAGTACGGTTGCCCACCGCACGGTGGTCTAGCCTTTGGTTTGGATCGTCTGGCTATGTTAATGCTTGGCGCAACTTCTATTCGTGATGTTATCGCCTTTCCAAAAACGCAAAGTGCGAGTTGTTTGCTTACCGATGCACCAAGTGACGTTGCCTTCAAGCAATTGCGTGAATTGGGTATTAAGCTCAATAAAAAGCAGGGAGATAAGGCCAAGCCAGACGAGCAAAAAACCTCGTAGTCTGTTCATTTGACCTTAAGCTATTGTTTTATATAATATTTCCTGTGATCTTGCGCGGTTTCCGGGGTTTCTCTGAAAAAACGTAGATCGCGAAGCGCTGGCTAGGCAATAAGTGACGAGAAAACGGAGTTTATATGCTAATAAATGAGTATTTCGAGTGGGTTTTTAACAACGCCAGAGCGAGTAGATTAGATTTTTCAATTTGAGGTTTTTTGATGAATGCAGCCATCCCAGTCCAACAGTTCAGTGAACTAGACGAAGCGACGTGTGACGCGCGAATTCGTGCGGCTAAAGAAGCGTTGGGCGATAAGCTGGTCATTCTTGGTCATCATTATCAACGTGATGAAGTGTATCGTCATGCTGATGTCACCGGCGATTCGTTAAAACTATCTCAATACGCAGCGCAATCTCAGGCTGAATATATTGTTTTTTGCGGTGTGCATTTTATGGCTGAGGTAGCAGATGTGCTTTCGCGCCCTGAACAAACCGCAATGTTACCCGACATGGCTGCTGGGTGTTCCATGGCCGATATGGCTAACCTGGCGCAAGTTGAACGAGCCTGGCGCGAGATTTCTACGGTGATTGATCCTGATGAAACCATAACGCCGATTACCTATATTAATTCAGCAGCCGATCTTAAAGCCTTTTGTGGTCGACATGACGGCATCGTCTGTACCTCGACTAATGCCAAGCATGTAATCCAATGGGGGTTTGATCAACGCGAAAAAGTTTTATTTTTTCCAGATGAGCATTTGGGCCGTAATACCGCAGATCAAATGGGTATTCCCTTTGATGAAATGGCGGTATGGGATTACAACCAACCCATGGGTGGCTTAACCGCGGAAGAAATTAAAAAAGCCAAAGTGTTGTTATGGAAAGGCTTTTGTTCTGTGCACCAGATGTTTAAGACGCAGCATATCGATGCCTTTTTAGAAAAATATCCTGATGCAAAAATTATTGCGCATCCTGAATCCAGTTATGAAATTTGTCAGCGAGCTGATGAAGTGGGTTCAACCGAATATATTATTAACACTGTCAATGCTTCACCCGCGGGTACACGTTGGTTAGTAGCGACGGAATTAAATTTGGTCAATCGACTTAACGAACAAAACCCAGATAAAAACGTACACTTCATGTCACCGATGATCTGTATGTGTTCCACCATGTTTCGTATCAATCCCCAGCAACTATTATGGGTGCTCGAAAACCTAGTCGACGGTAACATTGTTAACCGCATCATAGTACCGAAAGAAGAAGCAGAACAGGCTAAGTTAGCATTACAGCGTATGTTTGATGTCTCAGTACCACTCGATTAGAAGATCTCAAAATTACTTTGTTTGCTGATACTGTGTTAATAGTGAACTCAAAATGCGATTCCGCTTTTGTATTCATTATTGCGCTACAGGCATTTCCTTCGGTCGGCTTGTCTCAGCTTCGTTCTTAACATTTCTAGGCCTATATATTTTTAACAGTAAATTCGTAGCTTCGCTGTTATAAAATAACACTACAAATTAGCAGTGTTGGCTGTTTTTCGGCTAACTCTGATTACGGAATACAGAGAACAAAGATATAGAGATTGAAAGATGGCTGACGACACTAATAGCTTTGCTAATGAATCAATCCCCAGTAGTTATGCTAGCTGGCGTCATTACATCGAGGTGAAATGTGATCTGAAACTGACGCCAGAATTTCTGCAAGATCGTATTGCCGTGTTAAGTGATCCGGGCCACGAGGAATCAAAGAGTTTTGCTAAATCGTATGGCGACGCGTATCGCGAACAGGTGTTAACCTGGTATCAACGCGCTGCTAAAGAGTCGGCGTAGTATCCTTCAAACTTAGTGCTTTAAAGTATCGTAGGGTTTGGTGCGTCGCCGTAGACCACTTTTGGGTCGAAGGTCTTTTCTTTTTCGGTATACGATATTTTGCCGGTTTTTAATTCCACGCTGCGATAAAAGCAACTACGAAAACCAACGTGGCAGCTGGCGGGGTCGGCGTGTTTACCTGCCGCTAAGTCAACTCGTATCCAAACAGCATCTTGGTCGTCATCAATACGCAGTTCGACTATTTTCTGAATGAGGCCGCTGGTGGCGCCTTTGTGCCATAGTACTTGTCGGCTACGGCTCCAGTAGTGGGCTTCGCCGGTGGCAATGGTTTTTTGTAGTGCTTCTTCATTCATATAACCCAGCATCAGTACTTCGCCACTGCTTGCATCGGTGGTGACGCAGGCGATGAGACCATCTTTGTCAAACTTGGGTGCTAGATCATGACCTTCTTCGACCTGCTCAATTGAAGTACGAGCCGCAAAAATAATATCAGTGTTGGCTTCGTTTTCGCTATTACTCATGAGTCGTTTCTCGAATCACTAATTTGAGCTCGATGAGCTGCTATATCGACGCTCATTTTAAATTTGCTTACGGCTAGGCGACTTCAGACCGTGGAATGGTCAGTCTTTCAATCAAGCGTTGCTGTGCTTCTCTTCGAGCGGCATAGTCGGGTGCTTGAACTTCTTTTTGTAGCAGCTCAAGTGCTTCTGCCAGAGGTAGCATACCTAGGTCTTCGCCATCGCGACGGCGAACAGCGATACTGCCAGTTTCGCGTTCTTTGGCTCCTGCCACGAGCAGGAAAGGCACACGTTGCAGCGTGTGTTCACGGATTTTATAGCCGACTTTTTCATTGCGTACGTCGACCTCGGCACGCAGTCCCGCACCGCGCAGCATTTGTGTGACGTCCTGTGCGTATTCGGCATGGTCATCTGTGATGGACAGCACGACCGCTTGTACAGGTGCCAACCAGCCGGGTAATTTGCCAGCGTGATGTTCGATGAGTATTCCGGTGAAACGCTCTAATGAACCAAACAGGGCGCGGTGCAGCATGACCGGACGTTTGCGTTCGCCGTCTTCATCGACATACTCGATGCCAAAGCGCTCTGGTAGGTTCATATCCACTTGCAGGGTGCCGCACTGCCAGTCACGGCCAATAGCGTCGCGTAATACGAATTCGAGTTTAGGGCCGTAAAACGCGCCTTCACCTGGGTTGATGCTGTATTTCAATCCCAAGCCTTCAAGAGATTCAACCAAGGTACCTTCGAGTAGATCCCAGCTGGCGTCATCGCCCATACGGTTTTCTGGGCGAGTTGAGAGCTTGATGCGTATGTCCTCGAAACCAAACTGTTTATAGATGTCGAGCACTAAAGACACAACGTCGGCGCATTCACCCCCCATTTGTTCTGGTGTGCAGTAGATATGCGCATCGTCCTGGGTAAAATGACGCACACGCATTAAGCCGTGCAATGCACCTGACGGCTCATAACGATGGACTTTTCCGAACTCGGCCATTCTAATCGGCAGGTCGCGATAACTCTTACGGCCATGACGATACATCAGTACACCACCCGGACAGTTCATCGGCTTAAGCGCCAGCGAACGGCCATCTTCGGTTTCGGTAGTGAACATGTGTTCACGATAGTTCTGCCAGTGACCGGAAATCTCCCACAGGTTACGATCCATCAGGTCAGGCGAGTTTATTTCTACATAGCCGGCGTCTTGCTGGCGACGACGCATATAGGCGATAAGTTCCTGGAAAACCGTCCAACCCTGTGGCTGCCAGAATACGCCGCCAGGTGCGTCTTCGTGCATATGGAATAAATGTTGTTGGCGGCCCAGTTTACGGTGGTCACGTTTTTCAGCTTCTTCAATGCGTCGGATATAGGCCGCGAGTTGTTTCTTGTCTGCCCAAGCAGTGCCATAAATGCGCTGCAGTTGTTCATTTTGTGCATCACCACGCCAGTAAGCACCCGATATATTAGTTAGCTTGAAGTGTTTAAGAAAGCGCGTATTCGGCACGTGCGGGCCACGACACATGTCGACATATTCTTCATGAAAGTACATACCCATTTGTTGTTCATCAGGCATGTCATCGACCAAGCGTAGTTTGTATTCTTCTTCGCGTTCAGAAAAAATACGAATGACTTCGTCGCGCGGTAACATTTGTTTGATGACGTCGTAATCTTTGGCGATTAGCTCACGCATACGCGCTTCAATAGCATCAAGGTCTTCGGTAGTAAAAGGGCGCTCATAGGCGATGTCGTAATAAAAACCATCTTCAATGACCGGACCAATGACCATCTTGGCACCAGGAAAGAGTTGCTTAACAGCGTGGCCGACTAGATGCGCGCAGGAGTGACGGATGATCTCCTGGCCTTCATCATCCTTCGGGGTGATGATTTGCACCGTTGCATCGTGTTCAATCAGATCACTAGCGTCGACCAAGCGGCCGTCGACTTTACCGGCAACCGTTTGTTTGGCCAAACCCGGACCGATATCTGCTGCAACCTCTGCCAGTGTCACAGCATGATCGAATTTACGCTGTGAGCCGTCGGGCAAAGTAATCGTGACAGATTGTGCGTTAGTAGCATTGTTCATTATTTCATTTTCCAATCATTAATTTCGCTGATGGACACGACTCAGCAGGCGCTGTAGCGCCGTAAGGTGAGGAAACTCCATCAGCATGCCAATCACCAGCGCGGCGTAAATCAGTGGCTGCTCGGGTAGGGCAGCCATGGTAACAGCAAGCATCAACGGTGCGTTACGTGCAGCCACCGTCATCGTTAGCAAGGCATGCTCTGGGTACTGTAAACGAAACAGACGACTTAGCCCTTCGCTGAGCAGGTACGTGAGTAAAAAGAAGCTAAATACCGCCAATAATATCCAAATGAACACCGTGTGGTGTTGCAAGATGGTACCCACATGAGCCGCTAGAATCTCGAAAACTAGCAGGCCAATCAGCCAAGGTGTGATTTGATCCGCTACGTTGAGCACTCTTTCAAACCGCGCAGGCTGCAATGATACGCGTAACACCTGGTGCAGTGCCACTGCTAAGACTAGCGGCACCAAGAACCATTGCATCATCGTGCTGCTGATAATAGCAATATCGACTTCGACAATCTGTTGAGTAAACAACTGCAAATATAGTGGATAAAGCAGTAGCTGTAGCACCATATTGATTGGCATGAGGGCGGTGCCTAAAGCAACATTGCCACCTGATAAGCGTGTAAAACCTAAAAACCAGTCTGTGCACGGCGCCATGAAGTAGATCATTAGCCCAACAAGTAACAACGGGTGGGTAGATAAAAACGCCGACGCAATGCCATAACCGATCAGTGGCACCAGTATAAAATTCACCAGCGATGCGATGGTGAGAAAGCGCCAGTTGCTGACAGCCTGCATCAATGCGCTAAATCGTATGCCGAAAAATAATAAACTGACCAGTAACAGTAAGGTGTAATCAACCAGGCCGTTGAGCTGTTGTCCGGCATTAGGAGAAAAATAGCCGAGCATCAAGCCGACAACAACACTAACAGTTAGGATGACAGAGTTAGCCGGTGATACCGGGGTATCGGATGCGGACCTTATCGACTGGCTTAGCATTCGCAACCCTCGCAGCATTCTGAATTACCGAAGGGGCCCCATGTGCCGTCAGATGGGGAGGTGGGAACTGCGACTAAATCTAGCCGACTGGCAATTTCAACGGCTATTGCAGCAAAGCGCTGACGGAATTTGTAGACGAAGCAGTAAATACCATGATCGTGACGAACCTGTGGCCCAACCAGAAACAGTCCTGAAGTACGCGTTGACTCATCGATAAAACTTAACTCTATTTGGCCATGATCGTCCCACTGCCAAAGATCAGCGATTTGCTGCGCGCCCCCGCCTTTAACAAAACCGGTGCCGAGTACGGGGCGAGTTTTGCTGTCCCAACAACGTCCATCGGCAGCATGAATGCGAAATTCGTTTTTGCTATCCGTAGTCACTTCTACTACGTCGGCATCGTAGATGATTTCCAATGCATCGTTATTTTCCATTTCCCGTAATCTTCCTCGACTGTAGGGCGACAGCACTAGGCTGGGGTCATATTCATCTGGAAGATCCCAGGTCTTACGTCGTACTAACAAACGAACATGATGTCTGAGCTTAAGCAGATTAAAGGCAGCGTCTATGCCACTTTCATAACCGCCAATGACGGTGTAATGACCAGTGTCCAGTGATTGCCAATCGCTAACTTTTGCGTAATGCAGACACCATTGACCACCAGGAAAGGGTTTTAGGTCGGGAAACTGGTATTCACCGCAGGCCCAGATGAGAAAACCAGTATCAAGCTCGCCTTGTTCAGTGATGAGATGAAAACCACCAAATGGCCCGGGCTCGACTTTGAGCACTTTGCAGCCCGTAGTTACTGGCAGCTCGGCTGCTTCGACTACCATATTCAAGTAATCAGCGTATTGATCGCCACTCAAATGCTCAGCACCGGCAAAAATCGCCGGTGATGTCCATGCATCGACCGCGTTGAGATCGGCGAGACCGAAAGGGTTGCTATGAAAAGATGGTGTGATAAAGCGGGTTTGCGGTGACCAGCGGCGAAACGATTCGCCAACGCGACCGCTTTCTAAAACCTGATATTGCAGCCCAGTGACACCCTTTAGCGCTATAGCCATGCCGATACCAGCGGCACCTGCACCTACGATAACGACGTCAGTGCCTTGCAAGTCCGTATCCTTCTTAAAGCAGGCTCACGCCGCCGGTCCTAAGGTCAGGAAGTTGTTGAGTGTTTGTTGAATGGTTGCTCTATCAACGTCGTGGGTAATGAATACTAAGCGTGAGCGACGATCATCGCTTGGCCAAGCAGGTAGCGTGGAGAGTGGATGAAAGATATGTTGAACACCATGGATGGCAACGGGTTGGCTCTTGCCTTCAACGTTGAGAATACCTTTCACGCGTAAGATTTGGTTACCGAGAAAGTCCGTTAATATTCCTAACCATTCGCTTAGGATGTAGTCAGGAATAGGTTGATCGATAGTAAAACAAAAGGCGCGAATATGATCATCATGTCGGTTGACGTCGTGGTGATGTCTATGCCCATCAGACTTATGTCCACCATGATTATGGTCTTCGTGGCTCATGTGATGGTCATGGCTATGTAGCTCAGAGTCAGTATAGGCTTCTTCTTGAAGCCAGCGCACTACGTCGGGTGATTTGCTCGCGGTATTAAATAATCCGAGATTGAGCAATTTCTCAGCAGCAATCTCGCCATTACTAATTTGCCAGCGTTTTGCTGCTGGATTAATCGCATCCAGTCTTGTTAGCAGCGCACTACGCTGTTCATCAGTGGCAAGGTCGGCTTTGGTTAATATCAGTGCGTCGGCGACAGCGGCTTGTTTGATAGCCTCTTGATGTTCGTTCAGAGTATGCATGCCCAAGGCCATATCTACTGTGGAAATAACACCATCCAGCCGATACTTTGAAGCTACCTGTGGGTGACTCATAATGGTATGAATAATAGGCGCAGGATCCGCTAAACCAGTGGTCTCAATAATTACGCGGCGAAACCAGCGTTCACCGTTGCGTGTATAGCGCCAGGTAATATCGCGTAGCGTTTGCGCTAGATCGCCACGAATATTGCAGCAAATACAGCCGCTACTCATTTCCATGACCAATTGTTCGGTGCTGTGCGCAATCAGTGTGTGATCGAGCGACATTTCACCAAATTCATTAATAATCACCAGTGTGTCAGCCATTTCCGGCTGCTGCACTAAGTTATTAAGCAGTGTTGTCTTGCCGCTGCCGAGAAATCCGGTCAGTATGCTTACCGGAATCAGTTCGGTAACCGGCGTTACAGCATCGCTCTGATCATTCACGACGGTTAATTATTTAAGGCATAAGCGAAGAGTGGTGGTGAGCGATCAACCATTCTCCGTCACGATTCTCATAGATAAAGGTATAGCGAGCGGGAACCGATTCGCGTTTGCCGCCATCAACGATCTGAAAGGTGTAGACACCGGCATCGGTGATTTTATTGCAGCCGATTTTTACATTCCGTTGCGTCACCGTACCGACAGGTTTTTTCTCAAGAAAGTGCTCGAAATAATCTTGAATTTCGGCACGTGAGAGTCGGACAACGTTAGAGACGGTGGGTAGTAACACTGCATCTTCGGCATAGCAGAGGCTAACACGCTTGGCATCACCACTCTTCAGAGCATTATTCCAACGTTCAAAAAGCTCCTCCGCATGCCGCTTCGTTGCCGGCGCACAGACGGCCACTTCACCGTCAGCGGGTGAATCGATTGGATTGGTGAAGTAATTTGAGGCATCACCGGACACTGGGTGGCGGCCGCCGCGTAGAGAAGCACTGAGGCTGCGTTTAGCTTTTACTACAGGTTCTTCAATGTACGCTGTTCCGGTCACCGGTGACGTTGTGGAGGGTTTTTTCACTTTTAAATCCTGTTCTCGATTGGTATATAGCAAATGATTTTACTATATATGACGAAGAATATTGACAGCGTGCTGTCGATTTGATGTCTCTATTGCAATTTATCTGAGTGTGTTATGTTATAACACCGTAATTATAGCAGCGACTACGACTTTATTGTGCATCAAACCGCGGTTATTCTTCCACTACCAGTTACGATGCGACTTGTCGGCATTACAATCGCAATTATAGCTAGGAAAAGCTAATGAATGACATGATTCTTGCGCAAACATTAGAAAGGGCCGATGTCCTTTGTCGAGCGCGTGGGCTGCAACTAACCGAACAACGGAAGACCGTTCTACGTCTGGTGTGCGAATCAGATAAGCCGATTGGCGCGTATGATTTATTGGCGCGCCTGCGTGGTGTGATCAAAAATCCCGCGCCGCCGACCGTCTACCGGGCTTTAGATTTCCTGCTTGAGCAAGGTTTGGTGCACAAAATTGAAAGTCTACATACCTATGTTGGTTGTCCGCACCCAGATCATACCCACGTTAGTCAGTTTCTTATTTGTAACGACTGTGGCGAGGTCGCCGAAATAGAAGACTCTGGCATGGCCACAAGTCTGAAGGCCGCAGGCGAAGCAATTGGGTTTCGGACTAAACGGCCAGTGGTCGAGCTACTTGGAACCTGTGCTGATTGTGCGGCTAAGCAGGATGGTCCTGCATAAGCCCGCTTTAAGTCTGTGACACAGCTCTAAAGCCGTACCGCATTTTTCTAACTAGGTAGTGCTAGCGTTCATCGCGGTCGTTAAACTGTCGTTGCGAGTGCTCGCGTCGCTCCTGCGCCTCAATACATAAAGTGGCTACCGGACGGGCTTCCAGGCGTTTCAGGCCAATTTCTTCACCTGTTTCGTCGCAGTAGCCGTAGCTGCCGTCTTCGATTCGATTCAGCGCAGAATCGATTTTGCGCAGCAGCTTGCGTTCACGGTCACGCGTTCTTAGTTCAAGTCCAAATTCAGACTCTTGAGTAGCACGATCGTTGGGATCCGGGAAGTTCGCGGCTTCATCTTGCATATGATGTACGGTACGGTCGACCTCGTCCATCAGTTCTTGCTTCCAAGCCGTTAAAATTTTGCGAAAGTGTTCGAGTTGGTTATCGCTCATATACTCCTCGCCAGGTTTAGGCTGGTAGGGCGCGATACCATGGATGGGCCCGGTGATAAGGTCTTGGTGACTACGATTGGTTGCTGCTTTTTGCGCAGGCTTTTCTCTCGTCACTTTCTTCTTTGGAGCTACCGCCTTTTTCTTTACGGCTTTCTTTTTTGCTGTCACTGCTTTTTTCTTTACCACTT
>CAZTYM010000020.1:30783-41773 GCA_964617475.1 uncultured Thiotrichales bacterium
TTCTTTTTGGCAGCCGGTGCTTTCTTCTTAGCGACCTTCTTTTTAGCCGTCACTACCTTTTTCTTAGCGACCTTCTTTTTAGCAGCCGGTGCTTTCTTCTTAACGACTTTCTTTTTCGAGGTCGCTACTTTTTTCTTGGCGACTTTTTTCTTCGCTGTGACTGCCTTTTTCTTTGCCACTTTCTTCTTACTCGAAGACTTGCGTGCGGGCATTTTGACCTCCTGCCGGTCGATAAAAGGTGCAGTTGATGCCCCAGTATCCCAGTTGGTGTTAAATGGTTATCCGGTAATGTTATAACAGAACAATTATTTTGGTAAAGTCTTAACGATGCCGCGAGTCAACCCACATGTATCGTCGCTTGGCTGAATACTGCATCAGAGATGTGAAACTATGCTAGCTAACCCTGGATGCAGTCCATCTATCTGACTGTGTAAATTATATTGCAGCTGTTGGTTGGTTGAGTTCAGCTGAGTGTCACTTTCAATATGTACAGGATGTTGGTTGTTATATTTTTGGAGCTGACAAGTAAATTTAAGCAAATAGAAATAGGTTCTAAATATTGTTATTAATTGCAATATGCCTACTAATTTTTGAGTGCTAAGCTTTAGCGAATGTCAGTTAAGTGGTGAAATGATTTTTAAAATATATTCCTTCAATGCTTGTTTTATTCAACTTAGGTTGGAAACTCGTGGTTTTCGTATGCTTGTTTTATGACTGAAATTCAGGGTGGCGTTGTTGTTTTGACACATGGAGTGCTGATGAAAGGCGGTATTATGCGTGGCCTGCAAAAACATATTGCAACAGCAGGTTGGCAAACCGCGATATTTGATTACTCTTCACGAAGTAAAACGGTTGGACAAAATGCGTGGGCGTTGGCCCAGTTTCTGCGCCAGTTTGATGGCATGCCTATTTATTTGGTTGCGCACAGTTTGGGTGGGCGAGTCTGCCTAAAGTGTATGCAAGATCACCCAGCGTTAAATGTTAGACGTTTTATTGCTATCGGTACGCCATTTCTTGGCAGTGAGGTAGCTGAGTTTTTTTCACGTTATCGCTTCGGGCGATGGCTGCTCGGTCAAAGCTTGGTCGAAGGTGGTTTGCGTAGCCCCGCGCAAGCATGGAATGGAGAGGCCGAGATTGGCGTGATAGCGGGTTCGCGGCGCATAGGTGTAGGCTGGATAACGCAAAATCTGAGCAAGCCGCACGATGGCACGGTCACCGTAGCGTCAACAAAGTTGTTGGGAATTACAGACCATATTACCGAACCTTCATCTCATACCTTACTATTGTACTCAGAGCATGTGGCAATACAGGTTGTCCATTTCCTCGATTTTGGTTTTTTCCGAGCTGATTAGCGCATTTGTCTGAAATTCACGCTTAATTCGTTGGGTGAGCAATGGTAGACTTGCGCGATTAATTTATTTTTTATTATTTAAAGAAGAAAAGATGGCTGGTCATAGTAAGTGGTCGAATATTCAGCATCGCAAGGGTGCACAGGATAAAAAACGCGGTAAGATTTTTACCAAACTCATTCGCGAAATCACCGTAGCGGCGCGAGCTGGTGGTGGTGATGTTACGGCTAATCCACGTCTGCGTTTGGCTGTGGATAAGGCGCTGGGCGCCAATATGACTAAGGACACTATTGAACGTGCAGTAAAACGTGGTTCGGGTGATCTTGACGGTGAGAATTATGAAGAAGTGCGCTACGAAGGTTATGGTCCTGGTGGCACTGCAGTGTTAGTTGATTGTATGACTGATAACCGTAATCGCACGGTTGCTGAAGTGCGCCATGCTTTTACCAAGCATGGTGGCAATTTGGGTACCTCTGGCTCGGTCGCCTACTTGTTCAGTAAGATCGGTGTTCTGGTCTATCCGCCTGAAAGCGATGAGGACGCTATTATGGAGCAAGCTTTGGAAGCAGGTGCTGAGGACGTCGTGACGCATGATGATGGCTCGATTGAGGTGACCACTACTCCCGAAGATTATGCCGACATTAAAGAAGCTATGATCGCGGCTGGTCTTGAGCCAGCCATGTCTGAGATCACTATGCGTGCTTCGACTGATGCACCATTAGATCTTGGTGGCGCAGAAAGTCATATGAAACTGATTGATCGACTCGAAGATCTAGATGATGTGCAGGACGTTTATTCAAATGCGGATATTCCTGATGACATCATGGCCCAAATTGGATAATTCACACTAGTGCGTGTTCTCGGTATTGACCCAGGTTCACGTGTTACAGGCTACGGCATTGTTGAGGTAGCGAGCGGGGGTGGCCGTTATGTAGATTGTGGCTGTATTCGTGCTGGCGATGGTGATTTGCCGGAGCGCTTAAAAATTATATTCGATGGCCTAACAAAAATTATTCAGTTATCGAAGCCGGATGCGGTCTGTATTGAATCGGTATTTATGAATCGCAACGCCGATTCAGCGCTAAAGCTTGGTCGTGCCCAGGGTGCTGCCATGTGTGCGGCGGTTAACCAATCACTCGAAGTCACCGAATATACCCCAGCGCAAGTTAAACAAGCTGTCGTGGGTAAAGGCAATGCGGCGAAAGAACAAATTCAGCATATGGTGAAAATTCTTCTGGGTTTGTCAAAAAGTCCACAAGCCGATGCATCTGATGCTTTGGCAGTGGCACTTACGCATATTCACACTAGCCAAACCTTAAATCGAGTGAGCCAAGTGAACCGAGCTCGCCAAGGACGTATGCGGTGATTGCGCAATTACGAGGCAAGCTGTGCGTCAAGCAACCCCCGTCTATTTTGCTTGATGTTAACGGTGTCGGTTACGAAGTTGAGGCGCCGATGTCAACGTTTTACGCTTTGCCCGAGCTTAACCAAGAAACAGTGATTCATACTCATATGGTGGTGCGCGAGGACGCACAATTGCTTTATGGTTTTGCTACTTTGCAAGAGCGGTCCTTGTTTCGCGAATTAATCAAGGTGAATGGTGTCGGTGCAAAACTGGCGTTAACAATTTTATCCGGTGTGTCCGTTACCGACTTCAAGCTCTTTGTTCATGATAACAATAGCGCAGCCTTGGTGCGTTTGCCGGGTATCGGTAAAAAAACCGCTGAGCGTTTAATTATAGAAATGCGCGATAAACTCAGTGATGATGAGGGTGTAGCTAAAAGTCAAATTGCGCCTGCAACGGCAGTATCTAGCTTACCCGAAAGTCCATTGGCTGATGCGGTGAGTGCTTTAACGGGTTTGGGTTATAAGCCGCAAGAAGCCAGCCGAATGGTGCGCCAAATTGATGCGGAAGGCCTGGCTAGCGAGGAAATAATTCGTCGGGCGCTTAAGGCGGCGATCGCATAGAATGGCATGATGAATGAGAGCATAGAATCTGATCGTTTAGTGCAAGCTGATGCGGATAATGAAGAGCGTCGCATTGAGCTTTCTATTAGGCCGCGAAGTCTGGCAGATTATGTTGGCCAGCCCGCGGTGCGTGAACAAATGGAGATTTTTATCACCGCGGCGAAACGGCGTGGTGACGCTCTTGATCATACCTTGGTGTTTGGCCCGCCTGGTTTAGGTAAAACTACCTTGGCGCATATCATTAGCGAGGAAATGGGCGCGAATATTCGCGAGACCTCAGGTCCTGTTTTGGAAAAAGCGGGTGACTTAGCAGCAATGCTGACTAACCTTGAGCCGCATGATGTCTTGTTTATCGATGAGATTCATCGGTTAAGCCCAGCGATAGAAGAAATTCTTTATCCAGCTATGGAAGATTACCAACTCGATCTGATGATCGGCGAAGGTCCAGCCGCACGCTCAATCAAATTAGATTTGCCGCCTTTTACTTTGGTTGGTGCGACCACTCGCGCCGGCATGCTAACTTCACCTTTGCGTGATCGCTTTGGTATTGTTCAGCGCTTAGAATTCTATTCGCATAAAGATCTTTGTTTTATCGTTTCGCGTTCGGCAGATATTTTCGGTGTGCCTATAGACAAGCAAGGCGCAGAAGAAATCGCTCGTCGGTCGCGCGGTACGCCGCGTATTGCTAACCGCTTGTTACGACGAGTAAGAGATTATGCTGAGGTTAAGGGAGACGGGCGTATAACCCGAGATATTGCGGCGGCGGCGCTTGATATGTTGAAAGTCGATGCCAACGGTTTTGATTCAATGGATCATCGTTTGTTAGAAGCCATTATTAAAAAATTTGACGGTGGCCCTGTTGGTGTAGACAGTTTGGCTGCAGCAATTGGTGAAGAGCGCAGTACTATCGAAGATGTACTTGAGCCGTATTTGATTCAACAGGGTTTTATGATGCGGACTTTACGTGGGCGTGTTGCAACGCAAAGCACGTATCGCATGTTTGGCCTAAATGCACCAAAGAATATGTTGCAGGACACCGAGCAAACCGCGCTGGAATTGTAAGTGACAGAATTTGTGTGGCCGGTTAGGGTTTACTATGAAGATACAGATAATGGCGGTGTGGTCTATTACGCCAATTATCTAAAGTTTATGGAAAGGGCGCGAACCGAATGGCTCCGAGCCAAAGGTTACGAGCAGGATAAGTTGATCACCGAGGATGCTTTGATCTTCGCGGTGCGATCAGCGAAGTTGGATTTTTTACAGCCAGCAAAGTTTAATGATGCATTGGAAGTGAGTGCATTGGCAGTTTCACATAAAGCGGCCAGCATCGTGTTTAAACAAGAAGTCAGGCGTAAGGAAGAAGTGTTATGTAGCGGAGAGGTAAGCATCGCTTGCCTGAGTAGTGACTCATTAAAACCACGGCGAATGCCAAAAGCAATGATTGAGGAGCTAATGAAGTGAGTACAGACATGTCACTGGTCTCTTTAATACTAGAGGCGAGTTTAGTTGTGCAGTTGGTGATGCTAGTGTTAGTGCTGGCGTCAGTGGCTTCGTGGAGTATTATTTTTTACAAATCCAGATCGATAAAAAAAGCGACCAAAGCGGCTGACGATTTTGAAACTGACTTTTGGTCAGGAGGGGAGTTGAATACGCTTTACCGTAAACTCACTTCAGCAAATAAAGCAGTGCATGGTATGGAAGCCATGTTTGAGTCCGGTTTTAAGGGTTTTCTTCGGCTTCGTAAACAACAAAATGCTGATCCAGAGGCCATGGTCGAAGCGGCGCAACGTTCGATGCGTGTTGCGATGAATAAAGAAATGGATTCGTTGGAGCGAAACCTGCCTTTCCTCGCGACGGTGGGTTCAACCAGCCCATATATTGGTCTGCTCGGCACGGTATGGGGCATTATGAATTCCTTTCGTGCTTTGGGGGATGTTGAGCAAGCTACACTTTCCATGGTAGCGCCGGGAATAGCTGAGGCCTTGATTGCTACTGCAATGGGTTTGTTTGCGGCTATTCCTGCGGTGATTGCCTTTAACCGTTATAACACCGATGTCGAGCGCTTGATTGGTCGTTATGACAATTTTATGGAAGAGTTTGCCAGCATTCTTCACCGTCAGGCGCATGTTTAGCTGGGGCATTAGTTAATGCGACGTCATAAACGTAAGCCACCAATGTCATCGATCAATGTGGTGCCCTATATTGATGTTATGTTGGTGTTGCTGATCATTTTTATGGTTACTGCGCCATTATTGCAGCAGGGTGTTGAAATAGATTTACCTTCTGCAAATGCAAATACCATCGATGAAACGAATATTGAAACCCTGGTAGTCAGCGTTGATGCGCAAGGAGATTATTATATCGATGCTTGTGGAGAGCCGAAGAGCGCTAAGCAGGATCAGGAAGTTTTTGTTTGTGTTCAGGCTGTGCTTAAACACAAGCCTGAAACCAAGGTCATGCTTCGCGGTGATAAAAATGTCGATTATGGCCGTGTAATGAGGGCTATGGTATTGCTACAAGACGCGGGCGTGCCAAGTGTAGGTTTTCTCACAGACCCAACTGATAACTAAACCGTTGATTAATTGTGCGGGCATTTTTTGCGAAATTTAGAGCGTTTTTCTGGGCTGCTGTATTGCATGTGGCAATAGGCGCTGCGTTAGTGATCGGTTTTGAGCAAAGTAATCCTATTTTTAAATCTGCGCCAAAAAACGAGTCTGTAGAAATTATTAAAGGTGCCGCAGTAGATGAGCGTGCTATCGCTGAGCAGGTGGAAAAACTCAAGCAGCAAGATGAAGCTAAACGACAAGCTGAAAGGGACAGGCAAAAACAGCTAGACGAGGCGAAGAAAAAAGCGCAGGAAGAAAAACGTAAAGCGGAGGAAGCAAAGAAAAAAGCCGAGGCTGAAGCTAAGAAACTGGCAGAGCAAAAAGTTGCAGAAGAAAAACGTTTAGCGGAACTAGCAGCCAAGCGTAAAGCTGAAGAAGCGGCTCAGCAAAAAGCGCAAGAAGAAAAACGTAAAGCGGAGGAAGCAAAGAAAAAAGCCGAAGCTGAAGCCAAGAAACTGGCAGAGCAAAAAGCTGAAGAGGAAAAACGCTTAGCCGAGATAGCGGCTAAACGTAAGGCGGAAGAAGAAGCCAAGCGAAAAGCGGAAGAGGCGAAGAAAAAAGCCGAGGCTGAAGCCAAGAAACTGGCAGAGCAAAAAGCCGCAGAAGAAAAACGTTTAGCCGAGATTGAAGCGAAACGTAAAGCGGAGGAGGCGCGCAAAAAAGCCGAAGCCGAAGCTAAACGAAAAGCCGCTGAGGAAGCGGCGCGTAAGCAACGCCAGGCGGAGGAGCAACGTTTGCTGGACCAGCTTTTGGAGAGTGAGGGACGTGATTTAGGTGCTGAGAATCAGAGCCAATTAGATATACTGCTTCAGGTCTACCAAAATGATATTCAGCAAAAGGTGGAGAGTTCCTGGCTACGGCCTTCAAACTTTCAATCAGGCTGGGAGTGTGTTGTTGACGTAAGACAAGGTCCTGGTGGTACGGTATTAAGCGCAGTAGCGCGTGATTGTGATGGTGATGAGCAATTTCGTAACTCCGTCGAAAACGCAGTATATCGTGCCGAACCTTTGCCGGCGCCAGAAGATCCGAGCTTATTTGCAAGAGAACTCGTTTTAGAATTCAAACCGGAAAATTAAATGAGATTATTGAAAGTTTTTGGTGTTAGTTCTTTGTTGTTTTTGCTGGCGCTGCCAGCTTGGTCCAAACCTTTAGTTATCGAAATTACGGAAGGCATCGATACGGCTCTGCCCATTGCGATTGTTCCGTTTGGTTGGGAAAGTGCCACGGTTGTTCCACTAGATGTGGCAGAAATTGTCAGCGCTGATTTACAGCGTACCGGATTATACGAAGCCATTGACCCAGGTGACTTTTTGTCCCAGCCGACCAATATTGATGATGTGCGTTTTCGAGATTGGCGCTTACTTGATGCTAATAATTTAATAATCGGTAATATCACTCAAGAAAGCGACGTTTATTTGATTGAGTTCTATGTTTTTGATGTGTTTCAAGGTAAGCGCTTAATCAGTTATGCTTTGCGCGCAAATAAACAGAATTTACGCAATGCTGCTCACCAAATCAGCGATATTGTCTACGAAGCGTTGACGGGTGAGAAAGGGGCTTTTGCTACCAGAATCGCCTATGTTTCCGTTGTAGAGTCGAATGGCAAGAAGCGTTATTCTCTGCAAGTGTCTGATGCCGATGGGTTTGGGCCGCAGTCTTTATTAACTTCGCCTGAGCCGATATTGTCACCAAGCTGGTCTCCTGATGGAAAGCATATCGCCTATGTATCTTATGAAGAGCGTAGGCCACGGGTATATATTCAAGAAGTTAGCACGGGGCAGAGACAAGTGGTTTCTTCTTATCCTGGGCTAAACGGCGCTCCCGTTTGGTCACCAAATGGAAGAGAAATAGCGCTTGTATTATCTAAGGACGGCAATCCAGATATCTATATTATGGATGTGGCGAGTAAAAATATTCGGCGCATCACTAAGAGTGCGGCAATTGATACCGAGCCAACTTGGTCACCGAATGGAAGACAGCTGGTTTTTACTTCTGATCGTGGCGGTACGCCTCAGCTTTATCGTATCTCTGCCAAGGGTGGTCGTAGCGAAAGAATAACTTTTGAAGGAAGATATAACGCCAGGCCGCGGTTTTCACCTGATGGTGAATTTCTCGCTATGGTGCATGTAAGTAACAATAACCGTGGTGTTTATCGCATTGCTGTACTTGATATGGATATTGGTACGCTACGTGTTTTAACCGACGGTGAACTGGATGAGTCGCCGAGTTTTTCGCCAAATGGTAGCATGATCATTTACGCAACAGAATTGGACGGTCGCGGTGTGCTTTCAGCAGTCTCTACGGATGGTCGAATTCGTCAGCGGCTGAGTTTCGAAGACGGTGATGCAAGAGAGCCTGTCTGGTCTCCTTTTAGAAATTAATAGAGATAAGAGGATGTAATGATGAGTTTAAATCTAAATCTAAAACTAGTGTTGATATTATTTGTTGCTATGGCACTGAGTGCTTGCTCAACTTCGAAAACTAGTGATGGAGGAGCCGTTATTGAAGACAGACAAGGGACTGAATTTTCAGAAGAACCGCTTTATGATGAAGATGGCGTATTGATCGGTGGAATTAGCGATGGCACTGGTGTGGAAGGTGCTGAAACAAGAGGTGTTGATGGCAGCATTAGCTACGATATTGAAGAGCTTAACAACCCCAACAGTATTTTGGCAGAACGCATTATTTACTTCGCTCTTGATTCAAATCTCATCTCAGATGAATATACCTTGATGATAGAAGCGCATGCCAGATTTCTCGCTGAAAACCCAGACGCCAATGTCATACTCGAGGGCCATACTGACGAACGAGGTACTCGTGAATACAATTTGGCATTAGGTGAAAGGCGTGCACAGTCTGTACGTGATTATTTATTGCTTCAAGGGGCGTCTTTAAGCCAGATTGAAACGATTAGCTACGGTGAAGAGCGGCCTGCGAGGTTTGATAAAGGAGAAGGCTCTTGGGCAGAGAACCGTCGAGTAGAGATCGTTTATCAAGGGCTATAGAGATCAAACTTATGTTGCGCCGATTTTCTACAGTGATGTTTTGTGCGATATCTTTGCTTAGTAGTGCGATAGTTATTGCTGACGAGGCTGAGCTGAGTGCTCGTATAGAGCGTTTAGAGAGAACGATTGAGTCTCGGCCACTGTTGGAGATGCTTCGACGTTTAGATTCGTTGCAACAAGATGTACAAAATATGCGTGGTGAGATCGACCAACTCAATTTTTCGGTAGAAGGAATTAAAAAACGCCAGCGTGATCTTTACCTTGATATTGATCAGCGTTTGTCTGAGTTGGGGTCATCAGATAACAATGGTGCGAGTAATAATGCTACTGTGCCGCCTTCAAATGCTGATACAGCCGCGACGAGAGATAATCGTAAAGAACTTACTGAATATCAAAACGCTTTCGAAATTCTCAGAGCTAAGCGTTACGACGATGCCATTATTGCGTTTAAGTCTTATATTGAACGTTATCCCAGTGGAAAATTTGTCGCAAATGCAAAATATTGGTTAGGCGAAGCCAATTATGTTACACGACGTTTTCCGGTTGCTATTGAGCAATTAAATCGTGTTCTAAAAGATCACCCTAAAAGCAATAAGGTGCAGGATGCATTGCTGAAGATAGGGTTTTCGTATTATGAGCTAAAGCAGTGGCCAGAGGCGCGTGCTAGTTTGCAAAAACTGGCAGATGTTTATCCAAATTCGACAGCGGGCAAGTTGGCTCAAAAGCGCCTTGATCAAATGGATGCAGATGGTCGTTAAACTCTAATACGTACATAGTTTTGTAGTGAATAACACCTTACGTGTCTCCGAGATTTTTTGCTCGATCCAGGGTGAAGCTCGAGAGGTCGGTTTCCCCACTGTTTTTATTCGTCTGACAGGTTGTCCATTGCGTTGTGTCTGGTGTGATACTGCTTATGCGTTTCACGGTGGTGAAGTAATGAGTTTCGACGCGATATTGCGGCAAACACGAGCTTTTAATACCTCGAGAGTGACCGTGTCTGGTGGTGAACCTTTAGCGCAAAAAAATTGTTTGAGTTTGCTTGGTCTGCTCTGTGATGAAGGGTTCCAGGTTTCGCTGGAAACTAGTGGAGCTATCGATGTTTCGTCAGTTGATGAGCGTGTTACTAAGGTGGTTGACGTTAAAGCGCCTGGTTCGGGTGAAGTTGATAAAAATCGAATTCAAAACTATAGCTCTCTCAATAAAAAAGATCAGTTGAAATTTGTGCTGGCTGATCGTGCCGATTACGATTGGGCGCTCACACATATAGATGAAAATCAACTTCTTGAACGCTGCGATATTTTATTTTCACCAGTATATAACCAGCTCTCCGCGACAGACTTAGGTGACTGGATATTGGCCGAAGGGCTGCCAGTCCGCTTGCAAATTCAATTGCATAAGCTGCTCTGGGGTGAGGTTCCGGGAACATGAATAAGAAAGCTGTTGTACTAGTATCTGGTGGTCTTGATTCTGCTACCGTACTTGCTGATGCCGCAGATCAGGCATATACATGCTATGCGTTGAGCTTCGATTATGGTCAGCGCCACTTAAGTGAGTTGAATGCAGCAAAAAGACTAGCGCGATATTATTCAGTCAAGGAGCATCGGGTTATTGACTTGGGCGCCTTAGGCGATATAGGCGGTTCAGCACTGACTGATTCAGCTATTCCTGTGCCTGAAAATGGTGGTGAAGCGATTCCGGTGACTTATGTTCCTGCTCGTAATACTGTGTTTTTGGCCTATGCATTGGCTTGGGCAGAAGTGATCGGTAGCGCCGACGTATTTATAGGCGTCAATGCGGTTGACTATTCAGGCTACCCTGATTGTCGACCAGAGTTTATTGAGGCGTTTAGCAGGTTGGCTAACCTAGCCACTAAAGCTTCGATTGAAGGAGAATTATTTCGGCTACATACGCCTTTGATCAATATGACGAAGGCAGAAATAATCCTGCGAGGTATGGAGTTGGGCGTTGACTACGGGCAAACCGTATCTTGCTATCAGGCGGATGCGAATGGATTTGCCTGCGGTCATTGCGATTCCTGTCGGCTGCGTGCTGAGGGTTTCGC
>CAZTYM010000021.1:0-38008 GCA_964617475.1 uncultured Thiotrichales bacterium
AGTGCTTTATAAACAATCAGTTAAAAATATTTTTCGACTCCGGCCCCGGCACCATATTAATCAGCTATCTCTTTGGTGTTTCATAATTTCGGTATGTTTAATAGAACCGGCACGGAACCGTGCGGTTGACTCGGATCATCCTTGATCCTCGCCCTACGGGCAGCCTCTCGTATTTACTCGAGTCTGTCCGGTTTTGTTCCTCCAAAACCGTCGAGTCCGGCCCCGGGCACCATATTAATCAGCTATCTCTTTGGTGTTTCATAATTCCGGTATGTCTAATAGAACCGGCACGGAACCGTGCGGTTGACTCGGATCATCCTTGATCCTTGACCTGCGAGCAGTCTCTCGTATTTCCTTGAGCCTGTCCGGTCTTGTTTTTTCAAAGCTGTCGATTCCGGCCACGGCACCATTAATGACTTGTTTAATCAAATCTATTTGGTTTGAATGAATGGTTAAATGGTATTTCGTTAAAAATTGGCAGAATGTAAGTTGAATTCAGAAAAGCGTTTAAACCTTTTTTCGGTTTTTCTGTATTGATTTACAAATTAGGTTGCAGAATAATCGTACTGGAATCGGATTAAGACAAAAATAAATATCCTCTCAACATTACGATAGTGAGTTTGGAACATGGAACATGGGGAAAATATGAATATACAAAAAATAATATTTGCAAGTGTTGTTTTAGTTGCATCTGCATGTGGTGGAGGTGGAGGCGGTAGTAATGAGTCAACGACAACGTTGGCCATAATAGAACCTAATCCACCTGCCGAACAAGGTTTAACAATAGAAAACTATATGGAGGTTCTCGCATTAGCGTTTATCAACGGGTTTGGTTTATCGAACCCGGTAGAAGACTTTTTTTTCGGTGCCGATTTTGGACCTGTAGACGAGGAATTTGAATTTGAATGTGATTCCGGTAGTGCTGTGATTTCTTTAAATTTCTCTACAGAGGGTTTGGCAGAAAATGATTCTGTAGTATTAACAAGTGATGACTGTGTTTCAACAGAATTTGATAATAGTCAATCAAGGACTAGTAGTATATTGACATATACGGTGACAGACTTAACAGGAGCCGTTACTACCGGAACGCCATTTACGTTGACATTTTTGGCGGATACCTCTGCTATTATCGAAGAGTTCGCCGGGCCTTTTGCTCCCCAACTTATTACATCTGACGGTACTTTCGAATACGTAGTCAATAGTGATGGTATTACTGAGACAACGATGATTACATCTCAACCTGATTCCCGATCGACAATTGCGGTGGATGGGGCCCGGTTTGAGTTTGGCGGTGCGTTTAATACGCGGCAAGTATTAGATAGTTCAAACCAAATGTTTTTACTAGAATCAAGCTCAAGCTTTGCGCTACTCACTAGTCGGACAAACGGTGATTTTGAAGTTCAAACAGATGAAGCTTTTACCGGTATCTTTGATCTCGATGCAGTAGATAATGATGACAATATATTATTTATGCCAGATGCTGGGTCTATTTCTATTACCGATGGTCTGGGAGGTATAGCAACGCTGACAGCTATTTCTAATAGCATGGCCGAACTCGCGGTAGATTTGGATAATGATTTGATTCCAGAAACTACCGCAGTTATGACTTATGTAGAATTAGAAAATCTAGCTGATAATCTGTTTTAGCTCAAATATTGAAATGGTTGCTATCGGCGCGGTAAGTAATATAGTTTTTAGCAAACCTAGAATTTTTTGTTTAATCGCACGCGCTTAAGTGGTGTCATTACTAGCTTGAGCTCGGGCCTTTTTAAGCGGAATATGGTTTAATGACGCTCCATGGCATTACCATTAGAATTTTATATCGGCCTGCGCTACACACGCGCCAAAAGACGTAATCACTTTATTTCTGCGATATCGTTAGTATCGATACTCGGCTTGGCTATTGGCGTAATTGTGCTTATCACAGTGATATCGGTGATGAATGGTTTTCAAAAGGAAATACGTGAAACTATATTGGGTGCGACTTCGCACGCGACCATAAGCGGTATTGATGGCAAGTTATCAGATTGGCCGCCTCTTATAGATCAAGCTCTCGAATTTGACCACGTTGAAGGTGCAGCGCCTTATGTCCGTGGTGAGGGTATGATCAGTTCAGGTGGCAAAGTCAACGGTACCTTGGTCCGAGGAATATCTCCGCAGCATGAAGGGAATGTTTCTGATTTTCGCCAGAACATGCTTGAAGGTAGCCTTGATAACCTGGTGTCAGGTGAATTTAATATCGTTCTTGGCTACGATTTGGCTCGCGCCGTCAATGCTTGGGTGGGCGATAAAATAACTATTATTACGCCGCAGGCAACGGTTAGCCCGGTTGGTGTGCTACCTCGACTTAAGCGTTTTACAGTGACGGGTATTTTTCGTGTTGGTAATTTTCAATACGACAGCGCCTTAGCCTTAATTCATATAGAGGATGCAGCCAAATTATTTCGCATGCCGGGTAAAGTGAATGGTATTCGACTAAAGCTGGATGATATGGACCTGGCTCCAACAGTCACTCGTGATCTACTTAATGGAATGCCAGATATTTTTTACGTTAATGATTGGACGCAAAGTAATGTAAATTATTTCAAGGCGGTTGAAACCGAGAAAAGCGTCATGCGTATTATTCTTTTTCTTATTGTCGCTATTGCAGCGTTCAATATAGTTTCGGCTTTAGTTATGTTGGTGACGGATAAGGAATCTGATATTGCTATCCTTAGAACTGTTGGTGCTAGCCCTCGAAATATTATGGGAATTTTTATCGTTCAAGGGACAGTTATCGGTGTACTTGGAATTATTATTGGCACTATTGGCGGTATTGCTCTAGCCAGTAACGTAGATGTCATTGTTCCTGCGATAGAAGAATTTGTTGGTCGCCAACTTTTTCCGGGAGATGTCTATTTCCTCAGCAGTGTTCCTTCGCTATTACTCTGGTCTGATGTCATCGTCATCGTTTCTGTTTCCTTTGCACTTACCGTTTTGGCAACCATTTATCCGGCCTGGCGAGCATCACGCTTGCAACCAGCAGATGCTTTGCAATATGAGTAATCTAAACAATAGTAATACTACAGATATTCTAAGTTGCGTTAATTTGGCTAAAACGCATAACGAGGGTTCGTTGAATGTTGAAGTGCTTAAAGACATTAATTTTAGTATTGCCACAGGTGAGCAGGTCGCTATTCTAGGCAGCTCGGGCGAAGGTAAAAGCACCTTGTTGCACTTGCTTGGGGGGCTAGATAAACCAAGCCGCGGTGAGATATGGATAGACGGTAAGAACATTGTCACTCTTAATGAAACTCAACGTGGTCACCTGCGAAACAAAGCGCTGGGATTTATCTATCAACTACATCATTTATTGCCAGAATTTACGGTAGTTGAGAATGTAGTGATGCCATTGCGTATACGAGGAACAGCGCTAGATGAAGCAACTGAAAGAGCAGTAGATATTCTCAAGCGGGTTGGTCTAAGCCATCGACTAAAGCATAAACCAACAGAACTGTCTGGTGGTGAAAGACAACGTACCGCAATTGCCAGAGCTCTGGTGACAAAACCTCAGTGTATTTTAGCGGACGAGCCTACTGGCAATCTTGACAAAAAAAATGCAGATCATGTTTATGACATGATGTTAGAACTTAACCAGGAAATGAATGCGAGCTTGTTAATAGTAACGCATGATATGCGGCTGGCAAAAAAAACCGATAAAATTTATACCTTGGCTGATGGAACGCTTCATTTAACAGAGTGACCCAGTTTGCCGGGTTCTTTATTTGTCATTACCGTGCCAGTTTGGTGCAGAGTTGCAAAAGAGTAGTTTAGAATAATCTTAATGAGTTACCTATATTCTAGAAGCAGGTGTTTTTTGTTTTCCTGGGATACTTTTAGGATACATTTTTCGCGATAATACAAATCGTTCACTCGATTGAAAATAATACCTGGATGGGGACTGTTAGATGCGTATTATTGCTATAGTCATTATATCTTTTTGTTTATCCGCTTGTTTGTTTCCAGTAAAGCCTGGGCCTCATTTAGGTCATTTTGAAGAGCAGGCGCCTAATGTCGGCGAGCCTGCACCACGGTTCACGCTAGCTAACTTGGATGGTGAAGCAGTTTCGTTGGACTCATTGATAGGTGAGAAACCTATTGTTTTGCAAATCGGTAGTCACAGCTGTCCTGTCTACCGGTTTAGGCGCTTCTCGATGCGTCGTTTACATGAGAAATATAAAGATGATGTAACTTTCTTGCTTATTTATGTACAAGAGGCGCACCCTGTTGGCAGTAATAGCCCTTATGTGGATAAAGAGTGGGTTAGTTTCTGGAATAAAATACCCGGTGTGCTTATCCCACAACATAAATCTCATGAGGAAAGGTTAGAACAAGCACGACAATCGAAAGAGAAACTGCAGAAATATTACAAGTACACCTATTTGGTGGATGATATTAATAATACCGTATGGACTGATTATGGTTCTGCGTCATCGCCTGCATTCGTTATTGATACTAATGGTGATGTTGCCTTGAAGCAAGTGTGGGTCAGGCCTGGAAAAATAGATAAAGTGCTATCTGAACTTTTAGATGTTTAATGACACTAAAACCCATTATTAAATCTACCATTGGTTTTGCTGTTTACGGTGTGCTTCCTACCACGTTTAAAACATTGTTTAGCAATTATTGTTTTTTTTATGCTAGGCGCATGTTCGACAACTTATGATCGTTTAGATTACGACTCATTGTCGGTTGGTAATGACCAAGAAATGGCTTATGGTGTTTATACGCCACCTGATTGGACCCCAGATGAATCACTACCTTTGGTATTGTTTTTACACGGCGGTGGAAGTTCGCACAAAAGTTTTGAAAAATTCAAAGCCAGTGATTATTTAGACAGAGAAATCAGAGAAGGCAATATTCCCAGATTTGTATTGCTTACCCCAAATGGAAACAATGGGTTTTGGGAAAACTGGCATGACGGTAGTCAACAGTATCGTGATTGGGTCATGCTAAAATTGCTGCCTAAAATCCAACGTAAATACAACACGCAAAAGTGTCCAGAGCATTGCCATCTACTAGGAATTTCTATGGGTGGCTTTGGTGCGTTGAGGTTTGCTTATTTTTTCAAAGATCATTTTTCTAGTATTAGCGCTGTTAGCGCACCTATCCCTAATCAGCAGGAAGTGGAGGAAATGAGAAGCTCTTTATTGACTAAGCTTTTTATTCCGATGGATAAGATATTCGGTCCTAAAGCGCATGCTGATGAACAACGCCAGAGTTTTGAAAATGCTTGGTTACAAGACGAAGATCTACACGATATCCGTTTACAACTAGTATGGGGCGATAAAGACCGCAAATTAATGACGACATCTAATGCGAGGTTTGTTGCCGCTCTTGAAGAGAATAATATTCCTGTAGACTATTTTATCTATTCAGGAGGGCATAAGTGGAAATATTGGGTGCCTAGTTTCGATAAAATTTTGAATTTTCTTGTTGGTGACAGAAAATAACTTGTTAGTTTTTAATCTTCGCGTAAAAAATAAGCAAAAATAGCTTTTAACATTTCGGCAGATTCACTATTTTTATTCATATAATGACTTAGTGGTTCTTTTCCGTCGAGAAAATAATTCATCCCTGGTATTTTTTTATTTGCTTCGTCAGACAAACGTTTAAACCCCATTGTCCATTCTGGAAAACTGCGTTCGTAGATAGGTTCATCAAACAAGATCAGCAAATTTTTATGACGATCGTCTTTTTGAATAATAGAATAAATTTTTTTAATGTTATCGCTAGGCCCTTCAATGACTTGAAAGAACGATTTTTCCGAATATATAAGCATACCGGTAATATCATGATTATTATTAGTTTGACGAGCCTGCTCAAGTAAGGATACTAGCTCCTCGTCAGACATTTCTTTTTTTGAGGTACTGATATATCCGATATGCTTTAACTGCGTGTTGGTCATGATTAGTGCTGCTATGTATTGAGTTCACTAAAATGATGATCTAAATGATCATCGATAAATGAATGAATAAAAAAATAACTATGGTCATAGCCCTCATGTAAGCGAAGATTCAACGATTGATCAACGGTATTACAAGCTTCTTGGAATAAATGAGGTTTTAGCTCTGTTGTATAAAAATCATCGGCTAAACCTTGATCTATAAGGATGCAAGCCTGACTTTTATTACCATATTGTTTTACCAATTCGCAGGCATCATAGCGTTTCCAGTATTCTTTATTGTTGCCAAGGTAATGATTAAATGCTTTTTGGCCCCAAGGCGTTTGCGTAGGTGCTACGATAGGTGCAAACGCAGAGATACTTTTGTATATTTCCGGATGTTTAAGTCCTATGGTGAGGGCGCCATGGCCACCCATAGAGTGTCCAAAAATTCCCTGACGATTGTGATCAATAGGAAAACTCTCAATAGTTAATTGCTGTAACTCTTTGCTTACATAAGAATACATTTGAAAGTGCTCTGACCATGGCTCTTGAGTTGCATCGAGGTAAAATCCTGCACCTTGGCCTAAGTCATAGTCATCGCTATTTGCTATGTCTTTGCCCCTTGGACTGGTATCAGGCGCAATAATGATAAGACCAAGTTGCGCTGCTCGTTTATAAGCACCTGCTTTCGTTGTAAAGTTATCATGTGTGCAAGTTAGCCCTGATAACCATGTTAAAGCAGGCAATTTTTCAGATTTGCTCGGAACAAAAACGCTCAATGTCATCATTGTTTTTGTAACAGCAGATCTATGTTGAACATAGTGCAGTGTGCCACCAAAGAGGCGATGTGTGCCGAGTACTTCCATAAACAAATTAGAATACGACTACTGAACGAATAGATTCACCTTCATGCATAAGATCAAATGCATTGTTAATATCTTCCAAGGGCATGGTATGTGTAATGAGTTCATCGATGTTTATTTTGCCGTCCATATACCAATCTACAATAGTTGGAACATCGGTTCGTCCTCTGGCTCCACCAAACGCGGAGCCGCGCCAAACGCGACCAGTGACAAGCTGAAAAGGGCGTGTCGATATTTCCTGGCCAGCGCCAGCAACGCCGATAATGATGGACTCCCCCCAACCTTTATGGCAACACTCTAGAGCTTGACGCATTGTCTCAACATTACCTATGCATTCGAACGAATAATCTGCGCCGCCGTCAGTAAGATCAGTAATGGCTTCGACAAGACTGTTTGTTTTTTGAGGATTGATAAAATCGGTCATACCAAATTTTCTGGCCAGTTCGACCTTCTTTTCATTGATATCTATACCAATTATTTTGTTGGCGCCAACCATGCGTGCGCCTTGGATGACATTTAAACCAATTCCGCCAAGGCCAAATACTACAACGTTAGAGCCTGGCTCTACTTTGGCATCGAATACCACTGCACCAACTCCGGTTGTGACGCCACAGCCGATATAGCAGACTTTCTCAAAATCTGCATCTTTACGTATTTTTGCTAAAGCAATTTCTGGTAGAACTGTATAGTTAGAAAATGTAGAACAACCCATATAATGCAAGATAGGTTTGCCGTCTATTGAAAATCGGCTACTACCATCTGGCATTAAGCCTTGTCCTTGAGTGGAACGAATGGCCTGACATAGATTGGTTTTTGGATGCAGGCAATAATCGCATTCACGGCATTCCGGTGTATAAAGCGGGATAACGTGGTCACCCACTTCCAGGCTGGTTACACCTTCACCTAGCTCAACAACCACACCTGCGCCTTCGTGCCCGAGTATGGCTGGAAAGGCTCCTTCGGGATCATCACCTGAAAGAGTAAAGGCGTCGGTATGACATATGCCTGTGGCTTTGAGCTCCACTAGCACTTCACCTGGTTGCGGCCCTTGTAGTTCAACCTCTTCTATAGAGAGTGCCTGTCCGGAGTTCCATGCTACAGCAGCTTTCGTTTTCATTATAGTTCTCCTTATGGCTGGCTCTAAACTAGCGTACTCTCAGCAATAAGGAATTACAATACAGTCGCAGACTATGAGCAATCCGGTATGGCAATATCTTGAGTAATTATTTGTTCTTTTACGGTTTTGCTTTGTTGCTTAATCCAATGTTCAAGTTTTTGTGCTTGACTGCGGTTTTCTACTCTATGTTCGAAGACGACGGCTAAAGCTTTCCGTGTTTTTAGATATTTGGCGCCTTTGCCTGAGCAGTGCTGCTGGAAACGTCTATCAATATCGGTAGTAATCCCAGTATAGAGCGAATTGTCGGATGCTCTAATCATATAGACATACCAAAATTGTTTATTCAACTGGATTAAGCGCTTTTGGATCTTCTGTTTGCGTTTTGAGCAACTGTGCTTCGGCTTTTTTACGGGCGCGTCGCTGTTTACGTCTTCTACTCCAGTTTTGGATGACTTGCCAGCGCCAAAGCATACGAATACCTAAACCACCGATCAAGGCTGAAACAGTTGAAATAACCAGACACCCGAGTAGAAAAGGTTGCCATACTTCCAGAAACCCCGTTTGGAACCACTGCCATGATATTTCGAACTCAAATTCACCACTTTTTTCACCGAGTAATGTATTACCTAGCAAATACGCAGCGTAGAAGATGGGAGCCATCGTGATCGGGTTGGTGATCCAGCATAACGCTGCGGCAATGACAATATTGACTCTACTGGCGATAGCAATGCCAGCAGCAAAGAACATTTGAAAGGGAACGGGCACAAAAGTCATGAATAAGCCAACAGCAACGCCGCCGGAAACGGAACGGCGATTTAAGTGCCAGAGGTTGGGGTCATGCAGCAAGTTGCCAAATAAACTGATACAGCGATTACTTCGAATCGTATGGCTATCTGGCATCCATTGTTTGATCAATCGTTTTGGCATTCGTATGATAGTGACTACTGTTTAGCGTTTACGGACTGACCATGCGATTAGGGACAATCGCTTTTCTAGCGGGCATTGTAGCGGGCTTGCAATTTACTAGTTTGCCACCAATGGTGTGGTCGGTTTTGCTTGTACCGAGTGTCCTCATTTTACTGCGGTTCCCTCAACTTCATGCTATCGCTTTTTTTGCCGCTGGATTGCTCTGGCTATTCATACGTAGCTCGCTTTTAATAAGCGGCACGTTGCCGTCTGAGCTTGAGGGAAAGAACGTTATTATAGAGGGTTCGGTGGTATCGATTCCAGTCAAACGAGAACGCGCCAGCCAATTTATGTTTCGTGTAGACAGGGTGCTCAAAGCCAATGAACATCGCTTACGGCTAAATAAAATCAAGTTGACTTGGTATGGTGATAAAAAAACAGCCTTTAAATCAGGTCAATATTGGCGTCTGACTGTCAGACTCAAGCGTCCCAACAGCACCATGAACCCTGGTGGTTTTGATTATGCGGCATGGCTATTACAAAACCATGTCAATGCGGTGGGTTATATTCGCGACTCTCCAACACCGCAATTGATTGCAGATTCAGGAAATATCAATCCGATATATCAATGGCGTAATAATCTTTACAGCCAATTTAACGAGGCGGTGTCTGATCAAACACAACGCGGCATATTAAACGCACTGGCCTTTGGTAAGCGTGATGATATTCCTCCTGAGCAATGGCAACGCTTACAAGATACGGGAACAAATCATTTGGTCGCTATTTCGGGCCTTCATATTGGCCTGGTTGCTGCCTGGGTTTACGTTGTTGTTCGCTGGTTTTGGCTAAGATTAGTAAGTCGCTTTGTCGGGTTTCCGGCATCGAGTGTTGCCGCTATTGCGGCTTTTCTTTGTGCTTTTTTCTACGCAGCACTTGCCGGTTTTGCCTTACCTACCCAAAGAGCGTTGATTATGTTGATGGTAGTCAGTTTAGGTGTTGTTTCCCGAAGGCCGTTGATATTTAGTCATGTCTGGGCTCTATCACTGTTAGCCGTGTTGATATATGACCCATTTACACCGCTTTCCGCTGGATTCTGGCTATCTTTCGCAGCGGTAGGTGTCATTATCTATACATTAACTAATCGCTTTGCAATGAAGGGACTTTGGTGGAAGTTCGGTCGTGTTCATGTAGTCATTTCTATTGGTTTGGCGCCATTCTTAGTGATTTTTTTCAGCCAGGTGCCGGTGATGTCGCCCTTGGCGAATCTTATTGCTGTGCCGCTTGTTAGCATTATCACCGTACCTTTAACCTTACTATCTTTGGTGCTGATTCATCCCTTACCAGAAGTGTCCAGTGTGATTGTGCAAATCGCAAACTACAGCCTTATTGTGATGGATAATTACTTAAACTGGATTCATGAGTTTCCAGTGTGGCGCTTGTCTGCTGGTGGTGTAAGTAGTACTGCCATTGTCGGTTTGATAATCGGTACTGCCTTATTAATTGCTCCCCGAGGAGTTCCGGCTCGTTGGTTGGGTTTGTTCGGATTTATTCCTTTACTGTTTTCTCAACAAATTCGTCCAGAATATGGTGAATATTGGTTGAGTGTGCTCGATGTCGGCCAGGGACTTGCTGTTATTGTCGAGACCCAGCAACATACTCTCGTTTATGACACCGGAGCACGTTATAGCTCCCGCTTCGATATGGGTGATGCGGTCGTCATTCCGTATTTGCGGTACAACGGTCTTGATAAAGTCGATACTGTCTTAGTCAGCCATTCAGATAATGACCACAGTGGCGGCTTAGGCTCGATAACGGAAGCTATACCTGTTACTAATATTCTGACGTCTCGTCCTGAAGAAATCACCGTTGATAGAGATATTCAGGCTTGTCGATCAGGTAATAGTTGGCAATGGGATGGCGTGAAATTCGAGGTTTTGCACCCACCACCGAGATTATCGGCGGAGTCAAAGAGTAACAATAGAAATAACGATTCCTGTGTGCTTAGCGTAACAAACGGTGTTGAAACAGTGTTATTGCCGGGTGATATCGAGCGTCGCTCCGAGCATTATCTGATTGATCGGTTCGCTGAGAAGTTAAATGCGGACATTCTTTTAGTACCTCATCATGGCAGTAAAACCTCATCCACTATCGCGTTTATTCAGCAGGTCAACCCAGAATATGCGGTGGTATCTGCGGGTTATCGAAATCGATGGGGTTTTCCAAAACCGGAAGTGATAAAGCGTTATTTGCTACAAGGTAGCCACGTGCTTGAAACTAAGAAAAGTGGTGCTATTAAGTTTGTACTGGACGGAGACGGCGTGATAGATGCTCCTAGTGAATTTGGCAAAGAAAATAAACGTTTTTGGCATTTCGCCGATGAAGGGTGAACAGAGTCGTTTCCGACGATTCAATAGTTATGTATTATTAGGTGTTTATGTCAATAATAACAACGGGGTATCACATTGTTTGAATTAGTCAGAGCCGGTGGGTTCTTGATGTTCCCCATCTTATTGTGTTCTGTTGTAGCCATGGCTATTGTTATAGAGCGTTTTTGGGCTTTAAGACGGAATTCTGTTTGTCCACCTGATCTTGTTACCGATATTTGGCAATGGGCGCAACATGGTCAACTTGATGCTTCCAGGTTGTCTTCTCTTAGAAACAGTTCACCGCTGGGTCGAGTTTTAGCGGCAGCCATTATCAATCTACGGCATAGTCGTGAAGTTATGAAAGAGGCGGTGGAAGAGCATGGCCGTCAGGTCGTTCATGAGCTAGAACGTTACCTAAATACTCTCGGAACAATTGCATCCATTACTCCGCTGCTAGGTTTATTAGGTACAGTGATCGGCATGATAAAAGTCTTCGCCGCTATCACAAATGAAGGCATAGGTAATCCTACTGTTTTGGCAGGCGGTATATCTGAAGCGCTGATTACAACAGCAGCTGGCATTTCAGTCGCCATACCTAGTTTGATGTTTTATCGTTATTTTCAAAGACGTGTTACTGAATTAGCAAACTTAATGGAACAAGAAGCATTAAAGCTCGTGGAAGTTTTACATGGTGAGCGTGAAAAGGATCCGAGATAACTGTGAATCTACGCCCACAAATTAATAAAGAACCAGATATCAATCTCACTCCATTGATTGACGTTGTGTTTTTGTTACTCATCTTTTTTATGGTTTCTACCACATTCAATAGAGAGTCTGAAATTCAAATCGATTTGCCTGAATCATCTGAGCATGCTGTTGAAAGCAAAGAAGAAGCCATTGAAATTACTGTTGATGTTGAAGGTCAGTATTATGTCAACAAACAGCGTTTAGTTAACACGCAAGCGGGTACTCTAAAACGGGCTCTTGGAGATGCAATCGATGGTAATAAAGACCCAGCAGTTATTTTAGTCGCTGATGCTAATACGCCTTATCAATCTGTCATAACCGCAATGGATGTTGCTGCTCAACTTGGCATAAGCCGAATATCAAGCGTTACTCAAAATAGTTTTAACGACAGTAACTAATGGGTTCATTTACAGATGGCCAGGCGGTAACTACTTACCGTCGATTACTTGGCTATATTGCTCCAAATAAAATATATTTCTTAGTTGCTATCCTTGGAATGATTCTTTACGCAGCATCTGATGCTGGCTTTGCGATGTTGATTCAGCCACTATTGGACGACGCATTTATCAATAGAGATCCCAAATGGATATTGTGGACACCGATTTTATTAGTATTTGCTTTTCTAGTAAGGTCCGCTGGAAGTTTTCTTTCTACCTATTTTATGGCAATTGTTGGCCGCGGAGTTATTAAAGATCTGCGAAGTGAGATGTTTTCACGCTTAGTAAATTTACCTGCATCATACTTCGATAAATCTTCATCTGGACATTTATTATCTAAGTTTACCTTTGATACCGAGCAAGTAGCCACCGCAGCTACTAGAGCAATAGTGGTAATTATACAAGATAGTTTAACTATCATAGCCTTATTGACAGTTATGTTTTATCAAAACTGGAAGTTAAGTTTGCTGTTTTTGACTACTGCTCCGGTTATTGCTTTATTAGTCGCTTACGTTAGTAAACGCTTTCGCCGAATTAGTAAACGAATCCAATCTTCGATGGGTGATACAGCGCATATTGCTGAAGAAGCGATAGAAGGACATAGGATCATAAAAACCTTTTCTGGTCAGCAGCAGGAAATCAGTAGTTTTGAAAAGGTAAATGAAACCAATAGAAAACAAAACATCAAAATGATGCTAACACTGGCTCTAAGCGTACCAGTAATTCAGATAATTCCAGTTTTATTCTTAGCAGGCGTAATATATCTGGCAACAGTTAGCGATGTGCAAACAGGTGTTTTTGGTTCTTTGTTTGCAGCTATGCTGATGTTATTGTCTCCGATAAAACGCTTAGCTAAAATTAATGAATCTTTGCAACGTGGCGTTGCGGCTGCTGAAAGTATTTTTGATTTGGTCGATCAACCACTTGAGCCAAACCAGGGAACTTATGAAGTTGCGAGCGTTGATGGGGCAATTGAATATAGGGATCTTTCATTTAAATACGGAACGCAAAGCGATGCAGTGCTCGAAAATATAAGCTTTAAAGTAGCATCGGGTGAAACAGTGGCATTAGTCGGGCGTTCTGGAAGTGGTAAGACAACATTAGTTAATCTTTTATTGAGATTCTACCATGTGGACGTCGAATCAATATTCTTAGATGGAAAAAATATTAATGATTATCAAATTGATAATCTAAGAAGACAACTGGCATATGTAGGTCAGGAAGTCACCTTATTCAACGATACCGTATACAATAATATTGCTTATGGTGGTTTGCATAGTTGTGGTCGAGAAGAAATCATCGGAGCCGCTAAGGCGGCTAATGCTTTAGAGTTTATTGAACGCTTGCCTAATGGGTTTGAAACCATAGTGGGTGACAAAGGTGTTTTATTATCAGGCGGACAACGACAGCGCATTGCTATCGCAAGAGCATTACTTAAAAATGCGCCCATTTTAGTGTTGGATGAGGCCACTTCGGCACTCGATACAGAATCTGAAAGACTCATTCAAGAATCTTTAGATCGTCTCATGCAAGGTAGGACTACGTTAGTTATAGCGCACCGGCTATCAACTATCGAGAATGCGGATCGCATTATTGTATTAGAGCACGGTCGAATAATAGAAGAAGGGAAGCACGAACAATTGATAGCAGTAGAAGGACGTTACGCACAATTACATCGATTACAGTTTGATCGTCATGCAAAATCTTAATCAATTCAGATGCAAATGGCTCTAGATAATTATTGGTATCATAAAAATGCCGTAGCCATAAGTTTATTACCTCTTTCTGGGCTATTTCGAGTAATCACTGGGCTGCGAAAATTATTCTATAGAATAGGTCTATTGAAAAGTGTATCGCTGCCAGTTCCAGTTATTATTGTTGGTAATATTAATGTTGGTGGTACCGGCAAAACTCCATTGGTGATTCACCTAAGCAACTTATTGTATCGACAAGGATATCAGCCCGGTGTCATCACACGTGGCTATGGTGGTAAACAAAGCACAAGGCCGCAATTAGTTACTGCTGGTAGTGATGCCTATGATGTCAGCGATGAAGCTGTATTATTAGCAACTCGATGTCCGTGTCCAGTTGTGATAAGCACTGACAGAGTATCTAGTAGTCAGTTACTGCTTAATCATGGTTGTAATATCATTATTTCAGATGATGGTTTGCAGCATTATCGATTGCAAAGAGATATAGAAATTGCCGTAGTTGATGGCGAGCGGGGCTTTGGTAATGGCTATCTTATGCCAGCAGGACCGTTAAGGGAAACTACTGAGCGCTTAGAATCGGTGGACTTTATTGTTACCAATGGCGAAAGTCATCGATATTCTTCTACAAGAAGTTTCTTAATGCGGCTGAAAGCTCATAGTTTTAAGTCATTGCATAATACTGATGAAAAGAATGCCTCTGATTTTTTGGGAAAAGAAGTGCATGCTATTGCGGCGATTGGCAACCCGCGTCGTTTTTTTGATTTGTTAAGACAATTGGGTTTGATAATAAAGGAACATAGTTTTACAGATCATTATCGATATAGTACTTCTGATATCGAATTTGATGATGACCTCCCGGTCATCATGACGGAAAAAGATGCCGTAAAATGTCGCCAAATAGTAAAAGCAGAAAAATATTGGCACTTGCCAATTGAAGCAGACCTCGAAGATGAGTTTAATCAGAAGCTGTTAAATAAATTGAATGATCTTGATAAATAAGAAATTCCTAAGAACAAAGCCGTGGACATGTTTAATATAGTTATACCCGCACGCTATGCCTCTCAACGCTTACCAGGGAAGCCCTTATGCGATATCGCAGGGAAGCCTATGATTCAGCATGTTTATGAGCGCGCCAAATCAAGTGGTGCTAAGGAAGTTATTATTGCAACTGATGACGAGCGGGTTGCTACTGCTGCTAAAAATTTTGGTGGAACCGTTTGTATGACATCAACGGACCACAGAAGTGGAACCGACAGAATTGCTGAAGTCATCGCCATACGTGGTTATAAAGATGAAGAAGTTATTGTCAATATGCAGGGTGATGAGCCTTTGATGCCACCAACTTTGCTAACAGAGGCCGCTAGTCTTTGTCAAAGTACGAAAGCAGATATAGTAACAGCAGCGGAATGGATTCATCATGCAGAGGAGATTTTTAATCCCAATGTAGTAAAGGTTTTATTAGACGAAAAAGGTTATGCGCTTTATTTTAGCCGTGCTCCTATCCCTTGGGATCGAAATCATTTTCCTAACGGCATGGCATCTAAAAAACTCGATAACAAAATTTATCGACGTCATATTGGTCTCTATGCCTATCGTGCAGGTTTTGTCAAAGACTATGTATCCTGGCCGCAAAGTCAGTTAGAGAAGACAGAATCTCTAGAGCAACTTAGAGCATTGGAGCAGGGGAAAAAAATATACGTATTTGACGTAAACTGCGACCCGGGTTTTGGTGTTGATACCGAGGAAGACCTTGAGAAGGTAATTAATTTAATAACAACAAAGCCTTAATCTAGAAAATTAATATTAAGGTAAGCGATAGAATATTCGTTCCCAGCTGAACTGAGAACGGGTACTGTTTCTGTGTTGGGCACACGTCGATGCGCTTCACCATGCTGGTCAGCCTGGATAACTGTCTCATGTGCTTCCAGAACTAAGGCGGGAGAATCCTCGAGCACCTCAACAACCACATAACGCGTGTTATTATAAATCACATGCCTGCCTATCAGGCCTCTGATTTTGTCAATATCGATATCCAGCGTTTTATCCCCCATGCGTGTTAGTATAAAAATAAGTCAACAATGAAGCAAAGCAATTTCAGGGTTTCACATGGTAAATGTATTATTTGTTTGTATGGGGAACATATGTCGATCTCCTACCGCTCAAGGCGTGTTTGAAAACCTGGTGGAGCTTGAACAGCTGGGCGATAAAATTTATATCGATTCAGCCGGTACCCACGCATATCACATTGGCGAAGCACCTGACCCTAGGGCCATTAGTGCGGCCGCGCAACGTCATATCAATATTAGCGACCAAACTGCACGCAAGGTGAAATCGGACGATTTTGAGCGGTTTGATTACGTGTTGGCGATGGATAAAGACAATCTAAATATGCTGGACGCAATTTGTCCTGCCAAACCGAAGGCAAAAGTCAGTCTTTTCTTAGACTTCGCTAAACACGCAGGTGAAAGCGAAGTACCGGATCCTTATTATGGTGGAGCAAATGGTTTTGAACATGTGCTGGATCTGGTACAAGCCGCATCAGAGGGTTTACTAGAGGATATTAAGCAAACCCATTTGAAAGTCTAAGCGATTTAGCTTTCGCTACTAGTTTTGGCAACATTATTGTCGTTGCTAGATTGAGCAGGTGTGCCTTGATTATCAGTAGCTGAATTGGCGGTGTTAGTTGAGTTACCCGAGCTGTTTTGGTTACCTTGCTGATTATTATCACCGGCTTTATTTTCGTTTTTAGCACTGCTGTCTCGTCTTCTACGACGTCCGCCACGACGACCACGTGTATTGCGACGTTGTGGTTTATTTTCACTTGTCGATTCATCACTAGTAGACTTTGAAGCTGATTTTTGGCTACTTTCCGTTTTGTTAGAGTTGTTATCTTTTTTATCACCATCTGCAGAGCGGCGCTGATTTCTGTGGTTTCGGTTAGTTTGTCCACCACGGCGACCACGTGTATTACGCTTTTTCGCATTACTAGAGCGGCGTCTTTCTCCTTCTTTTTCTTCAGATGCAGGTTTGCTGGTAGCAGATTGAGATGGTTGACTGGACATACTTACAGCACTAGATGATGCGGTAGTGGTCGCCGTAGATGTGCTTGGTGATCCAAATACGCCGCCTAAAATACGTTTTATAAACCCACCAGTGGAAGTATTTTCAGTGGTAGAAGTAGGGCGAGGTCCTTGAGGGCGCACGCCTTTTACAGCAGGTTCTTCATAAGTATTGGGTGCAGACCAATCAGTTGAGGATATTTCCTCAGGTTGATCAACCATATCGAAGCTGGCCATATCACTAGATTTTTCAGAGTCACCGTCCTTACGTTGACGCTCAATTTCGTAATGAGGGGTTTCTAAAACTGGGTTAGGAACGATTAACACTTCAATTCCTGTACTACGCTCGATATCGGTAAGGACGCTACGTTTCTCATTTAATAAAAATGTAGCCACATCTACGGGTAGCTTGACAATAACTCTCGCCGTATTTTCTTTTATTGAATGTTCCTCGACCATGCGAACAACGGCTAAACCAAGTGAACGTACATTTCGAATACTCCCTTGGCCAGAACAACGTGGACACACGATTTGGCTAGATTCGCCGAGAGAAGGACGTAAACGTTGTCGCGACATTTCCAGCAAACCAAAACGTGAAATTCGACCGACTTGTACTCTAGCGCGATCCATTTTCAACGCCGCTTTCATACGGTTTTCTACCTCGCGCTGATTGCGCGCTGGTGTCATATCGATAAAGTCGATCACAATTAGGCCGCCGAGATCACGAATACGAAGTTGTCTGGCAATTTCATCAGCGGCTTCGAGATTCGTATTCAATGCGGTTTCTTCTATATCTCCACCCTTGGTCGCGCGTGCAGAATTTATATCTATTGATAATAATGCTTCGGTGTGATCGATTACCAATGCGCCACCCGAAGGTAGGCGAACTTCTCGTTGGTAGGCGGTTTCGATTTGAGTTTCGATTTGAAAGCGCGTAAATAACGGCACACTTTCTTCGTAAAGCTTCACCTTGCTCAAATGCTGTGGAATGACCATTTGAACAAAATCATGAGCCTGGCTATAAACTTTCGGATTATCGATGAGAATTTCACCGATGTCTTTAGACATACTGTCGCGTAGCGCGCGAATAATGATATTGCTTTCTTGATAGATCAGAAATGGAGCGGCTTTTTCGGCCACCGCATTTTCTATGGCTTGCCACAGTTGCAGCAGATACTCCAAATCCCACTTAAGTTCGTCAAGTTCTTTACCCGTACCAGCGGTACGAACGATGATGCCCATTTCTTCAGGAATATTGAGCTGATCCAATGTCTCACGAAGCTGATCTCGCTCAGCTTGGCTAGCTCGGCGTGAAATACCACCGCCACGGGGATTATTTGGCATAAGCACCAAATAGCGACCAGCAAGGCTGATCATGGTGGTCAGGGCTGCGCCTTTGTTACCACGTTCTTCCTTATCAATTTGAACGACGACTTCCTGTCCTTCTTTTAAAACATCTTTAATAGAAGGCGATTTGCTATTTCCACCCTCATTATCGTTGTGATAATAGGTGGGCGAAATTTCTTTAAACGGTAAAAAGCCATGACGCTCGGAACCATAGTCAACAAATGCGGCTTCGAGACTCGGTTCTATCCGAGTAATTTTACCTTTGTAAATATTTGATTTTTGGCGCTGGCGGGAAGGGGCGTCAATATCAAGATCACATAAATGCTGCCCATCTACGACAGCCACACGCAACTCTTCAGGTTGAGTTGCGTTAATCAACATTCTTTTCATTTTATTTTCCGTCGACACTGCGAGAGGCGCAGGCTCGTGGCTGCGCCAAAACCAATGGGCGGTGATTAAGTCCATTCACCAGCACACTTTGGTGTTAACTTCGACTCTGCGCGAAGTGTCTAATTCATGTCGCTCTGTAACGGGTCGAGCGAATAAAACCCTTTGTGTTTGTTACATCCAAATCAGCTTGGCTTCGTTTTACTTCTACTTGAACCAGCGTTAGTCGTCATCAAAATGTTGGATATTTTCTTAATACCGAAAAGAACAAACACTAATAAATCGTTGTAACGGGTTGATAACCGATTACCCGTATATATCTGCTCCAGATCCAATATATCAACCTTTATCGGTGGTATCAACGACATTAGTTACTGTTATTATTAGAAAAATGTCTTCTAATACCAAAAAAAGCACCAATATGGTGCGCCGGATAACTGTTGAAAGCGAATATGCTGGTCAGCGTGTCGATAATTTTTTAATGACCCAGCTTAAGGGAGTGCCGCGCAGCCGAATTTACAGCATGGTGAGAAAAGGAGAAGTCAGGGTTAATAAGGGACGAGTCAAAGCGAATTACCGCCTGGTTCCCGGTGACAATATTCGAGTACCGCCAGTTATCACCGCGCAACGCGATCCGAGAAATGTTTCGCTAGGACTGATCGAGCAACTGGAAAACGCTATTGTGTATGAGGATGATCGGCTGTTGATTATAGATAAGCCCAGTGGCATTGCCGTTCACGGTGGCAGTGGTGTTAGCCATGGTGTGATAGAAGCTTTTCGCCAAAGCGAGAACAAGCGCCATTACCTTGAACTGGTGCATCGTATAGACCGAGAGACTTCAGGTTGTTTAATTTTGGCTAAACGTCGCAGCGCTCTACGCGCCTTACATGCGCAGTTAAGAGACTCATTACTTACCAAGCGATACATCGCCCTGGTCGCGGGACAATGGCCTCAGGATCATCGTCGCATCAGCTACCCCCTAAAAAAGAATGTGCTCAAATCTGGTGAAAGAATTGTGACAGTTGATAAAGAGGGCAAGGAGGCCATGAGCATTTTTGACATCAAAGAACGCTATGCTAAAGCCACCTTGATGCAAATTGATGTAATCACTGGGCGTACCCACCAGATTCGAGTGCACGCGGCCCATCATGGATTTCCATTGGCTGGAGACATTAAGTATGGAGACCCTGAATCAAACACTGTTTTTAAGCAACTGGGCTTGAAACGGCTGTTTTTGCACGCAACTTATATAGGATTTTCACATCCCAATACGGAAGAACGCATGCATGTGAGTGCGCCACTGCCAGAAAGCTTGCAGAAAGTGCTCGGTAAATTGGATTAAGAGTATTTCAAAGATGTCGGTATTATTAAAAGATTACAAATTCATTGTTTTTGACTGGGATGGAACTTTAATGGATTCCATTGACAGAATTGTTACGTCCATGCAGCGTGCCTTTGTTGATGTGGGTTTGGATCGCCCAGAAGATAACGATGTAAGAGAAATTATTGGACTTAGTTTGGGTACTGCGATTACACGTTTAGCCAAAAATCAAAATGCGGAAGTGCATCAACAAATTAGCGATCGCTATCGCTATCATTTTGTCGACGCTGCTGAAGTGCCAATGCCGATGTTTCCGCGTGCAATGGAAATGTTAGGCTCTCTGAAGGAACGAGGATACAAGTTAGGCGTTGCCACAGGTAAAGCCAGGCGAGGCCTAGACCGAGTTTTTAATGAGTCTGAGTGTCATCATTATTTTGATGCAACTCGTTGTGCAGATGAAACAGAATCCAAGCCACATCCAAAAATGTTAAATGAATTAATGGACGAACTCGGTGTTGCAGCTAACGAAACCTTAATGGTAGGTGATACAGAGTTCGATATGGTAATGGCTAGGAATGCAGGTGTTGATGCACTAGGAGTTAGCTATGGCGTACATAATCGTCAACGGTTACTAGATAACCAAGCCTTAGATTGTCTGGACTCACTACCCGCACTAGAAAATTGGTTTAAAAAATTTCCAAATTTAAACGAGAAGGCGTCGTAATATGACAGATCATCGAGACGAGTGGGCTGGTCCTGCTGCTACTAACGTCAATATTCCACAATCATCGAAAAAACCCGGTTGGGAGCGAGACATGCTAGAAAGTATCGCTTTGGCAGGGTTAAAAGAACAACGTCGCGGACGACGCTGGGGTGTTTTCTTCAAACTGCTTACCTTTGCGTATTTGTTTCTACTGCTCTGGTTATTTTTTGGCAAAGGTAATTCAGGTGTCGATGCTGATCTTATTACACCTGGAAAACATGCAGCATTAATTGAAATCAATGGAGTGATTAGCGCGGCAACAGAGGCCAATGCCGATGCGGTTGTCACGGGTTTAAGAAAAGCCTTTAAAAATAAACAAACCGCCGGAATCATTCTACGAATCAATAGCCCTGGTGGTAGCCCCGTACAGTCTGGTTACATAGCGGATGAAATTCAGCGATTACGTCAACAACACAGTGATATTCCTGTGTATGCGGTATTGTCGGATATTTGTGCATCTGGTGGGTATTACATCGCATCTGTGGCTGATGAAATCTATGCAGACAAAGCGACTCTGGTGGGTTCCATTGGTGTCATCATGAATGGCTTCGGGTTTGTCGAGGCGATGGAAGATCTTGGTGTAGAGCGACGTTTGTTGACAGCGGGTGATCATAAAGGTTTTCTAGATCCATTTTCACCACTTAAAAAAGAAGAAACTAATCATGTTCGAACCTTGCTTGATACCATGCATAAACAATTTATCAGTGTAGTTAAAGCAGGGCGTGGTGATCGTTTAAAAGATGATCCAAAATTATTTAGCGGTTTGTTATGGACAGGTGAGCAAGGTTTGGAAAATGGCTTGGTTGATGGCTTAGGAAGCGCTAGCTATGTTGCTCGCGAGATTCTCGGTACAGAGAACATCGTTGATTACACCTATCAGGATCCGTACATAGAAAAACTCTTTGGTCGTTTAGGTGCCAGTGTCGGTAATACACTTATAAATGCCTTCTCACCAAAATTACAGTAATTTGGAGTAAGGTAAAGTGATCTGAGGGAAACAAATTTATTATCCATCCCTCAGATTCGCTATGACTTAATGGTTATTTCGAGTTCAAACCAGCTTGATGTTTTCGCACTCTAGAAACTCGCATAATCGAATCAAAGGCAAGCCAATAAGCGTGGTCGGGTCGTCAGAACGAATATATTCAAATAAACTGATACCCAAACCTTCTGATTTAAATGAACCTGCACAATCGTAGGGCTGCTCATCTCGCAGGTAGTTTTCTATTGTTTGAGCGTTAAGTTGCTTAAATTTCACCTCTACAGTCTCAACAGCTAGCTGAGTGATGCCGGTTTTCGTATTTAATAAACATAAGCCCGCATAAAAAGTGACTATTTTTCCAGACAATCGACTCAATTGGGCGACAGATGCGCCATGATTGCCGGGTTTTCCAAGAATATCCGAGTCAGATTCTAGGACGAGATCTGAGCCGATAACCAACGCATTTGGGTGATTTTTTGCCACCGTTTGGGCTTTCAAGCCCGATAATCGACCTGCTAAATCGTAGGCAGACTCATTCGGTAGACGGTTTTCATCGCAATTTGGCGAAATGTAATTAAATTCAAGCTTAAGACGAGAGAGCAATTCTCTGCGATAAACCGAAGAAGAAGCTAAAATTAAAGGTAGTTGACTCATTATTAACCAAACGCAGAAGGGCCGTGATAAAATCACATTTTGACACGAAACGTATTGTTTTATAAGATAAAAGGCTTATGTCAGCGGTTTTTGAAGCCGGTATTGATCCGCATGTAGCTGCTCGGCAATCTCGACATTTGCAGGGTACCATTGCCGTAGCCAAACTGGAACGCTTGGTTGAAGCATTGCAGCGCGACGTAGGCAGCGCAGATGTCGATGTCAAATTTGAACTTGGCGACAACGGACGCATTGAATTTGAACTCGCTATTAATGCTGAAGTAATAGCACAATGTCAGCGCTGTCTTGGTGATGTGCAATTTGCTGTGTCTAGCCGACGCAGAATGGCAGTGGTAACAGAGCAAAGTGCTGTTGACGATCTGCCGGAGGAATTAGAGCCAGTAATGGTGTTGGGTAATACACTCAAGCTAATACCGGTTATTGAAGACGAATTAATTTTATCATTGCCCATCGTCATAAAACATGATGTGTGCCAACCAGCAGTAGAATTGGCACCCGAAGATGATTTGGACAGTGCGAGAGAAAATCCTTTTGCTGTGCTGAAACAGTTAAAAGCAAAAGATACCAGTTAGTTTTAAGTTTTAGGAGAAAACAATGGCTGTACAACAGAATAAAGTGACTCGCTCTAGGCGTGGTATGCGTCGTTCACACGATGCATTAAAGCCTGCTGCTGTGTCAATAGAACCTACCACAGGTGAAACTCATCGTCGCCATCATGTTAGCCCTAGCGGTTATTATCGTGGCAAAAAAGTGATTGATGTCGCTGGGGAGTAATCTCCACCTGTAGTCCACTTAGCATTCAATTGAGCGATTAGCTAAATGGTTACTATCGCACTCGACGCCATGGGCGGTGACCATGGCGTTTCTACTACCGTCGCAGCAGCTAATCTGCTGTTGAAAGAAACCCCCCAAGCCAAGCTAATTTTGGTCGGTAAGCAAGAAGATATTTCTGTTTCAATGCGAGAGCAATCGCTTGATGTTGGTCCTAGATTAACAATCCATCACGCTACAGAAGTGGTGGAGATGGATGAATCACCAGCATTAGCCTTACGCAGTAAAAAAGACTCTTCAATGCGTGTGGCGATAAATCTGGTTAAGGAAGGACAAGCTGATGCTTGTGTCAGTGCCGGTAATACTGGCGCACTTATGGCTACAGCTCGCTATGTTTTAAAAACGTTGCCCGGTATTGATCGTCCCGCAATTTGTACTACATTACCTGCGACAAATAGTCATACTCATATGCTTGATCTCGGTGCAAATGTCGATACTAGCGCCGAGCACTTATTTCAGTTTGCGGTGATGGGGTCGGTGCTAGTTTCTGCCGTTGACGATATAGAGCATCCTACTGTTGGTTTACTCAATATTGGTGAAGAAGAAATTAAAGGTAATGAACAAGTAAAAGAAGCAGCAAAATTACTCGACAGCAGTCATTTAAACTATTACGGATTTGTTGAAGGTGATGATATTTACCAAGGTAAAGTAAATGTGGTGGTATGTGATGGTTTTGCTGGAAACGTGGCACTGAAAAGTAGTGAAGGTGTTGCCAAGATGATTAGCCGGTTCCTGAAAGATGCTTTTAACCAGTCAGTTTTTACTCGTATCGCTGCGCTGTTTGCAAAAAATGTTCTTAAGCAATTTCGCGATAGAATGGATCCTCGGCGATACAACGGAGCAAGCCTACTTGGATTACGTAGTATCGTAATTAAAAGTCATGGTAGCGCCGATGCTTTTGCATTCAAACATGCTATTCACGAAGCTATTATTGAAGTGGAAAAAAATGTCCCTGCACGCTTGGAGAAGGAACTACAAAAAGTGTTAGTGGAGCAACGAGCAGTATGATCTATTCGCGTATTTCTGGTACCGGTAGTTTTCTACCTGAAAAAATTTATACTAACGCCGATCTTGAAAAGATGGTTGATACCAGTGATGAATGGATCACTGAGAGAACAGGAATCAAAAAGCGTCATATTGCTGGCGAAGGCGAAACCACATGTGATTTGGCTGAAAAGGCTGCGAGAATCGCAATTGAAGCGGCTGGCTTAGAGCCGACTGATATTGATTTGATCGTTTTTGCTACCACTACTCCGGATCAGGTGTTTCCTAGCACGGCATGTTTGCTACAAAAGCGTTTAGGAATTCATGGTCCTGCAGCTTTTGATATACAAGCTGTTTGCTCAGGGTTTGTTTATGCATTGTCAATTGCTGATAAATTCGTCAGAGCAGGCGAAGCAAAAAACGCCTTAGTTGTTGGGGCTGAAACCCTATCGCGTATCGTTGATTGGACAGATCGAAGCACCTGTATATTGTTCGGCGACGGTGCCGGCGCAGTCGTACTTAGCGCGAGTAACCAGCCAGGAATAATATCCACTCATTTGCATGCTGATGGTCAATATGAGCCACTACTTACTGTACCAAAAGGTATTGCAACAGATTATGAAGCGGTCAAACAGAGCGAAGCTTTTATCCATATGGAAGGGCGTGAAGTTTTTAAAGTCGCTGTTAATACGCTTGGTGGAATCGTCGATGAAACCTTAACTGCTGCTGGTATGACACAAGCAGACGTTGACTGGCTTGTTCCACATCAGGCCAATGTTCGCATTATTAACGCTATTGCTAAAAAATTGAGCTTACCTAGTGAGCGCGTTGTCGTTACAGTACAGGATCATGGCAATACCTCGGCAGCATCAATCCCATTAGCTTTGGATACTGCGGTTAGGGACGGCCGGGTTCAGCGTGGTGATACTTTATTTTTCGAAGCTTTTGGTGGTGGATTTACCTGGGGCTCTACTTTACTCAATTATTAATTATAAATTTATGTCTTACGCATTTGTCTTCCCTGGTCAAGGGTCCCAGTCATTAGGAATGTTATCTGACTTGCATGATCAAGAGCAGGTCATAGCTGACACTTTCGTAGAAGCGTCAGCCTGTCTTGGTTATGATTTATGGCAGATAATCAAAAACGGGCCTGAGCAAGAACTCAATAAAACAGAAATAACCCAGCCTGCTATATTAGCTGCATCTATTGCTTGCTTTCGTTTATGGCAACAGAAAGGTTTACCTATGCCTATTGCGATGAGTGGACATAGCTTAGGCGAATATAGTGCACTGGTTTGTGCGAATTCGATATCATTTAAAGATGCTCTATTATTAGTTAGAGATCGTGGTCGCTTTATGCAAGCAGCTGTGGCAGAAGGCGAAGGTGCCATGGCAGCGATTCTCGGTCTAGATGATGAAACTGTAGTTTCAATTTGTAATCAAGCTAGCGATATCGAGCTGGTATCTGCAGCTAACTTTAATTCTCCAGGTCAGGTTGTTATAGCTGGAGCCACCAATGCGGTTGATAGAGCAGTAAATTTAGCTAAAGAGCAAGGAGCGAAACGTGCATTGATATTACCTGTCAGTGTTCCATCGCATTGTTCTTTGATGAAACCTGCGGCTGACCAGCTTGCTGAACGACTTGGTCAGATTGATATCAGTATACCAGCAGTCCCTGTTATTCATAATGTAGACGGCCAGACTCGTGCCACTCCAGAAGCTATTCAGCAAGCTCTCATAGATCAGTTGTTCAAATCAGTACGATGGGTAGAGTGTGTAAAGACAATAGCAACATATTCTCCTGAAATGGTTATTGAATGTGGTCCCGGTAAAGTATTGGCTGGCTTAATAAAACGTATAGATCGATCTGTTAAAACTAAAAACCTGCTCGTGGCTAACGACTTTATTGAATAGCGACACTGCTAAAATTGAGAAAGGAAAACAATGAGCTTAAATGATGAAATTGCTTTGGTCACCGGCGCAAGTCGCGGGTTAGGAAAAGCGATATTACACGCATTAGGAAATCTGGGTGCGACAGTAATTGGAACGGCTACAACAGACGCCGGTGCTGAAAAGATCAGCGAGGCACTTGTTGCGGCTGGACTGAATGGTTCCGGCGTAAAATTAAATGTATGTGATCAGGAAAGCGTTGACGCTTTAATGAATACCATCACTGATAAATATGCTGCTCCAAGTATTTTGGTGAACAACGCTGGAATTACCAAAGACACGCTATTTATGCGGATGAAGGAAGAAGACTGGACGGATGTTATCGATACCAATTTAAATTCGGTTTATCGCTTATGTAAGGCATGCATTCGACCTATGACTAAAGCACGAGGCGGACGGATTATTAATATCGCATCGGTTGTTGGGTTAATGGGTAATGCTGGACAAACAAATTATGCGGCCGCTAAAGCCGGGATGATAGGTTTTACCAAATCGCTGGCTCGAGAAGTTGGATCGCGAGGCATCACTGTAAACTGCGTCGCACCTGGCTTTATTGAGACAGACATGACTAATGAACTCAACGAAGAACAAAAAGCAAATTTGCTCGCACAAATTGCAGCTGGTCGCATGGGGAAACCTGAGGAAATAGCGGCTGCGGTATGTTATTTAGCCTCTGCCGAGGCAAGTTATGTCACTGGTGAGACATTGAACGTAAATGGTGGCTTATTGATGTCCTAAAATATGTACAGGTTAAACAATATTTTACTTGATTAATAGGCCATAACTTATTGTAAAATAGAATTTTTATAGATATTTTTATGCATTGTTTCATTTCCCCGGTTGAAACTTTGCTGGGTGACGATACAATAGCTGCGCAGCTTAGACTGCATACTGAGGAGGATTCCAAACTAATGAGCGTTGAAGAGCAGGTCAAGAAGATTGTAGTTGAGCAACTTGGTGTAAAAGAGGACGAAGTAACATCCGCTTCTTCTTTCATTGACGACCTCGGTGCAGACTCACTTGACACCGTAGAATTAGTGATGGCACTAGAAGAAGAATTCGAATGTGAAATTCCTGATGAAGAAGCAGAGAAAATCACAACAGTTCAGCAAGCGATTGACTATATCACTAGCCAAGCTGCCTAAAGTTCCATAACGTATTGTTGGTCGCTGCCGTCTAAGGCAGTGACTGAACGGTATTTATAATTCAATCACTTTTTGCGTAATGATTAATCCTGAAAAGCGTCGCGTTGTCGTGACTGGCTTGGGCATGGTAAGCCCTGTAGGTCTCGACGTTGACGAAAGCTGGAGTAATATTGTCGCTGGTAACAGCGGTATTGCTGCTATTGAACAATTTGATGTTACAGATTTTACCGTCAAAATTAGTGGTGCGGTTAAAGGTTTTGATGCTCTCAAGTACCTCTCGACCAAAGACATTAAAAAAATGGACGTGTTTCTTCAATATGGTATGGCAGCCGGTATTCAAGCCGTTGAAGACTCAGGATTAGAAGTTACTGAAGCCAATGCTGCTCGTATTGGTGTTGCTGTTGGCTCTGGCATTGGTGGCTTAAGTGAAATTGAATCAAGCTATCATAATTTTCTAAATCGTGGCCCACGAAAGTTCTCACCTTTTTTCATTCCTAGCACCATCATTAATATGATTTCTGGGAATTTATCGATTAAGTATGGTTTTAAAGGGCCTAATATCGCTGTTGTTAGCGCCTGCACAACAGGTACGCATAATATAGGCGAGGCTGCTCGTTATATACGTTATGGTGATGCCGACGTTATGGTTGCAGGCGGAGCAGAAATGGCCACTTGTCCGAGTGGGGTAGGTGGTTTTGCTGCTGCAAGAGCTCTTTCAACACGAAATGATGATCCGAAAGCAGCAAGCAGACCTTGGGATGCGGATAGAGATGGTTTCGTTCTAGGCGATGGAGCAGGTGTTGTAGTTTTAGAATCTTATGAGCACGCGAAAGCAAGAGGGGCTAACATCTACGCAGAGGTGGTTGGCTATGGGCTCAATTCTGATGCCTATCACATGACCCAACCATCTCAAGGTGGCGAAGGCGCCAGTGCCTGTATGGAATTAGCATTGTCAGATGCTGGGTTAAATAAAGAAGATATCGACTATATTAACGCCCATGGTACTTCTACTCCTGCGGGGGATAAAGCTGAAACCAGTGCAATAAAAAATACATTCGGTGAGTATGCCTATAAGCTAGCTGTTAGCTCAACCAAGTCTATGACTGGACATCTGTTGGGTGCTACTGGTGGTGTAGAAGCCATTTTTTCTGTTTTAGCTCTGCGAGACCAGGTTGCTCCACCAACCATTAATTTAGATACACCTGACCCCGAGTGTGATCTGAACTACGTGCCAAACCAAGCGAGAGAAATGAAACTTGATACCGCTTTGTCTAATTCATTTGGTTTTGGTGGTACTAATGCCACATTAATTTTACGCCGTATCTAGTAGTAGAGCGTAGGTATTTCTGGTTAGCACAGACAACAAATCAAACCTGATTCATCATCTAGATCGCTATGATGATTTACTCGCGCTTCATAAAAGTTCACCTGAAAACTATCCTTATCTATTAGAAAGTGTTGCGCATGGAACCCAACAATCTCGCTTTGATATTCTGTTTTGTTTTCCTAAACAACAGTTAGTTTTAAATTCTGATCAAGAATTACATCTTGATGGTGAAAAACAGACTGGCGATGGTTTTCTTAGCGTATTTGATTCATTATGGAGTTCTTATAAGAACAATATAGATGCCGATTACCAACTCCCATTCACGGCTGGATGGTTTATTTTCCTCGCTTATGAACTCTGTTCGGAAATAGAGCCAACGTTATCTGTATATCAAGACTCGCCATTACCCGTAGCCTTTGCGACTCGAATAAACAGTGCAATTTTAAGAGATCATACTCATCAGCAATTGATATTAGTTTCCGATAATGATGACAATTTGGCGCAAATGTTATCGGACATAGAAAATGCTGCACCGCTGTGCTCAACACCTATTCATTTTGATGACATAAAAGAAGAGCATCCGAAATTTTATATTGAAGGAATCAATCGTATAAAAGACTATATTGTTGAAGGAGACATTTTTCAGGTCAATCTGTCGCGACAATGGTCTGCAAAGGCAAATACCGCTTTCTCTCCCAGTCGCTTATACCAAATGTTGAGAAATGCTAATCCCTCTCCATTTTCAGGAATTGCTGCATTTGATAATCATACGATTATCAGTTCATCGCCAGAGCGTCTGGTTACTACACGAGGTAAAACGATTGAAACCCGACCGATAGCGGGCACAAGACCACGTTCAACAGACGAAGATAAAGATCAACAGTTAGCGGAAGAATTGATGCAAAATGAAAAAGAAACCGCTGAACACATTATGTTAATCGATCTTGAGAGAAATGATTTAGGGCGTGTCTGTCAGCCTGGCTCCATTGAAGTTAACGAGCTCATGGTCAGAGAGACCTACCAACATGTTCATCACATCGTTTCTAATGTTAGAGGTGAAATACGTAATAATATTACGCCGGGCGACATTATTAGAGCAGTATTTCCTGGCGGTACGATCACTGGCTGTCCTAAAGTGCGGTGTATGGAAATTATTCATGAGCTGGAAAATACCGCACGTGGCGCGTATACGGGTTCGATGGGCTATGTCAATGACAATGGTGATATGGATTTAAATATATTGATTCGAACACTGATCACAGATAATCAGTCAGTAACTTTCCGCGCGGGTGGTGGTATTGTTGCTGATTCTAATGCCGGCCGAGAAGTAGAAGAAACGCGTAGCAAAGCAAAAGGCTTACTAAGAGCGTTGCAATCTTAATGAAATGAAGACATCGCGTAGCCTAGTTAACGGTAAAGCAAGCCAAAGTATCGATATCTTTGATCGCGGCCTGCTTTATGGGGACGGGGTCTTTGAGACTATTTTGGTTCAGAATCACCGTATTCCTTTATGGTCACGTCATATTGAGCGGCTAGAGTCCAGCTGTCAGCATTTGAATATCGAATGTCCCGATTCCTCATTATTATTAAGCGAAGCCCGTGGATTACTCAAAGGCTGCGTCGATGCCGTTTTACGAATAACTGTTACCCGCGGAACCGGAAAACGAGGCTATAGACCAAGCAAAAAGGCCAGCCCCTCACGTATAATCAGCGTACTACCTCACGAGCAATCGGTGTTTCTCAAAGAGCGAGATGCTGTCATATTACGCTTGTGTGAGACCAGACTCGGCAACCATGCTTTGGCTGGACTCAAACACATGAATAGACTAGAACAAGTCATTGCACAGTCTGAATGGTCGGAAGACGATGGGTTTGATGAGGGAGTAATGCTAAATAATAATGACGATGTTATTGAATGCACGATGAGTAATATATTTTTGATTAAGAATAAAAATATACTCACCCCAAACTTAAATGATTGCGGCGTAAAAGGAGTGATGCGCCAGTGCGTTATTGACAGTGTTCAAAATAACAATATGTCAGTTCTAGAAAAACCATTGAGCTTAACAGAATTAAGACAAGCCGATGAGGTATTAATTACTAATAGTGTTATGGGTATCCGGCCGGTAAAATGTTTTCAGCAAAATAGTTGGCCAACTCCTGGAAAAATGACTCAGGCGATACTTGCGCTTGTAGAAAAAGAACTCGCGGATAGTGGAGTTACCATTTAATGGTAAAAATACTTTTTAAAATTAGCGGTGTTTTGCTTATCATTGCTAGTTTAGTATTAGGTTGGTTGATTACTGATATTCGTCATTTTCTTAAAACTCCTTTGGAGTTTGGCGGCGATGGGGTTCGTTATATCATCAAACCGAATGATAGCGTGCACAGTATTGCTAACTCCCTACAATCTAGAGGCATTCTAACTAAACCATACTATCTTATTGGTATCGCTAAATGGCAGAGAATAGCTGGAAAAATTAAGGTAGGTGAATATCTTATTCCAGCTTTAATTACCCCTGAAGAGTTGCTGGCTTTATTTGTTTCTGGCGATGTTATTCAGCACTCTTTGACCTTGATAGAAGGTTGGACGTTTGATCAGGTCTTAAATGCGGTAAATGATAGCGAGCATTTAACACATACCATTAACGAATTTTCTACAGAAGAGATTATGGATAGGCTGGGACTTGCCGGTTTACACCCAGAGGGTCGTTTCTATCCCGATACTTATCATTTTACACACGGTACGACAGATATTGATTTTCTTAAGCGTGCTTACGCGCAGATGGAAAAGATTCTTGCGCAGGAATGGGAGAAGAAGGCAGATAACATCGCAGTAAAAAATCCTTATGAAGCACTAATACTTGCTTCGATAATCGAGCGAGAAACAAGTGTAGAAGCAGAAAGGTGGGAAGTATCTGGCGTTTTTACAAGACGCTTAAAACGCAATATGTTGCTGCAGACTGATCCTACTGTTATTTATGGCTTAGGCAAGGAGTTTGATGGCAATATACGTCGACGCGATTTGCGTCGAGATACTCCCTACAATACTTATGTGCACAAAGGCTTACCGCCAACGCCCATTGCCATGCCTAGTGCGCAGTCTATTGAAGCCGCCTTACACCCAGACAATGGCAAAACAATTTACTTTGTATCTAAAGGTGATGGTACACATTATTTTTCTAAAACCTTACAAGAACATAATGACGCAGTGCGTAAGTATCAATTAGGCGGTAAGCGTAAGTGACAAACTCTGTAGGAAAGTTTATTACTATAGAAGGTATAGAAGGTGTCGGTAAGAGTACCAATATCGCCAATGTATGTGATTTTTTAGATCAAAAACGAATCGACTATATCGTGACACGTGAACCCGGCGGTACAGAACTGGGTGAAGATATTCGATCTCTTTTACTGGGCCATAAGCACAGCAATATGAGTAGCGATTGCGAGTTACTACTTATGTTTGCTGCAAGAGCACAGCATTTGGCTGAAGTGATTAGACCTGCTTTAAAAAAAGGCCAATGGGTGATTTGTGATCGTTTCACAGATGCTACCTATGCATATCAGGGTGGTGGCCGAGGCATTGCTGATGAGCATATTAGCTTGTTAGAAAATTGGGTACATGCAGAGTATCAGCCCGACCTAACCTTATTATTAGATGCAGACGTTAAAACCGGAATGAGTCGTGTATCTAAACGTGGTGCTGCAGATAGGTTTGAAGTTGAAGCGCATGCATTTTTTGAGCGGGTGCGAAATAAATATCTTGACCGTGCAGAACAATTCTCTCAGCGTATGTCTGTCATTGATGCCTCTTTATCTCTCGAAGAAGTGAAACAATCGGTAAATAAAGTGCTAAGCGATTTTACTGAACACCAAGCATAATGAATACTGAAAACATATTGGCTTGGCATAGCTCTCTGTGGCGACAAATAGATAGCAGTATAGAAAAACAACGTCTTGCCCATGCATATTTATTACAAGGTGCAGAAGGGGTTGGCAAAAAACTTTTTGCTACTCAGCTGGCATATAAACTGTTAAACGAAAACGCTAATGCATCTGAGCGTGGTGAGAGCAAAAGCGGTAAGTTGTTAGCTGCTGGTAGTCACCCGGACTATCGTCTAATACAAAGCGAAGCCGGTAAAGCGATTGGTATTGATACCATCCGGGGTATATCAGAGTTTTTCTCGTTAACCAGTCAATACGGTGAGAGGAAAATCGCCATTTTGGTCGGCGCAGAGAATATGACTCTGGCTGCCTCTAATGCTTTACTTAAAACGCTTGAAGAACCACCTGCCGGTGCATTATTAATTTTAATCAGCGCTCAACCCTCATTATTGCCGATTACCGTGCGCAGCCGCTGCCAAATATTAAGAATACCTATGCCGCAGGTTGCAGACGTGACGCAATGGCTGCAGTCCTTAGGGTATTCAGAAAACGCGATACAAGCTATATTAGCTGCTGTCAGAGGTGCACCACTTCTAGCGGAAAAACAGCTTAGTGGTGCAGACAATACTGGCGATAACAGCCAACATGTAATAGAAGGTGCTAGAAAGTTGTTTTCTGGTCAGACTAGCCCGGTCGAGCTAAGCGAGGCTTACCTAAAGTTAGGCGCAAAACAAGCGCTATATACTTTATGGCATTGGCATGCCGAAATGCTGCGCGGCTTAGCAATGAATCAAACAATTGACGATACATCGCTAGCCCAGCACCTAGGTCAAGCCAAGTTGTTACACCATATCGACACGCTAAATCTTGGGATAAAGCGTGCCGAATCACAACTGAATGAACAGTTACTATTGGAGGATATTTTTATATCCTGGGTTTAATAGTAACCAATAACATATTGAAATAATTATGAATCCAGCTCAAAAACAACGCATCATGTCCCTTACCATCAAAGACAAAAGTGCGCTCTACGCAGCGTATATGCCTTTTGTCGTTAATGGTGGCTTATTTGTTCCTACAGATGGTAAATACAAACTGGGTGATGAAGTGTTTTTGCTGCTGACACTGATGAGCGACACCGACAAAATTCCAGTTGTTGGCACTGTCTGCTGGATCACACCGGTAGGCTCGCAGGGTAACCGCACCACCGGCATAGGTATTCAGTTTAATGCCGGTGAAGGAATAGATGTTCGCAATAAGATAGAAACCCACCTCGCTGGTGCGCTGGAATCTGATCGTATTACGCATACAATGTAGTAATCATATTTTGCCGAGCATGCGGCGCAGAGCGATCTACTTTTGCCGTAAAAGTAGACAAAAGTTGCTCTATATCAGCTAACACTCCATGTTGTCCTGACTCTTTGTGTATCAACTCGTTACTCTGATTTGTATATAATACGCCCATGTTTATTGACTCACATTGCCATTTAGATCTTATTGACCCTGAACAAGAAGGGCAGAACTTACCAGATTTACTTGAGTGCGCTTCTCAAAATAATGTTGATGCAATGCTCTGTGTGTCGGTCAGTCTAGATAAATTCCCTGCCATGATGTCGTTGATTGAGCCTTATGCTCAAGTTTATGCGTCGGTAGGTGTTCACCCTGTGACTAAGTGCGAAGTGGAACCGGAAATCGCACAGCTTGTTGAGTTAGCGAACAATCCTAAGATTGTCGCTATTGGTGAAACGGGTTTGGATTATTATCACTGCGAAGGTGATATGGAGTGGCAGCACCAGCGCTTTCGCAAACACATCGAAGCGTCTAAGCAAACAGGTAAACCACTGATTATTCATACCCGTGACGCGAAAAAAGAAACGATAAAATTGATGCGAGAGGAGAACGCCCAAGATGCGGGTGGTGTGATGCACTGCTTTGTCGAAGATTGGGAAACAGCCAGCGCAGCAATGGACCTGGGTTTTTATATTTCGTTTTCTGGCATTGTGACTTTCAAAAATGCCAAAGACTTGCAGGAAATTGCCAAAAAAGTGCCTATGGATAAATTACTTATTGAAACGGACTCGCCTTATTTAGCGCCCGTGCCTAACCGCGGTAAAACCAATCAGCCTGCCTACGTAAAACACGTGGCGGAGTATATTGCACAATTACGTGGTATGAGCACGGAAGATGTGGCTCGGATTAGTAGCGATAATTTCTATACTTTGTTTAGTACGGCTAAACGTCCTGATCAGCATCAAGCCGCTTGAATTAGCGATTCTACTTTTTCCAAAGCATAGTCTAGCTGCGGCTTACTGTTATAGAAGTGGGGTGAAAAGCGGACGCCTCCACCACGGTTTGCACACATAATCTCTTGCTTTTTCAGCGACGCATACATTTGTGCGCTATCGATATTTGGGTGAGCAAATGTGACAATGCCGCCATGATGTGCTTCTCTGATTTCACTGAGGATATTCATTCCGGGTATTGATTGCAGTGACGAAATTAAATAGCGAGTATGGCCGAGGACTTGGCTAGATACGTTCTCCATACCTGCCTCGAGTAATAGGCTGACACTAGCGTTTAAAGCATGTATCCCAAGCATATTAGGGCTGCCACATTCAAAACGACGAGCGCTTTTAGCTATTTGCCAATCTGTTCTATCGTAATCGCCCAAGGCTTCTACCATGTGCCAGCCGTATTGCTTTATCGCCAGCCGCTCGCGTTGTTTTTCTGCGCAATAGAATAGGGCGATACCCTCGGGGCCAAGCAGCCATTTATGACCATCAGCGACGAGAAAATCGACTGGCGTACTTTGTATATCGATCGGTAGCGCTCCTGCGCTTTGTATGGCATCGACACACAATAAGATATTGTTTTGCTGGCAATATTGACTGAGCTTGTCTAAACCTACTCGTGCTGAGCTGGCGTACTGCACGGAACTGACTGAAATTAGCCGTGTTTGCGGTGAGCTACTTCGGCACAACGCTAATTCTGGCGTTTCGCCATCATTGCAGCTAATAATTTTGATCACTACACCTTGAGACTTGAGCGATTCCCAGACAATGCGGTTAGAAGGGAATTCCTGGTCAAGAATGAGTATTTCATCGCCAGCTGACCAATCTAGGCCATAAGCGATGACTGAAAGACCCTCAGAGGTGTTTTTGACCAAGCCAATATCATCAATTGAACCGGCGTTAATGAGCGTAGCTAAGCCTTGTCTTAGCTGTCGTTCTACACTTAGCCACCGGTCATAGTGCTTTGAGCCGACTCTGGTATTTTCTTCAGCAAACTTGGTTACGGCACGAGAGGTACGTTCTGGCCACGGGCCCATTGCTGCATGATTTAAGTAACAAATAGAAGGGTCTTGACTAAATTCATTAATTATATCAATCATTTATATTTAAATTATCATGTATTTTATCTAATATAATTGAATAGAGTTGACCAGACTCATTGGAAATAAATAGGCGGTTTCCGTAAAAGGTAATACCTTCTGTTACGCCAATATCGCGTGTTTTAAAACGTTTAATATCAGCGCTAAACCAGTTTTGTCCCAGGGTGTCTCGTGTAAATAACCAGATTGACCTTTTCGCTAGCACCGCGAGTCTTAGGCCTGAGTGATCAACTTCTGCTCCTGTAATAAGTGATTTGCCAAAGTTAACACGAGTGACTAAGCGCGCAGCATTAACAAATTTTTCACTTTGCCTCAGCCGATACCATTTAGAAATACTCTCGCCCCAACCTTTAGTCAGTAAATTAAGGGAGTGGTCAGAATAAAAAACCGCTTCAACATCAAACTCGTTTCGTGGCATAAGAAAACCCGATTGGTCTTCATAATTAAAACTCAGTTCCTTTAATACAGCAACGCTCCGAGTTTGTGCTAAATTTGTAGGTTCTTGAATTTTATAAATAATTTGCGTTCTGGCAAGATTAAAGTTTTGTCCAGTATCGGCAATATAAAGATGCCCTTTGTCATCGGAGGTCATGGCTTCCCAATCAAAGTTTTCAGCTCCTGTTAGCAGAATACCTTTTGAAGGTGAGTTATTGAGTAAATCACCATTTAGGTTAATTGGATAGATTGAGGCGCTGTTACCGCTGTCATTAATCGTCCAGAGTACACCGTCATGCTTGAGTGAGGTCACTAAGCCAGAAGACTCTGTAACCGCCTGTGTATCCATCGTGCCTATGAGTCTGGCTTTAATGGGTTCGGAGGGAAGGGTACTTAAATCGACGACGCCAACACTGTTAGCGCCGAAGACCGGGGTGACTAAGGACAAAAGGGCAAGAAGTACTAACTTTTCAAAAACAATGACGTTTTGTAAAAAGTGATTTTGATTTTGGCGAATAGACACTTGAAAAAGTGCCTTTATCACAACTACTTACCCAATAGTTAAACTAATGATCGTGAGAGTGACCGTGATCGTGGCCACCAGCATTGTTGATACTAATAAGCTCAACATCAAAAATGAGCGTAGCGCCTGGTTTGATAGTGGGGGGCGCACCACGATCACCATAGGCAAGATCAGACGGGATAAATAACTTCGCTTTACCGCCTGGCTTAAGTAATTGAACACCTTCTGTCCAACCGGCAATTACGCCGTTCAATGGGAAGGTAGTAGGTTCGCCTCTTGAATAAGAGCTATCAAACTCGGTACCGTCAATTAATGTACCCTTATAGTGGACTGTCACGCTGTCGGTTGCCTTAGGATTTTCGCCGTTACCAGCTTCCAAAATTTGGTATTGCAAGCCACTGGCAGTTTCAACAACCCCATCATTTTCTTTATTTTTCGCTAAGAAAGCAGCGCCTTCCGCTTTGGTTTTTTCTGAGTCCAATTTAGCTTTCTCCTGTCGCTGAGCTTGAAAATTATTGAGTACGTCACGAATTTCAGCTTCACTAAGTTGCGGTGTTTTACCTGCTTGAATATGCTTGATAACAGCAGAAATTACATCAGGGTTAACCTCTATCTCTTGTTGTTTCCATTGCTCTGCCACTATTGTGCCTATGGCATAGCTGAGTCTGTCTTTTTCCGTTTTTAGCTCAATATCTGAAGCTTGCAGCATCGAGATGGGCGCTAAGCATACCGATAAGGTCAATGCGGATAGGGCGCGGTTCATAAAATATCCTCAATTTAATAAATAGAAACCATTTTCAGAGTAAGACTATCATAACTTGCATGAATCAAGCGTAAATATCTTATTACAAACGACTTTTTGAGTTTGCATGTTGATATATAACAGTGAAATAGAAAAAATATTTAATAATATATATTAATCAAAGATAGAT
>CAZTYM010000022.1:0-37233 GCA_964617475.1 uncultured Thiotrichales bacterium
GTTATTTTTAGTAGTCTTTATCAAGTAAATATTTACGCTACCGCAGCCATTTTTTCTCTGTTATGTGGTTGTAGAAAATTGATATCTGGGCCTACTGGAACAATCAGTGTTGGGTTCACTGACGTGTGGCTTCCGTAATAATGGCTTTTAATATGATGCATATTTACCGTCTCCATAATACCTGGTTGCTGATATAAGTCGCGAAGGTAATCCCAGATATTAGGATAATCAGTTATGTGGCGGATATTGCATTTGAAGTGACCATAATAAACCGGATCAAAGCGTACTAACGTTGTGAATAAGCGCCAATCTGCCTCGGTAACGTCGTCACCGAGCAAATAGCGTTGTTGACCTAGAATACCCTCTAACCAGTCCAGGGTATCGAATAAGGGATAGACCGCTTCTTCATAGGCCTGTTGAGTGGTAGCAAAACCGCATTTGTACACACCGTTGTTTAAGGTGTCATAAACACGTTCATTAATTTCATCTATTTCGGAACGTAGCGCTACTGGGTAATAATCACCAGGCGTTGCACCGATTTCGTCAAAAGCACTATTAAACATACGAATAATCTCTGATGATTCGTTTGACACGATAGTATTCGTTTTCTTATCCCATAGCGCAGGCACGGTAACTCGGCCACTATAACTAGGGTCAGCGGCGGTATAGATTTCATGATAGTTATTTGCCTGATTAATACTATCCGCAATTACACCGTCCGTTGGTTTAAACGTCCAGCCTTCTTCGCCCATAAACCAATTGACTACGGATAAAGACACCATTTCTTCCAAGCCTTTTAGCTGACGAAAAATTAATGTGCGATGAGCCCAAGGACAGGCGTAAGACACATAAAGATGATAGCGTCCTGCTTCTGCTTTAAACCCCTCTTTTCCGGATGGTCCTGCGCTACCATCTGCCGTAACCCAATTACGAAACTGCGCCTGAGAACGGACAAACTTACCCTTATTTTCAGCCGTGTTATACCATTTATCTTGCCACTGACCATCAACTAGCAAACCCATTACTTACTTCTCCAACTACTTAAATGAATTAAATTAAAATTGCCCGGATGAATAATCTTTAAACGCTTGCATCAATTCCGCTTGCGTATTCATAACAAACGGTCCGCGACGAGCGATTGGTTCGTTGAGAGGCTTACCGGCTACTAAAACAAATCTTGAGTCTGGTGGTTCGCTAACTATTTGTACGCGTTCGCCTTGGCCAAGCACAGCTAATTGATCTTTGCCAACTATAGTATCTAAATCCTTGTTTTCACCAAGCACACTAAATTTACCTTCCAATGCGTAAATAAAAGCGTTATAGCCAGAGGGTATAGGTTCAATAAAACTGCCACTGCCACTAAGCGTTACATCTATATAGAATGGCTCGACTGCTCTATCTTCTACTGGCCCTTTTGTGCCTTGGCTGGTTACCCCGGCTATAACCTTAATTGTAGCCTGATCATCACGTTTTTCTATAACAATATCTGGCTCAGAATATTCATGGTATTCAGGTTCAAGCATCTTTCTATGTGAGGGAAGATTTACCCAAAGCTGCAGACCTGACATCAATCCAGCTTCTTGCTCAGGCATTTCCGAATGGATGATACCCTTCGCTGCTGTCATCCACTGAACGCCACCATTTTCAATTACGCCTTCGTGGCCAGCGCTGTCTTTATGGCGCATACGCCCGTTCAACATATAAGTAACCGTTTCAAAACCACGATGCGGATGCGGTGGGAAACCTGCGATATAGTCTTGCGCATCATCGGATTCAAAACGGTCTAACAAAAGAAAAGGGTCTAGTAAAGCAAGTTCCCGACTACCGATGAGGCGGGTGAGTTTAACACCCGCGCCATCAGAAGTTGGCACACCACGAACTAACTGACTTACAGATCGGTTTTGTTGCATCACTATATTAATGTTGCTTGCAGACATAACTACTGAGCGCCTCTCATTTAAAGGAATCAGATGGTTTTGGCTAAATCTTCTGGCTCGGTACGTAGTCGATTATCTACTGATAAAATACCTGCACCATGAGCTACCAAGAACAAAAAACCACCCGCTATTGCCAGGTTTTTGAGGAATAAAATTTGCTGCATTTGATCACCGATATTGGCGTGGAATAACAGAGCAGAAATAATGCAAAACCCGGCTAGTAAAAATGCAGCAATACGAGTTTTATAGCCAATAAGAACTAGCACGCCGAAAACCACTTCCGTGAATATAACTGCTGGAAGTAATGCACCTGGCACACCCTGCGATTCCATATAGCCTACTGTGGCTGAATAGCCGGTAATTTTTGACAGACCAGCAATAATAAAAATTAATGAGATAAGAACCCTACCTATTGGTGCTGCGTATTGAGTCAATGTATTCATCTTAAAACTCCCTAGCTATATATTTGATTGAGTTACTGATGTACTACGCGTTGCAGTCTATGCCTCTTTACGGCGTGGATAAACAGTGGAATCTCGAATCTATTGTTCGTAAAATAACAACAATCTCACTTTCTTGGGGCGAAAAATGAGCGTGTTCGAGGAAATGACAACGTTTGTAAAAGTTGTCGATGCAGGCAGTATTACCGGTGCAGCTGACCGACTAGATACCGCAAAATCGGCGGTTAGCAGAAGGCTTAGTGATTTAGAAACGCGATTAGGCGTACAACTGATAAAACGCTCCACCCGGCGCATGAGCCTCACTGATACTGGTAAAAGCTATTATGATCAGTGCGTTCGTATACTCGCTGATATCGAAGCGACTGAAGCAGCCGTTACAACCGAAAGTGCAGCACTTAAAGGCACGCTACGAATCAGTACACCGCTGAGCTTTGGCGTCTTGCATCTAAGCTCTGCCGTAGCTGATTTTATGCAAGCCCATCCCGAGTTAACCCTGGATGTTAACCTGAGTGATTCTCAAGCTAATTTGGTTGATGAAGGTTTTGATATGGCTATTCGGATAGCCAAGCTTGATGACTCATCGCTCATCGCGCGCAGATTAACCACAATCAATATGATTGCTTGTGCTAGTCCGCAACACATTAAGCAATACGGTAAACCCGATACGCCTGAAGAAGCCGCAAAACAACCATTCCTTCATTACGGTAACCGTTCGGATAGCCTTTGGTCATATACCGATAAACAAGGCAAAACGGGGCGAGTAAAATTTGAGCGCGTATTGTCGGCTAACAATGGCAGTTTTTTAAAAGAAATTGGTAAACTCGGCTCAGGTATGATGATAGAACCCACCTTTATCGTTAACCAAGCGATACAAGATGGAGAACTAATACCCCTATTAACCGATTATAACTGGGGTGCGATTAATGCCTATGCCGTCTATCCACCTACTCGTCATCTTTCACATCGAGTAAGGGTATTTATCGATTTTTTGGTGGATCGCTTTGGTGATCATCCATACTGGGACGAGTGTTTAAACTAATATTTAGCAAACTTGAAACTGGCCGTTATAAACATAGCGAGTTTCATAATATTAGTAGCCACTGGATGAAGCTGTTATGCATAAAATTTCGTTTTTAGAACAAGTTAATCAGTTCTTCGATCGTGCAGCCGCCTATACAAGGTTTGATGCTAACCTACTTAGTCAGATAAAAGCGAGTAATAGTGTATACGAGCTGACATTCCCTGTACGCCGAGATGATGGTTCTATAATTTCCGTTAAAGCATGGCGCGTTGAGCATAGTCATCATAAGCTTCCTACGAAAGGTGGCTTACGCTATAGCGCTCTAGTTAGCGCAGACGAAACCGAAGCCCTTGCTGCGCTGATGAGCTATAAATGTGCTACCGTCAATGTGCCTTTTGGTGGTTCCAAAGGTGGCGTCTGTATTGCCAGGCATAAGTTCACCGAAAGCGAATTAGAACGTATAACCCGTCGTTATACCTTTGAACTGAGTAAGAAGAATTTTATCGGTCCGTCAGTAGATGTGCCGGCACCGGATTTTGGTACCTCCGCCAAAGAAATGGCCTGGATATACGATACGTATAATAGCTTTAACTCCGATATCGATAACGATGCTTGCGTAACCGGCAAACCTGTAGAAAGCGGTGGCATTCGTGGGCGTGAAGGCGCAGGTGGCCAAGGTATTTATTTTGGTATTAGAGAGTTATGCAATGATAAAGACATCATGCAGCGCTACGGCATGACAGCAGGTTTCGACAACAAAACTTTCGTTATTCAGGGGCTAGGTAATATCGGCTCACACGCAGCGCGTTGTTTAATCGCCAGTGGCGCAAAAATGGTGGGTGTAGCTGAATACGAAGGCGGCATCGAATGTCAGGCAGGTTTAGATCTAGAAGCGCTTATGGCTTACCGTCGTGAAACGGGCTCGATTCTCGGGTTTGATAAAGCTAAAGACTTACCTAAACGCGAAGACGCGCTTGAAATTGATTGCGATATATTAATACCCGCTGCACTAGAAAACCAAATTACCGCCGAAAATGCGGGAAGAATTAAAGCGAAAATTATCGCGGAAGCGGCCAACGGTCCCACTACTTATGAAGCTGATGAAATACTCATAAAAAACAATCAATGCGTTTTGCCAGATATCTATCTTAGTGCCGGCGGCGTGACTGTCTCGTACTTTGAATGGTTAAAAAACCTATCGCATGTCAGAGTCGGTAGATTAGATAAACGCTTTGATGTACAACGCACACAAGCTGTACTCGATGCTGTGTCTTCCCTAACTGAGCAAAAATTCAATGGTGACCTTCCGTCGCTACTCACCAAAGGTGCTAGCGAAGAAGACTTAGTTAACTCAGCCCTTGAGGACACCATGATTAATGCCTATAGCCAAATAAGAGATATCGCCCTTAACCGCGAGGTCGATCTTCGTACTGCAGCTTATGTCGAAGCTATCAATAAAATCGGCATTTGCTATGAACAAAAAGGGATTTTTCCGTGATGAAGTTTCATGCACCGAGAATAATTAATCGATTTAACTAAAAATTTATTGGTTTGTACATGTAAAAAGTATTAAGTATATTTTTATCAACTTTTTTAAGTTAAATTATTTATTTATGGCAGCAGTCATTTTAGTATCTGCATCTTCTTGCTCTTTTTCAACAGAATTATTTAAATTATTTACTGCACTAAGAAGTGTGCCTGCGTTGAAATAATTTTCAACGTCTATAAGCCCTCTGAGAAGTGGATATTTGCCAATATCATCTTTTATACCGGAATAAATATCTGCGAGAACCGATGTCCTATCTGCCTGCATTTGCGCAACTAAAGTTACAATCGTTTGATTGTAAAAAGCATTTTCATCAAAAGACGTTTTAACACCTGTAACTATACCCGAAATTGCAGAAAAAATTGCTTGTGTACTTGATACAGTTGACAGAGTACCAGCAGCGCTCAACCCTAATACTGATGAATCAGTTCCGATATTGAGTTCTTTTTCCTCATCAGAAATTTCATTAATGAAACGATTGAATCGTAAATCAATAGCTCGAATACGAGCCAATATCACTTCATCTCGATATGCTTCTTTTTCTGCTATAGTTGCTTTTTGATTATAAATCGTAATAACATCTGATTTTAAATATTTAGCTAGTTCCTTTAATTCCGCTCTAACATTTATCGAACGATCAGGAGAATCAGACAAGCTGGAACAACTTACTAAGAATATATACAAAATTGCTGTATGCATTATTTTCAACATTTATATTTCCTTCTGTTTATAAGAAATTTATTATTTCCTCACCCTTAGCAAGTTTCAACGAAACGGATAATATCGGCTAACTCAAATATTGGTTCATCTTTTTTGCGAGATTTTTTGCCTGTAATACGTTCGTTTGGCTTATAGCTTTTATTTAAAACAACACTTTGGCATTGCTTTAAACCGCCAACTAAGACTTCAAGAATAAGTGCAGAACCAACAGGGCCAAGACGTTTACCACCACCTAATGTACCCGCCTCCCTCATCAAGTAGAAAAATAAAGGCGTATGTGTGAGGTAGGGTTTGAAGTGCTTATTAAATGTTTGTGATTTATGAATAATGAGTTTTTCTTCATTGATCACATCACCCAGTTTCAATGCTGAAAAACTAGTGGAAATTGGATAACCACAGCGTTTAAGTTCTCTCGCTATATCTTGACCAGAAGCCAATGCTAGAGTGTTGCCTCTTAGCAAGTTCCGTGACGCGAGTGAACGCTGTGCTACTCCTGCACCCGCACCGACGACATTTTCAGGCAAGTTAATCAGTTCACTAGCAAACTTTAAATCGTAGGCTTTGGTATTGAGTGGGTCTATACAATTACTCACTTTTAGCAAAAAACGCCAATCAACAACTAAATCTTCCGGTACCCGTGTAAACCCCTCTGTAGTGAATCGCTCATCAAATAATTCAACGTCTGGATGGTTGCTATTTACTGCAAATTTTGAACGAACGGTCGTATGCCCAAAACGGTAAGCTGCTACGCTAAATTCTACAGGCATGGGGAGTTGAGTTTTATGAAGTTGTTTACCATCGTCGTCTAGGTTGTAAAACAATGGATATTTAGCTCTAGTAGAACTCGCCTTGTTGATAACGAAATCATAGATTTTTTCATCACAAGTTCTTTTAAGAAAATCAAAAACAACTAAGTACTGATAATGATTTCTTACAATAGTTTGTGCTTTTTCAAACCTATCATGAGGTTCTATCTTTGGATCTGTAACAAGTTGGTCATAGACTTTATTATGGAACCGTATAAATAAAAGTTGCATTTGTGAGAGAAAAATATTCTCGTCATTTCTAGGGTCGCCAATCAGGGCTGTGCCATTTTCACTCCGTGGTACGTCGTTAGGGTTGACACTATTTCCCTCCAATAGTCTGCCGGGCGCATCTTCGCCTTGATATAAGTATGGACTTGCTTCCGGGCCAAAACCGTATACACAATCTAGATCCAAACCCGCACTACGAAGATTGGGTAGTTCCTCAATATCTTCCGGATCAGTAATAGCTTCCCCAGTTAAATTTGTAGTGGTATCTAACGTAATATCGTGGTCAATAAATTGAGCAAAGAAGGTATAGCCTGCTGGCGTATCGCTATCTCCGCTATCATTGTTTGCATCATCCATTGGAGAACCAGGACCACCTAGAGTGATTGCCTGATATAGGTCAACTGGAACATGGTTGAGATCTTTAAATAGCTTACTAAAACTTCCTAGCCTAGCGTGTGAACAGCCTCTTGCTTTGCTCATTCCGTGATGTTGGACGGGACATTTTTCCATTGCTCTCTCCTGTTTTGAGTATGACTATCCTGTTTATGTGAGAATTTTACTTCTGTTCTTGTTAGTTCCTTTTCTTATTCGGCATATAAATGATCAGACCTATATTTTGGTCTTTTGGTATTTATTAAGAGGTAAGTAATTATTTATATTTTTTGTCTTCAGAATTAATTCCGTTGTTATATTATTTTTCTTTAGACTCTACTTTTGATATGAGATTACACCTTCAAAATTTAATCTGAAAGGATTAATGCCACACTAAAATTTTGTGCACTAATTATTATCTCTATAAGTATATGTTCTGCTCGTTATTGGTCACGGCGACTTTAATCTACGAGTCCTGCAACCACGCCAATAGCACTTGTATTTTGTGTGGTTACTTTTTCTGTCATGAATTTTTTAAGATAGTTTGGACCACCTGCTTTAGGCCCTGTACCTGACAAACCTCTACCACCAAAAGGTTGGCAACCCACTCTGGCGCCAATGATATTGCGGTTGATATAGACATTGCCTACATTAGCTATACTTGCAATATATTCGCAAAAATGTTGATTTCTACTGTGTATTCCAAAAGTCAGCCCATAACTGGTTGTATTGATTTCATCAACTATTAGATCTATGTCATTTGCTTTATATTTAATAACATGGAGTATTGGTCCAAACTTTTCTCCGGATAGTTGTTTGATACTCTCTATTTCTATGATAACGGGCTGGATGAAATATCCATTTTCTCTCATATCATTACAGATATTAGACACTATACTACCCTGCTTATTTTCAAATTCTCGGATATGATTTTCTAAGTTGTTTAATGCCTCTTTGCTAATAATCGGTCCAATATCGGTTTCTGGATATTCTGGGTTTCCAACTATGAGCTCCTGCATAGCGCCTTGTAATAACGCAAGTGTTTTATCTGCAATTTCTTCTTGCAAATACAGTACGCGTAATGCGGAACATCGTTGACCAGCGCTGAGAAAAGCAGACTGAATAACGTCTTTGACAACTTGCTCGGGCAAGGCTGTGCTATCAACAATCATTGCATTTTGACCACCAGTTTCAGCGATCAGAGTTGCAATGGCACCGTCGCGTTGGGCAAGGCCCCGTTGTAATTGCTTAGCCGCACGGGTAGAGCCGGTAAAGGCGATGCCCGAGACACGCTCATCCGCACAAATAACTTCACCTATATCAATACCCACACCGGGTATTAGTTGTAGTACTTCTTCCGGTACACCTACTTGATGCATCAGTGATACAGCTTCATATGCAATTAAACTCGTATCCTCAGCGGGTTTGGCTAATACCGTATTACCTGTTACGAGAGCAGCAACAACTTGGCCGGTAAATATCGCTAAGGGAAAGTTCCAAGGGCTGATACAGACAAATATACCCTTGGGCTCGTATGATAAATAATTAGTTTCACCACTAACGGTGGGCAACACCTTTGGAGAAGAAAACTCCTCTTCAACTTGCTCAGCATAGTAGCGACAAAAATCGATTGCCTCTCTTACTTCATCGATAGCATCCTGCAAGGTTTTACCTGCTTCAAGCTGAAGTAAAGCGATAAACCTGGGCATATTGTCCTGTAACAAGTCAGCAATATTTAACAGGCATTGAACTCGCTCACTACTATCGGTTCTTGCCCAATCAAAGGCTGCATTATCAGCATTTTCTATCGATAAAGTCACCGCCTCTTTTGTAGCAAAGGCGACCTCGCCTATTTCTACATTCGTATCATATGGCTTAACCGTTTTCTGGAATGAATACGATTCTTCTTTATCATTGGCAATAAGAGGTTCCGCTCGCCAAAATTTAGTATAAAAAGGTTGAACCTGACTAAGTAATTTTTCTAACTCGTCCGAGTCACGAACCATATAACCTTTAGCCGATGGATAACGTATTTGTAAATATTCAGTGGGCGCAGGAATTGAATTATCTTGTCCCATTTTTGCTTGTTCAAATGGCGAAACTAGCAAAGCATCTTCAGATACTTTTGGATCAAATAACTGGTGTACAAAAGATGAGTTAGCGCCGTTCTCTAATAAGCGACGTATCAAATACGGTAATAATTGTTGCTGGTCTCCAACCGGTGAATAAACACGATTAGTTATGTTAGGACAATCCTCTAGTACAGCCTCATGTAATACTTCACCCATACCAAACAAGCGTTGAATTTCTATAGGGCCGGTGTATCGCAGGTCTTTAGCGATTTCAATAACAGCTGCCAATGTATAGGCATTATGTGTGGCGAAGCGTGGCACAAGTTTGGATGAAACGCTTTCACTCAGTAAATAATAAGCGCAGCTCAAGTAATTGATATCTGTTTCGTATTTCTTAGTAAAAACGGGATAATCTTCTAGCCCAAGAATTTGCGCATTTTTAATCTCGGTATCCCAGTAAGCACCTTTAACTAAACGAACTGGAATGATTGCATTGTAAGTTTCCGCTATATGCTTCAATCTTCGCAAAACAGATAATGCTTTCTTTGAATAAGCTTGAACCGCAATACTGAGTTTTCTTAATTGTTCTCGTGGTAGCCTGGCTAAACATTGTTCGAAAAGCTCGAGTGTTAACGTTTGGCGATCCGCTTCTTCAGCGTCAATGGTAATATCGACTTCCAGCTCATAAGCAAGTTGTGCGAGCATGAAGAAACGATCACCGAGTGTTTTTAATACATCTTCCCGCTTTAAACCATGAAAGTGCGGATGCAATGCTGATAGTTTGATTGATACGCTAGCATTGTCTTGCCGATCAACGTTATGCGCTGCAACATATCGTATCGCCTCTTGATAATCAGCCATATAGCGATCAACATCATCTTGACATAACGCAGCTTCGCCGAGCATGTCATAGGAATAGGTCACGCGCTCTTGATAATTGATCAAGCTCTGCTTAACCGCGGTTTCTATTGATTCAGCACAAACGAAATGCTGGCCAAGGTATTTCATCGCTTCTTTTAAGGCCGTTCTTATCAGTGGCCGGCTGGTTTGCTTAAGTAATTCGGATAAGGTTTCTTTTAGGTTTTCTGGGTCAGGGTTTTCTTCCAACCATTCACCCGCCAAGTTCAGGCTATTTGATGCAAGCTTTGATATTGCTGGACTATGTAGCAAGAATTGCTGATCCCATTCCTGGTCACTTAGCTTGTCGTATATTAGTGAATTGGCTGTATCGGCATCGGGCACGCGGATCAGCGCTTCGGCAAGCCCCATTAACGCCAAGCCTTGTGGAGAACTTAGATTAAACTGCTGAATAAAGGAATTGAAATAATGACTCTGTTGGGCTCGAACGGCGGAGACGTAGCTGAGCGCCCTATCTTTGATGCGTTGCTCGGTTGATGCTGGTAGCTTTAATTGTTCCATGACTCTTTACACCACCCCTAAACCTGATGCCATAATACACTGCTTATTTTAGACAGGTGGAATCATGCAATATTTGCACACAATGGTCAGAGTGACTGACCTGGACGAGTCTTTACGTTTCTATACCCAGGTATTGGGCTTGGTCGAAATCAGTAGAAAAGAATCTGAAAGAGGACGTTTTACTCTGGTTTATCTCGCCGCGCCTGGTGATGAAGCACGCGCAGCGACAGACAAATCGCCTTTATTAGAGCTGACTTATAACTGGGATCCTGAAGAATATACCGGTGGTCGAAATTTCGGCCATTTAGCCTTTAGAGTCGACGACATCTATACCACCTGTCAACACATCGAAAATGCTGGCGTAGTCATTAACCGACCTCCTCGTGACGGGCACATGGCTTTTGTAAAGTCTCCCGATGGTATTTCTATCGAGCTGTTGCAAAAAGGAGAATCATTAGCACCATGTGAGCCTTGGCTCAGTATGGAAAATACCGGAAGCTGGTGATCAATTTTGAGGGTGTAGCTCAATGCCCTTAAGGTCGTCAAAGGCGTTCACCTTAACGCGTAAATCACCGAATTTTTTATCGTCACCCTCTGAAAGTTCGACAAATTCTTGCGGTAACTGAGAGCCGCTCCAGTCTGGCCACAGTTTTTGTAATTGACGCGCCACGCCGTCTGACGCCTCTATCATCATTCCGTTCTTGTCACAGATTATCTTACCTATCTTTTTGCTATCGATGTATCGACTGTCTATACAGAAATTAAACAAGCAGTATTTGTAAGATTCGATAAGATGCAGCAATAAGGCTTCCTTATTACGCCTATCATTTTCGTTAAATGCAGGTTGATCAGCACAGCGGTATACCGCGATGTGTGAGCAAAGGCCGGCGTCTTTGCGGATTTTCATTGTTCCTAAAGCATGCTCCATATCATACTTTGAAAAATATTCTTTGTAGATTTTAAAATCCTTAAAATTCTCGTTTGGAAAAGCCATATCACGCGTTAACGTAATTCCTGGCTCAATTAACATACGATTTAATAAAGTTGAATACTCTTTATATTCATGCCGCAATTCGTAGAGTTCTGCTGGTTGCTTATACGAGTAAACATCTTTGGAGACGAATTTCTTATCCTCGATGTAACCATACACCCAGATGGCCGAGTCAAATGAAATCGCCTTTTGAATGGTGTCAAGTGCCCAACCCTTAAACTCGGGTATTGATACAGTTTTAGAACCAAAATGTAATTCAAGAATGAGCTCAGAAATTAATTTATCCATCTACCCTTTTTCAGAAATGTGGTGAAAATGTAAGATTGGATCGATTATTATTGTAGTCCGATCCCTTGCTAGCGATATGCTATCATAGGGTAGTCAAGAAGAGTAATTTATTAGTGCACTAATTATTATTGTGCGGAGTGGAGCGTTATATTTTCCTGGCAAGAGTCAATCCATCAGCAATAGGAACCATACTGATATCAACTCGCTGATCAGAGCGCAGAACCTGGTTAAATTCCCTAATGGCAACCGTATCTTCGTCATCCTTTTCTGCATCTATCACGGATCCACCCCATAAGACGTTATCAACCGCGATAACACCACCTACGCGTAAAAGACGTAAGGATTTTTCATAGTAGTTAAGATAATTGGCTTTATCCGCATCAATAAAGACAAAATCAACTGTACCCTCTCCCTCAGTATTTAACAGTTGATTTAATGTTTCCAAAGCGGGTGCGAGATGCAGCTTTATTTTTTCGGCTACTTGCGCTTGCTGCCAATAGCGCTTAGCTATAGAAGTCCATTTTTCGCTGATATCGCAACATATCAATCTGCAGTCATCAGCACTTGCCAAAGCCATCGCGAGACTGCTGTAACCGGTGAACGTACCGACTTCGATGATCTTTTTTGGATTGAGAATTTTGATCAGAAGTGACATAAACTGGCCCTGCTCTGGCGAAATCTGCATAATCGACATTTCATCTTTCGCCGTTTCCTCGCGAAGCGCGGTCAGAATATCGGGTTCCCTTAAGGACACAGACAATAGATAATGATACAGTTCATCAGTTAAATTTAAGGTTTGATTTGACATTAAATTTGGCTCGTATTCTGAAAAAGACTTAAGATACCACGGCTCTCGAAGTGTTATACCGATCATTCATCGCCCTGCAGCTATCGCAGTCCAGTAGACTCAAACTAGCGGAAATAGCCGACCATTACCAGGCCATGGATCGATATGGCGAAATTAGCTGGCCAGCTTATGAAAATTACCATCTCACCTTAGCGTTTTTAGGCGATCAATCGCCCGATGACCTACAGCGACTGGCTGCACAACTCGATTACACTATTCAGGCTCACAAGTGTTCTGATGTGGTCGTTTCTGAATTGAGCTATTTCCCATATCACTCACGTCCGAGCGCCCTTGCTGCCATGATTCAGGCAGATCAAAACGTTATCCGATTAAAAAACCAGGTGGAACAAGCGTTAAGAGATGCACGTGTTGGCTTTGAAAAACGTAAGTTTATTCCACATGTCACACTGGGACGTATCCGCTCGAGAAAGTCCCCTCGTTTAGCCGTACCGCCCAGTTACTTGAATATTGCCTTATCCTGTCCGGCGCTTAGTCTTTATAGAAGTGAACGTCGCAGTGACGGAGCGATTTACACCCCTCTTTATACCATGGAAACTAATTCACTCGATCAAGTCGATGATGCGTGGGGTTAGACTCGTTTGATCAATAGTAATTTTTGCTAAACAAATCGGTAGCCGAAACCGTCTTGGTCCAGCGCTACCTGGGTTAAGTACCGTTACTCCCTCTACTGTATCAACACGAGGTTTATGCGAATGTCCGCAAATAATCATATTTGGTCTGCGGTCATAAACCGTTTCTTGAATCTGTTTAATATTATGAATGACATAAAACTCATAGCCAGCTAAGTTAATGTTTAGCTCATCCGGGTAGACATTCGCCCAGTGTTCCTGATCTATATTGCCTTTAATGGCGTGCACCGGAGCAATTTCACCTAGACGCGGGATAATATCTTCACCACCAATATCACCTGCATGAACAATGGCATCGACATCGCGTAATTGATCAATTGCCTCTGGCCTTAATAAACCATGTGTATCTGAAATAACCCCTATTTCAAAATCTTGACTCATTCTAATTTACTCGGTGACTACGTTCTTACCTTCACTTTTTTGCTTATTACATAAGGGAATACGCCAAACCATACTTAATAGAAAAACTGCCAGGCACAGCAGTACGATCCTTAGCCAGGTTTGTTGTATAACCAATAAGATAGTTATGCTAAAAGTTAGAATTATAGTACCCATCGCCATCACTTTTATTGGTTGGCGAATACATTTGTTTTCTTCCCAGTCACGAATAATAGCGCCAAAAAATTTATTGTTTAATAACAACGCGTGGAAGCGAGGTGAGGATTTTGCGAAACAAAAAGCCGATAACAAAATAAAAGGGGTGGTTGGCAAAACAGGCAGAACTATGCCTATTAAACCCAAAGCCAGTGAAATAAAACCACAAACTATAAGCAATATTCTGATTGCTTTTGAAGATACTAGCTGTTTTTCCAATGAGCTACCCGAGTGTTATGACTTGGTAACTTAGCACAATTGGATGTTTTTAGGCCCCATGATTTACATATAAATTACAACACAACAAAATCATAGACTATTACAACAATGATTTGATGTGATCCATCAGCACTTCATTTTCCGGAGTAATAACACTGTCGTAGCTCGCTGCGACATGCCCTTCTCTATCAATTAGATACTTATGGAAATTCCATTTAGGATAACTGCCGGTAGCATCAATCAAGCCTTGATAAAATGGTGATGCGTTTTCCGGTTTAACATTTGTTTTGGCAAACATGGGAAATTTTACGCCAAATGTTGCTCGACAAAATTTGGCAATTTCTTCACTACTTCCGGGTTCCTGGTTACCAAAATCATTTGACGGAAACCCAAGAACAACCAAGCCTTTATCCTGATAATCAGAATAGAGCTTCTCAAGTCCCTCATACTGACCGGTGAAACCGCACTTACTTGCCGTATTAACCACAAGAAGCACCTTTCCTTGATATGCTTCGCAGAGATTGACTTTTTTATTTCCGGTAAGGGTCTCAACGGTAAAATCAAGGTTTTTTGAGCAATCACTGGCGTTGGCCGTGCCCAATAGGAAAATCGACAAAAATACAGCGAATAGTGGTTTCATTATGGGGTGCCTCATATAACTGCATGTTGAGACAGGAGTAGAATTAAAAAGTTGCGGGAAATAAAAAGATATTCAATCAGAGAAAAAAATGAAAGTTATGATGCTTAGAATTATTTCTAAACCACCAAGTGACTGATAAGCATAAAATCGTAGCACAGTGCTGGCACTTAATTTTTTTGTGGTCGAAACCAGCACGACTCAAAGCTTTATGGAGACCCTCGTGACCATTAGCTTTTTTAGTTTAGTTAGACATTACAAGGACTGCCGTCAATCCAATGACCGTCTAAATAAACCGTAGGCCTATGTTCCATAATTTTACGCATATACTGCATTTGCACCCAGTTTTCAGTCATCTCATCAGGAGAGTTATTGGTGCGGTAGCCCCATTGATCTTGAAGTTCAATATCAATAACGATACCTTCAGCGTCTGTTTTCATAAAAATAGCTGGGCAATGAGTCGGTTCATCAACACTAGCGACTTGTAAACCGGGCGGCGCATCAGCACTGTAAGCAACTGTAGCGTTAAACAACAAAAAAGTTGAAACAATTAACTTCTTCATAATGGCATCCTCATCTAACGTGATAAAGGTTCACATTGCATTTACTAGCAATATGTTTGCCACTTTCTCTTTCTCAGGCCAGAAAACCAGTAAATATTGTTATAACTACATTAGTGAGAACACTTGTAAGTTACCTTACCTGTTCTCCTCGCTGCCTAAACTTGTCATTTAGAGAGCGCTTACTATTTGTAGCGGCAATATATTGACAACTTTAATATGATTATGGTAGCGATCTTATGGTTTCTTATAAATCAATAACTTAGAAGAATATCTAAGCTTATTAAAGCGCATTTTATGCGCCGCTTATAGGCTATTTTTTAGCAAACACAGTCTCGCAATCACCAATATGCGTTTGTCCGCGCTGATTTGCTAGCTCTACTTGCTTCTGGCGTTCAATAAAACGCTGTTTTTGTTCATCACTCACCTCATCGTAACAATGTGGACAAGTTACGCCTTTAATATACTTGTTGGATTGTTTATCTTGCTCCGAGATAGGTCGTCGACAGCCATAACATTGATCATAACAACCTGCTTCCAGATCATGATTAACCGTTACTCGATTATCGAAAACGAAGCATTCGCCTTGCCATAGGCTTTTTTCCTGCGGAACTGTTTCCAGATATTTCAGTATGCCGCCTTCGAGATGGTAAACCTCGTCAAAACCTTCGTTTAGCATAAATGAACTGGCTTTTTCACAACGTATGCCCCCGGTACAGTACATTGCTACTTTCTTGTGTTTTGTTTTATCGATATTCTGTTTTACGTATTCAGGGAATTCTCTGAATGTTTCAGTACGTGGATCTACTGCATCGCGAAACTGACCTACGGCAACTTCATAGTCGTTACGCGTATCAATCACCAGTACTTCGGGATCACTGATCAGCTCGTTCCAATCCTCAGGTGCAACATAGGTTCCTACCTGCTTAACAGGAGATACACCAGGGACCCCCATGGTGACGATCTCTTTTTTTAGCTTTACCTTCATTCGGTAAAATGGCTGCTCATCGTCGTAAGATTCTTTCAAACTGATATCTTTAAACCTTGAATCACTCTTAAACCAAGCAATTAAGGCATCGATGCCATTGCGGCTGCCCGATACGGTGCCATTAATACCCTCAAGCGCTAACAGGATGCTACCTTTAATGCCCTGTGCCTGACATAGCTGCAATAAAGGTGTCTTGAGTTCTCGATAATCTTCTAGCGCGGTAAAGTGGTAAAAGGCGATAATTACAGTTTTCATGGAGCGATCTTAGTCTTGCAGATTGCCTTATTATAAATCAACTTGAGACAACAAAGTGATGAATTCATCTGACTCAAAAACACCCACACGATGCGCCTGGGCAACTAATAAGCCTGATTACTACGTCGATTATCATGACAATGAGTGGGGCCGAGCCATTACTGATGATCAGGCACATTTTGAGTTAATTTGCCTTGAGGGTGCCCAGGCTGGTTTAAGCTGGGATACTGTACTGCAAAAGCGCGAACGTTATCGTAAGGTTTTCAAGGGATTTGAGCCAAAGCGATGCGCAAAACTAAGCGATACCTATCTGGAAAAACTGCTCGAAGATAAAGGTATCATTCGTAACCGTTTGAAAGTGTATTCCGTTCGCACAAATGCCCAGGTGTTTTTAAAAGTGCAAACAGAGTTCGGTTCCTTTAATGACTACATCTGGTCTTATGTTGACCACGAGGCCATCATTAATCGATGGAAAACCATGAAACAAGTACCGGCTAAAACCGAACTCAGTGATGCTATTTCAAAAGACTTGAAAAAACGGGGGTTTAAATTTGTCGGTAGCACAATAGTTTATGCCTACCTTCAATCTGCAGGATTAGTCGTCGATCACACTATTGACTGCGCCTGGCACCCAGACAATATCAAAAAGCGAAAATGCAAGCGTTAAAAACCGATTAGCCTTTAACCATCTTGATTGCGGTTGAAATAATCCTTGGTGTAGTCATGAATAAACTCATCATCCTTTATCTGGTCTTCGGATAACCAACGGTAAGCGGTGTGTTGCTCATCAGGCAGTTCAGACGGAAATGTTGGCATTTCAAGTCGATAAGCGAGCACGACATAATGCGTGCCAAAATCGCCATTTTCGCTAAAGTTGGTGTCATAATGATGTTCATAAACACCGTGAAATGCAGCGTCGGAAAGTGACAAATGAACGCCTAACTCATCATTGGTTAAGCGATCAAATGCCTTGTCAAAGTTTTCCCCTTTGCGTATCCGCCCACCCGGCACAAACCAATAGCCTTTTGCTGGTTCAAAGCTACGTCGCCCGAATAAATATTTACCCTGATGTGAGACAATCAGATCAATAGAAATGAGCGGGGTATCGCGGACAATTCCGGCGAAACGCACGGCACTTAGCATATTAGACATTTCAAAAGTACATTAATCGAAAAATGAATGTGAGATATTCTCTATACATGTCTTTAGATACCATGAAAGCACCCTGCGGTTCATTTAACGCTATTATTATTTTATCTTAGGATAAAAATATATAAAAACCTTCACGTAAACGGACAAGGTCGACACAGTGCTTGAACAATTAGAACAATTTCTGGGCCAGTTAAGTGGCTATATCTGGGCGGGTATACCCTGGGGAGATAATGGCGCCGTCATTCCGGTTCTTATTACCCTGCTGCTCGGTGTCGGGGTCTACCTGACCATTGGGCTTCGTTTTATGCCTTGGCGGCGCCTACCCTATGGCGTCAATTTATTGATTTCCGGCGCAAAATATACTGCTCCTGGTGATGTCAGCCCGTTCCAGGCCCTTATGACGACACTATCAGCGACAGTAGGTACCGGTAATATTGTCGGCGTAGCTACAGCTATCGCGCTTGGCGGACCCGGTGCAATATTCTGGATGTGGATTACCGCGCTTTTCGGCATGGCAACAAAGTATTCCGAAGTACTACTGGCCGTCAAATATCGTGAGCTAGGTGCAAACAATAAGCATGTAGGCGGCCCGATGTATTATATAAAAAACGGGCTAAATAAACGCTGGCATTGGCTTGCCGCCGCTTACGCTGTGTTCGGCGCCATCGCAGGTTTAGGCATTGGTAATATGGTGCAAGCCAATTCCGTTGCCGACGCCATGGAGTCATCATTCAATATACCTGCCTGGCTATCAGGTATCGCTCTGGCTGCTTTGGTCGGTTTTGTCATTATTGGTGGTATCAATCGTATTGCGGCAGTTGCCGCAAAGCTGGTACCCATTATGGCCCTGGCTTATGTGTTTTGCTGTATCTTCATCATTGCTAACTATTGGCAAGATATTCCCAGCGTATTTGTACTGATTATCGATTCCGCATTTAATGGCGCAGCCGCAACAGGTGGCTTCGCCGGAGCAGCAGTCTGGGCAGCAATACGCTTTGGTGTTGCGCGCGGTATCTTCTCTAACGAAGCCGGACTAGGCAGTGGTTCTATCGCCCATGCGGCCGCGAAAACAAATAGTCCAGTTAGGCAGGGTTTCATAGGTATACTCGGTACGTTTATAGATACGTTGGTGGTTTGTACGATGACGGCACTGGTCATTCTGTTAACCGGAGTATGGACTTCTGGGGAAAATGGTCATGCCCTGTCTAATCTTGCTTTTAACAGCGTTCTTGGTGATATAGGCAGCGACGTTATTGCCGTAGGCCTGGTAGTCTTTGCGTTCACCACCTTACTAGGTTGGAGTTATTACGGCGAGCGTTGTGCGGAATACTTGTTTGGTAAAAGAGTCATATTGCCCTACCGCTTACTGTGGGTTGTCTTTATACCATTGGGTGCTTTAGGCAGTTTGAAAATTGTCTGGGTTTTTTCAGATGTCATGAACGGACTGATGGCTCTGCCCAATTTGCTGGCGGTTGCATTACTCAGTCCCGTTGTGTTTAAAGCTACCCGAGCCTATTTTACGCAGGCAAAAGAAAACCCTTAATTCAATACCTGTGTTACGTCAAATTGTTTATCGAGTAGATTGATTAAGCCTTTTTTACCACCGAGATGTAATGCACCAACAATGACAAAATAGGTAGTATTGCCTTTTAGGTAACTATTAATCTTTTTGGCCATTTTAATATTGCGTTTATCCAATAAAGCATCCCATTGTTTTTGCGAACCAGGGTATTTAGTCGCTTCCAAACGCATAGATTCATATAGCTCTTCTGCATCGCCCTTTTCCCATAAGCGCCGCATTGTAGCCACACTCTCGCTCAGGCTATCAAGATTATCGAGTGTTGCGAGCAAATCCTTTTCTTGTTGCTTATCACTTTGGCCACTCAAAATTTTCATTTGCTGTTCTAAGGTTTCTAGCTCCAGCACCGGTTTCGCTTTATCTCGCTTTAGAAAATGCTGATCGATACCCAGATTAGTGTCATATCCCAGACGTGAAAATTCAGCAATGGTAATGGTGAGATTCACTAGCCAGGGCTTCATGTGTTTATATAATGAATCTGGCAGCCCTCTGTTTTCTAAGTAGTCACTGAGCTTACCCCAGGTTTTTTCCGAGATATGGTCTACTATATTACTGCCATCAGAATAAGTACCATAGCGCTGAGTAATGAGTGTTTGTTGCTGCGGATTTTGTCTAGTGATATCCACCTCAACAACCAGATAGCTAGATTCTTCAAATGCGTCATACAACACCTGAGGTAAAGGATACATATCGATAGTCGCAGCATGCAATGAACCCAGCATATAAACAGTAGCCGTATCTGAATTGACGCGCCATAGAAACGGCTTATTGGTGTTCTTAGCCAGCGCTATCTGGCATGCACTGCAAATCGTTAGTATAAAAACGAGTGCAAGGTATTTTACTAGTTGTATCAAATGCTGCATATTAAACTTCCCAACCATAGTCAATATAGTTCCAAATCACTTTACTACCCTGAAGGGTTATAGAATAAAAACCTTCTTCGGTGCCCAAACGTTGACCGCGCCACCAATTGCCACATATTGCTCCGCCGGTAATGAAAGTAGTATTTCGCCAACGCATCACTTCAGCTATGTGCAAATGTCCTTGTAATACCAAGATAAGATTGTGTTTCTCGAATAATTTTAACAACTTAATATTATCAACCATCACTCTATTAGCGGGTGGTTCGGATAGATTACCTTTCGTAGCAGCATAAAGATTTGTTAGAAGCGGCATATGCAAGGTCACTACTATAGGTTTACTTCTAGCCGTGTTGGCTAAGTCTTGCTCTAGCCACTGCCATTGTTCAGAGTCTATCCGCCCCTCATAGCCAAGTTCGCCACCGACGACATTCATACTATCTAGCACAATAAAGTGATAACCATAATCATCAAAGGAATACCATGTCTTATCCAGGCCCATTATTTGACGATAACTGCGTCGAGGATCTTTCGCTATTAAGGCACCATGATCTGGTAACTGTGCATTAACTAAGTCATGATTACCGATAGCTGGAAATACAGGTGATTGCAGTGTTTGATGCATACCTTGGTATATATCCCAATGAGGAGCCATAGCCTGTTCACTGGCAGTAAATCCGCCATCGATATAGTCACCACCACCGAGAATGAGATTAGGTGCAATGAGATTGATCTTCTCAGCTGCAAGCATAATAGCTTTGGCTGAATTATGTTTTAGTGTTGCGTGCACATCCGTATAAAAAACGATGTTTAACCCGGCGCGACTTTTTTTGTTTAAGCCATTCGCACAGCCTTGTAGAGATAGAGGTATTAAAGCGCTACCAAGTAAAGCACTACTGGTAGATAACCATCTACGTCGACTAAACTGAGACACGTATTTCACCTTTCTTAAATCGCCAACGTAACAGTAAGATAAATAGAATTAAGATTGATACCCCAATCAATAAGACTGTTTTGCTGACTCGGGTAATTAACGCTTTGCTTACCGGGCTAACGTAAAGATTATTTAGCGTTTCACCCTTTTGCGCTATTTCTCGTTCGTTAGGAGATAATGTAAAGCTGGACTGTGCCAAAGTTTGCGGGAAATATTTTTCAACAATACGATTTTCATACCAAGCGATACGTAAACGACGCAGCAATTCTTTTTGCTCATATCGTTGTATTCTTTGACCAGTCAATAAATAGTAATCCCGACGATTTAAATGCACACGCAATTCATGTAAAAATGGGTCTGTAATAGGTGAATATCGCCGGATAAACTCAAGATAATCTTCTGGCTCAGCCGCAAGATCCAGTTTTTCCGCTGCTTCGCTTGCTCTTAGTTGGTCCTCTAATATAAGAGCATTCGCATTATAGCGAGATCGAAATACTCCAATCTCATTATCTTCATAAAGATAACCATATTCGGTCATTACTTGACCATTATCCACGAGGTAATTTAGCGCATCTATTTTTTCTCCGTACCATTTAATAATATTTGGTGTATTCGCCAAACTAAAAAATATAAGCAATAAACTGACGATTGCCAGGTTGCACACGAGTACTTTAGTAGATGATAGAGCTTGATTACTATACCCTTTGGGTTTTATACCAAATGCTATTGCTAGACACATAATAAGCGCAGACAGACTGTTTATACCTATATCACTTAGGCCCCATATTCGGTTTGGCACTAACCATTGTATACCCTCGTCGATAATCCCAACGATAACGGTTACCAAAAAAGCCGCCAGATAAACCCAACTATTTTTATGCCTGCAACCTAATGCTAGGAAAGCGAGAATAGTCAAAATGCCATACTGAACAAAATGTACCGCTTCGACCGGGTTGTCCCATAAGCGGATAGTGTAAGCGATCAGTACGGTTGCACACACTAGCAACCACCAGAAACTCGAGCTTTTTAGTGATAGCCGCTCTCTGATTTTATATAGCACCACCACAGTGCTAAAAATGACGACGGTTATAACAAAATAACCAAATGAAGAACTTCCTAGGCTTTCACGGACCACACCCTGAAGTGCTCTTGCTATGGGTATGGTAAAAAATAGCGTGACAATCCATAACGCCACTGCAAGCCATAAACGTGTTTCCGATACAACGAAAAAACGTTTAACCATTTTCCTTTTAGACGGGACTAAATGGCATTAGCGCGATCGATAATTTCCTGATAATAATTTCGTTGATGCTCCCTGCTGTCTCCGCCATTAAAAATTACCGCACCAGAACTATAAGTCGTGCCGTAAGTGGCAGCAAGGTTAACAGATTGCGCGACTCCTGAGATAAATAGCTCTTCTGATAGATCGCTTAATGGGTGAATAAATGCTGCCCATAAAGTATCGTTAGCTATGGAATAGCGTGCATCTAAGGCTGAGTCAAAATTTGCTTGCATCAATCTTTCCATTTCTTCAGGTGCAACCTCTGCAGAAGGTAATATAGGTACCATCGCACGCATTCTGCCCGCTCTTTCATCGGTAACAACAAATATCTCAAATTCATCGATATTAATCTGCCAAAAGCCAGGGCGACCTTGAGCATTTTCGTCAAGCTGTAGAATCAGCTCACCGAGCTTGGCATTATTCATTTTATTGCTCGGTTCAGTCGGTAAATCTGGTTCGGATATATCAGCACTTTCATCTTCCGCAAACAATGCGAACGAATAAATCAGTAATGCCAGTATCACGCCTATGTGTATTACCTTCATATTCATACCCTTGAAAAGTGAAATTCTGTTAAAGCTAAGCAACCATGTTCTGCTGAATTAATAAATCCGTTAACTCATCTATACCTTTGGTCACATGAGCAGAGATACCGAGTACTTTTGCAGCATCGACATTAATAATATTATCATCGATAAAAAATATTTCATTTGCTGCAACACCCAAGGTATTGATCACATTCTCATAAGCCACACTATCAGGCTTGATCAAACCGGTTTGATGTGATGGAAAATGGTGATCAAAACGATCGGCCAAATCGTAATCATCCATCATAATCGGCCAATGTACCGGATTATTATTACTCAAACTCGCCAATACATAATTATTTCTTAATTGTTCAAGCAAATCATAAGCGCCTGCATACATCCCTTCAACAAAATTACGATGTCTTTGCATGAGCTCAGTTTCAGAATAAGGGAGATCTAACTCTTTTTGAATATCCGCAATGAATTCTTCCAAAGTGGAACACCCTGTTTCAAAGCGTCTAACGGTTTCTGAATGTAACCAGATACCCCAAAAATCATGTTCTCGGCCTGCAATAGCAGAACCAAATATTTTACTCAACGGCGATAACTTAACTAACACACCGCCTAAATCGAACAAAACGACTTTGATCATTTAGTTTATGTTTTATTATCTAAGTGATTGTAGACGCTATCAATTTTTTCTTGCATAGATTGATCACGATCTATACGTGTACCTACTTTAATTTGCGTCGCTACCCGAGGCGCCCCTTCTTCATGCATAACAGCATGGCAACGTTTGATTGCCGAGAACACGACATCCCAATCTCCTTCGATATTAGTTCCCCATGTATGTAATTTGTGTTCCAGCCCAGCTTCTTGTAACACTTGCTGACAACGGGCGATGTAAGCGCCTACAGAGACACCCACACCCATGGGAATAACACATAAATCGACAATGACTTTCATAAATACATCATGCCGAGCAAGCCTTTGGTAGACCGCTGGATTCGGCATTTAGGCTAAAGCACTGTAATGCACTCGGCTTTAGTACAGTATTTATAGCGGACTCAAGCTTCTCTGGTGCTAAATAGCGAAATTCAACGTCATTCTGTGTAACAGAAACCTGACTAATACTTTTGGTATGCGATTTCTCTCTAGCCATACAAACCGACTTGCTGGCATCGGCATCACGTTTCAAATGAAAAGATAAAACATCAGATGCCTTACCATTATCCTCTTTCCAATGAAAAAATTTATCATGACGATAAGCAAGTGTATTTTCTAAATCAACTGATGAAGAAGATTCTAAAAACCAATGATTGAAATCTATACGTTGATTAACAAATATTTCCCCATCCCATTGGTAACGATAAAGATGCTGGGTATCCATGAGCAATAATACAAATGCGCTGTATAGGTCTGTTTGAAAATGGTCCGTCAACCAGGTATGGGCTTCTTTTAGACTGGTGTTTTCAAGCAGCTTTGGAATAATTAATCCGCGACTCAACACACCCTGATAATCAGATTGATACAAGTTAAGAAGACAGGCTGCCAGGCCATGACTGTTACAACCTACCCAGGTTCCGTTAGCCGCCGCATCGACAGGGTAAACAATTTGCGAATCTTCAAATTCCGATTCTTTAATGCCTGCTTCTTTGCGACAACGAGATTCGTCTCGGCTAGCAGTAAGTAAAAAAGATCCCTGACTACGATAAAGTGTCGCTGTACACATATTATTATTTATCCAACTTCTTTTAAACTATCAGAACGCAGGTAACTTTGAGTGGCGGGTGCCACACCAATACTGTTATCAATATTCACACCCAATTTCCGTAACATAAGCGATACATATGCGGCATGATGTAATGTATGATTAAGCAAATAGATCAATTCTCTTTGCAAACTACTCGTAATTACCACGCATTCTTTACAGTTGACTGACACTTCGGTCTTCATTTGAATGGGTTTGTCTTGAGTGATTTTACTTTTTATCCAAGCAATGACTGCGGTAATATTTTTCTCTGCTAAGCTTGCATCATTTTCTACTGCACTATCGCGGCTACGCATATCATAGTCCACTTCACCGGACTCAATACCGGTTTGAAAAGCAGTATAGTGATCAAGTACATGTCTTACATGTCGTCCTATTGACGATGTCATACCTTCGGGGGCGGATTGATATACAGTATCGGGTACTGCTTGAATTAATGTTAATACCTGGTTTAAAGCATCAGTATTCGCGCTTATTAATGCTCGCATTCAGTTTTCCATTGTGACATAAATTTCTTAGCGCCCTCTTTACCTAAATAACGATTTAAGAAACGTAGAGGCATTTTTCTCATATCGACTAATATCAAACCGTCTAAAGAATCGTTAAATACGGTATTAACAGAAAAGCAAACAAATCTGCCGTTAAGCGCCAAATAGTGGCGAATAAGAATAGGTAGCGTTTTACCTGGATCACAACGCCCGACCAATTTATTCAATACCGATAGTTTACTAAACGAGGCTAGCATTTCATCTGTCCATATTTTGCCATCTACCCGAAACGGTTTAACCGGCTCTACATCCTGGGTGAAGTGAGATTCAGCACGAAAAGAATCAAGCATACTTTCAGCTATTAACGCACGCGCCATATCCGAGTGGTCTCGCGAAATACTCACCGCACCAAATAATGTGTGATATTCAGGATTTTTTGCAACGTAGTTAGCAATACCTTTCCAAAGTAAATCTAATGCTGCCGGATGACGTTGATAATCGGGATGAACGAATGATCGACCAACTTCTAAAGATTTTCCTAACCGTTTTAAGTAATCCTTATCAAATTTATATAGCGTACTACCATAGAGACCTTCAATACCTTTTTTGGCAACGATTTCATCAACATGCCCTACACGGTAACCGCCAGCTACCACTTGCTTTTCTCTATCCCATAAAAACAGCTGCAAGTAGTGTGGATCAAAGCGATCGATATCAACGCTATTACCTGTTCCTTCGCCAACAGCACGAAAGGTAATTTCTCTGGCAATGCCAATTTTTTCCATCATACTGCCAAGTCGAGCCGTGGGTGCACAATACACATCAAATTCATGATGTTGTATCAGTTTAAACTCTTTTAAGGCTTCGATATCATGAAATAGCTCTGCACTAGGCCGCTTGATTTCATTACGCTGATTGATACCCGGCCCATCATTGTTCTGTGACTCGAACGCCAATAAGTGAGTGCTCATACGCAAATAATGCGTAATAGATTCTTCGTTATCGAGCTGCTTGACTTCATTTGGCGTAATGGGCTCGCCAAGCCGCAGCTCTAACTTTGAGCCGTGCTTATTTGATAACTCACGCGCCAACATCAATGTACGTAAACGCGGATGAATTAAACCTAATAAATAGAATAGACGGCTATTTTTCCCTTTGACATAAATAGGTACACACACCGCTTTACTGCGCTTAACAAGCTGACCGACCAAGCGATCCCATGGTCGGTCTTCAATACGCTTAGATTTAACATTAATGGCAGAAACTTGCCCGGCTGGAAATATCAACAACATGCCATCATTACGCAGGTGTTTCATCGCTTCACGCACACCGCGCAAATTTTGTTGAACTGCATTTTCAGATAAGACATCGACACCTATGAATATATCTCGCAGTTCAGGAATGCGCGTCAGTATTTCGTTAGTCATTACCTTTAGATCAGGGCGTACTTTCATCAGCATTTGTGCTATTGCTACACCTTCTAAACCACCCAGTGGATGGTTGGCTACCACTAATACCGGTCCGGTACGTGGAATTTCAGCAAGGTAGTTATCACACTCAATTCGAACATCAACACCAAGTGAATCCAGGGTGTAATCGAGAAATGATTGTGGTGCAATGCCTTCTGGTCGACGCGCATAATGCTCAGCAAGCGGCTTAAGACCCAGTACAGTCTCTAACATCGTTGCCAATGTGCGATTTTTTAAAGGCAGTTGAAACGGATTCGCAAGTTGATCTGCATTCATATCAATCTGTCGCCGGATAATGGTTAGACAAAGTATTTTCCTGCCGCCAAGCTTTGTACAAACTCATAATGCCAGGTGGCTTGTGACCGCGCTGTCGATTCATAGCTCCAATCTTAAACAAAGTGGAATACTGGGTCAGCAAAGCAGACCATGCCTCACCGAGGCCGGCTTTTTTATCCCAAATATGTAACGATTCAGAGCTCGCACCATTAACTTCGATGATGGCAAAGTCTTGGCCTTCCATCAAGCGCTCAATCGAGCCGAACTTGATATCCAATCTGCCGTAATAAAACTCGGGAAAACCAGACATGATCTCTTCAATTTTATCAGTCAATGCGTTAGTAATATATTGCCGACCGTCACGAAACACCGCTCCTCGACAATGACTGGCAGCAAAAACCAGGCGAAATGGCTCATCTTTAGCAATTACCGTATCCATCTTGTCTTTGTGTCGAGATTCGTAGAGATGAATGACATGCTTGGCTCTAGAATCACTATTTATAAGTTCTCGCAGCGTGCGCGTACCATCACCAACAACATAAGGCGTATATTTCAGCGCCATGGAGACGATCCGGCCTTTTTCTTCGTTTGGATATCGAACATAGAAAACGCCGGCTTCCGGCTCCCAATCGGCCAAACGCTGCAGCATTATCGTGCTATCTACCGGGTAATGCGAGACATAATCTTTTAGCTCAGCCTCAGTACTAATAAGCTTTACGCCAGAACCTCGGCAACCCATGTCAGGTTTCGCCACTATAGGTAAACCCAGATTGTTATCGTCTAAATCGCTTAAAATTTGATCAATTTGTGCTGTTAAAGGCTCAGAACTGACCTTATGCGTCAGCCAAGGCAATATCCACTGACGCGATTCAGCGCTGGCCTGAGATAAAAACTCAGCCTTGGAGAAACCCACCATACCGGCACTAGGAATATTTGGGTTGGCAATTAGCGGCAAAGAAAAAGAGCGATAAAATACGCTAAATAGCAGCCATTGTACGCCAACGGGCAGGTAAATGAGCCAAATAGGCCAAAACTCAAAATACGAAACAGCGCTTCCGTCAGTATCCAGCGGAGGCATGCCTGGCGCTACATAGGCGCTATCAGGCGGTGCGTTGCGGCTCATATGTGGCAGGATACCTATAGTACTAGTACGTCTGTTGGAAAGCTGAGAAGCGATTTTACCAGTAAAATCAGTATGATTCATGCGTAGGTCATTAATCTTTGGCTAAAAATAACGGTACCCGTATAACACAGTTTTTTGTCATAAATGTGTCAACACCAGCAAAATCGAATTATAGACGCATAAATGTGAATAACTTATCGCTAAAACTTCATAATATCATTGGCAGCTATACACAGGCTGAAGGTGGTAATCACAAGTAGCCTGGTAAAAAAGTAGCCCGAATGCAGCGATAGCGGAATCCGGGTTAATTATTTGCCTACTGTTTTTTTATTCACGACCTAGCACCCACCCATGACACGGATAGTAATTTCCCTTCCTGCTTCAAAAATCATGCTCAAGCGAGCCAAATACTCTTCGGATCTTCGTATGAGACCATATACGTGATGGTGAAAACCAGTAAAATAGACTTTAGTAACGAACGTGGAAGCACATCATGACTACTAATTTGAAAGAAACATTACATGAGTTAGCGGATCAGCTACCAACGAATGCGACTTGGAAAGACGTCGTTTATGAAGCGTATGTGCGCCAAGAAGTCGAAGCAGGTTTAGATGAAGCCCGTCGTGGAGAGTTTGCAAGTGATGAAGAAGTAAAAGCAACCTTTGCGAAATGGGGCGTACAAATTGAAACTGAAATGGACTAAGCGTGCTCTTCAGCAGCTCGATAAAGCACAAGATTATATTGCTAAAGATAACCCAACTGTTGCGTATACTATTGCCGAACGTATCGTCGAAGCTGCACACCTGTTATTGACTCAACCCAAAATGGGACGTACTGGCCGCGTAAGCGGAACCAGAGAATGGGTCGTTCAGCAAACCCCATATTTACTCATATATGTCGTTAACGACGATACATTACAGATTCTACGAGTTATCCATAGCAAACAAAACTGGCCTAATACGTTATCGTAAACTGATCCCTGGCCGGTTATCACAGTAGAAGCAGATTGGTTAGATCAATAACGTAACCAGGGGAAATAATAAAACTATGAATCTACTCCCCGTAATCTCCTATACGACTTCCTTCGGTCGCGTTGTACTTCTTATGGACTACATTAGCTGATACCGCATATCAGTTCTTTATATGAGACCATATACGTGATGGTGAAAACCAGTAAAATAGACTTTAGTAACGAACGTGGAAGGACATCATGGCTACTAATTTGAAAGAAACATTACATGAGCTAGCGGATCAACTACCATCGAATGCGACTTGGGAAGATGTGATGGAAGAAGTTCGTTTTCGCCGTGCAGTAGAAAAAGGGAAGCAAGCCGCAGAACGTGGTGAATTTGCGACAGAGGAAGAGGTACGCGCAGCGTTTGCTCGTTGGGGGGTAGATATTGCAAGTTGAATGGACTCATCCAGCTCTTGCAGACTTAATTGAAGCTCAAGCCTACCTTACAGAGGAAAGTCCGAGGGCTGCTGAAATTATTGGCCAACGGATTTGGGATGCTAGCCAGTTACTAGAAGATAATCCCTATAGTGGCCGAGAAGGACATGTTACCGATACCCGAGAATTAGTCGTTGCCCGCACGCCATATATTCTTGTGTACGGTATTAATCCTGAACAACAGCGTGTAGAGATTTTGCACGTTTATCATGGCAGACGGAATTGGCAAGCGATCTCAGACGAGTGATATTAGTAAGAGTAGCTAGGGCGCTGCCCTAAGGGAGCATGGCCGAGTGATAACTTAACCCGGGTAAAAATAATAAATTTAATACTCGTAATTAGCTCTTGCTTCTTACGGCCTAAATTAGCCAACCTACTTCACACTCACCCTGCGCCCTGAGTAACTTACGATAGTAAGTTATGAAGAAGTACTCTTGGGGTGAGTTTATCGAAGGGTGAACATATGTCTCAAAATATAATGTTGTTCCAACTCGGAAAGATTGCACAAGTTGGAACAACTTCTTATTGAAAAAGAATCGAGCTACGACCCAACAGTAATCTGTAGAAGTCATGATCTGATCTGACGGTTACCGATTTTGTTAGGGCACGTGTCAGATTAGATTTGGTTTAAATTCTTTTCGGCCCAAATCGACTTTCCACCAAGCAATGTATCGATGGGTGTTCGACCACAACACATCTTACCTTGATGGGTACGTTCATTATTGTAGTAATCGATCCACTCGTCCAGGTCTTTTTGTAATTCCTCAATATCGCCATAGAGCTTCTTACGGAAAGTGACCTGATAAAACTCTTGTAAGATAGTCTTATGGAAGCGCTCACAAATCCCGTTCGTTTGCGGCGATCTGGCTTTGGTCTTGGTATGTTCTATATCGTTAATGGCTAAATAGAGCTGGTAGTCATGGTGCTCCGCTTTGCCACAATACTCGGTACCCCGGTCAGTTAAGATTCTAAGCATCGGTAGCTTCTGTTCATTAAAGAAAGGTAATACTTTGTCATTGAGCACATCCGCCGCCGTAATCGGTGTCTTGGTCGTATAGAGCTTGGCAAAAGCCACCTTGCTATAGGTATCAACAAAGGTTTGCTGATAGATACGTCCTACGCCTTTGAGATTACCCACATAGAAGGTGTCTTGTGAGCCGAGATAACCAGGGTGTGCGGTCTCAATCTCACCACAAGCCTCATCATTGAGCTTTTTCTTCTCTAAGGCGGCTATCTGTGCATCACTGAGCAATATGCCTTCATCAGCCACCTTTTTCTCTAGAGCAGTTAAACGTTTGCTGAAATTCTCAAGATCATGACGCAGCCAGATAGAGCGTACACCGCCACCTGATACAAACACGCCTTCCTTGCGTAGCTCGTTACTCGTACGGTGCTGTCCGTGTGCTGGATATGCCGTGGCATAGTCAATGACTCTTTGCTCAATCTTCGGATCAATCCGGTTCTTAATATTCGGAACACGCCTATCTTGATCAATCAGTGAATCAAGCCCACCTTCTTCGACCAATTCCTGATAGCGATAAAACGTATCTCTAGATACGCCCATTACTTTACAGGCTTTCGAGACATTGCCTAGCTCTTGCGCTAGATTCAATAGGCCTACCTTGTGTTTGATAATAGGATTGTTAGTATGGTGCATGAGAGTTACCTCTTGTGTTTTGATTTTAGGTTCGCACCCATATCAAAACCGGTAACTCTCGCTCTTTCAAGCTCTACTGTCAGATCTCGTCTTAACTTCTACAAATGAGGGTTCATTAAGTTTTCTATTGATTTTTGAAATTTCTTTTTTTTCATTATCTAGATATAAGTAAAAAATAACGCCTGCAACAATTAATATAATCCATAAAGAACTAAAAACTTTCTCTTTATTAAATGTAATCATATCTAGCTATTCCTCTAAAAAGAGTCTGCCCCTTCTCTATATAAAATGTATAAATTAATCTTTTTTACACTGTTCAATAAAACTGTTCACTAGCGCATTTACATCACGCTTAATGGTTTTCCATTCAAATCGATCAAAGGGTCAGAGTACTTGAAATTAGAGGTTGATAAACTCATTTCTATTACTCACACAACTCTTTAAATTTCTCACTCTTACGGTCTCCACCGTGAGCATGTTTGACGACTCTTCGCTTCAACATATTCTGTATTTCATCTTGAAAGCGCTCATCCCCTACTACATTACCTTGCTCAGTTCCTCTCCTTATCTCTTTAACTTGTTCAGCTTCGATGTGACTATCAAACAGTCCACGATATTCTTGTTTGCGCGCTGTATCATTGCTTCCTAATCTTTTATATAACTCATGTTGAGATAATAGTGTTTCTTCTCTTCCTTCTGCATTCGATCGATAACTTGACCATTTATATTCGCTTGGATGGCTTACAATCCGTGCTCTAACAGGGTTGAGTTCTATATAACGACTACACGTCAATAAATAACGCTCGGAATCAATTAACGATGATTTAAAACGTCCTTCCCATAAGGTTCCTGTGCGCTTATAGCACCCATTAATGTATCTAACATAACGACGCCCTAGACTCTGCATGACGCTAGACGGCCCGCTCTCGCTACTCGGTGTCATTAATAGGTGTACATGGTTGGTCATTAGTACATATGCATGCAGCGCGCAATCAAAATGCTGCAATATCTCCTCCAATACATCCAAATAAAATCGATAATCTTCATCTGCATAAAATATCGCTTGCCTATTTACGCCACGCTGAATCATATGTAAGGTCTGACCCGGCACTACTATCCTTGGCATCCTTGTCATCTACGTTTTCCTTTATCATCTATAAATCCATCTAGCTAATATTAACCAGTTGACTAAAACTCTTTTCAAGTACTCTGACCCCTTGATCTTCAACCCCTTGATCTTCAAATGCTCCTGCCTGAACATCATCTACAATATCCGATTCCAGTATATTTCTAATCTGCTGTGCCGTTTGTGCGAACGTACTCACTGTAGTCTCCTTCTAATATAAATAAGAATAATTAATTACTTATTTTGTTAGCCCATGATTATGGTATTCGTTTTTTTTATCAATAAAATCAGTAATCATCCAAACATCATTATTCTTAGCCAAAGAAAATTGATTGACTATTGCTATTTGGGGTGCATATTGAAATTCTGCTTCAATAGTCATCATATGTTGATCAATTAATGACATTTTCGTAATAAAGATCCTTGCAAAATATCTCCCATCTTCAATCCAAGTTTGAGAAATACCTTTAGAAATTCTGGGAATATTATGCTCTCGAAGCTTGCTCAAAAAATGACGGTTTGGATATCCGTCTAGTATTTTTAAGTTATATTTATAAATCTTATGTTCTAATATTTCCAAATCTTGTTTAATTTGGAATAAAACAAACAATTTCACTCCTTCTAGTAACTCACTTTCAGGAATAATAGAAAGATCAACATATTTTTCAAATGATGGTTCTGGAAATCTAATAATAAAAATAAAATATAAAGCTAATAATATGATTAGCAAACGAATGATTTTTTTTTTTGTTTACCAAATAACCCAACATAACTACCTCTCCCTAATACTCTCTTGCTTGTATCTTAAAAGAGGAGAAAGGAAATACTCAATCAAACGCCTTGTGCCTGTTTTTACTTCGACTGCGACAGACATACCTGGTGTTAGATTAACTACCTTGTTATTGATTTGCATCTGGGTATTCGCAAGTTTTACTCTTGCAGCGTAAACCAGGCCTAGATTTTCATCGCTAATCGCGTCATTAGAAATATCGATCACTTCGGCATCAATCACTCCATATTTGGTGAAATTAAAGGTATCGATTTTGACTTCTGCGATCTAATCCTCGTTAACAAAGCCTATGTCTTTGTTAAGTATTAGCGCTTCGGCTTCTAGTTGCGTTTCTTCTGGAATAATGACCATTAGCTCCTGAGCCGGCGTAACGACACCACCTACAGTATGCACTTGCAGTTGCTGCACTGTACCGGTAATGGGTGCATGAATACCGGTCATGCGATTACGCTGTTTGGCTTTAATGAGTTCTTGTTCTAAGGCTGCCACCTGTAAGGTGGTTTGCTGTAACTCATCTAAGATGATACGTTGTTGTTCCGAACCTAGTGTATTGATTTGCTCTTCAATTGCGCTGCGGCTAGCTTTAAGTTGGTTAACTCTTGCTCTTTCTATTTTTATATTCTGCTCTTCTTCTATATATGACTGTTTGAGTTCCAGGTATTCTAATTTAGAACTATAATTTTTTGCATGCAGTTGTTCTAAGGCATCAACACGCTCTTTTAAGATGGGCATGGTGCGTTTTAATTTTTCAACCTCACCTTGCGCCATACGCACCTCTGCTTGCGTGCGCTCGTGCTCACTGATCAGTGTTTGGTAGCGCGCTTGAAATTCTTCTACTTGCTGTTTTAATAATCTATTGCTTAGCGTCTGCTCAGTAATTGTTTGTTTGGACAATTCATTACCCTGCTGCTGTCTAGTTTCGCTACCTACTGTATTTTCTGACAGTTTTTGTTGCATCAACACATCGAGCTTTTCTAATCGAGAAAGATTCGTCTTGGCGGCGGTTAGCTCCTTATCTAACCTATGTGCATCGGCTTGTGCTTGGGTATTATCAAGTGTGATTAAGGTATCGCCTTGTTCCACATGCTGACCTTCTTTGATATGGATGGTGCGTATGGTGCCGGCTTCGAGGGGCTGGATGGTTTTGATACGATCGCTGGGTATCAGCTTTCCCTGTGCCACGGCGACAACATCTATTCTGCCATACCAAGACCGAATAGCTGCTAGTACAAAGAGTAGGCAAATGACATAGATAATCAGTCTACCCATCGGCCGCGGCGGTGTTTGTTCTAGTTCTACGGCGGCGGGAAGAAAGGCACGTTCGTCGGCAAGCTTTTTAAATTTTAAAATACTCACGCGACGTCCTCTTCGCCATTTTGGTAAGCATGAAGCTGTGCGTAATGGCCACCTTTATTTAACAAGGTGAAGTGGTTGCCTTGCTCGATTATACGGCCTTTATCTACTACAACTATTCGGTCTGCATTACGTACGGTAGACAAACGATGCGCGATAACAAAGACCGTACGACCTTTACAAATCGCTTTCATATTATCTTGGATAACCCGCTCCGACTCGTAGTCTAAAGCACTGGTGGCTTCATCAAAGATTAAGATACTAGGGTTAGTAATTAAGGCTCTGGCGATAGCAACACGCTGTTTTTGGCCGCCCGATAAAACGGAGCCTTGTTCACCAACTGAGGTATCATAGCCTTCGGCTAGTTCCAATATAAATTCATGTGCACCTGCAAGTTGGGCGGCACGCACCACCTGCTCCATGGGCACACCAGGATCTGCAAGTGCGATATTTTCTTTAACTGAACGATTAAAGAGAAAATTTTCTTGTAAAACAACACCCACTTGTCTGCGTAACCAAGCTGGATCCACTTGTGCCAAATCAACGCCGTCGACTAATACTCTTCCTGCTTCGGGCACATACATACGTTGAATCAGCTTGGTGAGCGTACTTTTCCCTGAACCTGAACGACCAACAATACCAATAACCTCACCTGGCTTTGTTTGTAAGGAAATACCATTGAGCACGGGGGGACGTTCAGGATGATAACGAAAGGTAACATGATCTAGTGTTACCTGACCCTTTAATGAAGGCAGGCTGGTTCGGTTAGGAATATGTCCCGGCTCGGTAGGAGCATTAAGGATGTCACCGAGACGTTGTACTGAAATACCTGCTTGTTGAAACTCTTGCCACAATTGCACCAACTTAAGTATCGGGCCACTAACTCGACCCGCAATCATATTAAAAGCGATGAGCTGGCCGATTGTTAATGAACCCTTCACTACCAAGGTTGCACCAACCCATAAGATCAGCACGGTTACCACCTTGTTAATGAATCCCGCAGTTTGGTTAGCGATATTACCGAGATTAGCGGCTTTAAATGATGAAGCAACGTAAGCGGCTAATTGCTCTTCCCACTTACGTTGCATTTGTGGTTCAACTGCCATGGATTTCAAGGTCTCAACCCCATTGACAGATTCGGTAAGAAAGGCTTGGTTTGCTGCGCCGCGCTTGAACTGCTCATCAACTCGATTACGCAATATAGGAGTAATAATGATTGAAAGTACAACATAAAACGGTATTGACGCTAGGACGATATACGTTAAGGTCGGACTGTAAAAATACATGACGCCAAAAAATACAAACGTAAAAAAAAGATCGATTACCAAAGTTAAGGCCGAGCTGGTGATAAAATTTCGTATTGTGTCGAGCTCGCGAACACGAGCAACGATATTCCCAACCTGACGCGCCTTAAAATAATTGATAGGCAAGCGCATCATGTGATTGAATAATTTCGCCCCTAAAGTCACATCCACCCGATTGGTTGTATGGGTAAAGACATAGGTACGTAAGCCATTTAGCACTACATCAAAGAAGGCAATGGCCAATAATCCAATGGCTAAGACATCAAGTGTAGTCAAACCCTTATGTACTAAGACTTTGTCGATGACGACTTGGAAAAATAGCGGTGTCATTAGCGCAAAAAGCTGAATGAAAAATGAAGCCAGTATGACTTCACCAAGGAGTTTTTTGTATTTTAGAATGGATGGTATAAACCAGCTAAAGTCGAATTTGCCTTCTTCGTTGCCCAGCAAAGATCGTTTGGTAAACAAGACGAGTTGTCCCGACCAACGCTCATCAAATTGTTCTAAACTGATACTCTCTGGGCGACCCACCAAAGGATCTTGGACTAGTACTTTATCTTCATTTAGCTTAGCAAGAATAAAGAAACGACCCTGTTTATCCATAGCAATAGCGGGTAAAGGCGTTTTACTCAGCTTTTTAATTGATGATTTAATTTTCCTTGACTTGAGGCCAAGATGACGAGTAGCCCTAACGATGGTGTTGATGGCAAAGTGCTCGCCTGATACACCAAACTGATGATGAATTTGCTTCGAATCCGCAGCGACCTGATGATAGCGAGCCAATAAAATCAGGCAAGCAAGCCCTGTATCTAAATCAGATACTGAAGATTGACTATCGGTTTCGGAAACCGATTGTTCGATAAACGATGCCACAGAACCCCATTTCTAAGCCAACTTGGCCTAGTCCCTATTAAGAAAAACAGAAAATACAACAACATTGAATTATGTTTATATACTTAATATAGCAATCAAGATATGTTCTCGTCTGTAGGATATTTCTGACTTATTTGTAATCCATGTGATAATGCGAGTACCTTTTTGAATATTGCTTCTATGTGAATACTTAGCAAACCCTCAGACTGGCTTCCTTAGACAAGCTTACCCCAAGAGCACTTCCACGTAATTTCCTATAGGAATTCCTTCGGTCACAATGCACTGCTTACGGGCACATTAGCTATTCATCCTTCGACTGGCTCACTCCAAGAGTACTTCATCGTAACTTACTTTCGTAAGTTACTCAGGGCGCAGGATGAGTGTTTTATTGGGTTAGACTTACGTTTGAGCCTTAGCAAATCAGCTCTGATGACTAACATCACGTTCACCCTGAGTTTATCGAAGGGTGAGTTTTTTGTAGCCCGGAAGGAATATCCCAGATTCCGGGAATTCAACTAAATAAGCAATTTATTCCCTGGAATCCACTTTGTTACTTCCAGGCTTGTATGTTAGGAGATGAGATGATTAGCTATCATCTTAGGTTGTGT
>CAZTYM010000023.1:0-35204 GCA_964617475.1 uncultured Thiotrichales bacterium
CTAATCTTTTGCATATGATGTTTGCCTTACCATCTGAGGAGTATCACGTCGATCCGGTGGCGGCCAAAGCATTAGATTTGATCTTTATGTTGCACCTTGATCACGAACAAAACGTGAGTACCTCAACGGTGCGTTTGTCTGGTAGCACGGGTACAAACCCATTTGCATGTATGGCTACCGGTATTAGTGCGCTTTGGGGGCCTGCGCATGGCGGTGCCAATGAAGCTGTGCTGACGATGCTAGAAGAAATAGGTGACGTTAAAAATATCGCCAGATATATCGAAAAAGCAAAAGATAAAACAGATCCATTTCGGCTGATGGGATTTGGTCATCGCGTTTATAAGAACTATGACCCACGCGCTAAATTGATTCGCAAAATGTGTTACGAAGTTTTGGATAAATTGGGTGACCCTAATGATCCGATGTTTGAGTTAGCGCTTAAGCTAGAGGAAGTCGCATTGAATGACGACTATTTTGTTTCACGCAAACTCTACCCGAATGTGGACTTTTATTCGGGGATTATCTATCGCGTATTGGGTATTCCAACCAATATGTTTACAGTGATGTTTGCCATAGCCAGAGCACCAGGCTGGGTGGCACAATGGCTGGAAATGATTACGGAACCCGATCAGCGTATTGGTCGGCCGCGTCAAGTTTACGAGGGTAGTGAACGACGCGATTTCACGCCGATTGCCCAGCGTTAGCGCCTAGTTAATTAAAATAATTGATCAGGAATACCACTATCAGTTGGTGGAACAGGAGGTCGAGCAGGGTTTTCACGGCGAGGAGAATTGCTGTTCCTGGCTGTCGTGGGCGCTGCCTGTTCGTTTGACTGTTTATCTGGAACATAGGCTGTTCTAAAGGTTTCAAAAATTGCCCCTTTGTGGCCTGGCCCAACGGTTAGTCCTGTTTCGCGGTCAATCCTCACGGTGACTAGACCTTCTGGTCTTAATACGGGGTTTTCAGGATAAAGTGGTAGCGCCTTTTCCATAAACTTAATCCACAATGGCAGTGCCGCACTAGCGCCGGTTTCTCGCGGCCCCAGAGGTGTAGAGTCATCGAAGCCAACCCAGGCTACGGCGACAATATCTTGTGTAAAGCCAGCAAACCAAGCGTCTCGTTGATCGTTGGTGGTGCCCGTTTTCCCAGCCAGGTCAGGCCGTTTTAATGACAGTGCGCGTTTGGCTGTGCCTCTGCGTATTACATCTCGCATGAGTTGGCTGGTCAAAAAGATATTTTGATGGTTTACGACCCTGGGGGCGAGTAGGGGCTCATCTTGCTTAACCAACTCAGTGTTATTTTCGTTAGGCTGAGTTTCGGCTGCTTTAAGCTCGCAACTTAAGCAGGCCATGGCTGGTTCGGCTTCAAATAATATCTCGCCGTTCATATCTTCTATGCGTTGAATCAAGTATGGCCTAGTGGCAAAGCCGCCATTGGCTAACACCATATAGCCTTTGGCTAGTTCTAGCGGAGTTAATGATAGGCTGCCTAAGGAAAGAGAAAGGTCTCTCGGCAGCAGGCTCTTGTCAAAGCCAAAACGACTGGCATGATTGATAGCGTAGTTGATGCCAATACTGCGTAATAAGCGGATTGAGACAAGATTTCGAGAGTTGCGAAGTGCTACGCGCAGACGGGTGGGTCCGTAAAACTTTCCGCTATAGTTTTCAGGTCGCCACGAATCTTCCAGTTTATCATCTTCAAATACAACAGGTGCGTCGTTAATCAACGAGGCAGCTGTAAAGCCTTTTTCCAAGGCAGCGGAGTATATAAATGGCTTAAAGCTCGAACCTGTTTGTCGCTCAGCTTGAGTAGCGCGGTTAAACTTGCTGTGATCAAAATCAAAGCCACCAACCAAAGCGCGTATTGCGCCAGTTTCTGGCTCAGGTGCAACTAAAGCTCCCTGTGCATTCGGTACTTGAGAAAGCGTCCACTTGTCTTCACTGGTTTTACTAACACGAATAATGTCGCCTATCTGAAGAATATCGCTAACAGCTTGTAAGTCGGGTCCAGTTTGCCTCTCATCAATATATTTTTTCGCCCATTCAATTTCTGGCCATTCAACCACAATGGCTGTGTTGTCTTTCAATGAGGCGGTAAAGCTTTTTTCGTCAATGTTTGTCACAACAGCGGGAAGTAAACCACCTATAACAGTAGATTCTAAGCCCTCGTCTAGCTGTTCAAGCGGGCTATTACCCTCTGGGCCGCGATAGCCATGGCGCTTATCATAGTCAATGAGACCTTGGCGAAGTGCTGTTTGGGCAGCTAACTGTAGTTCGGCGCTAATCGTTGTGTAGACTTTATAGCCTTTGACATAGATATCGTTACCATAGCGTTCGCGCATTTCTTGTCGAACCATTTCCGCAACGTAGCCCGCGTCGAGCTCGGTACGTGCAGTGTGCACCGTAGCGCTAATTTCGTTTGATTTTGCAACGGCATACGATTGTTCTGATATATAGCCTAATGTCAGCATACGGTTAAGAACATAATCACGCCTTATCTTTGCGCGATTGGGGTTGCTAATGGGGTTAGTTGTTGATGGTGCTTTTGGTAAGCCGGCTATCATCGCGATTTGAGCAAGGCTCAGTTCGTCAAGTTTTGCGCCGTAATAGACTTGTGCGGCCGCGGCAACGCCATAGGCGCGCTGGCCGAGGAATATCTTATTCAAATACAGAGTGATAATTTCTTCCTTACTGAGTTCGCGTTCAATCTTGAGGGCTAAAAGAATCTCATTTAGCTTGCGTAGATAGGTTTTTTCATTACTAAGAAAAAAATTCCTCGCCAACTGCATAGTAATCGTACTCCCTCCCTGGCGTTTTTCACCTGTTGTAATGAGACCAATAGCAGCGCGGAGTAAGCCTTTAATATCGACGCCATTATGGTGAAAGAACTGATCATCTTCGGCAGCGATAAATGCTTTGATCATGGCGTCAGGAATTTCTTCATAGCGAGCAGGAGTCCGCTTGGTTTCGCCGAACTCCGAAATAAGTAAACCTTCGCTTGAAAAGACGCGCATTGGTACTTGTAATTCGATATCGTGCAAGGTTTCGGGATCAGGAAGCTGTGGCGCTAAATAGTAGTAAATCGCTGCCGCTAAGGATGCACCTAGGACAGAAACAACAATAAGGCTAAAAACGCTGTATTTGAGTAGTTTGAACATTATTCAGAGAGGTTGCTGTCTAACTGTGACGTGATTCATAGAGGAATTTTAAGGAATAGTATAAATTTTCCGATAATGTTAGGGGAATAGTGTTTTACCTGACACGCATGTTGCACTATAGTTGTGCTTTGTGGGGTGTTAGGATTCTGAACTGTTTTGATCATTAATTGAAGGGCCAACATTGCCTATTTTTAGACGAAAAACAAATGCACTGATTGGGTTAGATATTAGCTCAACAGCCGTTAAGTTGCTCGAATTATCTCAAGCGGGTAACCGCTATCGAGTCGAGTCTTATGGTGTTGCCCCATTACCTCAGGAAGCTGTGGCGGAAAAGAATATTGTCGATGTCGAGGCTGTGGGTAAAGTCATTGGCCGTGTTGCCAAGCGAGCTGGTACTAAAACTAAAAATGCTGCCGTCGCGGTTGCTGGCTCTGCAGTGATCACAAAAATCATCAGTATGTCAGCTGGCATGTCAGATGACGATATTGAGACTCAAATTGAGCTAGAAGCTGACCAACATATCCCATACCCTAGAGAAGAAGTTAATCTGGATTTTGAGGTGGTTGGCGAACCTCATCGAGATGACACGGTGGATATTTTGCTCACTGCTTCACGAAGAGAAAATGTCGACGTGCGAGTTTCTGCCTTAGAGGTTGCTGGACTAAACGCCAAAATCGTCGATGTTGAAGCATATGCGATGGAAAGTGCGATGAGCCTCGTTACTCACCAGCTTCCCAACAATGCAGAAGACAAAACAATTGCTATTATCGATGTTGGATCAACAATGACAACACTTAATGTCATTCATGATCTTAGGATGATTTATACACGTGAGCACGTTTTTGGTGGTAAGCAGCTAACAGAGGAAATCCAGCGTCGTTATGGCTTGTCTTATGAAGAGGCAGGCTTAGCTAAGAAACAAGGTGGATTGCCAGATAACTATGTGCCCGAGGTGCTAGAGCCTTTCAAAGATGCTATGGCGCAGCAAGTGAGCCGCGCGCTACAGTTTTTCTTTTCCTCAAGCCAGTACAACAGTGTTGACCATATATTGTTGGTGGGTGGTTGTGCATCTATCCCTGGAGTCGATGAGCTGATTGAGCTAAAGGTTGGAATTAGTACTTCGACGGCAAACCCATTTTCTAATATGGCCTTGGCTTCACGAATTAAGCCGCATAATATTAGTCTTGATGCACCTTCTCTAATGGTAGCCTGTGGTTTAGCGTTACGGAGGTTTGATTAGTGACTAAAATCAATCTATTGCCGTGGCGAGAAATGCGGCGAGCGGAGCAACGTCGCCAGTTCACATCTGTAATGGCAGGTGCTGTACTCTTGATGGTTGGGGTTATTGCGCTGGTTCACTTTAATCTGGTGGGGCGGATTGATGCGCAGAGTGCGCGAAATAGTTTTCTTGAGCAACAGATAAAACTAGTTGAAGAAGAAATTGCTGAAATCAGCGACTTAGAACAACAAAAAGAAAAACTTCTGGCACGTATGAATGTGATTCAGGAGTTACAAAGTCGCCGTCCTCAGATTGTCCGTTTATTCGATGATTTACCGCGATTATTACCCGATGGAGCCTATCTCAGCAGTATTGAGCAATCTGGCCAGCAATTACTTATGCAGGGTTTTGCGCAATCAAATTCACGCGTGTCTTCTCTCATGCGTAATGTTGATAATTCAGACTGGCTGCATTCACCTAAACTGGATGTCATCGAAAATACCTCGAATAGCGATGAGACAGGGCGTAGCTTTCGCTTACGCGCATCTCAGGTTCAACTGCTAAAAACAGATGAGGAAGGTGCTTAATGGCTGCTGACTTTTCTGATCTAGCGAATCTGGATTTTAGTGATGTTTCCGGTTGGCCGGTTATTGCCAAAGTGCTTGCCGTTATTGTCGTAGCAGCGGCTGTACTGGGAGCGGGTTACTGGTTTCATACTCAGCATCAAATGACTGAACTTGAGCGAGTTGAGGCTCAGGAAATTCAGCTAAAGCAAACTTTTGAACAAAAGCAGAACAAGGCGGCTAATTTAGGCGCGTATCGGGCACAAAAGCTTGAAATGGAAGAGTCATTTGGCGCGATGTTGAGGCAGCTGCCAAGTAAGACTGAGGTTGCAGAATTATTAGTTGATATCTCGCAAGCTGGCATAGCCAGTGGTCTGACCTTCGAACTGTTCAAGCCATCTGGTGAAGTTCCTATCGAGTTTTACGAGGAATTGCCCATCAAAATTCAGGTGACAGGTTCTTATCATCAGTTTGGTCAATTTGTCAGCGATGTGGCTGCTTTGCCAAGAATTGTCACACTCGATAATTTTTCAATAAAAAGTGGTCGTGGTGACGAGACTGAGACGTTGACAATGGAAGTGACTGCGAAGACATACCGTTATATCGATGATGAGGCAGAGGTGTCGCCATGATAAAGATTCATCGATTTAAAATCACTCTAATGATAAAAAGTATTACCTTAATGGTATTAACATTAGTACTTACTGGTTGCGGAGGCAGTGGCGATACCAGTGATTTACAAGCCTATGTCTCAGACGTTAAGGGTCAGCAAAAAGGGCGTATTGAGCCACTACCAGAGTTTAAGCCATTTGAAACATTCGCTTATGCGGCAGCTTTAGAAAAAGATCCATTTGCCGGTTGGGTTACCGAACGTGCACCTGAGCCTATTATCAATGAAGAAGGTGTCATTGAGCAGGTTGTCAGGCCTAAGGGTATTAGTCCTGATTTTGATCGTCGCAAAGAGTTACTAGAGCAATATCCCTTAGATTCCCTAAATATGTTAGGAACCCTAGATTTAGACAATGAAAAATGGGCAATTGTAAGTGACCCAGACAATATTGTGCATCGCGTTAAATCAGGTAATTATCTGGGGCAGAATTTCGGCAAAATTGTCGAAGTACGGGAAAATCAGGTGAGTTTACGCGAGTTAGTGGTAGATGGCTTAGGTGATTGGCAGGTGCGTGAAGCAAGCTTGGCTCTGTCTGAGGGGCCTTAGATTTTTGAGGGCGCAATACAATGAATATAGTGAAAAAATTTAGGGCTGCTATGAATATCAATAATAAGTTAGGACGTATCACAACAGTTCTGTTATGCGCGATCTTGTCTTTTACAGTAACAGCTACTTTTGCTGCTGATCGTGAACTCGAAGATGTCTCATTCTCATCACTATCAGGTGATCGTGTACAGATTAAGCTAACGACTTCCGGCACGATGCCACAGCCGCTAAGTTTCACTATAGATAATCCCGCAAGAATTGCTATAGATTTGGTTGATACAGCGAGTGCGCTTCAGTCTAAATCATTACCAGTCAATGTTGGTGTGGCCAGGAGTATCACTACGGTAGAAGCAGGTGGACGCACCCGCGTTGTTCTCAATTTGGTCGAAATGGTTGCCTACGATCTCGAAGTACAAGGTAACGAAGTGGTTGTGACTTTGGCTGGTCGTGGGGATAGCAGTGCCCTAGCTACCAGTAATACTTCAAGTTTTAGAAGCTCAGGCGCGGATGAAGTAACGAATGTGGATTTTCGTCGTGGTGCATCTGGCGAAGGTATTGTTGTTGTAGAAGTGTCTGACCCATCGACAACTTTTGATGTCCGCGAGCAAGGTGGGAAAATTATCGTTGATTTTATTGACGTCGCTTTGCCGCAACGTTTGGCCCAGCGACTCGATGTGGTTGATTTTGCCACGCCTGTTCAGACTATCGATACTACTACTGTTGGTAATAACGTACGTATGGTTATTGCTGCCAAAGGATTTTATGAGCATATCGCTTATCAGTCTGACAATGTATTTTCTGTTCAGGTTTCCGAGGTTTCTTCGCAAGCGAAGAAAGAAGAGCTACAACGCGAGCGTTTTGGTTATACCGGTAAGCGACTATCACTGAATTTCCAGGATGTTCCTGTGCGTGCGGTATTACAGCTTATTGCTGATTTTACCGATCTCAATATGGTAGCCAGTGACACAGTAGATGGCAGCATTACCTTGCGCTTGCGTAATGTACCTTGGGATCAAGCTTTAGATATTATTTTGAAGACTAAAGGTCTCGATAAGCGCCAGTCTGGTAACGTTATTCTGGTTGGGCCAGCCGATGAGATTTTAGCGCGCGAGCAGCAAGAGCTTGAATCACAGCAGCAAATTGCCGAACTGGCACCACTGCGCTCTGAGTTGATTCAAATTAACTATGCTAAAGCTGCTGATATCGCCGCCTTGATGACAGGTGAAGGTGCTTCAATACTTTCTGAGCGAGGCACAGTATCGGTAGATGAGCGGACCAATAATCTTTTGGTCAACGACACGGCGGATAAGCTTGAAAATGTGCGTAAATTACTGCTAAGTCTTGATATACCGATTAGGCAGGTTTTAATTGAGTCACGTATCGTCGTTGCGAATGATGACTTCAGTAAGGAATTAGGCGCTCGGTTTGGTATTACCGCTGATGCGTTTGGAAGTATTGTAGACGGTAATGGCGGTGCATTGATTACCGGCGGTCAATCCGATAGAGGTAACGCGAGTGATACCTTTAGTACTGATAATGACACGGGTGCCATCATTATTGGTGACACTTTAAATTCTAACCTCGGTGTAGCGAATTCATTTGGTTCAATTGGTTTCAGTCTTACCCGATTGCCCTTTGGTGCGCTTTTGGATCTTGAACTGACGGCTATGCAGGCTGAGAACCGTGGTGAAGTCATCTCCACGCCAAAAGTGGTGACGGCGAATCAGCAAGAAGCTGTCATAGAACAAGGTACTGAGATCCCATTCCAGGAAGCGACATCCAGTGGTGCGACGTCTATCTCCTTCAAAGACGCCGTACTTAGCCTGAGAGTTACTCCGCAAATCACGCCTGATGATAGGGTGATTATGGATTTGAATGTGAAGAATGACAGTGTTGGCCAGATATTCTTTGGTGTGCCAAGTATTGATACTAACGAAGTAGAAACACAAGTATTAGTGGATGACGGAGAAACCATCGTTTTGGGTGGTGTATTCCAGGAAGAAACTACAGTCGGTCGTGACAAAGTGCCATTTTTCGGCGATATCCCTATCGTTGGTCGTTTGTTCAGACGCGATATTCGTCAAGACGACCGAGAAGAATTGCTGATATTTATCACGCCTAAGATCTTAAAAGACGGCATAAACCTTCCATAAGTTATTAAACGTTTCCCGCAGTGTTGCAGTGGCCGCGACACTGCGGGATGCTGTGCGTTATACTGACGGGCTGAAAACAGTCTGGCCTTATGTCACAAAAACCAAAATCGCAACGCATTTTCCTTATTGGCCCTATGGGCTCAGGCAAAACGACCATCGGCCGCCAGCTAGCAAAAGCCTGTAAATTAGACTTTTACGATACTGATGCTGAAATTGTTGCGCGAACTGGCGCAGAAATTTCCTGGATATTTGATATTGAAGGCGAGTCTGGTTTTAGAAAGCGTGAGGATTCGGTAATCGATGAGCTGACACAGCGTGACAGCCTTGTTCTCGCTACAGGTGGCGGCAGCGTGCTTAATAAGCAAAATCGCCAACACCTCGCTCAGCGTGGTGTCGTTGTATACATTTACGCCTCTTTGGATCGTCTAGTTAAGCGAACCACGAAAGACAAAAGTAGACCGCTTTTAAATCACGATAACCCACGAGAAATTCTTGAGTCTATCCAAAAAGAACGAGATCCCTTATATCGTGAAATTGCAGATATGATTATTGAAACGGATGACTGTACCGTTAACTATGCGGTAAAGCAGATTAGATCCGGCTTGCAAAATATTTAGTGACAAAAGTGAATGCTCGGGCTGGCTAGGCAGGGGTGTATTAAGCCGCGTATAATAGCCAAATAATACTTCTGTTTTTCTAACACAAGCCTAGTCATGAAAACCCTGACAGTCGATTTAGGTGATCGCACCTATCCTATTTTTATTGGCACCGGTCTCTTGGGCAAAGCTGACTTGTTGCAACCGTACATCCATAGCCAACAAGTACTAGTGGTTACTAACGAAACAGTTGCGCCCTTGTATCTTGAGAAGTTGCAAACGAGTCTTAATGATTACAGATACAATGATGTCATTTTAAAAGATGGCGAGCAATACAAGTCTCTCGAAGTGTTGAATGAAATATTTGACTCAGCACTGAAAAACAAGCTCAATCGACAATTAACTATCATCGCATTAGGTGGCGGTGTTATTGGCGATATGGCAGGTTTTGCCGCAGCATGTTATCAACGTGGTGTAAATTATATTCAAGTTCCTACTACTTTGCTTTCGCAAGTAGATTCCTCTGTCGGTGGTAAAACAGCAGTCAATCATAAGTTAGGTAAAAACATGATAGGGGCATTTTATCAACCACAGTGTGTTATTGCCGATACAGCTACGCTAAATACCTTGACAGATAGGGAATTGAGTGCTGGCTTAGCTGAAGTTATAAAATATGGCATTATCTGTGATGAAATATTCTTTAATTGGTTAGAAAATAATATTGAAGATTTACTGTCTCGAGATCAGGCAGCGTTAGCTTATGCAATTGAACAGTCTTGTAGAAATAAAGCTGAAATTGTTGAGCAAGATGAAAATGAAAAAGGAGTTAGAGCTTTGCTCAATCTCGGCCATACATTTGGTCATGCTATTGAAAATGCGAGTGGTTATGGAGTTTGGTTGCATGGCGAAGCCGTAGGTGCAGGTATGGCCATGGCAGCACATTTTTCAATGCTCTCAGGATGGTTATCTAATGAGGACTTAGAACGAATCATTACCCTGATTTCGAAAGCAAAACTTCCCGTGTCGCCACCAGAGGGTATGACGGCGGAATTATTCATGGAGTTAATGGCAGTAGATAAAAAAGTTGAGAATGGAAAGTTAAGGCTGGTTTTACTTAAACAGCTAGGTGAGGCAGTAACAACTTCTGATTTTGATAAAAAACACTTAGAACAATATCTTCATCACGCTTGCGCAGATTAGGTTTGGGACAATAGTCAGTGTTAGATGAATCTACATTTCTTGCACCCTACGCAGCGATGTCACAAAAATCTCAGGGTAGAGAGCATAGAGAATCCATACCTTCATCGCGGTCTGAGTTTCAAAGAGATAGAGATAGAATAATCCACTGTGGTGCTTTTCGGCGCTTAGAGTACAAAACCCAGGTTTTCGTCAATCACGAAGGCGATATGTTTCGTACTCGTTTGACACATAGCATCGAAGTCGCTCAAATTGCCCGTTCAATCGCGCGAGCGCTACGTTTGAACGAAGACTTAACCGAGGCTATTGCCTTGGCGCATGATCTTGGTCATACCCCGTTCGGACACGCAGGCCAGGATGCATTGAATGAATGCATGCGTGAAAACGGAGGATTCGAGCATAATTATCAATCGTTGCGTGTGGTGACAACACTAGAGCAGCGCTACGCTGATTTCGATGGGCTCAATCTGACGTTCGAATCACGAGAAGGAATATTAAAGCATTGCAATAAAGAAAGAGCGAAGTCGCTAGGAGACATCGGACTGCGTTTCATCGAGAGAACTCAACCAAATCTGGAAGCACAACTTGCTAATCTCGCAGACCAAATTGCCTATAACAATCATGATATCGACGATGGCTTGCGGGCTGGCATGATCAGCATAGAGCAACTATGTGAACTACCTGTTTTTGCAGAGCATTACGAAGCAGTTATGCGAGCTTATGAAAAACTGTCTCGACGGCGAATAGTTCACGAAGTTATCAGGCGTATGATTAATGAGCAGGTCAATGATCTGATCAGAACCAGTCAAGCAAATTTAGATGAGGCCGATTTAGATAGCATTGATGGGGTTCGTCATCACACTCATAGTTTGATCGCATTCAGTGAAAACATGGCTGCACTGAATCTTGATTTAAAGCGCTTTTTGCGGGAAAAGCTCTACCGCCATTATCGTGTTAGACGCATGAGTGCTAAGGCTGGTAAGATTATTTCTGGTTTGTATCATGCTTTTGTTAATGACCCGCACTTAATGCCTGATTCTGCGTATGGTGCTAAGTTAAGTCCAAATAACCAAGGTCCGGATAACATAGCAAGACTCGTCGCCGATTATATAGCTGGAATGACCGATCGTTATGCAATCAAAGAATATGCGCGTATTTTTGATCCACGTGAGCTTACCTAATCTTAACACGCTAGTTTGAAATGGAATTAGAAGATGATCAAGTAGAATTATCCATGGCGGCACAGAAACCCGAAAACTCGGGTAATGGCTTTCCAGGGGATGCAGAGTATTATTCAGAGCCTGCTAGGGAGCAGCGCCTTAATTTGCTGCTGCATCTCATTCACTATGCTGATTTACTAATTCTAACAAGTGTTAGTGGCAGTGGAAAAACAACATTATTACAAAAATTCTCACAGAGAATGGGCGATGATTGGCAAATTCACCAATTACAAGGCGCAGCTTTAGCACAAGAAACAAGCCTTTCAAATAGATTAGCTGATATTTTTGGTAGCGCTGGTGACGGACATGAAGACCGCGTAGAACACCTAATTAATCATATTCCGAGATTAAGACGGCTGAGTAAGCCTATCGTCATTATCATTGATGATGCAGAAAAATTGACTTTTGCTTCTATGCAGCTGTTAGATAAAATGCTGGCTGCTGGCGATAATTATGGAAAACCTGTTCATATAGTCTTGGCAGGTACTGCTCAGTTAGAAGAAGCATTAACTTTGCCAGAATTAAGCCGTTTGCAAGAGAGAGTTGCACATCGCTTAGATATCCCTGCTCTTTCTGAATCTCATGGGATAGAGTTTATTAATAATTTTGTCAAACATGTTTTCCCAGATAAGCAAAATGTTATAGAAGATTCAGAGGCTAAAAAAATTATTCGTCTGGCAGAAGGTCAGCCTGGTCCTATTATTGAGGGTATAAAAGAACGGTTAGAAAGTCCGAAGGACACTTCACCTTCGGAAAAAACAAGTAGCAACTCGTTTGAATTACCTCTGCTAGAATTAGATTCAGAAAAGAAAAAGTTTACGAGTTATTTTTCATTCTTAAGTTCAAAACCTATGATTTTTGGGGCGATTGCTTTAGGTGTTGCTCTATCAGTGATGGGATTGTTGAGGCTTGGCGGTAGCGGTGAGACAAATCAGGTTTCTGTTCCGCTTGAAGTTGATTTGACTGAGTCTGCTGAAGAATCGGTTGAGCAAAATGTAGCGGCGAATGAACCCGACCGAGCAAGAGTGAATGAATTAATCAATTCTACTGCCGAGCAACCCCCAGCTGCTACTGATGAACCGGTTATTGAGGAAGCTCCACCTGCGGATGTTATTGTTGAAGCGAGTAATAATGAAATTGTTAATTCCTCGTTGCCAAAAGTAGTCCAAGACCCGGTTCAGGAAACTGAGGCTACTACTCCAGTAGAAGTTGAGCAGAGTGTGGCAGCATCGATTGATACTGTTGAAGAAGCTGTGACGGAATTGGCACCGGAGCCGGAACAAGTTGACGTGACTTCTGCAGAGGAACCGGTGCAAAACCCCGCCCAAAATACAGTGAATGGTAGTGCTGAGCCGACCCAAGATGAAATTTTAGAAGAAGTCGTAGCGCAAGCGCCGAATCCGCCAGCTACTGGCGAGGTTGTTACGGCCGAGAATGAGTCAGTAGTCGCATCAGCTGAAGAGGTTGCAGCAGTAGCCAGCTCAGAAGAGGCCAGTCAACCCGACCAAGCAACGCAAAACATTGTTGAAGCAAGTGACGCGGCTCCCAGCTCTAGTGATACTAATGGTATAAAGCGAGAACAGTGGCTATTAGAGCAAAACCCTGATCACTTTACACTGCAGCTGACGGCGGCGAATAACGAACCAGGCATCATAAAGTTTATAGAAGACCGAGATATTGCTCAGAGTAGCGCCTATTTTTTCAGTCGACGCGATGGCAATCCCTGGTACGCAGTGACTTATGGCTCTTACGCTAGCCGGGCCGAAGCAAATTCGGTTCAGTTGCCCAGTTCTCTAAGAGGAGTCAAACCTTGGGTGCGCAGCTTTGGCGGTATCCAAAATGCTATTAAAGCGACACGTTGAGCGCTCGCTTTCTCTGATTATGGCGATAAATGAAATAATACGTTCTATTTATAAGTAACTGATATATATAGATTATTTTTCAAATATTTTTATATGCTCACAGTTGTTTGAACGCTATACCCCCGCTCAGCTATAATTCTTGCCCTTTTGCCTGAACATATTTGGCTTGAGATCTAATTCCGGTCTTAAGCTCACGACGCGGGAGCATTATTTTGGGTCAAGAACTTCGCGCCCCAAACGGCCTATATCGGTCTGAATTTGAGAAAGACGCTTGTGGCTTTGGCCTCATAGCGCAGATGGATAATGAAGCCAGCCATTGGTTGGTCGATACCGCTATCAGCTCGCTTGCCTGTTTGACGCACCGCGGCGCGGTGGCTGCCGACGGTAAAACCGGCGATGGTTGCGGCTTATTAATGAAAATGCCACGCGATTTCATTACATCCATTGCTGCAGACCTGTCGATAGAGCTTGCGCCCCTTTATGGCGTCGGTATGGTGTTTCTTAGTCAGGATGATGCACTGCGCAGAACAGCAAGAGACACTGTTACCGAACAATTAACCAGCCGTGGCCTGAAAGTAGTGGCTTGGAGAGCAGTACCAACGGACCCAAGCGCTTGCGGTGACGAAGCGTTAAAGAGTCTACCGGTTATAGAACAGGTACTGGTCAATGCACCTGCCAATATGTTGGCAGAAGAATTCGAGCGCAAGCTTTATGTAGCACGTCGCCGAAGTGAATTATTGTTATCACCAAACGATAGCACCTTTTATATACCCAGCCTTTCAAGCAAAGTTTTGTCATATAAAGGTTTGGTTATGCCGGCATATCTCGCTCAGTTCTATCTTGATCTTAGCGATGAGCGTATGGCTTCCTCTTTATGCGTGTTCCATCAGCGCTTTTCAACCAACACCTGGCCGGAGTGGCGTTTGGCGCAACCATTTAGATTTCTCGCGCATAACGGTGAGATCAATACGGTTCAAGGTAATCGCAATTGGTCATTAGCGCGCGGCCATAAATTTGAAACAGATTTAATCCCGGAGTTGGAATCAATTAGGCCTTTAGTCTCAACAAGCGGTTCCGACTCAAGCAGCCTGGACAATATGGTTGAACTACTGATCGCAGGCGGCATGGATATTTTCCGCGCCATGCGTTTGCTGGTGCCATCAGCCTGGCAAAACGTTGATACTATGGATGACGATCTGCGAGCGTTTTATGAATACCATTCCATGCATATGGAGCCTTGGGATGGGCCAGCAGGTATTGTAATGACAGATGGTCGTTACGCTGCCTGCGTATTGGATCGTAATGGCTTGCGACCTGCGCGTTATGTCATCACTAAAGACCGCCATATTACTTTGGCGTCAGAGATAGGCGTTTACGATTATGCGCCTGGTGATGTTGTCGCCAAAGGTCGTTTGAAACCTGGCCAAATGATTGCTGCGGATACTGAAACAGGTGAGTTGTTGTTGCCTGATGATATTGATAATCAGCTCAAGCAACGCCAGCCTTATCGCCAATGGCTAGATAATAATATTCGCCATCTGGTTTCTGATCTAGAAGATGCTTCAACAGCGGATCTGTTGCCTGCAGAAGATTTAGTTGTCTACGAAAAATTATTCCAAATTTCATTTGAAGAGCGTGATCAAATTTTGCGTGTGCTTGCTGAAGCTGGGCAAGAAGCTGTCGGCTCAATGGGTGATGATACGCCTATTGCGGTGTTATCAAGTCGGGTGAGATCACTTTACGATTATTTCCGTCAGCAGTTCGCACAAGTGACGAATCCACCTATCGATCCGCTGCGTGAAAACATTGTTATGTCGCTCGAAACCTGTTTTGGTCGAGAGCATAATTTGTTTGAAGAAACTGATGCGCATGCCAAACGTCTTGTAGTTGATTCACCAATATTGAGTGATAGCAAATTCCGTCTCTTATTAGCACAAGAGAGCAATGACTATAAAAACTGTGTTATCGACTTAAACTACGATCCAGAGCACACTGATCTGCAATCAGCCATCGTCGATATTTGTGATAAAGCTGTGGCGGCGGTAAATGATGGTGCTATTGTCATCGTGCTCAGTGATAAAAATATTATTAAAGGCCATTTATTAGTCCATGCCTTGCTGGCGACAGGCGCTGTGCATCATCGGTTTATTAAAGAAGGCGTGCGTTGTGATGCCAATATCGTAGTTGAAACTGGTACGGTACGAGATTCGCATCAGTGCGCGGTGCTATTAGGTTATGGTGCTACTGCAGTCTACCCATACTTAGCTTACCAATCATTGGCTGGAATGATTCGCAACGGCGAAATTAAAAATCGCACTGCCGCAGAATTACATGCCAGTTATCGTAAAGGCATTAATAAAGGTCTTTATAAAATTACTTCAAAAATGGGCATTTCGACCATTGCCAGTTATCGTGGCGCGCAATTATTTGAAGTGGTCGGTCTGAGTAAAGAGGTTGTTGATCTTTGTTTCACTGGTTCGGTAAGTCGTATCGAAGGATCGAGTTTTATCGATCTTGAGACAGATCAAGAATGCTTAGCTAACTATGCGTGGAATCCTCGTAATTTGCCAGAGCAGGGTGGATTACTTAAATACATTCACGGTGGGGAGTATCATGCTTATAACCCAGATGTCATTGCCACTTTGCAAGCCGCAGTGCAGCAAGGTAGTTATGATAAATATAAAGAATATGCTGAGCTGGTAAACAATCGTGACGTGGCGGCGTTACGTGACTTATTAAGCGTTAGAGCCGATGGCGATGAAGTAGAGATAGAAGACGTTGAGCCCATCGAAAACATCTTGCCACGCTTCGATAGTGCGGGTATGTCATTGGGTGCCTTATCTCCTGACGCGCACGAAGCCTTGGCTATCGCAATGAATCGTTTAGGTGGCCGCTCTAACTCGGGTGAAGGTGGCGAAGCAGTTGATCGTTACGGCACGGAGCGTATGTCAAAGATTAAGCAAATCGCCTCTGGCCGATTTGGTGTGACTCCGCATTACTTGGTTAATGCTGAAGTCTTACAAATAAAGGTGGCACAAGGCGCTAAGCCTGGCGAAGGTGGTCAGTTACCTGGTGGTAAGGTCAATCAAATGATTGCGACCCTGCGTTACTCGATGCCTGGCGTATCGTTAATATCACCGCCGCCACATCATGATATTTACTCTATTGAGGACTTGGCGCAACTGATCTTTGACTTAAAACAAGTCAATCCTAAAGCGCTTGTTTCAGTGAAACTGGTTTCAGAGGCAGGTGTCGGTACTATTGCAGCAGGTGTCGCTAAAGCTTATGCAGATTTAATCACCATTGCGGGTCATGATGGCGGTACAGGCGCAAGCCCACTGACATCGGTTAAATATGCAGGTTCTCCTTGGGAATTGGGTTTAACAGAAACGCATCAAACCTTACGTGCCAATAATTTACGTGATCGTGTCCGTTTGCAAACCGATGGTGGTTTGAAAACCGGTCTTGATGTCATCAAGGCTGCGATACTCGGTGCCGAAAGCTTCGGCTTTGGTACTGGACCTATGGTTGCACTAGGTTGTAAGTATCTACGCATCTGTCACCTTAATAACTGTGCCACAGGTGTGGCGACGCAAAACGATACACTACGCGATAAGCATTTTATTGGTATGCCAGAAATGGTGATGCACTATTTCCGTTTCTTGGCCGAAGAGACTCGTGAGTGGATGGCCAAGCTTGGTATCACCAAACTTGAAGATTTGATTGGCCGTGTCGATTTGCTTGACGTGATAGATGGCCAAACTGAACGCCAATCACGTTTGGATTTATCGCAAATTACGTCTAATGCCGGTGTTGCAAAGGATAAACCACAATTTTGCCGACAACCGCATAACGAGCCTTTTGATAAAGGTGAGTTTGCAGAAAAAATAGTTGCTGATGTACTGCCTGCTATTGAAGCGTCTTCAGGTGGTGAGTTCAGCTATTCCATTTGTAATAGAAACCGCTCAATTGGTGCTCGCGTGTCAGGCGAAATCGCCATGCGTCACGGTAACCAAGGCATGTCAGGTAAACCGATCACCCTGAATTTTAGTGGCTCAGCTGGCCAAAGTTTTGGTGTCTGGAATGCGGGCGGGTTGCATTTGAACCTTGATGGCGATGCAAATGACTACGTTGGTAAAGGTATGGCCGGCGGTAAAATAGTGATTAGGCCACCTAAAGAAAGCGCTTTTAACAGCGCTGAGTCGACTATCATGGGTAATACCTGTTTATATGGTGCGACCGGCGGTCGTTTATATGCTGCCGGATTAGCAGGCGAACGTTTTGCTGTACGTAACTCGGGTTCTCACGCTGTTATAGAAGGTGTAGGTGACCATGGGTGTGAGTACATGACCGGCGGTGTCGTTGTTGTGCTTGGCCAAACTGGCCTTAATTTCGGTGCTGGTATGACAGGTGGTTTTGCTTTTGTGTTAGATGAAAATAATAGTTTTGTTGATCGTTATAACCATGAGTTAATCGATATTCATCGCATTACATCAGAGAGCATGGAATCTTATCATAAATATTTGAATGACAAGGTTCGTGAATTTGTTGATGAAACACATAGCAAGCATGGCCAACATATTCTCGATAATTTTGCTTCCATGCTTGGCCGCTTTTGGTTGGTTAAGCCTAAGGCATCTAATATAGAAACCTTGTTGCACTCGTTGCGTGATGCGGCTTAGCGCAAGTAGTTTGAGTTTTAAATCATGAGTGATGTATTTAAGTTTTTAAATTTGCCGCGGCAAGATCCAAAAAAGACCAATGTTGAAATTCGTGTTCACGAATTCAAAGAAATTTATGGTCAGTTTGATAAAGATGATGCGGCACAGCAATCAGCACGTTGTTTAGGCTGTGGTAACCCTTATTGCGAGTGGAAATGCCCAGTTCATAATTTTATTCCTAACTGGTTAAAGTTGGTTTCTGAAGGCAATCTATTTGAAGCGGCGGAAATGTCGCACAAAACTAATTCTTTGCCTGAAATTTGTGGCCGAGTTTGTCCGCAAGATCGTTTATGCGAGGGCGCATGCACTTTAAACGATGGCTTTGGCGCGGTGACTATTGGTTCTGTCGAAAAATATATTACTGATGAAGCCTTAAAACAAGGTTGGAAGCCGGATATGTCTGGCGTCGTTGTTACCGATAAGCGTGTCGCTATCATTGGTGCGGGTCCTGCTGGCCTTGGCTGTGCTGATATTTTAGCGCGTAACGGCGTTAAACCTATTGTGTTTGATCGTTACGAAGAAATTGGTGGCTTGCTGATGTTCGGTATTCCACCATTTAAGCTTGAGAAAGACGTGGTCAAAACACGCCGCCGTATTTTAGAAGAGATGGGTGTCGAATTTCGTTTGAATACTGATGTTGGCACCGATGTCGTTTTTGATGATCTATTAGCTGATTTTGATGCCGTGTTTTTAGGCATGGGGACTTATAATGCGATGAAAGGTGGCTTCCCAGGCGAAGATTTAGCAAGCGTTACTGAAGCTTTACCGTATCTTATTTCTAATACACGCAATCAAGAAGGCACGTTAGCAAATACCGACGACTTTATTAATGTGAAAGGTCAGCGCGTCGTGGTGCTAGGTGGTGGTGATACCGCTATGGATTGTAATCGTACTGCGATTCGGCAAGGTGCAGAAAGCGTGATATGTGCGTATCGACGTGATGAAGAAAATATGCCTGGCTCAAAGCGCGAAGTGGCTAATGCTAAGGAAGAAGGCGTACAGTTTTATTGGAACCGCCAGCCAGTAGAAGTGGTTGGCAAAAACGGTCAAGTCACAGGCGTTAAAGTTATTACTACCGAGTTAGGTGAGCCTGATAATCGCGGTAGACGGTCACCACAACCTGTACCAGGCAGTGAAGAGGTCATTCCAGCTGATCGTGTTGTTATTGCCTTTGGTTTTCGCCCCAACCCGTCTGATTGGTTTGAAACATTGGGTATTAATACCGATGATCGCGGTAGAGTGGTGGTTAATCAATCACAACATCCTTATCAAACCACCAATGAAAAAGTATTTGCCGGCGGTGATATGGTGCGCGGTGCTGATCTGGTAGTGACAGCCGTATTTGAAGGTCGCGAAGCCGCTAAGGGCATTCTTAACTATCTAAAGGTTTAACAATCAGTAAGTTCTTACTGAAAGGACAGTATTTTGAGTCAGTTACATAATGATCGATTTCTACGCGCACTATTGCGCGAGCCAGTCGATGCCACGCCAGTATGGATGATGCGCCAGGCAGGTCGCTACTTACCAGAGTACCGTGCTACGCGTGCAGAAGCGGGTAGCTTTATGAATTTGTGTACGACACCAGATTTAGCCTGTGAAGTGACGATGCAACCACTTCGACGTTATCCTCTCGATGCAGCCATTTTGTTTTCAGATATTTTAACTATTCCAGATGCCATGGGTTTAGGTTTATATTTTGCTGAAGGTGAAGGCCCAAAGTTTGAACGCCCGGTAAGAACTACTGCAGACATCGATAAACTCGGCGTGCCTGATCCGGAAGAAAGTTTGCGTTATGTTGTTGACGCAGTGCGATTAATACGCAAAGAGTTAGACGGTAAAATACCCTTGATTGGTTTTTCAGGTAGTCCCTGGACTTTGGCCACCTATATGGTTGAAGGTGGCTCAAGTAAAGAATATGCCTATATCAAAGGCATGATGTTTGATAAGCCCGAAATGTTACATCGGATCCTGGCAGTATTGGCTGATTCAGTTATAGAATATTTGAATGCGCAAATTAAAGCCGGCGCACAAGCTGTACAAGTATTTGATACCTGGGGCGGCACATTAACACCTCGCGATTACCAAGAATTCTCATTGCAGTACATGCAACGTATCGTCGATGGACTTATTCGTGAACACGATGGTCGTAAAGTGCCTGTTATTTTATTTACCAAAGGTGGTGGAAACTGGTTAGGTAAAATTGCTGATAGTGGTTGTGATGCCATCGGTGTTGATTGGACGATGGATTTATCTGAGGCACGACAGCGCGTGCAAGATAAGGTTGCGCTTCAAGGTAATATGGATCCGTGTATTTTATATAGTAATCCAGCGCGCATACGTGAAGAAGTCGCCTCAGTACTAGCAAGCTATGGCGATGGTCCTGGTCATGTCTTTAATCTTGGTCACGGTATTCACCCGAAAATTGATCCAGATAACGTTGGTGCGTTTATCGAATCTGTGCACGAGCTTAGTGCTCCATATCATCAAGCGAGCAAGTAAGCCATGAATTTTGACAAGCTGAGAGAGATGGAAACTTTCTCAGATGCCATGCTCAATCGCATTATTAGTTTTCAGGAAAGACTACACCCGGCCTGGGATGAAAAAGCCGATTTTTCTGATCGTATTGTGGATTTACCACTACACGCATTAGTATTTAGTAACCCAGACAGAAATCCAGAAACGCACCGCCAAACCGTAGCGCCATTTTATCCTATACGTGCGGAAATGCATCGCATTGCAGCCTTAATCAAACAAATTGATGTGTCAGCAAAAGTCGTCGATTTTGAATGTGGCAATGGTTTTTTAACTAGCTTGTTAGCGCAAGAAGGTTTGTGTGTTCAGGGTTATCGCGGCGAGCACTATAAGCCTAATCAAATTGAAGCCTTCTACGATGCTAAACACGTTTCGGTTGCAACAGAAGTGCCAGATGAAGTAGATGTGGCACTGAGTTTTTGGATGCCATCAGGCGTAAATTTAACGCCGTTGATGTTATCGAAAAAACCGAAGCTTATTGTCTATATCCACACTGAGCATGACCACCAGGGTATTCATCAGACCGGCGTGCCAGAAGCGTTCAAAGATTTACCAGCCAACTATAAGTTAATTGAAGAATGGTCGATTACTCGGCCAGAAAATCTATTCCATGAGGTATGGCCCGACCTGACACCGTCAGTAGAGGAAGTGCGTCATACCCGAATTTACGCGTCGACCGACTATTTTAATTTGAGCGTCGAAGACGAAAATGCGGAATTCGACACTTATGATTGGGAAAAGGAGTTAGAAATGGCGCTATTGGCGCATGAAGCCAAGCAATTTCTGCAAGCCAAAGGCATAGTTACCTAAACTTATTGGTAGACTTTGAGTCAATAAAATATAACTTATATAACAAAGCCAGATAACGAACTTGGACCAGCGATCACTTAAAGCACTATTATTTTGGACCAGTTGGTTCACCATTACTATAGTGGGTTATGCCCAACTTTATCAGGGCACAGACGTTGTCGACTTTGTAAAAGAAGACGGAAGCCGCATCACATGGTTGATCATGGGCTTGTTCGTATTTGGTGTGTTTATCAGTCTGATTACCGTACTCGCGCTATGTATCGAATGGGATCAAGCCTACAAAGTTCAAGAGAAAGTAGATAAACGAGGGTTAGAAGGCCTAGAACTTTCTCAATACAAACGCATGTTTGGTCGTTTTCTTAAAAACATAAAATACGCCATCTCCATTAATGCTAATCCAGACCCTGAAGCGCTGCTCTTGGTAGAAATGGGCGGCTATCGGCGTGTTAACCACTTTGTTGAAACTATAGGTAATTTGCTGATTACCCTGGGTTTGATTGGTACTGTAGTGGGTTTGACCCTAACATTGACAGGACTTACGGGATCACTAAAAGCGCTGGGAACAGATCAGGAGTTATTAATCGCCAGCTTGCGCGATTCTATGGCCGGTATGGGTACCGCCTTTTACACCACATTATTGGGTGCAGCCTTAGGTGGAGTTATTCTTCGCGTGTTTGCTTTGATCAGTGAGCATAGTATCGATGGCTTACAAGATATCATTATGCGTTTGTGCATTGTTAACTTTGGTGCGGATTTAAAACCTTCAGCAGATAGAGATATTCACGCATTAGAGGCTGAGTTAGAACGCTTAAGAAAAAATGTTGAAGGTCTTGATCATGCGTTTACTGCATCAGCCAGTTCACTGGCAACGTTTAGGAAAGAAGTTGAAATCCTTCGTCAACCGGTGAACGAAGAAGATACCGAAACCAGCTTACATCAAGCAGTAAGAATGCAGGATTACTATTGCCACTTGCTAAAAGCAGAAATTGATCTTCTTAATACCATGAATAACCCTTGGCGATTACGTTGGCGACATTTGTTTAGACGCCTACCTTTGCCGCGACTCAAAGGTTAATCATGAGCATACGAGCACGGCTGCGTCGCGGCGGTAGCATGTATGAAAGTTTTTCTGATTTATCATTGCTCATGCTGGCCGCGTTTATCTTTCTCTTTGTCATCATACTCATTACTTATCGTATTCAAGATACCCACGAAGTACCACGCTTAAGGGGCGAACTTGCAGAAGCACAAGAAGAATTAGAGCGTGTAAAAAAACGTCTAAAAGTATTTCAACGTGATATTAGCGAACAAAATGGTTTGGGTACCGGCGCACAGGTTGAGCTTGTATTAGAAGGCGCAGGTTTAGGTGAAGGCCAAGGCCGTAAAGACTTTGAGTTGTTTGTAGAAGGCTTGCGTGAAATACCAGGCAGCACAATCCACATGGTGATTGATGGCACAGGTTCCATGCATGGTGCAGCAACCTTTTTGATTCCCGTATTACGGGTAATTGCTTTGCGTTCTGGTAAAGACCTTGATGCTATCACTTGGTTTTCTGATGGTCGCGGTGATACTTATACTGGCCCTATGTCAGCAATGCTCGATGCCTTAATTGATGGCGCACCGTTTACCGGTAGTCAGGAAACTATTGGCGCAGCCTTTAAACGCGCAGAACAAAATGCCGATGTACCGAGTGCCTATATCTTGATAGGTGATGAGCCATCAGATGACCGTATCTACTATAAAGAAATTAAATCACCTGTTTTCACCTTACCTTTAGGTCGCGTTAGTCCATCAACCCGCTGGGAGTATGAGAAACTTGCAGAGGAAACAGGTGGAAAGATGCTTTGGCTAGAATTCAAATAGTCGAATTATTTAAAGGGGTCTGTACCGCGTTGAAAATTTACGTAGCCTGGATGGAGCGTTAGCGCAATCCGGGGATAAAAAGCGTTTCGCCGCTTTCTTCGAAAGCTGATGCGACTTACTTTTTTCAAAAAAAGTAAGCAAAAAACTTGCTCCCGATCAACTGCCCGTTGGGTTCCCTCATTCGTACTTGAAATAAACGGCACTGCGGAACTCGCCCGACTAAAGTCGGACTCAGACAGTCCTCGCGCTATTCGTTTATTTCAAGCACTCACTCGGCAGCTGATAAGGTCGCAGGAAATAAAGTAGAATCTAAATTCCAACGCAACATATCATCATGATTTAAAAAAAAGGGAGATCGCATGTTTTTTGAAAAGGAAATGAATGTCACTACTATTGCAAACTTTATAAAGTTTGGCAGAGCAGCCAATATTAAGAAATCAATTATTGGACAAAGGTTATCAATATCTATAGAAATTTTATCCGAAATTCTTAGGAACCCAAAGACTTGGGATAGAAAGTGTCAATTTAACATTGAATATATTGGTGACCAGTTTATAAATTTGCTTGGAAATTTTAACCCTAATAATTTTACTGAGAGCAGTTTGGGGGATATATATACCCATTGTTACCGCTTTTTATGTGAATATGATTTAAAATCTAAATACGGGGAAGAGCCTAATCAAAGGTTAAATGAGGCAAGAACTAACATACAAAATGATATGGTGGGAAATGATGATGTAGATACTAGAAGTCAGCTAGTTTATGCGTCTTATATTATGCCTGCACATATAGTCAATGAATATTTGTCTTCTCCTGAAATTGAGTTATTTAAAAATTTCAATTCACAAATAGAGAAAGTACATGATCTTAAAGAAAAATGGGATAATGAAATAAACGGAAAACTGGCTATTGTAGAAAATCTGAGAGATAAGTTAGAAAATTATAAAACAGCATTTAACTTCGTTGGCCTTAATCAAGGCTTTTCCAATCTTTTAATAGATAAAAATAAAGAAGTATTTTGGTTGTCTGGATACTTAATTGCTATGGGAGTACTTATTTTACTTCCGCCAGTAATAGGTATTTCAAACTTATTTTTAGACCCGCCTCAAAAAATATTAATAGTTAGCAATAACTTAATAGAGCAAATCGCTGCTCTGGTATCATTTTTGTCTTTAGAAGTGATTCTTTTATATTTTTTTAGAATAATTTTGCATAGACATAGATCAGTGAGAACTCAAATAATGCAGTTAGAACTTCGAAAAACATTATGTGAGTTTATTCAAAATTACGCTAGTTATTCGTCGGAGATAAAACAACAAGATAATGGTGCGTTAGAGAAATTTGAGAATCTAATATTTAGCGGAATTATATCTGAGCCCGGAAAGTTACCGAGTACTTATGATGGTATAGATCAGATAACGAGTCTTATTAGTAAGATGAAAAGCAGTAGTGGTTAATATTATAAATATATTCTTGTTGCGACTTTCTCAGCAACCGAGAAGCGGAGCGAGACACGGATGAATGGCGAGGACTGTTTGAGCTTTACTTTAGTAAAGCGAGTTCCGCAGCCACCGTGTTGAGTGAGCATCGCAGGGTATCCCGAAGGGATTGCTGAGTAGGAGCAGAGTTTTTGCCTACTTTTTACATAAAAAGTAGGTCGCGTAAGCTTTCGAAGAAAGCGGTGAAAGCATTTTAATAAGATTCTCCGTTTTGGTGAGAATGAGAATTTAAAGGGGTGGCTGACCCGTTTTCAAAAAACAGAAAACGCGGTACAGACCCCTTTAAATTATTTCTATATGTCCCAAGGGCACTTCCTCGCAATTTGCTATCGCAAATTACTCAGGGCGAAAATAACGCCAATTATCAGTAAGTTATTAGCACTAAAAATAGCATTTCTAAAACTATTGCGAAACGGAATTTTTAGGAGGATACTAATAACCGAAGCCATTTGATCTGAGTTGATATCAATGACTTCAGGCCCCTGTTAAGGGTCTGGTTGATCTGATAGATGAGGAGATTGGGATGGATAGATTAAAAGGAAACATGCAAGACTTTCATAATATAGGTCTTATCGACCGGGCTGGTCGTTTCTTTCTTGGTGGTGCTTTACTCTTCCTAGGTGTTATCGCTGCTGTTATCGCTGGCAGTATTCAAGTGTGGCATGCTGTAGCAGTACTGGTTTCTATATACCCTTTAATGACGTGTATGATGGGTTGGGATCCAGTTTATCAATTGCTTAATTGGCGTACGGGTTCTGAAGACGGACGTAATGTTACGGGTACGTTGCCTTACCAGTTAGATGCTGCAGTAGGTCATCGGCCAAGGCCGACGCAAGGCTATGAGTATGACCATAGCTTGACGGGTGCATCGCATGATCGTGAGGAAGAAGTTCTTAAGGCTTAACGCTTAACTGCAGATTGTTGTTACCACTACAGTATTTTGCTGTAGTGGTAACCTTCGAGGTTAGTTAACTATCCGTTCGTTTTGGTAGCGAGCTGGCAGGGAAAGGCGTAACCTTATTTGAGTTATTCCCGGTTGCTGGTACGATTTTACTCTCGCCACGTTTTTCCACTTCATCAATACGCAGTACTGAGTGTAAGGGAACATGCGTGCGGGTGACATTAGCGTATTCTGACTGAAGTCGTTCTTCGGTAGGGTCTATCACAAGCTCTGATTTTTCACCAAAGACGAGTTCTTCTATTTCGATAAAGCCAAAGATATCGCTTTGGCCAACGTAATGAGCATAGAGTTCGTAGATTTCGTCGTTATTTAGAAAGACGATTTTATATAATGTTTTATCCGTCACGATTAGCCTACCTCGCTAAGTAAAGCCGCGATCATTCGTTCTGCTTGTGAGTAATAACTGCCACCAAACAGATTGAGATGATTCACAATATGGTAAAGATTATATAAGGTCTTGCGCGTTGAATATCCAGCCTCCTGTGGAAAGTAATGCCAATAGGCTTCATAAAATCGGCTTGGAAAGCCACCAAATAATTCTGTCATGGCGATATCAGTTTCTCTATCGCCGTGATATACGGCAGGATCAAAGATAACAGGTGTACCATCTTCACAAATACCGTAATTGCCTGACCACAAATCACCATGCAATAGCGATGCCGAAGGCTGGTGATCTATGATTAGATTGAGGTCACTAAGCAATTTATCTGCCTGGCTCAATGGGTAGCCATTAGAGGCGGCTAAATCAAACTGATAAGCTAATCTATATTGACCAAAAAACTCACACCAATCTTCGCAGTAGGTATTAATTTGAAGCGTTGAGCCTATAGTGTTGTCAATGTGCCAGCCATGCTGTTTTTGCGTGATTTTATGCATGGCAGCGAGCTGTTCGCCGAGCGTTTCTATGCTGTGTTTGTCGCCACCACCAAGCGGCAGGTATTCCATGATGATATAGGTAGTGTCTTGATGTTCACCGTAAGCAATGGGTTTCGGTGCGTGCAGTGTCTGGCTATTAACAATTTCTTCAAGGCCCTGCGCTTCTGCGGCGAACATATCGGCAAAGCGGCTATTATTTAGTTTGACGAAGAAAGAGAGTTCGCCGTTGCTCAATTTATAACTGCTATTGATTGAGCCGCCACCAACACTCTCATAGTCTGTGATACTAAAAGTGGAATCTTGATGTGTGTTTATTTGCTTGCTGAGTTCTTCAAGCAAAGATTGCTGAATCATTTTTTAATAGTCGCATAGTTTTGCGACTATAGCGAGTGGAGAAATTAGGTTGGTACGTCTGAAAGGATGGTGGCCACTCTCAAGTGTTATTGAGCGTGGCCACGCGGGAGGATTGACTAAGCGCTAGCTGCGTTCTTAAAATTTTCTGAAGCCAGCTTGCTATCAATAGCGCCAAGTAGAGTATCAAATGCGCTAGCAAAAGATGCGACACCTTGTGCTTCTAGTTCATCGGTTACCGCATCAAGGTCAACGTTAACTTCTGATAGCATACTCACTTGGTGCCGAGCTAAATCGACACCATGCTCTAAGGTCAGGTGCGGGTGGCCGTGAGAGCGAAATGCGTCAAAGGTGGCAGGTGGCATAGTATTGACGGTATCTGCGCCGATTAATGTTTCGACATATAATACATCGCTATAGTCAGGGTTTTTCGTACCGGTGCTGGCCCAAAGTAACCTTTGTGTTTGCGCTCCAGCTTCTCGAAGTGCGTGAAAACGTTCGCTGCCAAACATATCTTTGTAGTTTTGGTAGGACACTTTAGCGTTTGCAATAGCAATTTTACCCATCAGTGACTGGACTTTCTTTGCTACAACTTGGTCACCACTGGCTTTGGTTTCACCAAGCATTTTATCAATAGCTGCGTCAACGCGGCTGATAAAGAAGCTGGCAACAGAGGCAACTTTATCGATAGGTTTGCCTGCTTTTAGTCGTGCTTCTAGTCCGGCTAGATAAGCATCCATAACTTCTTCGTGACGCTGGGTAGAAAATAGTAATGTCACGTTAACATTAATACCATCAGCAATGAGCTGTTGGATAGCGACAAGTCCTTCGCGTGTAGCTGGGACTTTAATCATTAAATTGGGACGGTCGACACGTTGCCAGAGTTCGCGACCCTCGGCAATAGTGCCGTCTGCGTCATGCGCGAGGTCTGGACCAACTTCAAGGCTGATCATTCCGTCTTTACCGTTGGACCCGTCATAAACTGGGCGGAGAACATCGGCAGCTGCCTTAATATCTTCCACCGCTAATTCGAAGAATAATTCTCTGCTGGTCCAGTCAGGATGCTGGGTACGCAGTGTGGCGAGCGCGCTATCATAATCGCTGCTACCGTTTATCGCTTTCTCAAAGATGGCGGGATTAGAAGTGACGCCTTTCAAACCGTCTTCTTCAACTAATTTTTGCAGCATCCCTGAAGATAGCATTGAGCGTTGGATATTATCGTACCAAACGCTTTGTCCTAAACTGTTAAGTGTCAGCAGCGGATTCATATATTCTCTCCCGTCCATGTTGTGAGTCGAAAAATCGACCAAGGTTCATTATATAACGGACAATTTTGCTAGTAACTTTAAGCAAACTAGCCATTTGATATTAAAATTTACCCACCAAATATGAAGATTTTGCGGTCTTAATCACGGAATGGCTACTGCAAGGGGTGGCATACTGGCTTTCGTACTTTATGGGGCGGCATGAAGGCGAAATTGGGTAGCGTTGCTGCCCGGAGGCAAGACCATGTCATACAGTCACAATGCTCGCTGGATAGATATGATGACCAATATGTTTGCACTGATTGTCGTGTGCCTATTGGTGATCGGAGTAACGAATTCAGCGCTGGCTTAAGGGTGAGTTTGCTTTAGAAATTGACCTTGAAATATGCGTACATGAGCGAAGGAAAGGCTCATATGCGCAGTATTTCGAACTAGTGGTGGTGATCGTGATCTTCATGAACCCTGGCTTCGAGCAAATGGGGCATTTCTGCAGCGTAACGTGCAATTGCTTCGGCAGCTAGAAACTGCGCTAATGCTTTATCGGAATCGCCGTTTTCCACTAAAAGCTTACCACGTGCCTCAAACTCTTTCGCCAAGGCGATCATGGCTTGGGTATTAGCTTCATCTACCGCCAGATCTTTATAGAGGCCTTCGCCTTGATGTTCAGCAAGTTCGGCTTCAGCCCAGATAATTAAACCAGGAACGGTCTCGACGGCTGCTTTGCCTGGGTCTTCTGCAGAATAGCTATAGGGTAAAATAGGGTCGTCATCATCTGCGTGAGGTGTGGATTCCGCATTTGCGCTTATGTTGGCAATTAAGCCTAATGATATAAAAGTGAAAAAAGTAATTAATCGTGACACTTTAATAGTCCTAAAAAAATCTATAAAACACGGCTTAACCGGAAAAGATGGACAAGCTTACAATAAAAAACCCGCTGTGCGCTGAATAGAAGGTAAAAAACGCATAGCGGGGTTAACCAAGAAGAGAAGGGCTTTTATTTGGTTAAAATGAGTTTGCCGCTACGGGTTATTCGTAGTTCGTAAAATTCGTTTTGGTGTTGAATTCGAAGTCGTTTATCTCGCCCCAATAACTGACGGCTACTAACATGTTGTTCGCTGTCTGGGCAGGCGATGCTTACCTTGCGTGGTTGTTGGGTTTCAGTATCACTTGTAGCCATGGCATATTCTCTAAAATTAAGCTGACTTTATTGAAAAAAATCCCGGGCTGGCTACTAACAGAGGAGAAAAAACTTGCTGGCTGGGGATAAAACGGGCCTTGGTATTGAAGGCTACTTGGTCAAAAGCAGCTTTCCAGCACGGGTCAATCGCAACATATAGCGTTCGTTATTATGGCGAATGTGTATGCGATTCTCTTGGCCAAAGAGGTCGCGGCTGGCGACAAATGCGCTCTGATTATCGCTGTATACGGTGATATCGCGAAAAGGTTTGTCGGAATTCATGAAGGTTTCCTTGTCTAAATAATAATGTTTATTAAATAATAATGATTCTCATTAACATGTCAAGTCCTATGAGAGAAATTATTTAGGTGAAGAAAATTATTTAGGCGTAGTCAAGGTGCTACGAATCCGCTATGGTGTCGGCCGTGAGTCGTTTTGTCAGTACATTAATAGATATTTCCTTGCTCCGCGCTGGTCCGCAAGATCTTCCTTATAGTCAAAGCCTATTTATTCTTAGCGCAATCGCCTATCTTGGAGTGAGTACATTATCTATGAGGCAGGGTCTTACGGGCTCCAATCCCTTACTGTTGTCAGTTGTTAGTTTGCTTTCCCTGTTGTTTTTTGTCTGGTTTATATTATCTCTAAAAGGCTACCACTCGCGCTTTAATCAAACCGCTACGGCATTAACAGGCACAGGAATTATTTTGGGTATTTTGGCCTGGGGTTTAATTGCCTGGCAAGTCAATGCAATGGCAGCCGGTGGTGGCAGCCCTCTCGCATCATTGTTGTATTTGGCTTTAATCGTATGGAACTTAGCGATTAATGCTAGCGTCATTCGTCATGCACTGGCAATAACAATAGCTTGGGCCTGGGGAGTGTCGATGGCGTATTTCTTTATCTACATGGCAGTTATTAGACTTATAACAGTTGGGTTGGCTCAAGGAACACAATAATGCACGTACATATATTGGGAATTTGCGGCACATTTATGGGTGGTTTGGCGCTTTTAGCAAGAGGGATGCGGCATCGTGTTACAGGCAGTGATGCGAATGTTTATCCGCCAATGAGCACGCAGTTGGCGGATCAGGGCATTGAATTGTATGAAGGCTATGATGAAGCACAATTTAAAACAAAACCTGACGTGGTAGTGATTGGTAATGCCTTGTCCCGTGGTAACCCCGCTGTCGAATATGTTCTTAATAATAATTTAAATTACGTATCGGGCCCGCAATTTTTAGCTTCTGAGATTCTCGCTAAGCGATGGGTGTTGGCGGTAGCGGGTACACATGGTAAGACTACAACAACCAGCATGATTGCGCATATTTTAAACTACGCCAATCTATCTCCAGGGTTTCTTGTAGGTGGCATTGCACCCGACCTTGAAGTTTCTGCCAGGATGGGTAAAGACCCTTTTTTCGTTATAGAAGCTGACGAATACGATACGGCTTTTTTTGATAAGCGGTCGAAGTTTGTTCACTATCAACCAAGAACGCTTGTTCTAAATAATTTGGAATTCGACCACGCCGATATATTCCCGGATATCGATGCAATTAAAAAACAGTTTCATCATCTTATTAGAATCGTTCCGCAAAACGGCTTGATTATTAATAATGAAGAAGATGATCAATTAAAGGACGTCATAAGCCAAGGTTGTTGGACTCCGCGTGAGTCGTTTTCCGCTAGTAAAAACAATGCTTGGCATGTGCGAAACGTCGCTGATGATTTCTCGAGCGTTGACGTCTATTTTGGTGAAGAAAAGCAAGGAACCTTAACTTGGAATTTATGCGGTAAACATAATGTGAGTAATGCTCTAGCGGCAATTGCAGCAGCTCGTCATGCCGGTGTGCCAAGTCAGCATGCTATTGATGCACTTTCAAGTTTTTCAGGCGTTAAGCGCAGACTCCAGCGTATTGGTGCTAATGAAGGCGCTGAAATTTATGATGATTTTGCCCATCATCCGACGGCGATTAAAACAACACTTGACGGGCTTAGACGCAAGGTTGGTGACGAAAAAATCATTGCTGTTTTTGAACCCCGGTCTAATACCATGAAGATGGGAATTCATGAAAACACCCTGGCTGCGTCATTCAAAGATGCCGATGAGGTATTGATATATGTACCAGATAATTTAGGTTGGGATATTTCCAAAGTGAGTGAAGAGATTGGTGATCATTGTATTTTGAAATCAAATATCGATGAACTTGTCCGCTACCTGGAACGAAATGTTAATAAGGGTGAACATATATTAGTGATGAGTAATGGCGATTTCAGTGGCCTAAGAGAACGACTTGTCAGCGATATGGCTTAGTCTTAGTTGCCAATAATTAAATTTTCTCTCTGCCATTCAAAGTGTTGGCCATTGGCAAGAAACACTTCATTAAGCTGTTCCTTTAAAAGATCACTATCATTACTTTGCAAAGGCAACGAAACAATAGAAGACACTGAGTAAACTTGGTAACCTGTTATTTTTGATTGCAGTGTTTGCGAATTAATACACAGAATAATCAGATATTCATTAACGGCTGTTCCATGCGACCACAGTTGATTGTTTTCGGCACATTCATTAGCAAACACAGGTAACTCAACCGACTGGGTATTTGGGTCAAATAATTTTAAAAATGACCTGTGGTTGATGGTTTCTATGTGTCGCCAACCATAGCTGCTTAAAACTTGATCTGAAAATTGATCGGTCTCTAAAGTTGCATTAATCGAATTATGGTCGTTTTTATTTACAAGCAGTGTAACCACGATTAAGGGAATGATTACAACTAATCCAAAGGCAATTTTTAAAGAAGTCAATTTACGTAACAGCGTAAAAACTAACCATATTAATATTACAAAACCCAATATAAACACTATTAGGTTTTGAGTAACCTCAGATGCTTGTTCTTTAGTGTAACCAACCAATAACGCAGTCGGCATGATGTAGGCGGGTGACCATGCCACTGCGGAAAGTATGTTGATGGAAATATATTTCGGCACAGACATTCGCATCATGCCTGCAATTGCGGGAACGATAGGGCGGATAGGTCCTACGAAGCGGCCGAAAATAATACTTTTCCCGCCATGCCGTTTAAAGAAAACTTTGCCTTTTTCTATTAGCGCGGGATAACGTGTAAAAGGCCATATTTGTGCAAGGTGTTCCCGGTAGTGGTAGCCAAGCCAAAAACTGATGCCGTCTCCGAGGATGGCGCCAATCATCGCCGAAATAAGAGTAGGCCATACTTCCAATTGGCCTAAGCCAATTAAGCCGCCAATTCCAAAAAGTAAAAATGCCCCAGGTACGATGAGACCGACAATGGCAAGTGATTCACCAAAAGCAATAACTGCAACAATGATATAGGCCCAACTTTGATTTATAGCAATCCAGTTAAGCACAGCATCTAGCAAGAGTTACTCCTAGGCGATAATGACGAGAGGTTTTTATTGATTTTAGGGAGATCTATAATGACCAGCCCCAAAACTCAAGGAAATCGGTGAACGGCCACATATTGGAGGCTTTCCGATTCCAAGGTTTTAGGCTGGTATAGAAGATAGTACCGGTTTTTTCTGGATCACCATAGTCTTTATCGACACCAATAAATGGGTCGAACGCCCACCAGCTCATTAGCAGGGCTTCAAAGGGTTTACTCGATCCTTTGACATAGCCTTTGCGTGGACCCTGGTCTCGGAACATGGAGACGGTTGAGTCACCTAAAGGTAATTGCCTTAAATCCTTGATAGGGGCTAGGTTGGCCTTGTTCTGTCTATCTATCGATAGTTTTTCAGGTGGTGCGACAGAAATCTCATGGATTCGATGCGAGCGGTCCCGTATATCGACTATAATCCGATCCGTATCAGAATCTAGTTGAATACGCGCAGGCAGCGTTTCACCAAACACGCGTTGTTTGAGTTTGGGCCAATCTTTACGGTAAGCGTTCTCTATCATGTGATTGGTAGGCACGAATGCAACATAACATCCGCAGGTGTGCACCGTAGTGACCAGCACGGGTTTTTCGTCTTCATTGAGCGTGACAATGATAAATAAGCCGACATTACGGCCATAAGTCAGGCTAAACGGTATGGCGCTAAGCGGTACGCGAGTAAAGTGGACGCGGTATATTAGGTTGGTATAGCTGCCGTACTGACCTTGGAAAGTCTCGGTTTCACCGTAAAACGTCGCTTGGCTGGTATCGATTTTTATTTTTTCTCGATTTTTATCGTCAATATAGGCCTCGACAGTACCAATTTGGTTATATTCCTCGTCACCATTCTCAACTCTCAGTATGGGCGCGTGTGTTGAGATTAAGCTCGAGCCAGGCGATAGAGAATAAATTCTATGTAAATCAGTATGTTGGCTAGGCTTTGGCGAGGTGGCGCAAGCGCTGAAAAGAAGTAGCAAGATAGCTATTAGCGCTCGAAGTAGCGTTTTCGTTTGAAATACGTTGTTGCCAGGCAGTAATCGCATGTTTTTTTGGTCGGAAACGCTTAAAACGTCTTACATTCTCACTAGGTTCGCAGCTTGATGGCTGCTCTTGTATAATAACGCGCTTTTGCACGGCAGCTTGATAACAACCGGATGTTTAGAATCCGGGACCCATCAACAAGCTCACTTTAGTGCCGGTTGTTTTCGAATTTTTCGGGATTGCCTTGTTGCGAGGACGAAGGCGATCGCGGTTATTTTTTGTTTAATTAGGTTGGAGAAAAGCGATGTCTTTAAAACACCCTGTTATTGCGGTGACTGGCTCTTCAGGTGCTGGTACAACAACCGTAAAACTTGCTTTCGAGCACATCTTCCGTCGTGAAGGGATAACACCTGCTATTGTTGAAGGTGATAGCTTTCACCGTTATGACCGTGTAGAAATGAAGGCTGAAGTTGCTAAAGCGCAAGAAGAAGGTCGTAACCTTAGCCATTTCGGTCCAGAAGCTAACTTGTTCGATAAGATCGAAGAATTGTTTAAGACTTACGGCGAGACAGGTTCGGGTCAGCGTCGTTTTTATTTGCACAATGATGAAGAGGCGGCACCTTATGGTCAGCAACCAGGAACGTTTACCCCATGGGAGCCTTTAGATAAGGCTGCTGACTTATTATTCTATGAGGGTTTACATGGTGGGGTTGTCAACGAAGATGTCAATGTTGCACAGTGGGTAGATTTATTAGTCGGTGTCGTACCCATTGTTAACTTGGAATGGATTCAAAAAATCCATCGTGATTGCGCGCAGCGCGGATACTCCGCTGATGCTGTGACGGATACCATTCTACGTCGTATGCATGATTATGTTCATACGATTACACCTCAGTTTTCTCGTACTGATATTAACTTTCAGCGTGTGCCAGTGGTTGATACATCTAACCCATTTATCGCTCGTGATATTCCGACGCCTGATGAAAGTATGGTGGTGATTCGTTTCCGTGATCCGAAGAAGCAAGACTTCCCTTACTTCATGAGTATGCTTAAGGATTCTTGGATGTCTCGTCCGAATACTTTGGTTGTGCCTGGTGGCAAGATGGGGATGGCGATGGAAATTATTCTAACCCCTATCCTGCACGAAATGATTCAAAAAATGCGTTCTGCTTAGTTCGCATTCTCGGTCTTACGTTACCGGCTTTAATAGCCGGTAACGTATCCCAAATCAATCCAAAGAAGTATCGAAGGCCTCTATATAAAGCGCGTAAAACTCATCTTTCGTAAAAGAATGGTTTTGTGTACCGGCATGGGCAATCTTTATTGAGCCCATTAATGAAGCAATACGACCGGTCGTTTCCCAATCCATATCATTCATTAAACCGTAAAGTAATCCTGCACGGTAAGCGTCACCACAGCCTGTTGGATCTTTCAGTTCGTCTGCTTCGACAACGGGAATTTCTGTAATACCGTCTTTATGGTAAATACGTGACCCCTCGCTGCCACGGGTAACGATAATGGCGTCGACGCGATCTTTTAAAGCATGAATAGACAGCCCCGTTTTATCTTGCAGCATTTCAC
>CAZTYM010000024.1:0-34900 GCA_964617475.1 uncultured Thiotrichales bacterium
ATGCAGTGCGCGCGTTAGCCGTAGAGTCAGATGAAAATCTATAAATTTAAAGATTTATCTGACGATATAGTTCATTCACATTTTTTCCAAATATTATTTGAGAATAAGATTTGGTGTGCTTCTCCGGAGTCGCTTAACGACCCTGAGGAGTTTCAGTTCAAAATCGACTATTGTCCTTCTGAAAGAACAGAATTTCTTCTAGGAAGGATGATAGAAAAATTGGGGCGATCAAAAATCCCACCAAAAATGGTTGCTGCTCAAGCATTGAGAAACAATCGATTAGAAAAGTTCGCCGCACCGCTAATGCAAGGTATTGTAGAAACGTGCCGAAGTACGATAGGTGTTACCAGCTTCACATGTACATATGTGGGTGCTGAGCTATGGGAAAAATATGGGGGTTCTGGTAATGGTGTTGTGTTAGAGTTTGAGGTTTTAGATAGTTCTATTGGAAATATGTTTCACCATGTAGAATATGTTCTGGAAAGAATCTTTCACTTGGATATATTTATAGAGTCGCAAATTGGAGACTCACTACCTATCTTTAAAAAAATTTTGTGTACAAAAACTCAGCATTGGGCGCATGAGCAAGAAATTCGCTTCTTGGGTAAAAATTCAAATATAAACTTTACGCTAGAATGCCCCATAACAAAAGTTATACTTGGGGATTTAGTATCTTCCGATATTGTTAATAGAGTGATGATGTACTGTGAGCATAAAAGTATAAATGTTGAGCGAATGAGAATAAGTGACGCTGAATAATACTTCTTATGGAATTCATCACACTGATCGGTTGGTTCGCATCGCGAAAGCGGGTAAAACTCGTGTTACATTCGATCTGTCTGATTGACTCTAGTTAAACTCTTGGAGGCAAACTCAAATAATTGCCTTTTTCAGCTGTCTCTGACCGCCTTTATTGCCATTAATTCTCGCTATTGATTGATAATTTTTTGTTCTCATCTAGCAATTTCCTGGCTCCAGCTCATTCGCCTGTCACTACAGCACCTTATCTCTCGACCGATATATATAAAGATATATATGCGTTTCTGTATGTAGATGTACAGAACTGACGGATTAGATTATATGATTGATTTAAAAGACTTTGAGCAAGATGAGGCGTCTAACAGGCGCCTTCGAAAGCGTCATCAATTATTATTTAATATCGCTGTCATCTACTCTGATAGTAAAGTAGAGCTGGGTCGTGTTGTTGATATCTCATCCGAAGGTATTATGTTGTCGAGCACTACGGAATTTGTTGCAGACGCTTATTCTGGTCTGACTTTTGTTATGCCACAATCTATCGAAGGCATTCGTAATGTTGTTTTTGATGCTGAATTACGTTGGCATAAAAAAGACGTCAATCCCCAATACGAGCTTTTGGGTTTAGAAGTGACTAATCCATTGCATGACTATAAAAATATGTTTCAGGAAATTGTAAAGCAATTGAGTATAGAAATTATTTGATCGGAAACCAGTTGCTTTGCCACATCCGGTTGAACTGGTTGTTAGCCATATATGAATGGCTGTCTTTTTCAGCTGTTTATAATCCTATCAATCTCATATGATTGATTCCATAGTATATTAGTTTGTCTAATGTTTTGATGGAATCAAAAATGAAGAAATTTCATATTGCTTTGAGCGTTAGTGATCTGGATGCATCTATAAAAGACTATTCGCAAAGGTTGGGTTTGCAACCGACTTTGGTTGTGGAGAATCATTACGCTTTGTGGCGTACGGATTGCCTAAACGTTTCGTTGAGAGTTGATTCAAACCAGGTCCCTGGCAATTTGAGACATCTGGGGTGGGAAGACAGTACGGCTGAGGCGTTTTCACATGAAGAGGATGTTAACGGCGTAGTATGGGAGCGTTTTACAGCACAACAGCAGGCTGAGGAAATTAATGAGCTTTGGCCACAAGCGGACTACCATATAAACGATTAAGTTTGGGGTGCTGTTATTGCACCAAAAATTGTGAAATTGCTTATATCTACTTCAAATTTGAGGTAGAATTGCCGGTTTTTCCACGCAGATGGTGGTTAGGATAACTATGCAAACTAAAGTCGCCATTATCATGGGTTCCAAAAGCGATTGGCCTACTATGGAGTGCGCCGCCGAAATTTTAGATCGCCTGTTTGTTTCTTACCATATTGAGGTGGTTTCTGCTCATCGAACTCCTGATCGTTTAGCTGAGTTCTCTCAAAGTGCAGCCAATGTTGGTTTTAAGGTGATTATTGCTGGCGCAGGCGGTGCTGCTCATTTGCCCGGTATGGTGGCTGCCAATACGCGTTTACCGGTATTAGGTGTGCCGGTGCAAAGTAAGGCGCTTAACGGTATGGATAGTTTGCTTTCTATTGCCCAGATGCCCAAAGGCGTTGCCGTGGGTACCTTAGCGATTGGTACCAGTGGGGCGTTTAACGCCGGCTTATTAGCGAGTCAAATTTTAGCAACTCATGATGACGAACTTGCAAAACGTATTGATGAGTTTCGTTTATCTCAAACAGAGGATGTCTTAGCACAGCCTGACCCAAGAGTAAGTTAATGTCTAAGCTTTGGGTTCTCGGCAGTGGCCAGCTTGGTGCTATGCTGAGGTTTGCCGCTGAAACTCTCCACATTGAACTTGAAACAGTTGCCTTTGATTCGACCGGCCCACTTTCTTTAGCTGAAGAAGATTTTATTACAGCTGAAATAGAACATTGGCCTTCAACGCCGGTGACTGATCAGCTGAGTGCACATCTAAACTTTCGAAACGCCAAAGCCTTATCTGTTTTTGCCAATCGATTACAAGAGAAGCAGTTGTTTGACCACTTGGGTTTGGCAAACGCCCCGTGGGCTTACGTTGATAATGAGACTGAAGAAAACTCACTCTATAAGCAGTTAGGTAATTCTATTGTTCTTAAACGTTGTTTTGGTGGTTACGATGGTAAAGGTCAATGTTGGTTGCGGCGAGAGAATGATGATCTGATTCCGCAAGATTGGTTGCATAATGCTATTGCTGAAAAAGCAATACCCTTTGATGAGGAAGTATCTCTTGTTGGTGCGCGTAGTGTTACTGGTGAAATGGTTTTTTATCCGCTGACGCTGAATTTGCATGAGAATGGCATTCTATTGGCTTCTATAGCCCCGCTTGAACGTTTATCTGCTCTTCAATCTCAAGCTGAGGAAATGCTCTCGGCATTAATGAATGAGTTTAACTATATCGGTGTGATGGTGATGGAGTGTTTTCGTTTAGGAGATACTTTGTTGATAAACGAAATTGCACCTCGCGTTCATAATAGCGGTCACTGGACGATGACCGCTGCTTCAATCGATCAGTTTGAGTTACATGTTACTGCTTCTATGGGCTTACCGTTGACGCAGCCGGAGGTTAATCAGACTGAGTTGATGATTAATCTTATTGGTATTGAAAGATCTGAAGCGTGGCAGAATATAGAAGGAGCCACAGTATTTTGGTATGACAAGGAGGTATTGTCTGGCCGTAAAGTAGGACATATGAATATGTCGTTTGATCAAGTTATTAAAGGCAGTTTGCGCTTAGATAATTTGACGTCGATATTTGATGAACGCTATGAAAACCTGGGTAACTGGATTAAACAACAGTTTTCATAATTCAACAGGCGTCTATTTGTATTAGGTTTGTTCTCGTGATTCTTTTATGCTTCCTCCCCTGGTCTCGCCTGAGACCAGGGGGGAGCCGCTTGGACTAGCAGAGGAGATCCGTTAACCGGTTGTCTGCTTACGGTCTTCGTGATGACTCGCAGTGAGACTGTGGTCGTATTCGTAACCTTCGTCAGAGATTGGGTTTCGTCCCAACATGGCATCGATCTGATAGGGGAGAGTTCCACAACGGTTACGGTCCGACAGATCACAGGTCTTGGTATGACCAACCGCATAAAGCGGATCCCAGCCAAGCATACCCGTCATTAACGGGTAAATTGCGAATAGCGCGACGTATACCTGCCAGGTAACGGCACTGCTATTCAGAATGCTGGTAATTGCACCGCCTATTAGTGCAACGCCCAGTACAATACGTATAACTCGGTCAATAAGTCCGAGGTTGTGAACCTCGCCTAGTTTAGCTAATGTGCTTTTCATTGTAATACCCTCCCGCTCCATATAGAGCCTGATGCCAAGGATATAATTTACTTTTAACTGAGTTGAGGTTTCAGTGATAAAATCACATAAGCTTTTCGGAGGCGATTTGCTCAATTTTTTTAATATTAATTAGTGCTATTCGTCCTCTATGTAACTCAACGTAGTCGTGATGTTCGAAGGATTTGAGCACGCGGCTGACGACTTCTCTAGCAGTGCCGAGCTCAGTTGAGATTTCCTGGTGAGTCGTATTAATAAAGTTATTCTCATCGCGAGCATTGATAAGATAATGCGCCAATCGTTGGTCTATGTGGTGAAATGCAATTGTTTCAATAAGGTGGATTAAATCGCTTACCCCTTTTTCGAGAGCAGCAAAGACAAATTGTTGAAAACCGCTGGATCGAGACAGTACTTGAGTAAACTGATTTTGGCTTAGCGTAATAAGCTCGATATCGGATTCAGCGATAGCTTCACCGGCATAGTGTTTTCTCGCTAATAGAGAGAGTGTTGTTAGCTCGCATGCATCTCCCGGATTTAAGTGATAAAGCACGATGCTATGGCCATTGGCAGAGTTTTTTTGTACGCGAATCGAGCCTTTTAGTAATAGAAAATACCAGTGACATTCATCGCCATCATGAAATAGCACTTCATTTGCTTGGAAGTGATGAACTTGCATATGTTGCAAGACATTTTTCCAGGATTCATCTTGAATATCGCTAAGTGATGGGTAGTGCTTAATTAATGCGCTAACCGTAGTTTGGTTGATCATCGTGGATTATTTTGCGTTAAACCGCTGGTTTAACGCAGCACGATCGAGATAGGCACGCCTGGCAATATGAATGTCTTCGATGTAATAAGGTAACTCCTCCAAAAGTAACGCTTGCGGACCATCGACAAGTGCTTTTTGTGGAACTGGGTGAAAATCTACTAAAACCATGTTGGCGCCAGCGATGATGCCTTGCGCGGTAACATGGAAAATGTCGCTAATACCATCAGAGCCTGCTATTCGTGTTCCGACCGAGTGAGAACAGTCTACGCAGACAGGCATCCGCGTTAGGCGTTTGACGACAGGCACGTGGCCAAAATCAACAAAGTTACGATGTGGATCGCCAAGGTGTGTTTTCATACCACGTAGGCAAAATACAATTCGGCTATTGCCTTCGCTGGCTAAGTACTCCGCAGCGTTAAGTGATTCTTCCAGCGTTATTCCAAAGCCGCGTTTAAATAGCACAGGATAGTCATTTTGCCGGCCGACGCTTTTTAGTAATTCGAAGTTTTGTGTATTACGCGTGCCAATCTGCAGCATGACGCCCGTGGGCTGACCTGTTTTTTCTAGTGCTTCATGTATTTCTTCAACATGCGATTCATGTGTAACTTCCATGGCAATGACTTTTATTCCGTATTTGCCAGCGAGCTCAAAAACATAGGGCAAACAGTTGGCACCATGGCCCTGGAAAGCGTAGGGGCTAGTACGTGGTTTATAGGCGCCCATGCGTGTACAAGTTTGTCCGTTTTCCTGCAGCGCTCGCATCATCATTTCAACATGCTCTGGCGTATCTACTGCACAGAGACCGGCAAAGATACTAAGAGTATCCTGACCAAATGTAACTCCATTGTAGTCAAAGCTAGCGCTTCGTGAATCGTCAGTATGTCTACCTAATACGCGGTAATCGGCTGAAATGCGAATGGCTCTTTCTACGCCCGGTAGTTCAGACACTACATTTATAGGGATGGGTTTGGTGTCACCTATTAAATAAATTTCCGTAAGTAATTGTTGTTGTCCTTTGACCTCATGGCTACGTAATTGGACGCCGGGATAGGTGCTTAAGTGGTCAATAATCGCATTGTAGCGTTCGTCACCTTTGCTAAGATTTGGCTCTAATATGACTATCATATGCCTCGATTCCCGTTGCTATGTCTGACAACGGCATTGTGGCATAAGACCTATGCTTATTTAAGTGATTTTTAGTTTGCGTATAGAAACCTTTGCGGGGTTCGCAAAGATAGGAGAGAAACAGTAAAGAGAGTTTGTTGCGCTAGCGAAGGGCTTAGCTAATGACGCTATGAATAACGCGCTGATGTTCAAAATAAACAGTGAAACCGCTATATTCCCAGCGAGTAATAGGCGGTTGGCCAACACTTGGTAGTCGCACCTGAGCTTGACCAAATTTCGCTTCTACTTGCTCCATAGTCATACCGCTGTGTGGAACTGAAATATTGGCACGGTCTCGATGAATACCGTGTTCAGCAAACGTAAGGGGGGAGTGGAATAGTATTAAAAGGCCTACCGCGATGAAGGAATATTTAAAACTTGATATGGCGGTCATAGTGGCTCCTGAATAAATCATTACGCTATATATTAGCGGTCATTATCCTTCATATTTTAAGTGAGTATTGCCGATTGCCTCTCAATTTAGCGAAGTGGCAAGTTCAGCTATATCACTTTTATTGCTGCTATCGCTGGTAGTCTTGCTTAGCTTTGTGCAGTTCCGGCCACTATTTTTCGCTTCATACAGTGCCGTGTCCGCGCGTGCAAGAAGGCTTCTGTCTGTTTCTCCGGTTTCATAGCTGGCGACACCCAAGCTTGCAGTGACAGAAATTTCTTCGTCTTCGTATTGAATACATTTCGAGGAAATGGTTTTACGCACTCTTTCAGCTAGAAGAAGGGCGCCTTCCGTATCCGTACTGCTCAAGACAACCACAAATTCTTCTCCACCATAGCGGAATACGATATCGCAACTACGAACTGCATGTTCTAGTACGTTGGCGATCTCGACAATGACTTTGTCTCCGGCAAGATGGCCGTAGGTATCGTTTATTTTTTTAAAGTGATCGATATCTAGTGCAATAATTGAAACTGGTGAACGGTTACGTTTGGCCAACTCAACTTCGCGGGTCAATGTACCTTCCATTGCGCGGCGATTATTGAGATTAGTTAATGGGTCTTTTAATGCCGCTGCTAATGCCTCCTCATAAAGCAACGCGTTATTGAGAGGATTGATCAGCGTGCAAATTAAGTTTTCTAGTAGTTGAATCTCTGATTTTTGGAAGCGCTTGCGGCGTGAAAGAATCAGTTCCCCCAACCCTTTGCCATGCAGAGTCAGTTGATATTGGCATCTGTGGCGACCAATACTGCCGTGTTGTAACTTAAGTTTGCTTTCTTCGCGTGAGTATTCCAGCGCACAGTTACCGAATAGCTCGATTAAACCATCGTAAAATGCTTGTAAAACGAGGTGGATATCCAGGCTTGTTTGCAGCGCGCCTGATATTCTAAACAAGGCGACTAATGACTTATCTTCATGTTTTCCGTTTTGCTCGTTTTCCTGAGCTAAAAATACTGTGTCAGCAGTCACTTGCCTTATGGCATCGTCTATTGGCTGCAGTAATGGCATAACATTGCACTCCAGTGTGTCTGAAGTGAATTATGCGAAACTCATGCCAATTAGAAACTGATATAATAGCTAGCATTATCGCGCTAAGTATCAGAATTAACGTATAATTTTACTCAATAATACGTCAAGAAATTGACTAAAAATGCGAAAAATATGGCTAATAGGCAGCCTTCCTCACTTTTATAGTTGACACCATTATGAGTTTTTTAGCGGAAGAAGTTACAGAACACATCGTTAAAAACGTTGATGATCTTGCTAACGTCGTCGCCAATAAAGCACCTGTTACCACTTCCTATTTAGGGGAAGTATTAGTTGCGGCCGGCCATATTACAGAAGAGCAGCTTCAGCTGGCGCTGACCAACCAAACAAAAGAAAACGGCAAACATCTTGGCCGAATTTTAGTTGAAATGGGCATCGCGACGCCTGAGCAAATAAATTCTGCTTTAGCACATAAGCTCAATATTCCCAGAGTGAAGCTCGAAGGTTATGAGGTTCCGCCGGAAACCAAGGTTAAGATTCCTACTGACCTGGCTATGCAATACAACATCTTTCCGCTAGGTTTCGTTGAAGGCAAGCTAGTCGTGGCCATGGAAAACCCCCTAGATCAGCAGGGGATTGACGCATTGCGCTTTAATACCAATCAGCGTGTCGAAGCGGTCATGGTATCGCCGGAAGATATGGCGATGGCCTTAAGCAAATTCTATAGCGAGCACGAAGAAGTTGAAGCTATAGAAGATATGCAGCTGGACAAGGTTGAAGATAATTCAGCTAATGAAGCTGTGCATGTAATTGAGCAGCAAGCAAAGAAAAAACCCATTGTTCGGCTGCTTAATGCGATTGTGCTACAGGCGGTGACGCGTGGTGCGTCTGATATCAATATTCGACCCGAAAAAGACAGGGTGAACGTCTATTATCGCATCGACGGTAAAATGCAATTTTCGCGGGCTCTGCATCGTTCCTTATTAGCCGCATTAGTCAGTCGTGTAAAGATCATTGGCCAAATGAATATTGCCGAGCGGCGTTTATCGCAAGATGGTCACGCGCGTTTGGTTAGAGGTCAAAAAACAGTAGATTTACGGATTTCGATTATCCCAACAGTTCGTGGCGAGAGCGTCGTAATTCGTATTCTGGATAAGGATGTTGGCTTGAAGTCTCTAAATAAGCTTGGTTTACAAGCCAGCGAGCTCACAGCGGTCAAAACTATTCTGCACCGACCGCATGGACTTTTCTTGGTCACTGGTCCAACTGGATCGGGTAAATCGACTACTATGTACGCCTTGCTCAACGAAGTTAAGAAGCGAAACCCGCACGTACTTACTGTTGAAGACCCGGTTGAATACGATATTGATGGCATTGAGCAGGTACAAGTTGCCAATGTAAAAGGCAATACGTTTTCAACAGTATTACGACATTTTCTTCGCCATGACCCTGATGTCATCATGGTCGGTGAGGTTCGTGACTCAGAAACGGCGGAGATATCGACCAAAGCTTCGCTAACAGGGCATTTAGTATTTAGTACATTGCATACCAATGACGCGCCCAGTGCAGCGACCCGGTTAATCGATATGGGGGTTGAGCCTTATTTATTAGGCTCTACTTTGCTTGGTGTGATGGCACAGCGTTTGGTTCGCGTTAACTGTCCAAAGTGTCTGGTTGAAGAAGAAGTGGATCAGGGTGTTAGGCGGTTATTGGGTTTAACAGCTGATGAAAAGTTTTACCGTGGACAAGGTTGTCATGCCTGTGGCTTTACTGGCTTTAGAGGACGAACTACGGTTACCGAGTTAATGATTGTGACGCCTGAAATTTCTGCTCTAATCAGCAAAAACAGTTCTTACAAGGAAATTGCTGATATGGCTTTGAAGCAAGGCATGCGTCGCCTAGGCGATAATGCCATTAAGCTTGCCCGCATAAAGCGCACTTCAATCGAAGAGGCAATGACGATCAGAATAGAAGCTTAGCTTCCTCACTTATTTACGCTCTACAGTCTGTATAATTTTTTTCGCGCAACTAATACCACTTCTAATTGCGCCTTCCAGGGTGGCAGGGTATTGAGTATTGGTGTAGTCACCAGCGAGCCATAAATTATCGATAGGCGTTTGATTATCTGGGCGCCAGGAATTGATATTTTTTTCGCATAAAAATGTCGCGCGTTTTTCCCGAACCACAGCAACACTTTGGGGTGCAGGCCAGTGCGGGAAAAGACAACGAAGTTCTGCAATGGCAATTTTTTCTAGCTCCGCTTTACTAAATTGCATATGTTGACCTGGCCCACTGATCACAGCGGCTATCAGTCCGGGTTGTTCGCTAAGGCGACGATCGATCAACCATTCAAGCATTCCTCCACTGATCCCGAGCATGGTTTTTCCCAATTGAACGTCTTCCGGATATTGCAGATAAATTGTCGTAATAGGTGAAGTTTTAAATTTTTTGAGTTTTACATAGAGTGCGCTTAAGCCATCAAGGTTCTGAATAAGCTTAGCGCAATGTTTTGGCGGAGTCGCTAGAACAAGATGGTTCGAAGTGAACGTATCGCTTGAGGTTTCTATTTGAAACCCACTATCTTCTCTAAGGATACGTTTCGCTCTTATGCCGAGACGGATTATTGTGTTTTTTTCTTTTAAAAAGCGTTCGGCGGGAATGGGAAAAAGATTGCCTATATTACTTTTTGCAAATAGAAAGTCAGAATAATCTCGTTTTACCGTGAAGCAATCCTTTAAAACATTTAGAAAAACTTCGGTTGAGGCAGCTTCTATCGGCGTATTTAATATTGCTAAGCATAATGGTCGCCAAAATACCATAATTAGGCGTTCGCTTTGTTTTTTTTGGCTTAGCCAGGAAGCAAGTGTCTGGTCTTTATCAATTTTGAAATTATCTATATTTAATTTGACGCATAAACTAATGACACGCAGTTTATCTAGAACAGAAAGGCCACGGGCATCTATCAAACCGTACAAAAAATGATACGGCGCGGCAAGTTTAGGTAACGATAATTGATAACCTTTGTGTTTGTAACTTAGTGAATGGAGCAATGTAGATTGTCGTTCAAATGCAGCAGTTTGCTCTAGTCCGAGTAGATTCATGAGTCGAAGTAACTCAGTGTATGCGCCAATCATAAGATGTTGGCCATTGTCGATGACATTACCTTCTAGGTTAATATTTCTTGCTCTGCCACCTAAGGTTTTATTGCTTTCAATAAGCGTCACTGCGAAATTATATTCGGCTAACTCAATAGCTGCAGCAAGACCTGACCAGCCACCTCCTATGATCGTTACACGATTTTGTGACGACATTTTTTACTTTTTGCGTAGACGTTTTTTCTCGGTCTTATGTTCTTTTCGAGCGGTTCGCCAAGCAATCCAAAGTTTTCTTAAAGGGGTTAGTGAGGTGCGATGACTCAGTACGCGAAGACCATCATTTTCTACTTCATCCAGTGTAGTTTTGTAGATGGCAGACATAATTAAACCACAACGTTGTTTATAACGATCTTCATCTGGGATTGCACTATATGCTTTTTCATAGTATTCGGTAGCACGTTTTGCCTGAGCACGGAACAAGGCAAGCGTATTATCTGAATGTTTATAAGCAAATATATCTTCCGCAGGAACATTGTGTTGCTCAAGTTCATCAAGTGGAATATAGAGTCGACCTCTATCCGCATCCTCGCGTACATCACGTAATATGTTTGTTAATTGAAATGCAAATCCCAGGTCTCTTGCATAATCCAATGTTTTGCGATTTTCGTAGCCAAATATTTCAGCAGACAATAACCCGACTACGCCAGCGACACGATGACAATACAGACCGAGTTCCTTAAAACTTGGATAGGCCTGGTAATCGAGATCCATTTCCATGCCATCGATAATTTCCTGGAAATATTCTTCAGCGAGATCAAAATTTTCCAGGGATTTGCCAAGAGATTTGCTGATTGGGTGTCGTGGTTCGCCTTTATGTAGTCGAGTTATTTCTTCTCGCCACCATTGTAGTTTAGTTCTAGCAATATCTGCTTCGGAACACTCATCGACAATATCGTCGACTTCACGACAGAAAGCATAGAGTGCCACCATAGCTTGTTTTTGCTTTGGTTCCAGAAACAAAAAACTATAGTAAAAACTTGAGCCGCTGGCAGCGGCTTTTTCTTGGCAATACTTATCTGGATCCATAATAAATTGATGGCTGTTATAGGCTCATAAGGCGTGTAGCTTACGCGAACAAAGCTCGAGTAGCCATGCTTAACCAGTCGCTTTTAGTTAAATGTGGCTGGGAAAAGATATCTTTTCGACGCCTCAAGGCTTTAATTACCTGCTGGGCACCGGCAATAGTGAGTTTAATTTCCCAACCTAGACGGCCGGGTAGATATTTAGGTAAGGGTAGACCGCGGTTGAGTAGAGATTCGGCGCGATCTATTTGATGGTTAACTAATGAGTACAGGTCATTAGAGTTTTGTTTATTGGCTAATACGGTTTCGCTAACATTAAATCGCTGCATATCGTCAAGAGGTATATAAATTCGCTGCTTGTCCTGGTAATCAATATCAATATCTTGCAGAAAATTGATGAGCTGTAATGCGCTACAGATATTGTCTGAGTAAGCAATATTCTCTGGCGTTGCATTATTGCTTAATATTAATACCAATTTGCCAACGGGATTAGCAGAATAGCGGCAGTAGTCAAGCAACTGTTCATCCGTCTGATAACGATTTGTAGTTACGTCTGAACGAAATGCCTTGAGCAGGTCGCCAAGTGGTGTAATGCTAGATGGGTGTTGCTTGATCACATCGGCCAGAGCAATAAAAATAGGATGGTCTACAGGCTCGTCGTTCGCAGATTTGTTTAGGTTTTGCTGAAACTCATCGAGTTTGGCTATTCTTTCCTGGTTTGTGGCGTCTCCTTCGTCAGCGATATCATCGGCTGTTCTGGCAAAGGCGTAAACAGCGCTTATCGGTTTTCGCAAGGCTTTTGGAACCAGGATTGAGGCGACCGGAAAGTTTTCATAGTGATTCTGAGCCAACTTCTGGCAATATGCATAAGCACGCTCAATATCTTTAGATTTAGGCATTTGTGCTGAATTATAATGAATTATCTAAAGAATAGCTTAGACTGGCCGTTGAGGAAATGGCGGCATTGTAACGAATAGTAATTGGTTTTTTGGGGGTTATTTTGAAAAGTACGCCTAGTGTACTCGTAGTGGGTGGGGCCGGATATATCGGTTCACACATGGTGAAATACCTGGACAAACAAGGTGTAAAAATCACAGTTTTAGATAATCTTAGTACGGGACATCATGATTTGCTGACAGCTGGAGATTTTGTCGAAGGCGATCTTGGTGATTCTGAGTTACTTGCTGATTTGTTTCGAACTAAAGAGATCGATGTAGTGATGCATTTTGCTGCTTCATCACTAGTCGGTGAGTCAGTGAGTGACCCGCTAAAGTATTATAAAAATAATGTTGCCAGCACTGCGAACTTGCTTTCAGCGATGGTTGAAAACAATGTCAAAAAATTTATATTTTCGTCGACAGCGGCTGTATACGGTGAACCTAAGCAGCTACCTATAACCGAGGACAGCGAAACCAGCCCAACTAATCCCTATGGCAGTAGTAAGCTCGCTGTAGAAGGTATGTTGCGTGACTGTGATCGCGCATATGGTCTTAAGTCAATCTGTCTGCGTTATTTTAATGCCTGTGGGGCAGATGACTCTGCTGAAATTGGTGAACGTCACCAGCCAGAAACACATTTAATTCCATTGGTGCTTCAGGCTGCGATTGGTGTAAGAGATAGCATAAGTATTTTTGGCAATGATTACCCAACAGAGGATGGTACCTGCTTGCGTGACTATGTTCATGTTAACGACTTGGCTCAGGCACATTATTTAGCTATGCAAAAATTGCTAGAGGGAGGTGACAGTAATGTTTATAACCTTGGCAACAGTACTGGCTATTCGGTTAGGCAGGTGATCGACGAAGCATGTAAGGTGACGTTGAAAGAAATTAAAGTAGTTGAAGCACCACGACGTGCAGGTGATCCTGCCGTTTTAGTTGCGGAATCACATAAGGCGAGGGAGCAGTTAGGTTGGGTTCCTAAGTACGAGTCTCTTTCAACGATGATTGAGACGGCCTGGCAATGGCATCAGCGAGATTTAGCCTAATTCAGGTATGGCTATATTTAAAGTTAGACAAAGCCATTATGGTTTTGCGTTTTTTCTATGGTTGGCATTAATATTTTGGTCGGCGTCGCAACCTGGCACAAATCAGCCACCGATGTTTCATGGAATTGATAAGATTCAGCATTTTGTTGCTTATGGAGTGTTGTCATTTTTATTAGCCAAGGCTATATATCGAAAGCTTAATCTTAGTCGCTTGGTAGTAGTGGTGTTAACTATTATTTTAATAGGTGTTTGTGATGAACTTTATCAAAGCACAATCATAAATCGTCATTCCAGCGTTTATGATGTCATAGCTGATTCTATTGGCGCTTTAGGTGGGTATATCGTGGCATGGTTATGGCAAATTAAAAGTATAAGAGGAAGTGATAGTGAGTAAATTACCCGGAGAGGGAAAAATAGCATTAATAACTGGTGTGACAGGCCAAGACGGTGCCTATTTAGCAGAGTTTTTATTGAAACAAGGTTACGCTGTTCATGGTATTAAACGCAGGGCGTCTTCTTTTAATACAGACCGTATTGACCATTTATATAAAGACCCACACGATACTGGTCGTAAGTTTGTTCTGCATTATGGTGATCTAACTGACTCTACTAATTTGATCAGAATTGTGCAGGAAGTGCAGCCAGATGAGATTTATAATTTAGCAGCGCAAAGTCATGTCGCTGTATCTTTCGAAACGCCTGAATACACCGCAAACTCCGATGCATTGGGTACTTTGAGAATACTTGAAGCGATTCGAATCCTTGGTTTAGAGAAAAAAACACGTTTCTATCAAGCATCAACGAGTGAAATGTTTGGTAAGGTACAAGAAATACCGCAAAAGGAAACCACACCTTTTTATCCTCGTAGTCCCTATGGTGCTGCAAAAGTCTATGCCTATTGGATAGTAGTGAACTACCGTGAGTCTTATGGCATGTATGCCTGTAACGGCATCTTGTTTAATCATGAGTCACCACTTCGTGGTGAAACCTTTGTTACGCGCAAGATCACTCGAGCCGCCGCCCGCATCAAATTGGGTTTGCAGAATAAACTTTATTTAGGCAACCTGGACTCGTTGCGCGACTGGGGGCATGCCAGAGATTACGTCAAAGCGCAATGGCTAATCTTGCAGCAAGATACCCCAGAGGATTTTGTTATTGCCACTGGTAAGCAAATTTCTGTGAGACAGTTTGTTGATGCCGCCTTTGCTGAGATTGGTATAGATTTGGATTGGCAAGGCCAAGGTGTTGACGAGGTCGGTCGTAATAAGGCAAATGGTGAAATATTAGTAGAGGTGGATCCCCGTTATTTTCGTCCTGCCGAAGTAGATACTTTGCTTGGTGATGCGAGTAAGGCAAAGCAAAAACTCGGTTGGGAACCAGAGTGTAGCTTAGAAGATATGGTTAGCGAGATGGTAAGAGAAGATCTGCGCGACGCCGAGAAAGACGAGTTATGTAAAAAAGAAGGTTATAAAATTTATAGCCATTTTGAATAGATAGTTAGTTAAGTATGTCTTTATCAACAAGTGATGTCATTTATGTGGCTGGGCATAGAGGCCTGGTAGGTTCTGCTGTCGTCAGACGATTAGAATCTCAAGGGTTTGCAAATATAGTTTGTGCTACAAGTAAAGAGCTTGATCTGCGAGATCCACAATCAGTAAACGCGTTCTATCAAAAACATAAGCCAGATCATGTTGTTGTAGCGGCGGCTAAAGTGGGTGGCATTCACGCTAATGACACCTATCCCGCTGAGTTTCTCTACGATAATTTGATGATAGAAGCTAATCTCATTCACGGTGCATACCAGGCTGGTGTTAAGAAGCTACTATTTTTGGGTAGTACGTGTATTTATCCTAAGCTAGCAGATCAACCGCTTAAAGAAGAATATTTGCTGACCGGCCCTTTAGAACCAACCAATGAATGGTACGCCATTGCTAAAATCGCCGGTGTTAAATTATGTCAGGCTTATGCCAAACAGTATGGTTGTGAGTATATCTCCGCAATGCCGACTAACCTATATGGCCCAGGTGATAATTTTGATTTAAATAATTCACATGTTTTGCCTGCTTTGATGCGCAAATTCCATGAAGCTAAAGTCAATAATGAACCAACGGTTACCGTATGGGGCTCCGGTACGCCTAGGCGGGAATTTTTACATGTTGATGATTGTGCGTCGGCTTGCTTACATTTGTTGCAAAATTACAGTAATACCGATGAATGGGTAAATATTGGTGTTGGAGAAGATATCAGCATTGCTGATTTAGCGTCGCTGGTAAAAGACACGGTCGGTTATAACGGTGAAATTGTCTACGATAGTTCAAAGCCTGATGGTACGCCGCGCAAGTTGGTAGATGTGACGCGTATCAATCAATCGGGCTGGTCTGCAGAAATTGCTTTACGGGATGGTGTGGAAGCCACTTATCAGTGGTACTTGGAAAACTATAGTTAATTTGTCTCTTTTGATTCTGAGTTAATCGGTTCTTTAATAAAAGATTCGATTTCCTCCATTTTTGCCATTTCCTTTTTCTCAGTGACCCCCATTTCAGTAAACTTGCGAGCACCGGGTATGAGCTGCCGATCAAAAGATCCTACCGCTTTATTATAATTATCGACACTGGCTCTCAAAGAACGTCCAAGTTTAGCTAAGTGCTCACTATAATTCGCCATACGTTTATAAAGCTCATCGCCAATATCACGAATTTTATCTGCATTTTTTGCCAATACCTGTTGTCGCCAACCGTAAGAAACAGCACGAAGCAGGGCGATCAGGCTGGTAGGCGTAGCGAGTAATACTTTCTGTTGTATGGCATCTTCGAGCAATTGGTAATCCGTATCCAAGGCGGCATCGAGAAATTGATCGCCGGGTATAAACAATACGACGAAGTCGGGCGTGTCTTCAAATTGCGTCCAATAGGCTTTGCTGGCCAGTTCTCTCACTCGTTGTCTTACTTTGCGCGCATGGCCGATGAGGTGATTACGTTTTTCTTCATCACTTGCCGATTCCACTGCGCTTAGGTAACTGTCTAGAGGCGTTTTTGCGTCAACAATAATATTACGCGCGTCGGGTAGACGAACTATCATGTCTGGTCGTGACAAACCATTATCATTTGTCTGTGATACTTGTTGCTCAAAGTCACAGTGTTCTGACATTCCGGCGAGTTCGACTAAACGTTTAAGCGTAGTTTCACCCCATTGACCGCGCACTTCGGGTCGGCGTAAAGCCTGTGCCAAACGACGTGTTTCTTGTTGAAGGTCGCGTTGCGACAACATCATATTTTCAAGGTGTTTACCTAAAGCACCATAGCTTTGTTTGCGCTCTAGCTCGACTTCATGTAGCTGCTTGTTGGTTTTATCTAAGGCTTCTTTAATAGGTTTGACCAGGTTGGCAACAGCTGTTTCTTTTTCAGATAGAGAATGTTCGGCCTTGGTTTGGTGACGCTTAAGGTTTTCGCCCGCTAGCTTTAAAAATTCATCGCTATTATTTTTTAAGGCATCGCGAGACAGTTCGGCGAAACTGCTTTTCAATTGGTCCTGCGCAGCATCGGCGGCGGCGAGTTGTTGCGCCATGGATTGGCGTTCGACTTCGAGTCGCGTATTCAACGCAATCAATTCCTCTTTCATGCTGTTAACTCTATTTTGTCCTTTAACGAAACCAAGTAATACGCCAATGAGCAAAAAAAGAATGATTGCGGTAATGCATGCAATAAAAAAAAGTATAGGAGAATCTAAAGCGATTTGAGCAATAGAATGGCTAAACTCCTCAATAGTCTTTGTTATAGCTTTATCCAATCGAGAATCTCCATGGGGTGGTCAATAATGCCATCCGCGCCCCATTTAGTAATGTCGTCGTTATCGTTGATATAACCAAAGCGCGCAGCCAAGGTTTTCATACCAGCGTTACCCCCAGCTTCTATGTCGCGTAGAGCATCACCAATATAAATACATTGTTCGGGTCTGACATTGATTTGCTGACAAGCGAATAACAAAGGTTCAGGGTGTGGTTTGCTATGCGCAGTAGTATCACCACTGACCACACAGGCGGCGCGGGTGTCGAGCTGTAAGGCTGCTATCAGTGGCTCGGTAAGATAAGCGGGTTTATTGGTCACAATTCCCCAAGAGATATTTTGTGACTCCAGCGAATTGACTACTTCATCCATGCCTGAAAACAAACTTGTCTGTTCGGCAATATTGTCGAGGTAAAAGTCTAGTAAATATTGTCGTTTTTCTGGGTAACCGTCATCTAATTCATCAATGCCAAAGCCTAATTGAATTAAGGCTTTTGCACCGTGGGATACATGCGGGCGAATATCATCAAATGCCAGTGGTTGCTCGGAATAATGAATCAGTGTGTTGTTTAGCGCATTGGCCAGATCGGGTGCGGTATCGGCTAGTGTACCGTCTAAATCAAGCAATACTGCATCCGGCTTGCTTAGCAGTTTTAAGTCACCCATGAGAAATAGAGTTTTAACAACTAAGCGGGTTTTCTTAAGTGAGTGACGTAGTTAACGTCAAGCGAATCGCTGAGGCTGAACTGTTGGGTTAATGGGTTGTAATGCATGCCTTGCAGTGTATCAAGCTCTAGGTCGCAGGCTCGGCACCAACGCGCCAATTCAGACGGGCGAATAAATCGATCATATCGGTGCGTGCCTTTAGGCAGCATACGCAATATATATTCAGCGCCAACAATCGCTTCGATAAATGATCTTGCATTGCGGTTAAGTGTAGACAAAAACAGGTGACCACCAGGTTTAAGCAATGCAGCGCACGACCGAATTAATGATAGCGGTTCAGGTACATGTTCCAGCAATTCCATGCAGGTGACTACATCAAAGCTATCGGGGTGCTGTTCTGCAAAGGCTTCGGCGGAAGAATGTTGATAATCCACTTCCAAGCCGCTTTCTAGTAAGTGTAGTTTGGCAACGGATAATGGAGATTCTGCCATATCGATAGCGGTGACCTCAGCTCCGGCATTAGCGAGTGCTTCGCTGAGCAAGCCACCACCACAGCCAACGTCCAGCACTCTTTTTCCAGATAAGGCCGTGTGTTGATTTATAAAGCTGAGCCGAACCGGATTAAGCTTATGAAGTGGTTTGCATTCGCCTTCTGGATCCCACCAACGTGAGGCGAGGGCATCAAATTTACTGAGTTCTGCTGGGTCTACATTTGTTTCAGGATTCATAACCCCGCATTATACAAGGATCAGGGGCTGAATAGGTGTCTGCTATGTTCTCATAGCACTGACTCTTATTGAGAGATTTTGCATTTCATCGGCAATATCGTGAATTTCGCTAACGCTAGACTCGGCTTCGCTTGAGGTGGTTTTCGCCGCGTCAGAAATATCAATAATACGATGATCAATTTCATTTGCTACAGTAGTTTGTTGTTCCGATGCATTGGCGATATGACCATTCATCTCATTAATGCTGGCAACCACTTCAACAATACGCTGCAGTGCTTGTCCTGCTTCTTCAGTAGTGGCGACGCTGTTATTCGCTTGCTCTTCACTGCGTTGAATGACATCCGCTGAACGCTGTGCCTGGTTTTGTAAGCGTTCAATAATCGCGCGTATCTCTTCAGTGGAAGCTTGTGTACGCTGCGCAAGCGTACGCACTTCATCAGCGACTACGGCAAAGCCGCGGCCCTGTTCGCCTGCTCTCGCAGCTTCAATGGCAGCATTAAGCGCAAGTAAGTTAGTTTGTTCTGCAATGTTGCGGATCACTTCTAATACACCACCCACTTCCTGGCTGTCTGCTTGTAGTTGCACCATGGCTTCACCGGCTTGTTTAACCTGATCAGCCATTTCAATTATATTATTGCGCGTTACTTCAACTACTCGCTGACCGTTTTCAGCCTCGCTATCAGCTTCAGCGGCGGCCTGAGAGGCATTGGTAGCATTTCTTGACACCTCAGCAGCGCTGGCGACCATTTCGTTCATGGCAGTAGCCACTTGTTCGATGTCTCTGGTTTGTTTAATCACACTTTCGCTGGCATGAGATGAATTATCGGCAACACTTTTTGCATTTTCATTAACGTGCGCTACCGAATGATTAATGTCTTTAACCAATCCGCCAATATTGGCAACCATCGTGTTGTAGGCGTTTTGAATGTCGCCAATTTCATTGTGTTGGTTGTTTTCTGTGATATCGACTGTGCGTGAAAAGTCACCTTCAGCGACATAATGCAAATCGGTTTGTAGTGCTTTGATATTTCTCATTAATAGCGCTTTACCAAAGCTTCTGCCAAATATCAGCAGTAATAAGATACCTAAGGTAGCGGCCAATGCTACTTTTTGATCAAACAAGGCTTCTGCTTTTGCTGAAGAGGCCATCATACTGACCGCTTTGTGCATATTCTTTAGCACTAATATCGCGCTTTCTTCTATGTCTTGTAGATCAGCAATGGAAGCCGCATTTAAATATGAAGTGGTATTACCTTTGTATGTATCCCAGGCTTTGCCTACCCGCGTTAATTGATCACGGATGGCTTGATCATTAATACGGTTTATGCGCATAGCCTGGTTACCAGACAAAAAGGCCTGATGCGCTTTTTCAAATTCTGCAATGGTGGCATCTATGGTGCTTTTTGGTTCGACCTTATTGGCGACTAACATCGCTTCTTTTGCCATGCGCTGAGATAACATGCGTTGTTTTCCGGCAATATTAATCATTGTCGAACTAATATTGTCTGTACTGCTCGTGGCGTCGGCCATCATTCCAACAGCTTTATGCATGTTTTTTAATACAGCTAGCGATGTTTGCTGTATGGAGCTTAGGTCTGCTTTGGAAGAGGCATTAATATAAGATTTTACCTTTTTCTTATAGTCTTGCCATAAGCCATCTACTAACTGCAATTGCGCACGGGCTTCTTTACCTTTGACCTTAGTAATACCCATTTCCTTATTGCCATTGAGTAAGGCATGGTGCACTTTTTCAAACTCGAAAATAGTGCTGTTAATTTTTTCTGCAGGTATGGCTTTATTAGCAACCAATACGGCTTCTTTGGCCATGCGTTGGCTCAGCATGCGTTGCTTGCCGGCAATATTAATAACCGTTGCATCTGAGCTAAGACCTAGAAAGAGTACTGCGCCGCTGGTAATTGGGAGAATAATGACAAGCAAGAAAGAAACTAAAAACTGCTTGTCTAGCGTAGTGATACCGACAGAATTAAGTGCCCGTTGATATAGTCGGATAAGTGCTTTCATGCTATAGAATCTCCAAGTTTCTATCATGTCCATTTAATACCCGCGCTCCACGCATGGTATTAGCCGATATATCGGAAGATGAGTAAAAGGCTTTAGGGCTTAAGCAGTGCTGCGTATGTCGCTGGTGTTAGCGATAGGGGAGGTGGTAGTAAACAGTAGGAATATTGCGACTAAGCGCTATGTATACCGATGCTGGTGATGAACCAGCATCGGTATAAGTTATATAGAGAATTTATGCTCGAAGTTTGCTGACTTGATCATTGAGGCCACGCATTTCCTCAGCGATATCTCTAATTTCATTAACTGTTGATTCTGCTTCTTTAGAAGTGCTTTTAGCCGCGTCAGAGATGCTAACGATACGTTGATCTATCTCGCCAGCAACGGTGGTTTGTTGATCTGAAGCATTGGCGATTTGGCTGTTCATATCGTTGATTGTCGCAACCGCATTAACAATTTGTTGCAGTGCCTTGCCTGCTTCTTCGGTAGTCTCAACACTGCTATTGGCGACTTCCTGACCACGTTGAATCACCTCAACTGAGCGTTGTGACTGATTTTGTAGGCGTTCAATGATGGCGCGAATTTCTTCGGTAGAAGATTGTGTGCGTTGTGCTAGCGTACGTACTTCATCAGCAACCACTGCAAAACCGCGGCCTTGTTCACCGGCACGCGCGGCTTCAATAGCCGCGTTAAGCGCAAGTAAATTGGTTTGTTCGGCAATATTACGGATCACTTCTAAGACACCGCCGACTTGCTGGCTGTCAGATTGCAGCTGCACCATCACCTCACCCGCTTGTTTAACCTGATCAGCCATTTCAAGAATATGATTACGTGTTGTTGTAACAATACGTTGGCCATTCTCAGCTTCGGTGTCGGCTTCCGCGGCGGCTTCCGCTGCACTGGTGGCATTTCTTGCGACTTCGGCAGCGCTAGCAACCATTTCATTCATTGCCGTAGCCACTTGTTCAATATCGCTGGTTTGTTGCATCACGCTTTGACTAGTGTGTGATGAACTATCCGCAACGGTATGCGCATTCTCTTTAACATTGGCCACGGATGAGTTGATGGTTTTAACCAAGCTACCGATGTTTGATAGCATCGTATTGTAAGCTCTCATTATATCGCCGATTTCGTTTTGTTTATTGCTACGTTCAATAACAGTAGTATGTGAGAAATCACCCTCGGCGACATGGTGTAAATTGGTTTTTAGTTGATCAATGCTCCTCATGAGTAAGTGTTTACCATAAACTCGACCAAGAATAACAATTAATAGCATGCCAATAATTGATACTAAAGCGAGCTTTTGACCAAATGCGGTATTTGCAGCAGCATTGGTTGACATCATGTTAACGGCTGCATGCATATTCTTGAGTACAGTAAGTGAGTCGTTTTGTATATCACTTAAGCTAGCGGCGGATGAGGCACTGATATACGAACCCATACCTTGTTTGTATTCTTGCCAGAGTTTGCCTACAACAGCCAGTTGTTCACGTATAGCTGGGTCGGTAATCTTTTCTACACCCATGGATTCATTGCCGTTCAACAAGGCTTTATGCGCTTTATCAAACTCTGCTTCGGTTGCCAAGAGTGTGTCTTTTGGCACGATTTTATACGCTACCATCATGGCCTCTTTTGCCATGCGTTGGCTTAACATGCGTTGCTTACCGGCAATATTAATCGTGTTAGCCAGTCTTTTGCCGACGGCTGAGGCATCGGTGGCATTCTCCACTTGTAAGGTAACCACTTGATGCATATTGCGGAGCAAAGCTGTAGATTGTTCTTCCAGGCTTTGTAAGTCTGAGCTATTGCCGAATTTAACATATGAGCTGATAGTGCGTTGATAGTTTTGCCATTGCGCGTCTACCGTTGCCAGCAGTTCTTTGCTGGCCGCGTCTTCGATAGCGTTGATATTGAGTTCTGAACTGCCTTCGACTAATGCTTGATGAGCACTTTCAAATTCCGCCATTGAAGCGTTAAGCGATGATTCCGATGTGACGTCATTGGCAACCATGATGGCTTCTTTGGCAATACGTTGGCTTAACATACGTTGCTTGCCGGCAAGGTTGATCGCTGGCGCTAGGCTTTCAGCATAAGTACTGGATGCCGTGGCTTTGTCTGCCATCATAGTGACAGCTTTATGCATATTTTTTAAAACACCTAGTGAGTGTTTTTCAAGATCGTTCAATGATGCGCTGGAAGAAGCATTCAAGTATGAATCCACTTCGGTCTTGTATTTTTTCCAGTGGCTTTCGACGATGGCGAGCTGGTCACGCACTTGTTTATCTTCTGCCGCACTAATATTCATTGCATCATTACCATTAAGTAGTGCGCTGTGGGCTTTTTCAAATTCCGCCATAGTGGCATCTATGGTTTCTCTTGGCTCCACCTTGGCGGCAACCATCATGGCCTCTTTGGCCATGCGTTGGCTGAGCATACGTTGCTTACCGGCAATGTTAATTGCTGTAGCATCGGAACCCAAGCTGAGTACGAGCATAGTGGCGCTGGCAACGGCGAACACAGCGATAAGAATAAATGAGAATAGAAACTGCTTATCCAGGGTTTTAATGCCGAGTAGCTGCAGTGATCTTTGAATGTGGCTTGCTAAGTTAATCATTCGGGCTCCGTCCTACTTGCGATTAATACATGCATCAAAGCAAGAAATTTGATGTTTACTTGCTTATATTGCGGCCTGCGCGAGCGGAGCTTTACCCTAAAATATGTGTTGAATTAACGAGTTGCAGGGGTTTATTTATTTTCAGTGATGGCTCTTTGCCATGTTTGTGCCTTTTCCTTTACTGAGTTGACATCTATCGTTGTCAGGCAACGCTGATTTAACAGACGTTTACCGTTTACCCAGACATCGCTGACCTGACTGCGATCAACACAATAGACCGTGTGCGATAGGGGATTAAAAATGGGTTGGCTTTCCAAGTTATTGAGATCAATGGCGGTGATGTCAGCAGCCTTGCCGACTTCTAGAGAACCAATTTGTTGTTCCATACCCATTGCTTTTGCACCACCCATTGTCGCGCAGTGCAGGGCCTTCGCGGCAGGCATAACACTGGCATCTTGTGCAATGCCTTTAGCAATCAGCGCAGCGGTACGCATTTCGCCGAACATGTTCAGATCATTATTGCTGGCGGCGCCATCGGTACCAATGGCCATATTGATACCGGCCTCGATTAGTTTTGCGCTTGGACAAAAACCGCTGGCCAGTTTGAGATTAGATTCAGGGCAATGAATAATGTTGACGCCTTGTTGGGCGCATAGCGTTATTTCATCGTCGGTTAATTGCGTCATATGAACTGCTAAGAGTTTTGGTGTCAATAAACCTAGTTTGTTGAGCCGGGCTAGAGGGCGTTCGCCATTGTTGTCAACGGCTTGCTTTACTTCGTCGGCAGTTTCGTGAACGTGCATATGAACGGGAATATCCAGTTCATCGGCATAAGTCTGAATTTTTGTTAGTGGTTCGTCACTAACGGTATACGGTGCGTGAGGTGCCAGAGCGGTGCTTATTAACGGCTCGTTTTTAAATTGATCATGTATTGCCAGACCTTTGCTGAGATAGTCGTCTGCATCTTTAGCCCAAACCGTTGGAAAATCCAAGGCTATTAGACCAATTCGGCATCGGATTCCAGCGCTAATCGCAGCATCAGCAGTAGCGTCTGGATAGAAATACATGTCGTTAAAACAGGTTGTGCCGCCGCGCAACATTTCTGCAATAGCATGTAGGCTGCCGTCTTTAACGAAGGTGTAGTCGACCCATTGTTGTTCTGCTGGCCAAATATGATCATTTAGCCAGGTCATAAGTGGCAGATCATCCGCTATGCCGCGAAATAGATTCATAGCGGCGTGGGTATGCGCGTTGACAAGGCCGGGAATTAACACATGCTGATTAAGATCGACGATATCGTTAGATTGATAGTCATGCTCTGCACTTTTATTGTCGACAATATCGGTGATCTTGCCTTGATCAATAATCAAGGAATGGTGTTCTAAAACGGTGTTTAACGGTTCAACTGGGATAATCCAGCGTGCACGGATAATTGTGTCAACATGTTTCATTATTCTGCTACCGGTATTGAGTCACTGGCAGCAGTATAACGTTTTAGCGAGAGGTATACGGCTAGATGGGAGGTATCGCCGAGTTTGACTGGATTAAGGTGATGCTAACGCGACGGTTATATTGACGCCCATTCTCATGCCAGTTTTCATTGCGAGGCGATGCGCGACCAAAACTATGCGTTCTAATCACGTTTTCGATGACGCCTTGTTTTTTCAGATAGCTAGCAACACTGTTTGCTCTTGCGTGAGAGAGTTCGAGATTGCGAGCGTCGTCACCACTGTCATCAGCGTGCGCGGTTACCAGCACGCTCAGTTGATCGTTGGCGCCATGATTTATACGAGAAATGGCGTTATCAATTTCTGAAATTTGTTGAGCTGATAATTCGACTTGCTCGCCAGCAAATGAAATATTGGTCAGCAAAACATAGCTAATGCTCGAAGCGCCGGCGTTGCTCTTATAATCTACTTGCTTGGCAGAAAAATCTTCATCTTGTGCAATGAGCAATGCGCTTGAATCTTCCTTATCCAACGGTAGATGTGCATGATGGGCGGTGATTTCAATTATTGGCGCTGGATCTTGTTGCTCAATAATGGGTGTATTGTACGCTGCTTTATACAAGCTGTTGCCAGCAAACGAGCTCGACGAAACAACTAGCATGCTTAATATTGCGAATTTGATAGTGTAATTTCTTGCCATATCCTGTCTACCTGCGAGCTAGAAAACCTATATTCAACGGATATAGGATTCAATAAACCTTTTATCGGCCTGGCTCGCTTTTTCTATAGAGTTTCATGGCTAAAAGCCTAGCGAGTTTAAAGACAATTTTCGGTGAACGAGTTGGCAGCTTATGCTAAAATTCCGGGTTTAATTTTACTGGCCTTAAGAGGGCCGCAAATCTGAACTTTTCCCGGTTTCACGATCAGCATAGCTACGGTCTTGGCGCTGAGATGAGTGGGTTATATTAATAATTACTAGGTTACCGCGCATATATGACTGAGTTCGCTAAGGAAGTCCTGCCCGTCAATATCGAGGAGGAGATGCAGCAGTCGTACATGGAGTACGCGATGAGTGTTATCGTCGGTCGTGCGCTGCCAGATGTACGTGATGGCCTCAAGCCTGTCCATCGTCGCGTGCTTTATGCGATGCGCGAGCTAGGTAATGATTACAACAAAGCCTACAAAAAATCGGCCCGCGTAGTTGGTGATGTCATTGGTAAATATCACCCACACGGCGATTCTGCCGTTTATGACACTATTGTTCGTATGGCGCAGCCGTTTTCACTGCGTTATATGTTGGTCGATGGCCAAGGTAACTTTGGTTCGGTTGATGGCGATTCCGCTGCGGCCATGCGTTATACCGAAGTACGCATGGCGCGTATCGCCCATGAATTGCTAGCGGATCTAGAAAAAGAAACTGTCGATTTTGTTCTTAACTACGATGAATCAGAGAGTGAGCCTGCCGTATTACCGGCACGTTTTCCTAACCTTTTGGTTAATGGTTCGTCAGGTATCGCGGTTGGTCTGGCAACTAATATTCCTTCGCATAATCTGGCGGAGGTTATTAATGCTTCTATCGCCGTAATTGAGAATCCTGATATCGGTATTGAAGGGCTAATTGAGCATATCCCAGGCCCTGATTTCCCAACTGCCGGAATTATTAACGGCGCACGCGGTATTCATGAGGCGTATTTCACTGGTCGTGGCCGCATCTACGTTCGTGCCCGTGCTGAAGTGCAAGAAGAAAGTAACGGCAAAGAGCGCATTGTCGTCACTGAGTTGCCATACCAGGTGAATAAAGCCTTGCTGCAACAAAAGATTGCCGATCTTGTGAAAGAGAAAAAGATAGAAGGTATTACTGAAATACGCGATGAGTCAGATAAAGACGGCATGCGTGTGGTGATTGAGCTGCGTCGTGGTGAGTCTGGCGAAGTCGTGCTCAATAATCTCTATCAGCAAACCCAGCTTCAAAACGTATTCGGCATCAATATGGTGGCCTTGGTCGATGGCAAACCGCAGTTGCTCAATCTTAAGCAGATGCTGGAATGCTTTATTCGCCACCGCCGAGAAGTGGTTACTCGCCGCACCGTTTTTGAATTACGCAAAGCGCGTGAGCGTGCACATGTCTTAGAAGGGCTGGCTATTGCCTTAGCCAACCTTGATGAGATTATTGCGCTGATCAAGGCCTCGGCTAATCCTGCGGAAGCCAAAGCCGCCTTGATTGATCGTACCTGGTCCGCCGAAGGCGTGGCCGGCATGCTCGAAGAAGCCATCTCCGCTGCCTATACCCGGCCAGATGATTTAGAAGAGGGTTTTGGTTTGGTTGATGGTGGTTATCGATTATCAGCCGCGCAAGCGCAAGCCATTCTTGATTTGCGATTGCATCGTCTGACTGGCCTTGAACAAGATAAAATAGTCAATGAATACAAAGAGTTAATTGATAAAATTAAAGAACTTTTACGTATTCTTTCTGATCCAAATCGACTCATGGAAGTGATCCGTGAGGAATTAGAAGAAATTCGCGAGCAGTATTCGGATGAGCGCCGTACTGAGATCATGACCACGCAGGAAGATCTCAGCATGGGTGATTTAATCAGCGAAGAAGATGTTGTCGTCACGTTGTCTCATGGTGGTTATGTTAAAGCGCAGCCAGTCAGTGATTACGCCACCCAACGTCGTGGCGGTCGTGGTAAAGCCGCGACAGCGGTTAAAGACGAAGACTTTGTCGATAAATTATTTATTGCCAGCACGCATGACACTATTTTGTGTTTTTCCAGCAGTGGCAAGGTTTATTGGAAGAAAGTGTACGAGTTACCACAGGCGAGTCGTACAGCACGTGGTCGGCCAATCGTTAATTTGCTGCCCTTAGACGAAGGCGAAAGAATTACAGCGATTTTACCCGTCGGTGAATATGACGACGATCATTTTATTTTTATGGCTACAGAACAGGGCGTGGTTAAGAAAACGCCATTAACTGATTTTTCTCGGCCCCGTGCGAACGGCATTATCGCTTTAGGTTTGAATGACGGTGATCATTTGATCGGCGCTGATATTACCTGTGGTAACAGCGATGTCATGCTGACGGCGAGTGGTGGTAGGGCCATTTTGTTTAAAGAGTCAGACGTTCGAGCTATGGGCCGAACGGCACGCGGAGTAAGAGGAATTAAAATGACAGATGGCGAGAGAATGATCTCACTGATCATTGCCGCGCCTGATTCTCAGATATTGACCGTGACTGAAAACGGCTATGGCAAACGTACCAATGTTTCTGAGTATTCCGTCCAGGGCCGTGGTGGTCAGGGCGTAATTTCTATTCGCACTTCTGAGCGAAATGGCAACGTGGTTGGCGCCATCAGTGTGTCCGATAGTGATGAGATTATGTTGATCAGTAACGGCGGTACTTTGGTGCGTACTGAGGTTGAACAGATTTCTGTTTTGGGTAGAAATACCCAAGGCGTGCGCTTAATTCGTTTGGGCGATGGTGAACAACTTGTTGGTGTTGAGAAGGTGGAAAGTCTTAACGAGGAACAAGAAGAGTCCACTGAATAATAATATAATTCAATAACTTAACTATTATATTTAAAGCATATTTAGGAGATGGTAACAATGTCACGTGTTTTTAATTTTGGTGCAGGTCCAGCTACCTTACCATTAGATGTCTTGCAACAAGTTGAATCCGAGTTGCTGGATTGGCGTGGCACGGGTATGTCGGTGATGGAGGTCAGTCACCGCAGTAAAGAGTTTGTTGGTATCGCTGAAGAGGCGACTGCGGATTTAAAGACCCTCATGCAGATTCCGGATGATTACGAAGTCTTATTTGTGCAGGGAGGAGCGACGTCTCAATTTGCTGCGGTGCCACTGAACTTACTTGGCGATAAACGTAAAGCCGATTACATCAATACGGGTATGTGGTCGAAAAAAGCGATTGCCGAAGGCAAGCGTTATTGTGACGTGAACGTGGCAGCAACGGGTGAAGCGGGTAATTTTACTTCGATTCCTGATGTTGAAAGTTGGCATTTAGATGAAGATGCCGCTTATGTCCATTACACACCAAATGAGACCATCGGCGGTGTCGAGTTTCATGATATTCCTGATACTGGCTCAGTACCATTAGTAGCGGATATGTCATCAACCATTTTGTCTCGACCTATTGATGTTTCACGGTTTGGTGTGATTTACGCGGGTGCGCAGAAGAATATTGGGCCGTCAGGTATTACATTGGTTATTGTTCGTAAAGACTTGATTGGTAAAGAAAGTACCATGACACCTTCGATGTTACGCTACCAAGTTCAAGCTGAAGCGGGGTCTATGTCTAATACTCCACCGACTTTTGCTTGGTATGTCGCTGGCTTGGTATTTAAATCACTGTTAGCGCGTGGTGGTCTGGATGCTGTGGCCGAAGTAAATGAAAGAAAAGCGCAGAAACTCTATGACGCTATCGATAACAGCGACTTCTACGCGAACCCGGTGAAAAAAGAAAACCGCTCATGGATGAACGTACCGTTTACTTTAGCTGATTCCGAAAAAGATGCGGACTTCTTAAAGCAAGCAGCTGATGCCGGCCTAGCGGCGCTAAAAGGTCATCGCTCAGTTGGTGGTATGAGAGCCAGCATCTATAACGCGATGCCAGAAGAAGGTATTGATGCTTTGGTCGGTTTTATGGCCGATTTTGAACAACGTAACGCTTAAATTTTTAAATTGATGGAAACTAGATAAGTTATGAAAATCCTAACACTTAATAATATTTCTCTTGCTGGGCTTGAGCGCCTGCCTCGTGACAGCTACGAGGTGGCATCAGAAATTACCCATCCCGATGCGATTTTGCTACGTTCGTTCAAAATGCATGGCATGGATATTCCGCCTAGTCTGAAAGCCGTTGGCCGCGCTGGCGCTGGAACTAATAATATCCCCGTTGATGAAATGACTAAGCGCGGTATTCCGGTATTTAACGCGCCAGGTGCTAACGCCAATGCGGTGACTGAGTTGACGGTTGCCGGTATGTTATTAGCCGCGCGTAACATCTGTCAGGGCTGGAAGTATGCTACTGAGTTAGAAGGTGATGATGCGACCATCGGCAAGGCTGTTGAAGCAGGTAAGAAAAATTTTGCCGGTTTCGAATTGCCTGGTCGTACCTTAGGTGTTATCGGCTTAGGTGCGATTGGTGCGGGTACTGCCAACGCTGCCAAAAGCTTGGGCATGAATGTTCGTGGTTTCGATCCACAGATTACGGTGCAAAGTGCTTGGCGTTTATCTTCAGACGTTGACCAAGCAAACAGCGTTGAAGAATTATTAGCTAATGTTGATTTTGTTTCTTTCCACGTTCCGCTAATTGATGCAACACGTAATATGTTAACAGCAGACCGCATCAAACTCATGAAGAAGGGCGCGACCATTCTTAACTTTGCTCGCGGAGGTATTGTTGATGACGAAGCGGTGGTAGCTGCGCTAGATTCAGGTCATTTAAACGCTTATGTTTGTGATTTCCCAACCAATCTTCTGAAAAACCATCCACGTGTGATTGCTTTACCACACTTGGGTGCATCAACTGCTGAGGCTGAAGATAACTGTGCCATCATGGTAGTAGATCAAATCCGCGACTATTTAGAAAATGGCTGGATAAATAACTCAGTTAATTTCCCCTCGGTCAATTTGCCAAGAGCAGAAACGGGTGTACGTGTTGCTATCTCTAACGCCAATGTGCCGAATATGGTGGGTCAAATTTCAACAGCAATGGCTGATGCAAATTTGAATATCATTGATATGATTAATAAATCACGTGGCGATGTTGCTTACACCTTGGTCGATATCGACGGCGAAGTACCTGATGCTGTGCTTGAGGAATTAGCAAGCATCGAAGGTGTCTTAAGCGTAAGGTTGATTAGCTGATAATTCTATGTCGGGTGATATCGACCTCGGTCAAGTTCGTCAAAAAATCGATGAGCTTGACCAGCAACTACTCGATTTAATTAGTCAGCGTGCGCGTCTTGCTCAGGACGTGGCGAAGATTAAGCAAAATGTTGATGACGCGGTGTACTATAAGCCTGAGCGTGAGGCTGAAGTGTTGCGTCGTGTCATCGATACTAATCCTGGGCCGCTAAGCGATGAAAGTGTACGCTTCTTGTTTCGCGAGATTATGTCAGCCTGCTTGGCCTTGGAGCAGCCTTTGGCTGTCGGTTATCTCGGTCCGCAAGGTACCTTTACCCAGTTAGCTAGTCATAAACAGTTTGGTCACGCTGCTAATACCGTTGCCTTTGACTCTATTGACGAAATATTTCGAGCGGTTGCAGCGCAAGATATCGATTTTGGTATTGTGCCAGTTGAAAACTCAACAGAGGGTGTGGTCTCACAAACGCTGGATCAATTTGTTGAGAGTTCGCTCAAAATTTGTGGCGAAGTCGAGCTGCGAATCCATCATCAGCTTATGTCTAAACTTGAATCACTCTCCGATATTCAAGTGATCTACGCACATCAACAATCTTTTGCCCAGTGTCGCAAATGGCTGGACAGCCATTTGCCTGCCGTAGAGCAAGTCAATGTCAGCAGTAATGCAGAAGGAGCGCGTATTGCCGCAGAAACACAAGGTGCAGCTGCAATAGGTTCAGATACCGCTTCTGAGATTTACGAGCTAAACTTATTAGCAAAAAATATTGAAGATGCGCCCAACAATACCACGCGCTTTTTAGTGTTAGGCACGAGTGCAGTGAAGCCAAGTGGTAAAGACAAAACTTCTCTGTTGCTGTCAACAACAAACCAATCGGGTTCATTGTTTGAATTATTAAAACCGTTTGCCGATCATAAGGTGTCGATGACACGCATTGAATCGAGACCCTCGCGTCAAGCTAACTGGAATTATTTATTTTTTGTCGACGTAGAAGGGCATGTTGAGGACGCATCTGTTGCCGCTGCAGTAGCCGAGCTTAAAAAGCGTGCAGCAACAACTAAAGTGCTCGGCTCGTACCCTGTCGCTTTATCTTAAGCTCTCTATGACTCAATTAGCTAACCGTGTGTCAATACTGGGGCTTGGCCTTATTGGCGGTTCTTGGGCGTTGGCCTTAAAACAAGCAGGTGTCGTCGGCGAAATTAGCGCATGGGGGCGTAATCAAGCGCGTTTAGATCAGGCTATTCAATCAGGTATTGTCGATAGTGCATCGACTGATATGGCGCTAGCAGTGGCCGAAGCAGACGTGGTCATTTTAGCGACTCCGCTGGGGACGATGGCAACTGTTTTAAAACAACTAAAACAGTGTTTGCCTGAACAAGCAATAATTACCGATGTGGGCAGCGCAAAATCGCAGCTAATTGAATTAGCGCGAGAGCATTTGAGTGAAGCCTTTTCGCGCTTTGTGCCTGGGCACCCTGTCGCCGGTGCAGAGCACAGTGGTTTTGAAGCCGCTAAAGCAGAGCTTTTTGAGAATAGGCGTGTAGTATTAACGCCGTTAAGTGGAACCAATGCCAAAGCAACCAAGTTGGTTGAATCATTATGGACCGTGTGTGGTGCAGGTATTGTGAAGATGGATGCTAAGACACACGATGATATTTTGGCTCTAACCAGTCATTTACCGCATGTGGTCGCCTATCTATTAGTCGATTTGTTGGCAGCTCAAGACAATCCCGATGTAAAGAAATTTGCGGCAGGTGGTTTTTACGATATCACGCGGATTGCATCGAGTAGTCCTGAAATGTGGCGCGACATATTTAAAGACAATAAAGACAGTGTGATTGCTTTGCTTGATCAGTATCAAGATTCTCTTGAGCAGTTTAAGCAGGCGATTGCTGAAAACGATGATCATCATCTTATTGAGGTGATGCAAAGAGCAAAATCAACGCGTGATGGCTTGAAATAATTTAATAGAAAACCCTGTAACCGAAGAATTGAACATGTCTAAAGTAACATTTATTAGTAAGCCTATAATTTCTGCAGCGTTAAATCAATCACTTGCTGGCAGTATGAGAGTGCCTGGTGATAAGTCGATATCACATAGATCCATTATGTTGGGTGCGATTGCCGAAGGCATAACTGAAGTAACCGGTTTTTTGCAGGGCGAAGATAATCTCGCTACGGTTAATGCCTTTCGAGCTATGGGGGTGGAAGTTAGACAGCATTCTGATACCGAGTTGAGTGTAAAAGGTGTTGGCTTGCACGGCTTGCAAGCTGCTAGTCAAACACTTGATCTAGGTAACTCCGGCACCTCAATACGTCTGCTTAGTGGTTTATTAGCAGGTCAGGCATTTGATGCGGTATTAACCGGGGATTCTTCTCTACAAAAACGGCCAATGCGCAGAGTGACGGTGCCGCTGGCTGAGATGGGTGCCGATATCGATACCGCAGCAGGTGGTACACCACCTTTGGCCATTAAGGGTGGATCATCACTGCGCGCGATTAATTACGCTATGCCGGTGGCCAGTGCCCAGGTTAAATCATGCTTGATTCTCGCTGCGCTGTATGCAAAAGGTGTTTCACGTATCAGTGAGCCTGCGCCGACTCGCGATCACACAGAGCGGATGTTGGCAGGCTTTGGTTTTCCGCTAAGGCGCGACGACGATACTGTGGTGGTTGATCCAACAAATGTTGCTTTGCGTGCTTGCAAGGTGGATGTGCCTGCGGATATTTCTTCTGCGGCGTTTTTCCTGGTGGCAGCGTCTATTGTTCCCGGTTCAGATTTGGTGCTTGAGCATGTCGGGATTAATCCTACCCGCATAGGTGTAATTAACATTCTTAAGTTAATGGGTGCGAATATAGAGATCAATAATGAGCGCGAAGTGGGAGGCGAGCCTGTTGCTGATATTCGCGTACGATCTGCTCAGCTTAAGGGTATTGCGATTCCAGAGGATCAGGTGCCCCTGGCGATAGATGAGTTTCCAGTATTGTTTGTGGCAGCGGCGTGTGCCCAAGGTGAGACGGTATTGACCGGAGCTGAGGAACTGCGTGTGAAAGAAAGCGACCGCATTCAGACTATGGCTGATGGCTTGATTGCGTTAGGAGTGGATGCTGCGCCAAAAGAAGACGGCATTGTGATTCAAGGCGGAAAGATTAGTGGTGGTGAGGTCGATAGCCACGGTGATCACCGCATTGCTATGGCCTTTGCAGTGGCGGGCTTGGTTGCTGAATCGGCGATTACCATTGGCGATTGTGCCAACGTTAATACCTCGTTTCCGAATTTTCTCGGTATTTCTCGTCAAGTCGGTATGGATATCGAGGCGGCTTAATGCCCAGTAATGCGCCTGTAATCACAATCGACGGGCCTGGCGGCGCGGGTAAAGGCACGATTAGTGGTTTATTAGCGTGCCAGTTGGGTTGGCATTTGCTCGATAGTGGCGCGATGTATCGTGTTACCGCCTTAGCGGCCTATAAATCTGCCGTCGATCTTACCGATGTCATCGCGGTATCTGCTGTTGCGCAAAATTTGGATGTGGTTTTTGAGCCTTGCGGTGGCGGTGTTTCTGTGTTGCTTGAGGGGCAAAATGTCAGCGCTGATATTCGAACTGAGGCCAGTGGTGAATTGGCATCTAAGGTGGCTGCAATGCCGCCGGTTAGGGACGCTCTATTGGAGAGGCAAAGGGCATTTCAAGCTGAGCCAGGTTTGGTTGCTGATGGACGTGATATGGGCACCGTTGTCTTTCCGCAAGCCAGTCTTAAGGTTTACCTCACCGCTAGTGCCGAAGAAAGGGCGCGAAGACGCCATAAACAGTTGATTGATAAGGGAATAGATGTTAATCTTGCGCGCCTTTTGGAAGATATAGAGCGTCGAGACCAGCGCGATATGAATCGCGAAGTGGCGCCGCTAAAGCCTGCTGCTGATGCAGTTGTTATTGATACGACGAGTATGTCGATTGAGCAGGTGGTTGAAAGGGTCAGTAATTTATGGAGTGAGACTCACTAGTCTTGCTTTGTGACAGCACGCTGTTGTGCAGCGGGAAGGTTCTGAGCCATCGGGGCTTCTCTTAACTAACTAAAGATGGATAACGTAAAACATGAGTGAAAGTTTCGCCGAATTATTTGAACAGAGTCAGATTGAATCGCAA
>CAZTYM010000025.1:0-34286 GCA_964617475.1 uncultured Thiotrichales bacterium
AAGACGTATTAATCAAACCTCTTCAGTTAATCAACGGAGTGGTAGAAAGACGTCAAACTCTGCCCATTTTGGCGAATATGCTAGTGGAAATAGAAAATGGCATATTGTCTTTAACTGCAACCGACCTTGAGGTAGAGATAGTTGCACAATTAGGTATTGATGCTAAAAGTAACGGTCGGGTGACTCTACCTGCACGTAAGCTGTTTGATATTTGTCGTAGCTTGGCGGATGGCGCAGATGTTTCGATTCAAACTGAAGAAGAAAAAGCCACGGTTAAGTCCGGTCGTAGTCGTTTTGTATTAACCACCCTACCGGCTGATGATTTTCCTGATATTGGCGAAATGGAGGATGCGAGAAGTTTTACCATTTCCCAAGGTGAACTCAAACGTTTAATTGAACAAACTGGTTTTGCGATGGCACAAGCCGATGTGCGCTACTACTTAAACGGGATGTTATTCGAGATGGGTAGTGAACAGTTACGCATGGTCGCAACTGATGGTCACCGTTTAGCCATGGCTGAATCTACTGTCGCAATTGGTTGGAATGAGAAAACCCAGGTAATTGTGCCGCGTAAAGGCGTCTTAGAGCTGCAAAGGCTGTTAGAAGATTCTGATGAGGATGTCAATATAGAGTTAGGTGCTAATCATATACGGTTTACTACTGATGGCATGAGCTTCACATCTAAGCTGGTGGATGGTCGTTTCCCAGATTACGAACATGTGGTGCCTAAAAACGGCGATAAAATCGTTATTGCGGATAAAGATTCGCTTAAACAAGCGCTTGTTCGTGCTTCTATTCTTACTAATGAGAAATTTCGCAGTATTTCGGTAGAAGTGAACAAAGGGAGTCTGGTGATTCACGCGAGAAATCCTGAACAAGAGCATGCTGAAGAACAAGTGGAAGTTGATTATAACGGCGAGGAGTTCGAGATTGGTTTTAACGCTGCCTATGTACAGGACGCGTTGGGTGCAATGAATGAGCAGCAGGTGCAGATCATTTTTACCGATCCCAGTAGTAGTTGCCTAATGCACGGTGTTGCTAATGAAACATCACGGTATGTCGTGATGCCGATGCGCATCTAGTCTCTGCGTGTTGCCTAATTGACCTAGGCAACGGCATCAAAATGGTATTAACGCGGCTAAGAGCCATTCAGCTCAGAAATTTGGTCGATATCGACCTTCACCTTAGTCCTCAATGCACACTCATTTGCGGTGCTAACGGTAGTGGTAAAACGAGTCTACTCGAAGCCATATATTTGCTTTCTCGCGGTAAGTCCTTTCGCACCAATCGTTTAAGTCGTTTAGCGCATTTCGAGCAGAATGCTTTTGCTGTTCACGGGGAGCTTTCTCAGGAGTCGTTAGCACACAAACTTTCGGCGCGCTATGAGCAGCGAGAGCTCAAACTGAGCAGTGGCGATAAAGATATTAAACGTAGTTCTGATTTAACGTCTATTCTGCCGTTGACCCTTGTGAGCACGGATAGCCATAAATTCTTCTCTGAAGGACCCAAACAGCGACGCAAGTTCATCGATTGGGGAGTGTTTCACGTGAAACATCCTTTCCTAGAGGCTTGGCGTGCCTATTGTCGGGCATTGGGTCAAAGAAACGCCCTGCTCAGGAATGGTGGTGCCAATTCGTTACTTTTAGGCTGGGATAACGAGCTTAACCGTATAGGCTCAGATATTGATGGTTGGCGTGCAACTTACCTAGAGGACTTACGCCGTCATTTTCTACCCATGTTGGCTTCTTTAGTGGATTTACCTGAATTATCTATGCAGTACCAACGTGGGTGGCCTGATAATATTGGCTTATCTGAGCACCTAGTAGCTAGCCTAGAAAGGGACCAGCGTTTAGGCTATACCCGAGATGGCCCGCATACGGCGGACCTAGTGATAAAGATAAAAGGCGTGCCGGCGCAAGAATGCGCCTCGCGCGGCCAGCAGAAGCTCATTATCGCCGCCCTCCATTTGGCTCAAGCGGCGCTGTTCTCCGAGCAGCTAGATAAACCTTGCATGGTCTTAGTCGACGATTTACCTGCCGAACTTGATTTTGAGCGCCGTAATTATCTACTTTCATTGCTAGATAGCCTTAATTCACAGGTCATTCTTACCGCCATCGAGCCAGATGAGATTGATCTTAGTTATTTTACTGAATCAAAGATGTTTCACGTGGAACATGGGCATATAACCGATCCAGAAAACACCTAAAGTAATCGCTAAACCCTTGTTTACATGGTAAAATTAGCAGGTTAATAACTTGGGGATAATTCCCTCTCTGCGTCAATGGATCACGAAGAAAATACCACGACTGACAAACCTGTAGACGATTATGATTCGTCGAAAATTAAGGTGTTAAAAGGGCTAGACGCCGTTCGTAAACGCCCTGGTATGTATATCGGTGACACCGATGATGGCACCGGTTTGCATCACATGGTCTTTGAGGTGGTGGATAATTCCATTGATGAAGCACTGGCAGGCCATTGTGATGAAATAAAAGTCATTATTCACACAGATGGTTCGATATCCGTTTCAGATAACGGCCGCGGTATTCCTGTAGATATTCATGAAGAAGAAGGTCGTTCTGCTGCTGAAGTGATTATGACGGTACTGCATGCAGGCGGTAAGTTTGACGACAACTCATACAAAGTTTCCGGTGGACTCCACGGTGTAGGTGTTTCAGTGGTTAACGCCCTGTCAGATTCGCTTAAATTGATTATCCAGCGCCACGGCAAGATCCATGAACAGGAATATTGTTTAGGTGAGCCTAAAGCACCGTTAAAAGCGATTGCAGATACAGAAGAGACTGGGACAGAAATACGTTTTAAACCCAGCGCACAAATTTTCTCAGATACCGAGTTTCACTACGATATCCTTGCCAAGCGCTTGCGAGAGCTGTCTTTTTTGAATCCAGGGGTATGTGTAGACCTTACTGATAAGCGCAACGATAAGCATGATCGCTTTAAATACGAAGGTGGTATCCGCGCCTTTGTTGAACATTTGAATACAAAGAAAACACCGCTGCATAAGCAGGTGTTTTACTTCAATGCTGAGAAAGACGGTACAACGGTAGAAGTTGCTATGCAATGGAATGATTCCTACCAAGAAAATATCTTTTGTTTTACTAACAATATTCCTCAGCGTGATGGCGGGACCCATCTGGCGGGTTTCCGTGGCGCGCTAACACGTACGCTCAATCAGTACATCGAGAAAGAAGGGATATCGAAGAAAGCCAAAGTCAGCACAACGGGTGATGATGCCAGAGAAGGTCTCACCGCTGTGCTATCTGTCAAAGTGCCAGATCCCAAGTTTTCTTCTCAAACCAAAGATAAACTCGTTTCGTCTGAAGTGAAAGGTATTGTTGAATCTGTAGTGGGTCAGGGCTTATATGACGTGCTGCAAGAAATGCCGTCAGAAGCCAAGGCCATTACCAACAAAATTGTCGATGCGGCTAGGGCGCGAGAAGCCGCCCGTAAAGCACGTGAAATGACCCGTCGAAAAGGCGTGCTTGATGTTGCAGGTTTGCCCGGTAAGTTGGCCGACTGCCAGGAGAAAGATCCTTCGTTATCAGAGCTTTATATCGTCGAGGGTGATTCTGCTGGCGGTTCAGCCAAGCAAGGCCGCGATAGAAAGAACCAGGCTATATTACCGCTCAAGGGTAAGATTCTTAATGTAGAAAAAGCGCGTTTTGACAAAATGTTGTCGTCGGACGAAATTCGAACGCTGATTACGGCTTTAGGCTGCGGTATCGGTAGAGAAGATTACGACCCGGATAAAATTCGTTATCACAGAATTATTATTATGACCGATGCTGATGTCGACGGCTCGCATATCCGCACCCTGTTATTGACCTTCTTTTACCGCCAAATGCCAGAGCTGATCGAGCGTGGTTACCTGTACATTGCTCAGCCACCACTTTATAAAGTTAAAAAAGGCAAGCAAGAATATTACGTAAAAGATGACGCAGAACTAAATAACTATTTGATTCATATAGCATTTGACGGTGCAAAACTGTTTGTAGATACAACTGCACCGGCAGTAAGCGATGAAGCTTTAGAAGAGCTGGCGACTCGCTATGTCGCAGCGCAATCGATTGTCGCGAAATTTGGCAACCGCTATAACGCCAATGTCCTTGAGCAAATCATCTATATGCCTGCAGTTGAGTCAGCACAGCCTGACCAAATGGTAGATTGGTTCACTGAGTTGCAAGCGCGCTTAAACGCCGACGGCGCTAATGCCTACAGTATAGAAGTATCGCAAAGTGAAGAAAGCGATGCCTGGCACGCCTTGATTGACGTGACACACCACGGTGTGAGTCATCGTGTAGCTTTGCCAGGTGAGTTCTTCCAAAGCAGTGAATATGCCACCCTGGCTGATCTGGGTAAACGCCTTGATGGTTTACTTGGTGAAGGCGCAAGAGTTCAGCGTGGTGAACGCACTGAAGAAGTCAGTAGTTTCAAACAAGTTTACGAATGGCTGACTAATGAAGCTAAGCGCGGTTTATCTATTCAGCGTTACAAAGGCCTGGGTGAAATGAACCCAGAACAATTATGGGAAACCACCATGTCGGCTGACACCCGCCGTATGCTGCAAGTACAAATAGAAGATGCGATCAGCGCGGACGAAATATTTACTACCTTGATGGGTGACCAAGTCGAACCGCGCCGTGACTTTATTCAGCAGCACGCGCTATCGGTTTCAAATTTAGACGTTTAACAACAGCGCTCTTTTTGCTCTTTATTTTAAGGGAGTTGCTAATCTTTAAAGCCAATATCCCTAACCAGTAATTGACAGAGCTTTTTATATTCTGATGTGGGTGTGATGACTTCATAGCCGGTGAGCTCATAATCAGGATTGGCATCGTCTCTATGCCATCTGGCTTCAGCTTCAAACTCCACATTACTAATGTGTTGACAGCTTTCTGGCAATTTTAGGGTGAGTTTGTTGCGCTCACTCAATGGTAGTTTCGACGGACTGGCGACCAACAAACCCTCTGTTGAGATATCTGCAATGCGGCCAATCTCTTCTTCAGTACCCGCTTTGAGTACGGCTATATTAAAAATTAGATGGCGACGTTTGCTATCGCGACGGTCGTCTTCGATATTCGGAACATTTAAACCGTAGTTAGACATACTATCTACTCCTAAGTTTGTAATCGGCTGGCCGCAACAGCGGCACCGAGTAAGCCACATTGTTCATTAGTAACGATATGAATTGGGAACTGTGGCATTAAATGTGACATTTTCCCTTTATGGTGAAATGCCTCGATAAAGGGTGTTTTTGTTAATAGTTCACTGTTTTTAGCGGCCACTCCGCCGGTAAGATAAATGCCGTCGAAGGCGAGATTAGTCAGCGCTAAATTTCCTGCTACCGAGCCATAAATTGAGGCGAATAAGTCCATGGTGTTACGAGCAGCCTCATCACTCTGATAAGCGTTGGCGATGGTCGCGGGTTCAGCGTGTGTGTCTAGCGAAGTATCAAAACCCTGGTGTTGAGTAATAAATTCGAAAATATTCGTGATTCCCGGCCCTGATAAAACATGTTCTATTGAGCAGTATCCGATTTTGTCTATGAAATATTGACTAAGCTGCGCCGATGTTTGATCGAACGGCGCAAAATTAGCGTGGCCACCTTCAGATGCAACGATGCTGAATTGATTGTCTACTGAAATCAGTTGTGCGATGCCTAAGCCGGTACCTGCACCCAGTACTATGCGGTTAGTGTTTTGCTGAGGTTGGCCACGCTGTAAGGTAAGTAAATCAGCCTCCTGCATGACCGAGACACCGAAACCCATAGCGGCAAAATCATTAATTAATGCAATATTACTGATACCTGTAGCTTGGGAGAGCACATAGCTATCAATTTTCCATGGTAAATTGGTCGCTTGAGCAATGTACTTGTTATCTTGCTGCGTAACTGGCCCAGCTATTCCAAGGCATAGAGCACTTATATTGTTTGAATCGATCTCTTTAATAAATTCAGAGATTACCAAGTCAAAGGTGGGATACTCACCACTATTAAAACGACGAGAATGGAGCGGGTCAAATTGATTACCGGTTTTCTCATATAAGCTTAATAGGGTTTTGGTACCGCCAATATCGCCAGCGACTAGTAGCATTTATTTATGCTCCTGAAGCGGATCGCGTTAAATGCTGTGCGGCGTCAGCGTCAATAAACCAGGTTAAATCTGCTCTTGGATCCAACCTTTGAACGGGCAATAGTTCGTTAGATACTGCAGAAGGATCTTCCCCAAGCACGGCCTTAATAATGTCAGATTTACCTTCACCGCTAGCAAAAATAATAATATGGTTGGCGTTATTAATGACCGGGTAAGTGACGCTGATGCGCCAGCTATCGAATTTTTCAACATATACCGGTGTAGTGAGATGGTTGTTCTCTTCCAGGGCTGGGGTTCCAGGAAATAAAGAAGCAATATGACCATCTGGGCCAATTCCAAGTAATACTAAATCAAATAGCGGTAGTTCATACACGCAAGGAACATTGTGTGCGAGAGTTTCGGCATATTCGTCGGCTGCAGCTTCACGATTGCCGAGCTCTGCTTCAATTCGATGAATGTTTTCCTCTGGAATGGGCACATGAGAAAGTAGGGCTTCACGTGCCATTCGATAATTACTGTCATCATGATCTGGCGGGACGCAACGTTCGTCACCAAAATAAATGTATACATGTTGCCAATCGATACTTTCCTTATACGGAGAAAGCGCCAGCAGCGAATAAAGCATTTTTGGTGTGCTGCCACCGGCTAAGGCTATATGAAACTCTCCTTGATCAGTAATGGCGTCTTCAGCTAGTTCCATGATGCGATTAGCCGCCGCTTCGCATAAGGTGCCGGCATTTGAATACACTTCAATATTCGTGTGTTGCATGATGTACTCCTTGTTCTCTTAAGAGCTCAACTTTATTCCAAGTTAACGGCGTAAAAGTCATCAACTGGAAAATCATGTTTTTCATACAATATACGCATGTAATATGCCAGAATAGAGCGAAATATTGCAGTTTTGTATTTTGAGGAGCTTTATGGGTACCACAGTATTGATTGCCGGCGCTTTATTTATCATTGGTGTTGCTATTGGTGGGATAGCAGGTCGCTGGCGAGGCCAACATGACAATAAGTCCAAGCAATTAGAAGAAGAAGTAGATCAGCTTCGCAGCGATATGAATGATTACCGTCAGGAAGTTGGCGAACACTTCCATAAGACAGGTGAGTTATTCAATACCATGACGCAAAACTATCGTGAAATTTACGAACATCTGGCGACAGGTGCACAACAATTGTCAGATGATGAGACGAGTATATTCAAACTTAATGACTTTAGCGGCGCGCCAAAACTGAGCGATAAGTCCGATAACGTTCCGACAGAGGCTGAATTGCCTGAACCACCTACACCTACTGATTATGCGACACCGAAGGGTGAACCCTCAGCGGAAGAAGTCTCTGAGCTCAATAAGCCTTAGCTAATCTTGCAACACGCCCTATCCAGGGTAGTAAAAGTGTAGTCGAAGCTATTTTTCTCATCCGCTGAGTGCGGTTGCCAATCGGTTTCTGTCCACTCAGCGCGATCTATCTCGGGAAAGAAAGCTAGGGGTGCGTCACCATTGGTCACTTCAGTATCCACATAGGTAAGGTAAAGGGTATCTGCGATGGCTAGCGTAGCGTCATACAACATAGCACCACCAATAATCATGAGTTCCTCAGCGTTAAGTTCATCTGCGTGAGCTAAGGCTTGTTCAATCGAGCAAACCACGGTACAGCCTTCTGCTAAATAGTCTGATTGTCTGCTTAGTACAATATTGTCCCGCCCGGGTAAGGGTTTGCCTATCGATTCATAGGTATTTCTGCCCATCAAGATCGGCTTGCCCATGGTTAACGACTTAAAATGTTTAAGATCAGCGGGTAGATGCCATGGCAAAGTATTGTTTACGCCAATAACGCGGTTTTTATCCATGGCGGCAATGAGAGACAATTTCATGGTTCGGATATCTAAGTTTTTACGCAATCTAGCGAATTTTTATAGCCTAAGATATTAACGATTCTTACTTTGCAATCAAACAATTATTTCAGTTGTTTATCTCATTGTGATGGTGTCTAAAGGATATACTGAATAGCGATGGGGTCTAAGTCATCTTTGAAACTAGAACGTCTTTTACAAGATGGTTATCGCTACGCTTTGTGTTTAACACATCATCCGACAAAAGCTGAAGACTTATTGCAGGATGCTTGGTTGGCCGTTATAAAAGCCAAAGGCCCACATGAAAAAGGCTACTTATTTAGCGCGATTCGCACACGTTTTATTAATCACAATAAACGCGAATTATTAGTCCCAATTATTTCAATAGAAGAAGATGAAATAGGCGGCGAAGAGGCGCTCGTAGGCGTAGCGGATATTTCTATAGACGATAATGAGCTAGAAAAGTCTTTAGGAATACTGCGTCCCGTTGAACGAGAAGCATTATATCTATCAGTCGTCGAGGGGTTTACCGCCGATGAAATTGCCTCACGTACTGACCGTTCCCGCGGCACGGTGTTAAGCCTAATTCATCGATCAAAGAAAAAACTGAAAGACTATCTCGATCAAGAACAGCGAGAGGTTAAACTATGAATACGACTAACCTAGATAATCACATCAGCACGTATTATCAATCACAGCAGCTGAACGAAGCAAAATTAAGTCAACTATTAGACTTAGCAGATAATGCTGAGACTCAAGAGCAACAAAGCCGTCGTTGGTTGCGACAACGTAATCTAGCAATTGCTGCAACATTGCTGGTATTTACTTTTGCAATCGCGCAGTTTATACAACCAGCAAAGATATCGACGCATGAGTTAGCTGCTTTCGTTTCAAAAGAGATTGCGCTAAACCATAATAAACGTTTAGCACCTGAGTTTGTTGCACAAGACTACACATTGCTGACCCAGCAAATGGATAAGCTAGACTTTCGTTTATTGGCATCAGATAGAGTGCGTGACTTAGACCTTCAACTCATCGGCGCACGTTACTGCTCTATTCACGGTCAGCTTGCTACGCAGTTAAAACTCATTGATGAAGAAGGTGTATTACATACCCTATACCAAACACAATTGAATGATGAGCTTAGTCGCTTACCTGAAGATACTTATCTAGTTAACGGCGTCAAAGTCGAGCAATGGCAAGAAGGCGGTTTGTTTTTTGGTTTTGCAGAGAGCTTATAAGCAATTCGTATTAGATTAGTTTGAATAATGAGCGAGTTCGTTGACTATCTCAAAGAAATCTTCGCCGGTTTAGGATCGGTTTCATCACGCAAGATGTTTGGTGGCCATGGAATTTACCATGGTGGTGTCATGTTTGGTTTAGTTGCTCACGACACCTTATATTTAAAAGCGGATAAAGAAACAGCGCCTGAATTTGAAGCAAAAGGCTTAACACAGTTCGAATACTCTAAAGGTAATAAGTTAGTTAAGATGTCTTATTATCTCGCACCTGAAGAGGCATTAGAAAATCCGGATGACGCTGAGTATTGGGCTAGACTTGCCTATGCAGCGGCCCTGCGTGCTAAATCAAATAAGTGATATAACGTGGTAAGTACTTATTCCTTCTTTGTTTAACTTTTTGCTACCCTAGAGCAAACCGTTTTTAAGACGCTATGAAAGAAATCACTCGAATTGATCATGTCGGTATCCGTGTAACAGATTTAGCTCAAACGCGTGCGTTTTACGAAAAGCTTGGTTTTGACTTTATTGTTGGGCCGGTAGGGCCGGAGCCTGTTGCCATTATGGAGCACCCTTCTGGAATAAATATTAATTTTATTCTTAATTCCTCAGATACCGAGGTAAGCAATGTATTAATGGATTTGCCTGATAAACATACCGGTTATACCCATATGGCCATAGAAGTCAGTGATATTGAATCGATGCAAACTAAACTGCAAGACTTAGGCATAGCGATTACTGAGGGGCCTATTACCTTACCAGATGGTGATGTAATGATTTTTATCCGCGACCCGGATAGCAATGTCATCGAGTTTCATCAACCAGCATAGCGCTATTTAGAATGCGGTCGGTTATTCAGGAAGAGACAGCAGGCTGTGGTATTGCTGCTGTAGCCAATATTGTTGGTTTGAGTTATCAACAGGTAAAAGATAAAGCTAATTCTCTGGGAATATATGCAAATGATGAAGCGCTATATTCTGATACCGCCTACGTGCGCCGATTACTTAAAGAATATGGTGCGCAGAGCTCAAATAAAGAGATAGTATTTAAATCGTGGCAAGATTTGCCGGAACTGGCCTTATTGGCGATAAAGTTTCATAAGACCACAGATAAAAACTATTGGCATTGGGTCGTATTCGTTCGTACTGATAGTGATGAATATGTTATTGACTCAAACCGGTATTTAAAAAACCCTAAAAGAAAAGACTTCTGGAGAATGAAGCCACATTGGTATATTCATGTCTCGCGCTAAAGAAAAATAAACGTTATCCGTTGTTCGGATTAATTCTACTTTTATTCTTCTTATGGTTTAATTTTCCAAAACAGCTATTGGCTGCAGAATTAAAAATTGCTGTAGCCAGTAATTTTTCTAAAACAGCTGAAGTGCTAGTAAATCATTTCGAGAATCAATTTTCTCATACCGTTTCTCTTAGCCGCAGTTCTAGCGGCAAGCACTATGCACAAATTAAAAACGGCGCGCCATTTGATGTCTTTCTGGCTGCTGACAGCGAGTGGCCAAAGCGTTTAGAGAATGAAGGTCTTACCATTGCGGGCAGTCGTTTTACCTACGCTATAGGTAAGATCGTACTGTGGGGCAGTAATCAATCCTATAATGGTTCTGGTGATCAAGTGTTGCAACAAGCGGATTATCGATATGTGGCTATCGCTAATCCTAGATTAGCTCCCTATGGTTTGGCGGCAAAAGAAGCCCTAATCAACCTTGGTTTATGGCAAGGTGTGGAAGATAAACTTGTTACCGGCGAAAATATTGGACAAGCCCTATTATTTGTTCAAAGTGGTCATGCCGAATTAGGCTTTATTGCAGCGTCTCAACTTAAGCAACTGCTTGATCGTGCTAAAGGCTATGTTTGGCGCGTACCGGAATCTCTATATACGCCTCTTAGGCAGCAAGCTGTTTTGCTTAAATCATCACTAGCGGGCAAAGAATTTATGCGCTATCTAGCAAGCGATGAGGCGCGAGCTATTATTCAAAATCATGGTTATGATTTAGTCCATGCTCAGTGACGCCGATATCATCGCCTTAACCTTAACGCTTAAGCTTGCCTTAGTCACAACGTTTATATTGCTATTGATTGGCACTCCCTTCGCCTGGTGGTTATCGCGGACACAATGGCGTTATAAGTTTTTACTTGAGGCCATTGTGGCACTGCCACTGGTTTTACCGCCGACAGTATTGGGCTTTTATTTATTAATCGTTCTTGGGCCGAACGGCTTAGGTAGCCATATAAGCTTGGCATTTACCTTTAGTGGTCTGGTGATTGGTTCAGTGATTTATTCCCTACCCTTTGTCGTACAACCTTTGCAAGATGCGTTTCAAGCAATAGGTCAGCGTCCTTATGATGTCGCGGCGACCCTACGTGCATCACCCATAGATCGATTTTTTTCCATTGCTCTACCCTTAGCTCGCCCAGGTTTTATTACCGCAGCGGTATTAGGCTTCGCTCATACCTTGGGTGAATTCGGCGTTGTATTGATGATTGGCGGTAACATCCCTGGTGAAACGCGCGTTGCTTCTATTGCTATTTATGATCATGTAGAAGGTCTCGATACCTTGCAGGCACACTGGCTGTCTGGTGTTTTGTTATTGATATCGTTTTCACTGCTTATCGTCGTCTATGCGTTAAACCGCCGGTTTCGATTAATACCGCGATGAGCATACAAGCTAGATTTAAAACTAAATGCGGAGACTTTCTGTTAGATGCAGAGTTTAGTATTCCTGAAACAGGTATTACGGCTCTATTCGGTACTTCTGGTTCGGGTAAGACAAGTTTACTGCGTGCTATTGCTGGCTTGGATCATCATAAAAATGGTTTCGTTAAGGTTGGCGATGAGATTTGGCAAGAAGACCAATTTTTTTTACCTACGCATAAACGTGCGCTGGCTTATGTTTTCCAAGAAGCTAATTTATTTCCGCATTTAAACGTTATTCAAAATATCGAATATGGGCTAAAACGCATTAAGGCTACGGAGCGTAAAATAGAATTGCAGCAGGTCATTGAATTACTCGGCATTGAAAAGCTTCTGCAAAGATCAGTAAATGCCTTGTCCGGTGGTGAGCAACAAAGAGTCGCTATTGCCCGAGCCTTGGCAGTTAGCCCAAAACTATTACTCATGGATGAACCCCTAGCATCGCTCGATGCTGAGCGTAAGCGCGAAGTATTGCCTTACATTGAAAGCTTACATAGAGAATTAGCATTACCGATTTTCTACGTTAGCCACGCTATGGATGAGATTGCCACGATTGCTGACAGGCTAATACTAATAACAAACGGTAAGACCAGTGACAGCGGTAAGATTGGAGACATGTTAACGCGCATGGACTCGGCTCTGGCGCATAAACACGACGCTGCTGCCATTATTGATGCAGTCGTGCTTGAGCACGATGAGACCTATGCTCTAACCTACCTTGATTGCCCTGCGGGTCGTTTTACGGTTCTAAAACAAGATATATCATTAGGTGCATGCGTGCGCTTGCGTATTGCAGCCCGTGATGTGAGTTTGTCTTTAACCCAGCATGCAGACATGAGTATCCTTAATGTTTTTGAGGCGGTGATTGATCAAATACATGATGAGCAAAATGGCCAGGTGTTAATCCGTTTATGTACAAACGATATTCCTTTCTTGGCTCGCATAACAAAAAAATCTGCCCATAGAATGAAGTTAGAAAACGGAAAAAATGTCTTTGCACAGATTAAAAGTGTTGCTCTCGTTTAATCAAGTAAGCAGATAGTCCTATCACTATTCATTGGTCTATCCTCTTTCCCATGCGTTTGAAGGTGGTTTTAGATTGCTGTCACAAATGATTTTCTCGTGAAACACAGTTAGACATTTTAATTTGAACAAGTATTTAATCTTTCATATTTACATATCAGAATATTCCTGTTAACTTTAGAAAAAGACAGATGGAAGAAGGATTATTTGTCTATGGGCTAGGCCTCATGAAGAAGGCGTCCTTATTAACGGTATTAATGTAGGGAGATTCTTATGCAATCATCTATTTTTTCGCTAGTGCGTTCTTTTTGTTTGCTTGGTTCCGCGCTTTTATTGGTCGCCCCCAGCGCTAGTGCGCAACAGGTTAGTCCGCCTCCACAGGGTTTGAATGCGACAGGTGCTCCACTCGTTCAGGGCGTCCCACTTGCTGACGATGATGTTCTACGTGGTAGTTTTCTCTGGCAGAGCAGTGATTTTGTCGAAGTAGGCCCCGTTAATAACCGAATTATGATTCGTGAGTGGAATCTAAGGTTCGGCGCAGACATAGCAACTGATTCTAACGGAAACACGTTATCGCCATTTGATAACGCAGGTTACATTGTTAGTAGAGACAGGCTGCGGTTTAGAGGGGAATTTGCGTCTGAGTTAGACAATACCGATGAAATTGCGCGTAAGGTAACAAATTTTGCTGAGTTCTTGGATAGGGCGTCGTTACCACCCAGTGATGAAAATGCGTTTCCTACGGAGTTTTTTGCGGCTGGTGGTCAGGCAGTCATTAATGTAGTAGAAGCCGGTGGCATAGAGCTTATTGAGTTTGACTTTGAAGTCACGAGAGACGGCGATCGAGACATCGTTAGATTTCATTTCGTTGAGGATAGCCCGACATGTTTGTTTATCACCGAGGGTCGACGTGGTGTTCGGGTAGGCCCTAATAGAGAGCTTGTATTTGTTCCTCAAAACGGGGCGCTAAGCCTTAACGACTTCGCCGGGTATTTAACACTGCAATCATGTCTTGATGCAACACCAACTGTGCCGGTAAATAACCCGCCAGTGGCAGTTGATGATGATACAGGCTTTTCTACTCCAGAGGGAATGCCTTTGGATATTGACGGTATTAATTTGACGATAAATGATATTGATGAAGATGTTGGGAACTTAACGATTGCATCGGTCATTAATTTAGCTAATGGTAATGGTACTGTTAGCCTATTAGCCAATAATGACATTAGGTTTACACCGATAGACGAAAACTTTTTCGGTGAAGCATTTTTTGAATATACCGTGACGGATGGTGCCAATGTAAGTGCGCCAGCACGTGTAACGATCGATATTACCCCGGTCAATGATGCGCCGATAGTCTCAAGCCAAACTATTAATGATCAAAATGTAGTCAAGCCAGGGGAAGGACCTGGGGAACCTGTCAGTGCTAGGTTGGCTATTACCGATGATGGTTTTGATGCTCTCTCAGTTGAGATTACCCCACCCTTACCTGCTGAAGTCGGCACCGTAACGATTGAGTCAGTTCTCCAAGGTGGCCCTGGTACTCCAACGGTGGGTTTTGACGTTATCTTTGAAGCTGGCCCAGAATTTTTCCGAGAAGTCGTTTTTGATTATGTGGTTAATGACAATGACGATGCAGAGCTTCAAAGAACAGCCTCGGTGACAATCGTCGATAATGATATCGATAATGACGGTGAAGTAAATGGGAGTGATACGGATATAGATGGTGATAATGTAAATAATAATATCGAACTTAGTCACGGAACAGATCCATATAGTATAAGCAGTTTGCCTATGGATCCTTTGGGCTGTGCTGAGGCGATGACAGATGATGAGTTACGGGATATGGGCTATGAGCCTGTTCGAGCTTATCTACCTAATAGTAGATTGACTAGCTTAGGTACTATTTTGCCAATTGATGATGAATCGATTGATGACAGGTCATTTATCCAAGCCGCTATCAATGCAGCGAATCGAGAACGCCGGGCCGTGTATTTTCACCCTGGCGAATATTTGGTGCATGGCACTCTCGAAGTGAGACAAGAAGCATTTTTCAATAAACAATTAATCGTCATGGGGCCGAACGGAGGCAACCAAAGATTCACTCCTTCATTAGCCAATGAAGGTCGCTTTGGCAACACGCTAGTCGGATCTTATTGTGGAGATAAACGTCCTATCATTCGCATGGCAGATGGAGTGGCACCCATAGCGCCGACTATACCTTCCACCCCTTCAAACGATCTGGCAGTGACTCCAACACCCGTTATTGCGGTTTGGAGAAGAGGAGAGGATCCAACGGATATCAGAGACTCTGACAGCTCCAGAGATTGGAATCAGGTAATTCGAAATTTGCATATCGTTGTTGGGGCTAACGCTGGTGCGGTAGGCATTCGACACCTTGGCGCTGAGGGTAGTGCCGCACAAGAATTGACGATTGACGCAACAGGTGCCTTTGCTGGGCTATACCAAGTGAACTCGTCGGGGGGTTATACCTACGATGTAGAGATAATTGGTGGCGAGTATGGTGTCTTTATGCCTTCAGCCAGGGGTGGTTCACCTTTGCTTGTTGGCTTAACGTTAAGGGAGCAGAATAAAGCGCCTATAGCCATGCGCCATTTCGCACCAGTCACCATTGTTGGCTTCGATATAAAAGCTAGTTCAGGGCAGATAGTTCACACTATTATAGCCCAGGGAAACGGATCAAACTTTATGGCAATTTCAGATATTGTTCCTGACTTAAGGAGACCAGCTGATCCGGGAGGAAATCATATTTCTTTTGTCGACGGCTCTATAGAAATTACGGACCCAGACAATGTAGAGCCTATTATTTCTGTAGATGACAGATCTGTTTATTTGAGCAACGTTTGGGTTAGAGGTGAAGAGACTATTGTCGCAGGAGATGGAAGTCCAGGAGTTTTAGACACTGCCAATCCAGGTAGTTGGACTCGTGTTCGAGAGTACTCCAACCAGGGAGCTAACCAAATTGAAGACACTGTTGAAGGTTTAACCAATTTAAGTCCTAATTTAGTTTCTCGCCATATGTATCCTGCTGCCTTATGTAATGTGGAGGGAAGGGGAGTAAAACATGTTTACTATAATGCGCCCAATACTGCAGGTGATGACACGCAGGCGATTAACATGGCGATTGCTCAAGCAACACCAGTCGCTAACCTGGCGATAGCAAACCCAGCACCAGAAGATTACGTAAAACGAGTCTTTCTTCCTGCAGGCCAGGTGAAACAGGGCTTTTATGTCGATCCCAATACGGGCTTTTTTGAAGTTTTTGAAGATCCGCGCTTTACGATGGTTCCTGATGTATCGACCAACAGAGAGGATGACTTTTTTTTACTGGAAAACGGCGAGATATTCCTTAATGACGGCCCCAATGATATTCGTGATTTAAGTACACACATTGGAGAGTATGAAATTAATGACACAATCACGCTTGAAGAAAACACTCGATTATGTGGCGCAACCAAATACAGCTCTATATTGTCAGCTAGCGATTGGGTAATACCCGAAGCTCCGAATGTTCAACAAACCATGATGAGTTCGATGCCGATTATCCAAAGCCCAAGTGCGTCGGACGCAACAACCGTGTTGGCAGATGTTAAAACTACCTTGCCTTCGCCATCAAGAAATCCAAATGCAAATCTAGATAACCGAACTGTATCAGTTAACGGTTCTAATTATGTTTTGACGCATGCTTATACGCCATCTGTGTTCGCTGTGAATTGGCAGACAGGTCAAAACTCTGTGGTACGCGATTTATTTATGAGTAAAAGCGGTGATTCCGGCCACAGGAGGCAAGTACAAATTCACGGGTCAAATGCCGGTGGTAGATGGTATGGTATGACATTAGAAGGACCTAGTAGGCCTAGGGGAGGTAGATCAGAGAATTCTTTCTTTACTGGAGAAAATAATACTACGTTTGAAAGACTAGTTGATCAACTTGTTCTTAGTCCGTTAGCGAGGAACCTTGAAATTAAGGATAACGGACAAGCTCTTCGGTTTTATCCATTTCATGCACAACATATGACTCAGCCGCTAGGAGCACAAGTTGAGTTGATTAATGCTCAAAACGTTAGAATGTATGGCATAAAGTCAGAAAGTGCGGCAACACCTCAGACAATGGAAGATATCATCAACGCTAATAGTAACCTTATGTTTACTATTAATCGTAATTTGATTCCGTCTTGGATGCGTATTAAAAATTCTTCAAATATCTCCTTGATTGGCCATGACACCATTGGTTCCCAAATCAACGGTCGCGGTTATATAGAAATTACAAACAGTAGCGATATAACTATCTCTAATATGAGTCGTCGAGATTCTGTTCCAACAGCCTCTCCATTGTCAGCCTGGTTTTTAGTTCGAGATATAACAGACCCTTCTCGCAACATCATCGCAGAAGATTTTGTCTCGGTCTTTCGTATTCCTCCTGTTAACTAGAGCTCAAGTAGTCAGCACACTTGCTTCAGCCACCCAGTGATGGGTGGCTGAAGCCCTGATAATAACCCCCTTTAATCAATATTTTCTCACGGCGGAAGTTTTTCTTTCGCACTACATAGCTCTTTGAAAATACCACTTTTGACTTTGGTTGGTAACTTTAAAGTATTAAATAAATCATTTACACATACGCAAAAGTGCTGCCTTGTTTGTTTAGGGCAGACGAATAATAAATCATCGGTTAAACTGCGTGGGTTGTAGGGTTATTAATAAGATCCGCGTTGATGGGTCAAACTCATAAGGAGAAAAACATGTTACGTATCAACGATACTGCGCCAAACTTTACGGCCGAGACCACTGAGGGAACAATAGACTTCCATGAGTGGATTGGTGATAGCTATGCCATCTTATTTTCACATCCAAAAGATTTTACCCCCGTGTGTACGACCGAGCTGGGTTATATGGCCGGTCTAGCTGATGAGTTCGCCAAGCGTAATACCAAGATCATCGGTTTAAGCGTCGACCCTGTTGATAATCATGCCAAGTGGTCAGATGATATCGAAAGCAGCCAAGGCCATCGCCCGAATTACCCTATGATTGGTGATACCGATCTTGCCGTATCCAAGCTTTATAATATGTTACCGGCTGATGAAGAAGGTACATCCGAAGGTCGAACAGCCATGACCAACGCCACCGTACGTACTGTCTTTATTATTGGCCCAGATAAAAAAATCAAACTTATGCTGACTTACCCGATGAGTACTGGCCGTAACTTTGATGAAGTCATGCGTGTGCTAGATTCGATTCAGCTCACTGCTAAACACAAAGTGGCGACGCCGGTGAACTGGAAAAACGGTGATGATTGCATCATTGTTCCTGCCGTATCGGATGAAGCAGCAAAAGAACAATTCCCAGATGGGTGGAAAACCCCCCTACCTTATATCCGTATCGTGCCACAGCCAGAATAAGGCTTGATGAATAAAGAAAGTTGCATTGATTACGTAGAGCTGCCTTCAACTGATCTGAAACAAACCAAAGAGTTCTTTAGCGAACTCTTTGGTTGGACGTTTACCGATTGGGGTGAAGAATATTGCAGCTTTAACGATGGCCGCTTAGACGGCGGCTTCTTTAAATCTAAAAATACCGTCTCAACCAAAACCGGTAGCGTATTACTCGTGTTCTATAGTGAAGAATTAGAACACGCCGTAGGCAAGGTAGAAAACGCCGGTGGTAAAATCATTAAACCTATCTTTTCATTCCCCGGCGGCCGACGTTTTCATTTCGCCGACCCAAATGGAAATGAATATGCGATGTGGTCGGATAAGTAAGTAACTCTAAATTAAGGAAAGTATATGTATCTTAAATTTATCGCAATTATTTCAGTATGTATTTTGACGGGATGCGCTACAAATAATACGAATCAAGTGGAAAATAACTTTGTTTCTCCTCCTCCGCAAGATAAGGCGCAGGTAGTATTTATGCGTTTCAGCTCCGTCGGAGCAGCAAGTAAAGCCTCGCTCTATGATGTCACGGATGGTTCTTTGGAGCCATTGGGAATAATCTATGACAAAGAAAAATTAATTTATCTTGTAAAACCGGGTAAACGCATTTTTATGGTATTTTCAGAAGCTGCAGACTTTATGGAAGCAGACCTTCTTCCAGGAAAAACTTACTACAGTATCGCTACCGCTCGATTTGGAGGATGGGATAGCCGTTTTTCACTATGGCCAATCAAAACAGACTCTCGTGCTGATTATTATATTGGATCTGCAAAGGTTCAGAATTGGATAAAAAAAACTAAGCTTGTCGATTCTGGTGAAGAAGCTATAGCATTTTATAAAAGGTTTCAAGAAGAAATCGATTTGAAATATGAGAAAAATTGGCAAAAGTGGAAAACAATCACAAAGGGTGATTTGGTTCGTAGAACGCTTTCACCTGAAGATGGTAGTTAATACGCTTTTGTAAAATTGTAGCTGCTTTTATTACATAAGGAATTTTTGGAAATTTACGACTTGTTAGGTTTTTTACTTAAAAAGTGCTTTTTTAGTGGAGTAAATGACAGTTATTCGTTTTGCGAAAAGTTTTGATCGAGATGCTATTCGTTGCAATTACCTCGATATATTTCCTGAAAGTGAAAATAGAGCTGTAGCAGATTTAGCGGCAGGATTGCTGACGGAGTCGAGTTATACATTTAACTTGGTTGCGGACAGTGAAGGTCAGATAGTGGGTCACGTAGCATTTAGCCCATTAACCGCGACTACTGAGAAAAACTGGAAAGGATATATTCTAGCTCCGCTTGCAGTAAAGCCTGAGTGTCAAAAGCAAGGTATCGGTTCTAAGTTAGTAAAAACTGGTATTGAACAGCTTAAGAAAAAAGCTATTGATATGCTTTTTGTTTATGGTGATCCAAAGTACTACGAACGGTTTGGTTTTACCTCAGAAGCAGCTCAGCAGTTTGTCCCTCCTTACAAGTTAACGTATCCAACGGGTTGGCAAGCGATGATGTTAAATCAATATAGTGTTAGTGAAAGTGAAGCGAGATTGTCGTGTGTAGTACCTTTATGTAATCCAGCATTGTGGTAGTTATTATTGTAGTTAATGTAGCCTGGATGAAATGCAATGAAATCCAGGTTAATACTTGTTTATGGTTCACTATCGAAGGATAGGAGAATAGATGTTAATTGTTTCCTGGATTACGCTATCGCTTCATCCAGGCTACTGTTAGATAAGTAGAGTTACACCGCTACTGGTGCTTTAATCCCTGGATGCGGGTCATAGTTTTCTAACGTGAAGTCTTCATACTTAAAATCAAAAATCGATTTCACTTCTGGGTTGATCTTCATCGCGGGTAAGGCTCGCGGTTCACGTGAGAGTTGTAAATCGACTTGTTCTAAATGGTTGGAATATAAATGCGCATCGCCAAAGGTATGGATAAAATCGCCGGGTTCTAAATCACAGACTTGGGCAATCATCAAAGTCAGTAAGGCATATGAGGCGATATTAAACGGTACGCCGAGAAAGATATCCGCACTGCGTTGATAGAGTTGGCAAGATAGCCTACCTTCTAGTACATAGAATTGAAACAATGAGTGGCAAGGTGGTAAAGCCATATTTTCAACTTCGGCGACGTTCCAGGCGCTGACTATGAGCCGGCGTGAATCTGGGTTGTTTTTGATATTGCTAATCAGGTTATTGATCTGATCAATATGACCGCCATCAGGTGTTGGCCATGAGCGCCATTGGTGGCCATAGACGGGGCCAAGCTCGCCGTTCTCGTCGGCCCATTCATCCCAAATCGAAACGCCGTTTTCTTTAAGGTAGGCGATATTGGTATCACCCTTTAAAAACCAGAGAAGTTCGTGGATTATGGATTTAAAATGCAACTTCTTGGTGGTAACTGCTGGGAAACCGTCGTTTAAGTTATAGCGACACTGATAGCCAAAAACGCTGAGGGTGCCGGTGCCGGTGCGGTCTTCTTTGTGAGTGCCATGGTCTCTAACATGGCGCATGAGATCAAGATATTGCTGCATGAATTAATCGCTTACTATGAATTCTTTTAGTTTGCAGGTGGCTTTACTTATTATCGCGTTAGGGATCACGTCGTTAGGTGAGCCGGGGCCATCGTAACCTCTCACCTGCCAAGTCTCTTCTCTTTCTATCACTTGATAGGGAGCATGCCGCTCCATATCCGGTATATTGGCTGCCATAGCATTTAGGCCAGCAGCATAGGCGCTATCGTAATCGCATTCGCTAGATGAGGCCAGCGTAGGCGCGGATGTTACGCAAACAAATACAATGACGATTGAGGTTCTATGCATCTTGGCTAGATGGTTTTTTGCGTTTTAGCGCCATAATAATTAGGAATACACCAAGTAAGATCATCGGCGTAGAGAGTATCTGGCCTTGGGTCAGCCAATCGAAAGCGCGATACCCCAGGTGTTCGTCGGGAATGCGGATGAACTCAATGGCAAAACGGAAAATACCGTAAAATAACAAAAATAGGCCTGATAATAGCCCTATTGGCGTCGATCTTCTTGAAACAATAAACAAAATTAAGAATAACACTATGCCTTCCAGCAAGGCTTCGTAAAGCATAGAAGGGTGACGTGGCTCTGGGCCGCCGGTCTTGAATATCATGGCCCAAGGCACATCGCTGGTCTTTCCCCAAAGTTCGCCATTGATAAAATTACCCATGCGGCCGGTAAATAAACCTATAGGCGTTAATACAGCGACAAAGTCTGTTACGGCGAGAAAAGGTCGTTGAGTTTTGCGGCCAAACAGCCACATGGCGATGATGACGCCAATCAGCCCGCCGTGGAAGGACATGCCGCCTTCCCATACTTTGAAAATGTTGAGAGGGTTTTCGCTGATGCTGGCGAAATCATAAAACAGCATATAGCCAATGCGGCCACCAGCAATAACGCCCAAGGCGCCATAGAAAATAACATCACCGACTTCTTCGACAGACCAGTTTACGTGTGACCACTTGCCGCGCTGAATACCTAGCCACCAAGCCCCGGCGAAGCCAAGGAGGTACATAACGCCATACCAATGAATGCTGACTGGGCCAAGCGTGAGGGCTACGGGATCGATGTCGTGTACGTATGGCATGCGCGCGGAGTATAGCAGCTTTATTTTGCCAGCTTACACCGTATAATGGGCGCCATTTAGCCTGATTCAGTAACGCGAATACGGTGAAATTCTTCACCGTTACGGCGTATACGTTTTTTTGACTACCGAGGATTTAAACTATGAGTAACAGCGAAACGCTGAGCCAATTTATTATTAACGAGCAGCGCCGTACCAGCGGCACAGGTGATTTTAGCGGTTTATTATCCGCCATTGAAACCGCGTGTAAACGTATTTCTGCCGCTGTCAATAAAGGTGATTTGATTGGTGCTCTCGGCGCGCTGGAATCAGAAAACGTGCAAGGCGAAACGCAAAAGAAACTCGACGTGATGTCTAACGACATGATGGTTGACGCCCTCAACTGGGGTGGTCATTTAGCAGGTATGGCTTCTGAAGAGTTGGAAGACCCTATTCAAATTCCAGGTGAATATCCAAAGGGTAAATACCTTGCTTTGTTTGATCCATTAGACGGTTCATCGAATACTGACGTAAATATTTCTGTCGGCACTATCTTTTCTATACTGCGTGCGCCAGAAGGTGTGACCGAGCCACAAGTAAAAGATTTTTTACAAGCAGGTACAGAGCAGGTTTGTGCTGGTTACGCGCTTTATGGACCATCAACCATGTTTGTATTGACGACGGGTAATGGCGTTAACGGTTTTACACTGGATAATGACATCGGTGAGTTTGTTTTAACCCATCCTAATATGTCAGTACCAGAAGATACAGGCGAGTTTGCCATTAATGCATCTAACTCTCGTCACTGGGTAGAGCCAACAAGACGTTACATCGATGATTGTTTGGCAGGTGAAACGGGTCCACGTGGTCGCAATTTCAACATGCGTTGGGTAGCCTCAATGGTGGCCGAAGTACATCGTATTTTGAATCGTGGCGGTATCTTTATGTACCCTCGTGACAACAAAGACCCAAGCAAGCCAGGCCGTCTTCGTTTAATGTATGAAGCCAATCCAATGTCGATGATTATTGAACAAGCTGGTGGCGCTGCTTCAACGGGTACGCAACGTATTATGGAAGTAGAACCAACCGAAATTCATCAACGTGTTGGTGTGATTATGGGTTCTAAGAACGAAGTAGCGAAAGTAGAGGAATACTACGCTGCGAGTTAATCGCTTAGTAAAAAGCTAGAGAGAAAGCGCTGTAGCGAAAGCACGGCGCTTTTTTGTGCGCGAATCGAATCACTTCTAGCGAAAGTACGTTTTTTCTGTCAATATAGCGGTAGAATAAGTCTATCTATCAATAGGTGACGGTATGGATAACATGCAAGATACTACTGATACCGTTAGCAAAATCCTCGATGCTGCAGAATCGAGGATTCGCAGCCAAGGCTTTAACGCCTTTAGCTTTCGTGATATCGCAAGTGATGTCGGTATTAAAAGCGCCAGTGTGCATTATCATTTCCCTACCAAGGCCGACTTGGGCGAAGCAGTATTATCACGTTACGCTCAACGCTTGAACGCGTATTTGACTGAAAACAGTGAGAAAAACCAGGCCAAAGATCAATTACAGCGTTACATCGAGCATTATGAAAACTTGTTGGCAAAAGAAAATGCAAAATGTGTAGCAGGAATGTTAGCTTCAGAACAAGGTTCTCTGCCGGAAGACTTGGCCGCTGCGGTAAAGCAGTATTTCGATCAACAAATTGATTGGCTCAAAGATGTGTTTAAGCGTTGTTATCCAGATGACAAAAAAAAGAAATCTAAAGCACGAGCGCAACAGCTAATCGCTGCATTACAAGGTGGCGGGTTGTTAGCCTTGGCTTTGGGCGAGAAAAAAATTCTAGAACGTGCGTATAAAGATTTGCTTTGATGTTTAGAGAAATAACATCAATAAAATAACGCCCAAGATCAAACGATAAATGACAAACGGCATTAAGCCAATACTGTTAATCAGTTTCAAAAAGTAATAGATACAAATATAAGCGGATAATGCCGATAGCACTGTACCGATTATTAGACTGTTCCAATCGACAACTAAATCTTCTGTACTAACTAATTTTAGTGTCTCTAAGGAACCTGCTGCAACGATAGTAGGTATCGATAATAAGAAAGCAAAGCGAGCCGCGGTTTCTCTTGTTAAACCAAGTAATAAACCTGCTGTTAGGGTAATACCAGATCGAGAAGTACCTGGTATCAAAGCCAGCGCCTGCGCACAACCAATGATAATAATATCTCGCCAAGTAATTTCTGCATCTGTACGTTGATTGCTGCCGACATAGTCGCTATACCAAAGTAATAAACCAAAACCGATCGTAGTGATCGCGATAACTACTGGGCTGCGTAAATAAGTTGAAATAGCGTCGTTAAACAGTAGGCCAATTACTGAAACAGGAATGGTAGCAACGATAATTCCCCAGGCTAAACGACTGTACATGCTGCGTTGGCCTTGAGTGATAGATAGCCACCATCCGTTCCATAGTTGGACAATATCTTTGCGAAAATAGGTGACAACGGCTATCAGTGAACCGAGGTGTACCGCAACGTCAAAAGCCAGGCCTTGATCGGGCCAATCGGCTAATTTAGGAACAAGGATTAAATGTGCCGAGCTGGATATAGGCAGAAATTCGGTTAAGCCCTGGACTATCGCAAGGACGATTATCTGCACTATATCCATGGAAATTCATGCGCCTTTTTTAGTTAGTGTTTTATAACGAAGCAAACACCTTATCGGCAGCGGTAAGCGTTTCATTGATTATGGCTTCATCGTGAGCCAATGACACAAAGCCAGCTTCGAAAGCTGAGGGTGCGAGATATACACCTTCTTGTAACATGCCGTGGAAGAATTCTTGGAATCGATCAATATCGCACTCGACCACTTGGCTGTAATAGTTAACTTTTTCTGCATCGGTAAAGAAGAAACCGTACATTCCACCAGCGTAGTTTACCGTCATGGGTATTGAATGCTTACCGGCAAGATCTTTTAAGCCTTCAGCCAAGGTTTTTGCTGAATCGGCAAGTTTGGCATGAAACCCGTTGACATCCAGAGCGTTTAAGGTTGCCAAACCAGCGGCCATAGAAACGGGGTTACCCGATAGCGTGCCGGCTTGGTATACCGGGCCAGTTGGCGCGATGTGCTGCATGATGTCTTTTTTACCACCAAACGCACCAACAGGTAGACCACCTCCAATGACTTTACCTAAGGTGGTTAAGTCAGGTGTCACGCCATAATGTTCTTGGGCGCCACCACGGGCGACGCGAAAGCCAGTCATCACTTCATCAAAAATGAGTACTACGCCGTATTTATCACTGAGTTCACGCAAACCTTCAAGAAAGCCAGGCACCGGTGGAATGCAATTCATATTGCCCGCGACGGGTTCAACAATAATGCAGGCAACGTCTTTACCAACGGCTTCTAGACATTCTTTGACATGATCAATTTTGTTGTAATCCAGCGTGATGGTATGTTCTGCTAAAGATGCAGGTACCCCTGGAGACGTGGGGACACCCAGAGTTAACGCACCGGAACCGGCTTTAACCAACAAAGAATCTGAATGGCCATGGTAACAACCTTCAAATTTAATTAATTTATCGCGGCCGGTATAACCACGCGCGAGGCGAATAGCGCTCATTGTTGCTTCTGTGCCAGAGCTGACCATACGTACCTGCTCTACGGACGGCACCATGGCACAGACTTTCTCCGCAACCTCGGTTTCAATATAGGTAGGTGCGCCAAAACCAAGGCCATTTTGAATAATTTGCTCTACGGCCTTGATGACAGGTGGATAGGCGTGACCTAGGATCATTGGCCCCCAAGAGCCGATATAGTCGATATAGCGCTTGTCATCTTCATCGTAAACATAAGCTCCTTCACCACGTTTAAAAAATACAGGGTCTCCGCCAACGCCCTTAAAGGCACGAACCGGAGAGTTAACACCGCCAGGAATAACGGTTTGAGCTTGTTCAAATAAATCGTGTGAGCGAGTCATGTTTTTGTCTACCTAAAGTCTTTAGAACATCTGTGTGAACGCTTGCGCGGCGTCGTCTATATTTGCTTGACTGAATAGTCCGTTAATTACGGCTAGAGCATCTGCACCGGCTGCAACCAAGTCTGCCCCATTGTCTAGGGTGATGCCACCAATGGCGACAATGGGTATAGTCAATTTGTCTTTTGCATCAGCGAGCAACGATATCGGCGCTCGCACCGCATTAGGCTTGGTAACAGAATCAAAAAAACGACCGAAGGCGACATAACTAGCTCCGTTCGCTTCTGCCTGCACCGCAAATTGCAGGCGATTGTAGCAGGAAACACCGATGATTTTTTTATCGCCAAGTGTGCGGCGTGTGGCATTTAATGCTGCGTCATTTCTGCCGAGGTGTACGCCATCGGCGTCGCAATCCAGGCACAGTGGAACACTATCATTAACGATAAGCAGAGCGTTATATTCAAGGCAGAGCATACGTAGTCGTCGTGCGCGTCTGAGCTGTGTCTGCGCATCATTGGTTTTATCTCGGTATTGAATGACTTGGGCGCCGCCACGTAATACGGCCGATACCTTGTCAAATAGTTCGATATCGTCTAGCGTTTCAGGTGTTATAGCGTAAAGGCCGCGAATGGAAATTGGCTGCATAATGTACTTAGTCTCGCCAGTAAAAGCGGTTAGGAAAATATTGACCATGGCCAAGCGCCATTGCGTGTTTTAAGCAGTGCCATGTGTAATCTTGCGCTCTTTTATTAGCTTCCTGGGTATCTTTACCTTGTGCCAACAATGCGGCCAGAGCTGAAGCAAGAGTGCAGCCTGAGCCATGATATTCACCCGCTAAACGTGGCCAAGTTTGTTCATCAATTAATTCACCGCGTTGATAGAGCTGATTGTTCACGTTTTTCGTATCACCGTGGGTGCCGGTAAGCAGTACGTATTCACAGCCGGCATCTGCGATAATTTGACAAGCTTGTTTGGCATCATCGGTTTCTGGAACCAGACGTTTTAGTTCAGGTAAATTTGGCGTGATAATAGTGGTTATGGGTAATAGATATTTTCGTATATCCTTTGCAATACACGCATCGCTAAGAATATCGCCACTATTTGACGCGAGTACCGGGTCTAACACAAGAGGCACTGTTGGCTGACTACGACAAATATTACTCACTGCCTCAATAATCATTTTGTTTGCCAACATGCCCGTTTTTATGGCGCTAATCTTGACGTCTTCTAGTAGACAGTTTGCTTGCTCAAGTAGCAAAGATGGATCGACTGGATAAAACTGTTTAACACCCGAACTGTTTTGAATTGTCAGCGCGGTAGTGATGGGCATAGCAAAAGCACCCATACTGGTTATGGCTTCGATATCCGCTTGAATGCCAGCGCCTCCACTCGGATCGGCACCGGAGAAACTAAGTGTTATGGCTTTGGTCATAGCGTTAAGATAGTGGATAAAAAGTCGATAACTGAACAAACTTCAATGCGTGTTATTCTAACGCCTTAACTCTGTAAGCGCGGCAGATACACGATTGAATTTCGGTGTATTTGGCCCCATATTAAACGATGTGTGAGCAAGAAAAGGGTTCGCGATGAAAAAATATATGTGTGTAGTTTGTGGTTATGTTTATGACGAAGAAACTGGTTCGCCAGATGAAGGCATCGCGCCCGGAACGGCTTGGGAAGATGTGCCTGACACTTGGGTATGTCCCGAGTGTGGTGCGACTAAAGATGATTTCGAGATGGTAGAAATTTAATCTTAGTATTTAAGAATTCCGAAAACAAAAAAGCCGGCCCTTGTGAGGCCGGCTTTTTATTTTCACCAAAAGCTATGTTTCAGAGTTTGGTGATAACTAAATCCTTATAGGCTAAGGATGAAGTCTGTTAATTTTTCAATATTTTCATCGCTTACACGTGGTGAGTAAGGAGGCATAGCAGCAGTAATACCAGCATCAGCCCAAACACCTTTACCGCCCTTGGCAATTTTGTTCAAAAGGTGAGCTTTACCAGCAGCTTTGTCGCCAGCATATTTAGCAGAAACGTCTTTCCAAGCAGGGCCAAGTACTTTTCTGTCAATAGCGTGACAAGCGAAACAACCACTTGCTTTAGCCAAAGCTTCGTCAGCGCTAGCAGTGCTAACACCAGCCATCAAAGTTGCAGCTGCTGCTGCACTTACAATCCAACTTGCTTTCATATTGATCTCCTCTGTCGATCGCAATATTACTTAAAATACCCAAAAGTTGTTGCGAGCTACGGTGTTATCGCGTAACCAAGCGATTTGATTACTAACTCCCCCGTGAACAATTTTGGCGCAAACTGTGGGTAGAAAATTAAGCCCAAAAAGCTTAAGCGCGCCTTTATGCCACGCACATTCCGCAGTGTCAAGCATGGCAGGTCGATTGGATATATGGGGATATCGGCGTTTTTGCTTAACGCTATAACTATTTAAGCCAGCCAATTTGATGCGGGTTTAATAAACTAAAACACGTCATTTCGTTGATTTTGCTTATCTAAAAGGTGTTTTAAACACGGTGCCACATGGGGTATACAAGGTGTATATGATTGTTTTTGCCGCGAATTTAAGGTTTTTCGGATGGCGCCGATGAAAGTAAAATGTACCGGTTTTATTCATCTAAGCCATGTTCAGATGAGCTAAAACTTGGATTTACCAGATATGCCCATATATACTTACCCTAGTGGTCGCTTTTGCCGTCTCGCCTTTTTCTTTACTCCCTTAGCCTGAATCATGAGACGAGCGCCACGTGGATTGTTGGATAGATTAGGAGACAACGAGTGAGTGGGAATATAGTTCATGTATCGGATTCGTCATTTGAAGATGAGGTGATTAATTCAGATACTCCAGCCTTGGTCGATTTTTGGGCTGATTGGTGTGGCCCTTGTAAGATGATTGCACCAATTCTCGAAGAAATCGCAAATGAATACGGTGATAAAGTAAAAATTGCCAAATTCAATATTGATGAGAACCCACAAACGCCGCCACGCTTTGGTATTCGTGGTATTCCGACCTTGATGCTGTTTAAAGGCGGGAATGTCGAGGCAACTAAAGTTGGGGCGTTATCAAAGTCGCAATTGTCAGCATTTTTAGATAGTAATCTTTAATATCAAACCTGCTTGCAGGTTCGGGATAAGAAAAATGAAGTGTAGTGAAAGGTGTAGACCTTTCACGGGTTTCGTGTTAATGTAAGTATCAAAGGTAAAAATAGTTCGCCGTTTCAGGCATCCTTCCAAAAATTAAATCAACTGGGCATCTCGTTTGTCCAACCTCACCTAAACAAACAATCATGCGAATATAGCCTATGTCGTCAGCTGTTGAAAAAATCCAAGCAAAAAATAACGCAGGAAGAAAAGAAGGCCGTACAAGAAACGGTCGTAACCATCGTCGTGATAACCAGCGCAACAATGATCGTAATGACCGCGTTGAAGAGCATGATGAGGAAAGAGATGATATACCAGATAACGGCAGTACCATGAACCTCACGGAGTTGAAGCAAAAGTCTCCGACAGAGCTCATTGAAATAGCCCAATCACTAGGTATCGAAGATAAGGCGCGTTCGCGCAAACAGGACATTATCTTTGCCATTCTCAAAGCTGCGGCAAAGAGAGGCGAAAGCATTTACGGTGATGGTGTCTTAGAAATACTACAAGATGGGTTTGGTTTTCTGCGCTCGGCAAAAGGTTCTTATTTAGCTGGGCCAGACGATATTTATGTGTCACCAAGTCAGATCCGCCGTTTTAATCTACGTACCGGTGATACGGTTTCTGGCAAGATCCGCCCACCGAAAGACGGCGAGCGTTATTTCGCCATGCTTAAAGTTAATGAGATTAATTTTGAGTCACCGGAAAATGCTAAGAACAAAGTTTTATTTGAAAACCTGACCCCACTGTTTGCTAATGAAAGACTCAATTTAGAGTTAGGTAACGGCAGTACCGAAGATATTACTGCTCGCGTGATTGAACTGGTATCCCCTATTGGTAAAGGTCAACGTGGCATGATCGTGTCACCACCAAAAGCGGGTAAGACCATGATGCTGCAAAACATCGCGCATTCGATTACTACCCAGCATCCTGAGTGTTACGTCATTGTTTTGCTGATTGACGAGCGACCTGAAGAAGTGACTGAGATGGAACGGTCAGTGCGTGGTGAAGTGGTTTCTAGTACGTTTGATGAGCCTGCCACGCGTCACGTACAGGTAGCTGAAATGGTCATGGAAAAAGCCAAGCGTTTGGTTGAACACAAACGCGATGTGGTGATTCTGCTTGATTCTATTACGCGTTTGGCGCGTGCCTATAATACTGTAGTGCCGTCATCCGGCAAGGTCTTAACCGGTGGTGTTGATGCCAATGCATTGCACCGTCCTAAACGTTTCTTCGGTAGTGCACGCAATATAGAAGAAGGTGGTAGCTTAACCATTATTGCGACGGCCTTGATCGAAACCGGTTCACGTATGGATGACGTGATCTACGAAGAATTCAAGGGTACCGGTAATATGGAATTACACCTTGATCGCCGTATTGCTGAAAAACGCATTTATCCAGCAATCAACGTTAACCGTTCCGGTACACGTCGTGAGGAATATCTCACTCAGCCCGATGAGCTGCAGAAAATGTGGATTTTGCGTAAGTTGTTGCACCCAATGGATGAGTTGGCTGCGATTGAGTTTTTGCTAGATCGACTCAAGGGTACTAAAACTAATGCCCAATTCTTTGAGGCAATGAAACGCTAGTAGGCGCTGATTTTCTATCTGCGTTGCCATTGCAGTGTTAAAACTAGGCTCAAGTCGGTCATTTATTGCGTATAAACTCCCTCGTCTCGCCTATTTTTGCCTTGCGCTGGCTGTCTCGAAAACGAAAATCATCTAGAGTCTCAACAAGGTAAAGCTATTTTGGGCAAGATTTGGTCAGCAAATACTTGCTGAAACGCAACGTTTTCCGTACCATTGTCGGCCCTTTGACCCGTGCCGGCTTATATAGACTAGGCTAGCGGCGGCGAAACTAGACTAGGAATAAAGATGAAAGCTGAAATTCACCCAAAATATGAAGAAATTACAGTCACTTGTAGCTGTGGTAATGTCTTCAAAACGCGCTCTACCTTAGGCGAAGACCTGACCGTAGAGATTTGCTCACAATGTCACCCTTTCTATACCGGCAAGCAAAAAATTATTGATACTGCTGGTCGCGTTGATCGATTTAAGCAGAAATACGGTCGTAAGTAAGCTCTTTTTGAAAGGCCTGAATACTAATCAGGCCTTTGAACCTCTCCTGCACTATTTAATCTCGCAGCTTTTGTTATCGGCCACCAAATAGGATAAGTGGTCAATGCTCAGCGCGGTGACTCCTCAAAAATAGTAAAATAAGCCTCTGAAAGTTCGCATCGAAGCGAGCAGGTTTTTAATAGCAAGTGAATCATCTATGACCGACGAATTAAAACAGGCGGCGTTGGAATACCACGCATTACCAAAACCAGGTAAAACGGCGATGGCTATTAGCAAGCCGTGTGAAACCCAGTATGAATTAGGGCTAGCTTACACGCCAGGTGTAGCTGAGCCTGTGCGAGCTATCGCAAAAGACCCGCACGAAGCCTATCGTTACACAAATAAGGGCAATCTGGTTGCAGTGATCACCGATGGTAGTGCGGTTTTGGGCTTGGGTAATACTGGCGCGCTATCAAGTAAGCCGGTGATGGAAGGCAAGGCGGTATTGTTCAAAAAGTTTGCTGATTTGGATGTATTTGACATTGAGGTCGATGCTCAATCTGCAGAACATTTTATTAATGTGGTTGCCAGTATTGCACCGACTTTTGGCGGCATAAATCTCGAAGATGTGGCGGCACCATTATGTTTTCAAATAGAAGAGGCATTACGTCAGCGGGTTAACATTCCGGTTTTTCATGATGACCAACATGGTACGGCAGTCATCATATCTGCTGGTTTATTGAACGCGCTGGAGTTACAGGGTAAGCAGTTAGATTCGGTCAATATTGTCTGTCTCGGTGCGGGTGCCGCAGGTATCGCATCTATGCAACTTTTGCAGCGAATGGGGGCCGACCCTGAGCGTTTGATGTTAATAGACCGAAAAGGCGTGATTCACTCAGAACGTTCAGATCTCAATATTTATAAAAGGCGTTTCGCATTAAAAACAGATCGACGAACTTTATCTGATGCAATGAAAGGGGCTGACGTATTTATTGGCGTATCTGGTCCGGATCTATTGACTGCAGAAATGTTAAAAACCATGGCGGATAAACCCGTAGTTTTTGCATTATCAAACCCAGATCCAGAAATTAGCCCTGATGTTGCTTTAGCGACTCGTGATGATTTGATTATGGCGACCGGCCGCAGTGATTTTCCTAACCAAGTGAACAATGTATTAGGTTTTCCTTTTATTTTTAGAGGCGCGCTGGATGTTCACGCAACATCTATCAATGATGAAATGTTAATCGCCGCCGTAGAAGCTTTACACGCACTGACGCATCAACCCATACCGGAAGAAGTGCTTCACGCCTATCAACTTGACCATCTTTCTTTTGGTAAGGACTACATTATTCCCAAGCCACTGGATCCTCGCTTAATTGATTATGTGGCACCAGCAGTTGCGGAAGCCGCTGTCCGCTCGGGCGCCGCTCGACATGATTATCCATCACACTATCCTAAAGACGTTTTGAAGGAAATAGCACGACCTTCATTGGCCATGGCTAAATCTAGTTAGGAGTTTTCAAAAACTATGGAAAAGGTAGCTATTGTTGGCGCAGGTCGTGTGGGTGAATCAGCAGCGAATTTGCTTGCACAAAAATCGCTGGCCCGCGAAGTAACACTGATCGATGTTCGGCCTGGAATTGCCGACGGTGTCGCTCTTGATATCCAGGAGTGTGCTCCTCTGTTTGGCTTTGATACTCGCCTTAATGGCAGTACTGAGCTTGAAGCCATGAAAGATGCAGATATTGTTGTCATTACCGCTGGTAAGCCGCGGCAGCCGGGAATGTCGAGAATGGATGTGCTCGAGGAGAACAATAAGATACTGTTATCTATCGCTGAAGGCATTAAGCAATATGCCTCATCCGCTACAGTTATTGTTGTTAGTAATCCGGTAGATATACTGACTTACCAATTGTGGCAGCATACAAAATTGCCTAGACATAAAGTATTAGGCCAAGCAGGTGTGTTGGATGCGGCACGCATGGCCAGTTTCGTCGCCATGGAGTCTGGTTTTTCAGTGCAAGATATCGATACGATGGTACTAGGTGGTCATGGTGATGCTATGGTGCCGATGACACGCTTTACTTGTATTAATGGTATTCCGATTAAACATTTTTTGGATGCCCAGACTATTGAAAAAATTGTTAAGCGAACGCGACAAGGTGGCGCAGAAATTTTGGCGCTTAAGCAAACGAGCAGTGCTTACAACGCACCTGGTGCTGCTATTGTTGATATGGTGGAAGCAATCCACTATGACCGTAAACGGTTGCTGCCATGCGTAGCACTGCTTGATGGTGAGTATGGCGAAAGTGATATAGCGGTAGGGGTGCCCGTTGTTTTGGGTTCTCAGGGAGTAGAGAAAGTAGTGGAATTGGAGCTAAATTCTGATGAATCAAAAGAATTAAAGACATCCATTGCACGCCTTCGCGATGATTTACGAATTTTGGCAAGAACGCATTAATCGAATTAAGAGGTTTTTATGGCAAAGGACACAGTAACAATAAGAGATAACTCTACAGGAAAAGAGTTAGAGCTCCCTTTGCGGCGCGGGACCATAGGTCCTGCAGCAGTTGATATTACTACGTTGTATAGAGAGTTTGGTTATCTCACCTACGATCCAGGTTTTATGTCGACAGCGAGCTGTCGCAGTAGCATTACTTACGTTGATGGTAATGAAGGCGTGTTATTGTTCCGTGGTTATCCAATTGAACAGCTTGCCGAACATAGTACTTATATGGAGGCAGTCTATTTGCTGTTATACGGTGAGTTACCTACGGTTGAGCAACTAGCTGACTTCAAAAAGTCTATCAGCTTACATACGATGATTAATGAAAGCCTTAAAGGGTTCTATAATGGTTTCCATCATGACGCCCACCCTATGGCAAGTTTAATGGGTGTAGTTGGCTCTTTATCCTCTTTTTATCCTGATGCTGCGGATATCTATGATCCCGAACAGCGCAAAATTGCTGCTCACCGAATTGTAGCGAAAATTCCTACTATCGCTGCGGCAAGTTACAAATACTCGATTGGTGAGCCCTTTGTCTATCCGCAAAACTCATTGGATTATTGCGCTAATCTTTTGCATATGATGTTTGCCTTACCATCTGAGGAGTATCACGTCGATCC
>CAZTYM010000026.1:0-32977 GCA_964617475.1 uncultured Thiotrichales bacterium
TATTGGCCTCTTGCTAAATGTTCTTAACCGCCGCCAATGGCATGGACAACTTCGATACGATCACCAGCATTCAACGAGTGCTGCTGAAAGCCACTGCGAGGAATAATCTCTAAATTGACTTCGACCGCTACTCGACGCCCTGCCAATGCTAATTCTTCCAGCAAATCGGCAACAGTCGCATTAGAGAAAATTTGGCGATCTTCGCCATTGAGTTCGATGGTAATAGTCTCAGACATAGACGCATTTTAGCACAGCATTGGCGCAAATTTAATGTGGCAAATTTTAGCCTAAATCAAATTAAATCAATATGTTAGGTGTGATTTACATGCTATGGCATAGCTAATCACCAGACTAAAAACTTAGAAGCTAACAATGCCCAATAGGTAAAGCAGAAGAAAAATCATCACTGCCCCAGAACCAATCAACATTGCTAGCACCAAAAAAGCCATAAACAATCGCATTGGATCTTACTCTATGTCCTGCTCAATTTGTTCGGCACTGCGGTCCGCAACCAAGTGCAAAGAGCTATGACACACTGGACAGTGCACCCAAACTGGGGGCCATTGATGATGATTAAGTTTTATTGATACCTCTTCATTGTGAACGGGACAATAGCCTACTGCTCGTAGCACATGCGTTTTAGATCGCAATTGTTGGAAAAATAAATAGATACCGGCTATAAAGAAACCCGGCACGGTAATCCAATGCAACAGAAATATCGGTAATGTTAAAGCAGCAGCTAGCCAGCAATACACAAGACTTAGTATTGCTCTCGTCACTCGATCACTATGACTAAATTCCCGGTAGTGAAGTGTGCCTTCTCCGCTACCATGTTTCTCATTGTCAAAATGCAGGGGCAACTCAGCTGCTGTGCCTTTAGGTAAGGCCATGTTCTTGTCTCGCAAACTTCATATTAGCAGCTTATTATAGCGCTTAACTCTGCATGGTGAATCCTGGCCATTAGGCTTGGCGTCACATATTAGGTGCTATACTCAGCTACGAACTTTTTTATCGCCCTCAAATCAAAAAGCCAAATCATGGAGCCTGTTAATGAGTAAATTGCTTAAGCGAATCTTTATTGCCCTCATAGCAATAATTGGCTTATTTATCATCTTGGCGGTAATCGCGTATTTTCTTATTGACGCCAATGCATTTAAGCAAAAAATCATTAGTCAAGTTAACGAAGCAACTGGTCGCGAGCTAACAATAGACGGCGATTTAGATATTTCCTTTTTTCCTTGGCTGGGACTCAGCGCCAATAAAGTCAGTCTGAGTAACGCACCAGGCTTTTCTGATAAGCCCTTTGCCAGCCTTGATCGTGCCGAATTTGGCATTAAAATCGCGCCTATTTTCCGCAAGGAAATCGAAGCAGACACTATTACTCTACACGGCCTGAAACTTTATCTTGGCGTAGATAAAAACGGCGTAGACAATTGGTCAGATTTAGCTGGTGATGATTCATCCGATTCAGAGCCCGAAGCATCTAGCGATTCAGACGATAACGACGCCCTGAAAAACCTTGCCTCATTTAGTCTCGGCGGAATTGATATACGCGACGCTGAAATTATTTGGGACGACCAACAAACACCTCAAAAATTTAGCATCCGCGATTTCGATTTAAACAGTGGTGCCATACTACCAGGCAAACCTGTTTCACTTGATATCGACTTTGATATGAAAAGCGAACCAACAATCATCGATGGCGATATCAAAGTCAGCGGGATCACCAATATTGACTTAGCCAATAAAATTTTCGCCGTTAGTGATTTGACCTTCGATAGCACACTTAACGGTCCCGACTTACCCGTTCAGAATATGCCGCTCAATTTAAGTGGCGATATCAGTATGGATTTGGAAAAAGACGCGCTTTTACTGCAAAATTTCACACTGAAAGTGCTTGATATTCTTACAGAGGGACAACTTACAGCCAACCAGCTTAGTGATAATCCACAGTTTAAAGGACAACTCAACATTAATGAATTCTCTCTTAGAGAATTACTGGCCAAGCTTGATATCACTATTGATACCGCTGATCCAAGTGTTCTAGCAAAAACCAGTTTAAATGTAGATTTTACTGGCAACACAAGCAAGCTTAACCTGACAAGTTTGGGCGCAACTCTCGACGATACGCAATTAAGCGGTAACTTCAGCGTCGCGGAATTTAGTAAACCAGCAATTCAGGCAAATCTTAAACTAGACTCGATTGACCTTGATCGTTATTTACCGCCAAGCGAGGAAGAACCTGAAGCCACACAAACCTCTACTGGCGGCAGCGGTGGTGAAAATAATGGTGAGGCTGCAAAAGCACCAGTTGAAGACAATAGCTGGATGCACCCGTTACGAACCTTGGCTGCAAACGCACAATTTGATGTTGGCACTTTGAAAATAAACAATTTGACAATGACACAGCTTGCAACAACTTTAACGGCAAAAGGTGGGTTAATTACTTTGCACCCGCTCACTGCATCACTTTATAACGGTAGTTACCAAGGTAATATACAATTTAACAGTAACTTAGATGTCCCTATTATCAGCGTAAATGAAATACTCAAAGACGTAGCTGCGGGCCCCCTGCTTAAAGATCTCAGTGGTGATGATAAAATTCACGGCACAGCAAGCGCCAAGGCAAAACTCACTATGCGTGGCTCAACTCCAGATCAAATTAAGAAAACAGCTAATGGCGATATAGAATTCTCATTTATCAATGGTGCTATCAATGGTTTTAATATTGCGCAGATCATTCGTGATGCTAAAGCTAAGTTAGCTGGCAAAACATCATCAGCAAACGAGCCAGCTAAAACTGATTTTGCTGAGTTAAGTGGCTCTGCCAATATCAAAAGTGGTCTGGTACAAAACCAGGATCTGATTATGAAATCGCCATTTTTCCGCATCAATGGCCGAGGTAAAGCCAATGTCATCACTGAATCCATCAATTACCTAACTGAAGTTAGTGTTGTAGAAACATCCAAAGGCCAAGGTGGTAAAGAATTAAATGACTTAAAAGGTCTCACTATTCCTGTCAAAATTAATGGTACATTTAGTGAACCGAAATTTAGACCCGACCTAAAGAACTTAATTAGCGAAGGCGTAAAACAAAAAGCCAAAGAAAAAGTTGACAAAGAAAAAGAAAGATTAAAAGGTAAATTGCTTGATAAATTAGGGCTTGACGGAAGCAAAAAAGAGAATAATGGAGACGACGAAAAAGAAAACACTGACAAGGAAAGCACCGAGGATAAACTGAAAAATAAACTTAAAAATTTATTTTAAGCGATTGCCATGACTAAAGCCTCATTCAGCAATCGCTTGCTGAAATGGTATGACCAATATGGTCGCAAAGACTTGCCCTGGCAAAAAAAATCTCCCTATCACACTTGGGTATCGGAGATCATGTTGCAACAAACACAAGTAGCAACCGTTATCCCCTATTATTTGCGGTTTATGCAGCGCTTCCCCAACGTCAATGAACTGGCAAAGTCTTCGCTTGACGATGTACTCCATTATTGGAGCGGCTTGGGCTACTATGCACGTGGCAGAAATCTACATAAAGCAGCGAACATCATCGCTACTGAATACGCAGCGCAACTTCCGACAACCCTCGAAGAATTAGTTGCATTGCCGGGCATTGGTAGATCAACTGCAGGCGCCATACTTTCACAAAGCCATAATCAAAGACATGCGATTTTAGACGGCAATGTTAAGCGAGTACTGTCACGCTATTTCGCCGTGGATGGCTGGCCCGGACAAAAAAAAGTCGAAAATAGTTTATGGCAATATGCTGAACAGCTCACACCTAGTCAACGTATCTCCGATTACACCCAAGCCATTATGGATCTCGGTGCAACTGTATGCACCCGTAGCAAACCACGATGCCAGTCTTGCCCTATGCAATCAGAGTGTATTGCTTATAGAAAAAATACCATTGCCGACCACCCCGGTCGCAAACCAAAGAAAACGCTGCCGGAAAAACACACACAGATGCTGCTGCTGCATAACTCACGAAACCAACTTTTACTGGAACAACGACCTCCAGTAGGAATTTGGGGCGGGCTTTGGTGTTTTCCTCAATGCGATAAGGAAATAGACGTCACTGATTGGTGTAAAGAAAAACTCAATGTCACGCTTGGACAACATAAGCAAGGTCACACGCTGACACATACATTTTCGCACTACCGCTTACATATAAACCCCATAATTGCCGAGGTAAAACGAGACGTTACCTGCGTCATGGAGGGTCATAACAGGCTTTGGTACAATTACGATAAGCCGCAAACTATCGGCTTAGCAGCACCTGTCAACCGTTTATTGCAAAATTTTAAAGACACTCTCGAGAACCGATAATGAGCCGCACCATACAATGTGTTTATTTAAAACAAGAAGCCGAAGGCTTACAAGCCATGCCCTACCCTGGCGAACTGGGAAAGCGTATCTATGAAAACGTTTCCGCTGAAGCCTGGAAAGCCTGGCTAGGCCATCAAACTATGTTGATAAATGAAAATCGGCTCAGCGCCCTGGACCCAAAAGCCCGCAGTTTTCTCGAAGCAGAAATGGAGAAGTTCTTCTTTGGTGATGGCTCAGCTAAACCAGAAGGCTATGTTGCTCCCGAATAGCGTGTTGCTCTTGACTAAGTGCCCTTAAACACGTTTAATAGTCGGCTTTGCTTTTCCTGGCGACAAGGTTTCATAAACAGAATGGCCAGTTAGCTGGGTCGCGAAGCGATACGACTGCATGGATGCAGGAGTTAGAGCAATGCAGGAGCAATTGCCGGGGGTAGGCAGGATTGAAAATCCTTTTCAGTCGAATCAAGCAACGCCTTATCCGAATATAAAATACATTAACTGGCCAGGTAGCTCAGTCGGTAGAGCAGGGGACTGAAAATCCCCGTGTCGGCGGTTCGATTCCGTCCCTGGCCACCATCCTTGTCACTTACTCCATGTTATCTCAAGATACAGCGGAACCGCAGTAAGGCTAGTAGAGGATTGAAAATCCCCGTGTCGGCGGTGCTATCTGTCCTTAGCTGCACCCGTCTTAAAGCTTGCCTAATATTGTCTAATTGACAAAAAAGAAAATCAGCTCCTAGATTTTTGTTTATACTGATTCAACGACCTGTTATGTATTAACATAGCCTTGACGCGTTCTAGCTCAAAATCTATAGAGGCATACTTACCATGATAGGGTCTAGGGTTTTTAAAAAAATTGCTTATAAACTACGTAGCAACACTATCAACGCCGCAAACCTTAGCGATTCTGCTAGCCGATTTGCATGTAAATCTCAGTTTGGTGACCTTTATTTTTGGGACACACAAAAGCCTTACAAATCGTATGATCCTGAAGTGATCAGTTGTAATGAACAAGCTGATACTACTGGGGAACCATATGATTTTCGAGGCATAGATGTTTTACCGGATGAAGTCATTATAGACATTGGGGCGCACGTTGGCACAGTAACAGTATATCTGGCCAAACTATTTCCTCACGCAAAAATCTTCGCCTTCGAACCCATGCCTTCCAACTTTGAGTGCTTAAAAAAGAACTTAACCGAAAACAACATTCATAATGTCACACCAGTTAACGCAGCGGTAACAAAGGACGGTAGAAATCTACAATTTACCTATCGATTATCACTCGGGCAAAGTCAGACCCCGCATATGAGCTCAAGCGAAATACACAAAAACAAAGACAATACACATGAAACGGTAAACCTGGATGTTAACAGCGTTAGTCTAAATGAATTTTTTAAAGCTCATAATATTCATTCTGTGCGTCTTTTAAAAATCGATTGTGAAGGCGCCGAATATGAAGTTCTCTATAATTATGATCACCTAAAGAAAACATCTCATATTAGAGGAGAACTTCATTCTAGCGCTGAAGAAAACAACGCATTGATAAATTTTTTGATAACAAACGGTGATCTAGAAAGTTATCGATTCACAAGAAATAAAATAGGCGAAAATGAGCTTTCCGGCTTCGTCTACTACGCTAATCAATAACACTTATTTATCTTACTATTACAGTATGCAAAATAATTTAAGATCGATACCACAGATAGTAATAATTTTCTGATAAGCTCGGCTTAAGTGTGATTGTCTTTATTAAGATCTCAGTATGCCTACATTTGATCTACAAAATACTTAACTAACTTTTACTGTAGCGCTAACAATTAATATACTTTACCAGAAAATAAATTCTTTATCTCTATGTGCACGACTTCTCTATGAGTAATACTGTGTCGATTTCACCGCTAAAAGAGAAATTTTTCAATCTTTTTTATCGCACTATGGTATCAAGCGATTTAACTGCGCGCTGGTTTCGAAATGTTAACCCAGCAGTGATCACCAAATCACGAAAGAGCGGCAAACTTAAACTCGAGATTGTTAGTCATTGCTGGCGCTACGCGCATTTTCTAACTTATCAGCTTAGCTCGCTGGCTAATTATCGAACCGATAAATTTGACCTCACGATGACCGTATTCTATGCCGAAAGTGATGAAAAAGTAGTATCTGTGCTTGATTTTTTTGGCCGAATGGCAATACCAAATATCAAATGGAATTGGCAACCCTTGCCGGAGAGCCAGCTTTTTAGACGGGGCATAGGTCGTAATATTGCAGCAAAATCTACCAACGCTGATTGGATCTGGTTCACTGATGCTGATATCTTATTTCATGAAAATTGTCTTGATACACTTGCTGACTTATTACAAGGCCGTGATGACAGTTTGGTGCATCCGCGTATAGGTTTAGGGACATCACTGTTACCAGATGATCATGAATTGCTTGAAGCAGGACGTAAAGATCCTGGCGTCTTAGACATTCCGATTGAAGAATTCCGACCTTATGGTGGGCCACGCACAAAAGCCAGAGGCCCACATCAAATTACCCACGGTGATATTGCTAGAACGTGTGGTTACTGCGAGGCAATTAGTTATTATCAAACACCAGCTGACCGTTGGATGAAATGCTATGAAGACCGTGCATTTCGCTGGCTGATAGGGACACATGGAACTCCTTTAGATATACCCAATGTCTGCCAAATACGTCATCTTGTTAAAGGAAGATATGAACAAGGTTCGTGGTGGACTTATGTAAGAAAATTGGTGCGTAAATCACAAGAATCTAGAAGAACACTTTAATGAGTCACACTAAGATTACTTTTCATATATTTACGTGTGCCAAGAATAAATCTTATATAGAAAATTCTATACTATTAAAAATATTTTTAGTTCTAGCTCGTCTTAACTTTTTTCACTATATGAAAATACAATTCAATAGCGTGAAACGATAGTACTATCAGCATGCGGAATATTTATTTCACGTCTTCGCCACTTCATTTTTATATCTCTTGCGTTATAGCCCTAAACAAAGAGGACCATGAACAAGAATTAATTTTTTTCGCAAAATCACCCCAAGCAGCCATACTTCACAAGGGCCTGACTGATATAGCAGAGAATATTTTTAGCGTTGTTCACTTTATTGGCCTGCAAACTGGTGAAGCTCATTACTCAAGACGAAAATCTCTGGCAAAACTTAAAAAAATAGTCTCTACCAGGTCTGTTTCGATAATCTATACTGGCAATGATAGATGGGTAGAATTTCAATACGCGATGCAGCTTTGTCGAAAGAATGGTTTTGTGACTAAAGGTGCATATATGGATGATGGACTGGTTTCTTACTTAGGGCAGAAATCAATGTCTAGTTACTCTTATCGCTATATTTACCCGATGTTAAGGAAAATAGCCTATGGGCACTGGTATAACAATCCTACAACCAACGGCGCTTCCAGCTGGATAAATGATGTTCATCTAATTTATCCAGAGCTCGCACACCGCCATCTCGATAATAAAACAAAACATAGCATCCATATCAGTGAGGCCTCGCAGGATAAATTACAAACTTTATTTAGGAAGGCTTTAGAAGACCGTGGGGTTATGCATGAAACACTTTTAAAGAAAAAATTTGCACTTGTTTTCCCTCATGAGCAATTTTATTTATCTAATCCTAGCTTATTAAAACTACTATCTAATCGTGCTTTTCGTGACTATAATCAATCAGAAATCGCCCTAAAACTACATCCGAGATCCAAAAATACTGCCATAATTGATGAGTATTTCGGTGATGTCGATGTTTTACCTTTAGACACAGGGATAGAAATGCTGATTCCATTTTTTGCTGCAGGCAGCACATTGGTCGGATCTACATCGTCTGCATTATTAACCACGAAATGGCTACGCAATGATATAAAAGTGGAATTACTTCCCTTTGAATCTAGGCGAGATAAACAGGCAGAAGTTTTTTTTAGAAAAATTGGCATTTTTAAAGCCACTTAATCAATAGATAATCAAGCAATAAAAATTAGTAGTTTTAACTAGTTAATCGATCTATGACGACGATGAGACCAAAATGTTTTAAGCTTTTTAGTCAATGTCGAGTAACGACGACTACGAGAATTCCCAGTATCAGACCATGCTGTCGGATCGAGATGAAACTCATTCAAAGCGGTAATAAGCTTCTCTATTGGATCGATGTCAATGTTATGGGTTATAACCTTCGCCCCTGTTTCTTTGCTAAAAAGAGCCAGCCCTGCTCCAAGCGCATCCCAATCATGCCGCCATTTTACTACCAGCTCATCAGTAGTCTCTATTCCTAATGCTGTCATATATCTAAGTGCAAACTCTCCGTGTCCATGGCGAAGTCGGGACTGTATCCAGTCTTCCTTGTCTCTAGTATTAAATAGAAACAGGGTATCGGGGTAAGCAGAAAATATTTCACGATAGGCCATACCGCCTTCGTAAACTGTATTATGGGTCAGATAGATCAAATCCGAATAGAAGGTATAATTTTCAAACCCCAAGAATGGAAGTTTTCCACTACCAATATTGTCGCGCATTACACGCCCGATACTAATGCTCTTTCTGAGAGGATGACGAAATTTGTGATGTGCTGAATTGTACCCAGATTGCTTAAACAGTCTGTAGAAACTGCGAGTTGCACATTTATTAAAGCCTATGCAGACTACCTTGGCTGATTTTTTTTGTTTATTCAATTCGATATCAGTGTTTTGATTAATATCTTTATTTTATGCTTCAGACCCATTGATCTCAAATATTTGTTCGAATAGTTAATTGATCAGTAAGAACGACTAGCATTAAAACCACAATTTTTTGTTTTAATACAATTTTTCACTAATAAATAGCAGCGACAGAGGTTTATCAATTAAAATGTCTACTTCGCAGCACAAACATTTATTTTTAGCTGAAGATAAATTTATTATGCCAATGGGTTGATTGTTAGACTTAGTGATATGACTTACAAAACACAATTCGTCTGTTTTCTATGGGGTGATATCTACCCTGAATCTTATGTCGAGCGATTATATAACTCAGTTAAACTATATTTTACCCACGATTTTACTTTTCATTGCTTTTCTGACAAAAAACTTAATATAAATTCGAATATTATTCAGCACGAAATCATATTGGGTTCACCATTTTACGGCAATTGGAATAAAGAGCGCGTTTTTTCTAGCGGCTTTTTAAATTTACCTGATGGTGTTGATATCGTCATCATGGATATTGATATTCTAGTAACTGGAAGTCTAAATTTTCTTATTGAAGAAAAACCGAATGAACCCTTAGTTATGGCGCCTGATGGCTATAAATCGAGAAAAGGTGCAGGGCATGGCTCAGTTTATCGAGTAAAAGCAAATTCACTGCCTCATATTTGGAATGATCTTATTAATGCCGATTACGATTCGCTTATAAAAATTTTTGGTAGTGAGCGAGAGCAACGTTGGTTAGATCGTTACTTCCCAGCAAATAAAGTTTCATTGTTTTCTGAGGGGAAGGTCGTATCCTACAAATATCATTGTTCGTCAAAAGGACTTGCTCCATTTGGGAAAAAAGCGGCTTTTTTTGGATTAACAAATGCACTGTGGAGCAAAGCACTCCTGCCGGAAGATGCAAGGGTAGTTTGTTTTCATGGTAAACCAGACTTAGAGGATGTAGAAAATACAAACTATGGTCGTTGGAAACATGCCCCCTTCATCAGAAACGCCCTCTCCATGTTGCCTATCAATAACAAATGATCAAAAAATTTTCCGTTAATGACGCTAATATAGAGTTAAGCTGTGACCCAGCTGGTCAACATCCTTTATATTTGTATTGTCAGCCTTCGTCTACAAATGCTTATTATTCCAAAAATCTAAAAGCACTTCTTGATCACCAGGATGTAACTCACGAACCAAACATTGATGGCATATCTTTTTTACTGCAAAGCGGCATTACCCCTCCACCATTAACTGCTTACAAATACATATACATCATCGGCAGCGGCGACACTTGTAGACTAAACTCAAAAAACGGATATATTAGCTTAGAATTTTCTTACCATTTCCCTTTTTCACAAGAACTATTGCCTAATGACAATTCTGACACGCCTGATTCATCACTATTGCTGGAGGCGATAGCGAATGCTGTTATTACTGGAGTAAAAACTAATGCACCAAATTTTCTATTCCAAACCTCTGGTAAAGATTCAAACTTAATAGCATTAGCCCTTGCTGAAGCTGGTTGGCAGAACAAAGTAATGTGTTTAACTCAATCTTTTCATGGAGAAAAAGATGAAAGTGCATTGGCAAAAAAAATCGCCGCCAAAATGGGATTTAAGCATACTTCGCTGCCTGAGATTTATTCCTTTGATATTGCAAAAACTCAGCGAATAGAGTCCTATTTTTCAAAAGCACCTTTACCCAGTCTCGACAAAGTTACACTGGCATACGCTCAATATCCTGGAATTATTCCTGAACTTATTGAGAGCAATATTATCGATGGTAGTGGTAGCGATCGCTATCTTTTCAACCCACCTAACACAAAACAGACTAGAACTATTACATCAGCAAAACGATTAGTAAAATTGAGTCAATTCAGAGGACTGGTAACTGGCAACAGCAAATCATTACGCTCTTTATTTTCAACTCCAGCTGAAAGAGTAGGACTCCGTGGGTTCAGCTATCAAGAAACCAAATCAATATTCCCGGAAGCAGTTGATTGCGTCGATTACTGGATTGAACAAAGCAATTCTAGAAAAAATTGGAATATTCTAGACTTTAAATCTGACCTTAAAAGTCGGTATATTGATAACGAAATGTACCTCAGAAAGGTCCGTAATATAGCCGATGTATGGGATGCTAATTTGTTGTTACCACTAACTCATCCGAAGGTAGTCGAACTAAGTCGGGCAAGACCTATTGAACAAATAGTGCAACTCAATCCAACTCGAAATAAAGTCTTCGTTAGAGAGCTCTTAAAAACCAAGATGGAGCTAGATTCTGATTCGATAGGAAAATACGGTTACGCTTATGATTACAAACGCGTAATTCAAGAAAACAAGCAATGGTTTCATTCAACGATTATGTCTTGTACGCTATGGCAAAAAATCAATATGGAGCACCTTCTGAATCGATTATGGAAATCTGTAGAAAAAGAATCTTCTCATGAATCTCGCCAGCTCTACCGCTTAGCTCTCATAAGCGGATGGCACAATGCACGTTTCAACGCATAACTGCAAAGTTTTTAAATTGCCAGTATCTTATTTACCAATATGCTTATCAAGAAAATCACCTAGCCTAGTTAACAAATCGATACGATAAGGCTGTGATGCAATACTATGCGCGGTATTCTTGTATTCGATATATTCCACTTCTTTTTTAGCACGCTTTAATTTTTTAGCCAACTTCCGACTCTGCCGTGCAGGCACATTATAATCTTTACGCGGGTGAGCCAAAAAAACAGGTTGCTTTATTTCATCTACACGCTTCAAAGGTGAACCATTTTGCGTAACCTCTTTGTCACTAGCTCCTATAAACTCCTTTACTGCACGACCTGCAACAAATTGTTGCTTAAAACTCGCGAGGTCTTTTGGGTCGGTAACACCTGCTATGCTAGCTACACATTGAAACTTTACATTGTCTTCAATTACGCTCATTAACGCTGCATACCCCCCATAGCTCCACCCAACAATACATATACGTTCTCTATCTGATACCTCTTCTTTAATCAAATAGTCTGCTCCATCTAACACATCACTAACTGCTTGGCGCCAGCCTTTAAAAGCTCCATCTCCTTCCCAATCGCCACCAAAACCCGATGAACCGCGGTAATTGCTCTGCAAAACCGCATATCCCTTTGCCACTAAGTACTGAACCAAATAATCAAACTGAATAATATCTCTGCTAGAAGGACCACCATGAGGTAATACAATGGTCGGGTAAGGCGCTTTACTTTTGTTTGGTAAAGTTAAGTATGCTGGTATTAACGTATTGTCTTTGGCCGTATAGCTTATTGGCTGCATACTAACTAGTTCGATTTCGCTCAAATCTCGAAACAAACGAGACAATTTTAATGCCTGTTTTTTCTTACGATCGAATAAATAATACTCACCTGCATCACTGTCAGAACCAACATGAACAATGTATCGACTTTTTGCCCAGTCTTCATCAACTATTGTCACTACTTTATCGCTAAAGACCTGCTGTAATATCTGATGAACTTCTGCTAATGATTCATCGAAGAAATAACGATAAACATGATCCAAGGCATAACTGACACCGACAATTCGATTGTCTCTACCCATTGAAAACGCATTCGATAAATCGACATCATTGCGAGCATATACCTTAGTTGTTTGTATTGGTGATTTACTTAAATCCATAACGTATAAGGCATTTTTACCTTGATAGTTATCGAAATAATAAAGTTGGTTTAGGTTTTCACCAAAACCGGCAAGACGAAAGCTTGGAAAGCCATCTTTTTGAGAGTGCGACTTTATTTTTTCCCATTCCTCTGCTTTCGAGGATTTGGCATACCAACTGAATTCTGATTTAGAAACCTTCTTATAAGCCCTAAGATTTCCCGAACCATCACTTATCCAGCTTCGAATATCTGATCTCCCAAACTGCTCTGTTTTAGATACGCCAGAATATATATTCAACTTTTGGACACTTACACTGTTATTCTCAGACAATTGAATTAGCACATGATCCGGATCATCAACAAGCCAGTCGACAATATTTCCTTGAAATTGAGATAGCTTCTTTCTATTTTTCCTCTTTAATAAAACTTTAATATTAGAACCATCTGCATCGACACCAACTAATCGCGTCCACGGAATATATGATCCATTATAAGGTTCTACAAAAAAAGCTGTACATAACAAACGTGAACTATTTGCCCAAAGACATTGAGTCAAATCAAAATCATTTTTCTTACCACTCAGTACAACTGCAGGCTTCTTTGTAACAAAATCGTAGACTTCGGCATAACTCAGCCCAGAATCATGTTGCTTAATGTATACAATTTTGCTGCCATCAGGAGAGATACGCACTTTCTTCATGAAAGGTTGTTTACCAAAAGCTTCTGCAAGAGGACTTGAGATTAGGTCTTCCTTCGCTAATGCGATATTAGAAAAGCAATTGACCGTTAAGAATAAAAAACAGGTAATAATGCGCAAAGCCATCTCCCTTTAAATGAAGCACACACTTCACCGCACACTAATTTATATTAACTACTTAGACAGACTAATCAGAACATCTTACTAACAATTAATCGCTGAACTTCACCATACGTGTGACTTGGATGTCTGAGATAAACACCACACCAGAGTGTTCACTATAAAAAGGCGCTAAGCCTTCCAGGATAGGATCAACAAGATCTTCAGGTACAGCTGCAATCACCATGATCAGCACATCGTCTTCGTTAAACATGATATGACCTTCATGAAAACCATGGCTGCCTTTACCAGACAGGTTATTAACGATGGTGTAGCCTTTCACGCCTGCCCTGTCGAGCAAGTCGGTAGCAAACCCTTGATGTTCACCATTGAGAATAATTTCTAGTTTCTTGAGCGGGCTTCGATTTAAGTTTTTCATGCTGCGCTAGACTCCTCAAGTAAGGCCTTGTCTTCAACAGTGATGCAGTCCTGGCTGCGCCACTCGTCGGTATGCTCTTCGTAGATATGTGTTTGCTGTGTTTCAGGGTCGACAATAATTAAGCGTATCCAACCATTACGAACCAAATTTTTCACTGACACCACTGCATCGATAGCTTTCTGTGCATGGTCAAATGGTGCTTCTATCACGGTGATCAAACGTATTGGCTCATGATACGGTAAGCCTTGATCAAGCACGGTTTGTGATGGCAAACCGGTTCGCAAATCACCAAGATTACCTGTCATCACTCCAAAACAACCGGCAACATTATGATAAATCTTGGTGCTGCTACCAAAGCCCTCGTTATCAACGGCAGAGAAGTAATGCTCCATATTAATCCACTGACCAACAACTAAGGGACCAGTAATGATGTTCTCAAGCAAACGGCGCTTAGGATCAACTCGATAGTCATAGGAGTGCAAAAAGGCCCGCCCGTCGAGTGAAGAATCTACGGTGAGATCGCGGCGGGCAATAATGAAATAGGCATTGCGTGATAAACCCCACTCAGGCCGCACTTGCGACCAGTCCATAGAATTACGCTGCGCCTCTCGATATGCTTCGATGGCATCAGTCGGAGTGGAGTGTGGTTGCAAAGTCTCCAAGCGCTCTTGAGCACAAAGATGTGTAGCTGATGTCAGACCGTTACGCAAACGACCTAAGTAAAACAGATGCGATGGCGGCATTTGATCGAGATCAAATAACTCGATTTCATCGGTTGTCGTATCATGCTGCGCGGGTACAAACCAAGCATCATCTGGAATATCGATACCCTGTTCGCGTAAACGACGCCGCACTTCTGGCTTGTTACCCATTTGCGCAATCACTCGCGCGCTTACCGAGCCATGACTACCGCCACAAGCACCGCAGTCTAGCGCGGATTCGTAAGGGTTATTTTCCGAAGTACTACCGTGGCCAGCAAGAATAATAAACCGTGAAAAACCTTGTGTAAGCCCAATGGCGCTTAATGCTTGGGCAACAAAGTTGGCTTGCTCGTCGAGTGTAAAACCAATACGGCCCAGTTGTTCAAGTTGATAATCAGCAAATGATTTATTAATTCGATAGACATCGCGTATACGCGTAACCAGTGTTCGTGTATGCATATCGCTAATTCCGAGCAATTCTCTTAGCGTCGTCTGATCATCGCTATTACCTAATGCACATTCACGTAATTCACGTACGATATCGTCAGTGACGTTTTTAGGTTTGAAACCTAGCTCTTGTTCAACTGCCTTGATAATGACTGTGCGTTGAACTGTCCTTACCACTGAGTCAGCCTGCTCTTGAGTCAATTTATCTAACAGTAAAAGTGTCGGCGGTTTTTTATGATCAAACCGTTTACGCCAGGTATTGTAGGCTTTTGGTGCTACCGTCTTGCCAATCATATCCAAACCGAAGAGCAAACCAATTGCTTCAACGGTAACAAAAGGTGTAAACACGGATTCTTTTAGTTCATGCAAGGCTTTTTCTAAAGCCGTTAAGGCTGCTGTATCATCCGAAAGACCACCTGGTGCGACTTCCAATACAAGGTTCTTTGGCGTCAAGATAACGGGACAAAGATGATTTTCGCTACCTTTACCTAACTCCATAAAGCTTACTGGCACACCAAAGAAGCCTGCTATGCCGAAGGTTTGGTAGTCGCCAACCAGTTCTAAATTCCGTCGAATACGTTCTGACCGCACATCGATACAAAACATGATTTGCACAAAAGGACGTTTTTCACGCTGCACTGGCGGACTTAACTTGATATCAGCATTCAAGCGCGTAATGGCTTGTTCTTCCATGCCGCGCAGCCAAAACATGCCTTCATTCTTCTCAAACTGGCGTAATACATTTAATACAGATGACAATTCTTCAGTAGATAAGGCATTTAGGGCTTCTGTCGCATTTTGACTTGCAGCTAATTCGCTTAGACGGCATGCTTGTTGTGTCGCCTCATGCTCTCGCTTCACTGCCGTATAGTCAGTGAATACTCGGCTAATCGATGAATCTGTACCCATCGATAATGCCATTTCAACCTTATGCGCCATATTCGGTAAAACCTGGCCACTATGTAACTCATGACTGAGATAGGTATGTTCGGTACGCGATTCTATCGCTGTGTTGATCTGGCTATAAGTATAGGCACAGCCACGTTTGCCTTGCTCTTGCAATAAAGCTAAGGCAAAAGTTAGCCTAACCGCAACATAATCGATGAGATCTCCTGGATATTCATTCGTCCAGTGATAATGCTTGGCATTTGAACGCCAGCGAATAAAGCCTGCCCAACCATGCAAACGCGCAAGCTCGCGCGTAAAGTAACTCGCCCATTGTTCTTCAGGTATTTCCAAGGTTTGCATGACATGGCTAATAATGCCTTCCGGGCTATCATCAACTTCTAGAATTTTTTTAATATGCAAGCCATGCAAAAACAAGCGGATATTCTTTAATGCTACATATCGCCAGGCATGAAAAAAACCACGCTCACGTTCTGGCATACCCCAAACGGATTGCCCTTCGTCAAAGAAATCAAGACAGCTTTTTACAACAAACTCATCAAGGTCATCACTAATCTCTGTACCGTAAAGCGCATCCACCGACTCGTAGAGAGGACGATCACCTAGAAGCTCATCACGTAAGCGTTCTATCAATACCTCTTTAGCTATCTGTTCATTGTTAGGCAATGCTGCACCAGATAATGCTGACTTAATATCCTCGACATCTGCGAGATGACAGGGAGTCGTAACGCGTGCTTTACTTTCTGTCAGCACACTTAACAACCATGCCTGTAGATCAACTTCGGGCAAATCGGGGTGCGATGCAAGAAATGCCGATATCAACTGCTCAAGCTTGTTCTTATCGATCTTACCTTGCGCCAAATAATCCTGATAAATATCTCTAGATAAAAACGCTTTACCATGAAATAGCTTACTGCCTTTAGCCGCCGCTTCACCGAACGGCATATGCTCTAAACCATGCAGAGGGTTGTGATGAATAAAAGCTCGCATTGGCCAGAAAAACGCCACCGGCTCCGCGGCGACATAAACCATAGAACGAATTTTTAACTGTTCACCTAGCGCTAAACTCATGACAGATTACCTATTGATACTATGCCACCTATTGCCAGAATGATGAGCACGATACTATACGCCCATGTTTGACCAGCAGTTAAATCATCACTGGATTCATCATGCGCCGGCCCGACAATCAAACCCTGCAACAAACGCGCACCAGCCCAACTCCATAGTAGCCAGCTTATCCCAACGCCGATAGCAACGACTAATGACATCAACGTCGATTCAACAATGGCCGCCAACATGACGGAAAAGCCTGGGAATAAAGGCGTGGCGACAACGGCGAGCACAACAAACACTAACACGCCACTTAGGCGCGGAACACTTAATGCTAAACCACCGTACAAATCCGTATAGGCTGCACCGAAACGCTGCTGCAATTCTTTAGCTAGCGATAACAACAAAGCCAAAGGTATGCTTAATGCAATGCCATACATTGCCAGCTGCAACCAGCTTGTCTCGCTATCGATGGTTAACCAAAGCAAGGCCCAAGCCGACGTAGCAATAAATCCGCTCCACATCCCAACTTCACGCAAGGCCAAAGCACGAAATCCATATAGTACTGAAGTCAGCATAGCCCAGAAAATAATCCATGCCGGTATCTCGATCCCCACGATAGAGACTATGGCAATTCCGATTTGAGGCCATAGCAACATCGTTATCAAGCGTAGCTTGGTTTGGGTAACACGCTGTAACAATCCATTGGACACCATACTCAATGGAAACAATGGCAGAAACAACCCGACAAGCACTAAAACTAGGTCAGACATCTTAGCGCCACCTCAATAACGCATTGAGCCGCTCAGCAAGCTTAATTGATGTACGGGTAAACTGCGTATAGATATCGATGACGTAAAACTCTCGAGAAACCAGCGCATAGAAACTCGTCCACATTTGACCAAGTTTCGCTTGGCCAACTAATTTATTTTGCTCAGAGTAGTATTTGAACAACCAACCGCCAACGATGAATGCCGTGGTCAATACCACCAGAACATCAAACCAGAAAATATCTATCCCAGCGGTAATATATAACTGCGAGCTAAATTGTGGATCAGGGTATAAGAATAAATCGAATGCATGACTGATTACGGCATAGCCTAATACGATTAAGGCGAATGACAAAATTATCAGGCCCACTAAACGCCATATATTTTGTCCGCCCATTCTCGCGGTGGTAAACAGCAATTGTGCGCCGGTCACCCAACCGAAAAATAACAAGACTATAGCGCCCTGCTTTTGGAAGAAATCTTGCGCCACAATCCAATGCGCGAAAATCAAAATAACTATCGGCACAATCAAGGTAATTGCCGCCATCAGCAACCAAGGATGGCTGGGCTTGGCAATCTTCTGTTCAACAACGAAGGTATAAAGACCGTCTTTCGGCACACCATCATTCTTACGTGCACGATTAATAATGGTCCCTGCACCTAGGAATAAAGTACCTTTGAATAGGCCATGTGCCATCAAGTGGTATATCGCAAGTGAAAACGCACCAACACCACATTCCATAATCATGAAGCCCATTTGCCCTAGCGTGGAATAACCCAAGGCCTTCTTGATGTCGTTTTGCGTCAGCATCAACATCGAACCGATAATCGCCGTCACCAAACCCATAGCGAAGAGTAAATGCATTACCCACTCGGTATGAATAAACACTGTCGCAAAGCGGTTAATTAAAAACCCACCGGCGTTAACAATACCCGCGTGCATCAGTGCCGAGACAGGCGTTGGCCCTGCCATGGAATATGGCAACCAAGTATGTAAAAAGAACTGCGCCGAACGCGCAAAAGCCGCGATGGCTAATAACAAAGCAACCAGCTCTTCTAAGGCGAGACCAAAATATTCGTGAGCACGGGGGTTAGCCGTGATCTGCGCAAAAATATCGGTAAGCGTCCAGGTGCCGAAAGCGTGAAATAGCAAAGCTGCTGCTAAAACCAGGGCGATGTCGCCGATGCGATAAGTGATTAATGTCCAAAAGGCGTAGCGATAAGCAGTATGACTACGTGAGTCAAAGCCCAACAAGAAGTACAAGAGTATGCCAACCAAATGCCATACGACTAACAAAGTCAGCAAGTCGCCGGCTGCGACCATTATTAGTAAGGATGCCACCATCAAATCGAGTAGCACAAAAAACCGGCCGTAACCTTGCTCCTCAATCATGTAGCGTACTGAATAGATACGCACAATGAGGCTGATACCGGCGATGAACATACCCATCAACGTACTCAGCGGGTCAGCAACTAAAATGCCCCAATCACCGCCAAGCGCAACACGAGTGGAATCATTGCCGCTTAACGCTTGGGCTAATAACACCACGGCAAGTACAAACGTGAGCACAGCGATAGTGACGCTGGTCTTTGCCACCTTATGACCGTCGTGACGTAACGCAAGGTGATTTATCAGTGCTGACAGTATCGGCAAAGCCGGTACTAATAATACTAACGACTCCATAGTCGTTCACTCCTCACTATCCTGAAGCGAACTAGAGCCTCAAAACAAGACATTCCCATGATTTTTATATGGTTATTGTTAATTTTCCGAAAGTGAGGATAAATGCCTTATTTCATTAAGTCTAGTACATAGAATGTTTACATGCGTTTTAAAGGTGCAGCAGAAACCCTAAAGATAGTGGGTTTATTGACTCAATTTCAGTCATCATAAATCACCTAACCGTTATCAATAAATTATTGATATTTATAATTTTTACTGATCATCCGCAAGAAAAAGCCAACGAGTTATGTTTGCCACACCTTTCAAATCCGCACTGTTTTGAGCCTGTGTCTTGGTTTTTATTATTCATAATAATCTATGACTTTCATTCTTTTTATTGATTTTTATTTACATTTTTTTTTGTTTAGGCTGTTTCCAATCCATTTTTAACTTCTCAATTTGTAGTGGGGATGAGCATGCTTTCTACACTCGAAACGATGAAACCTTTTTTGGTACTCAGCGCGCCGATCATCATGTGGCTAATTGGACTGACTTCGTCGAAGGCAGCCAATGCCAAACCCAAACTGATGGCGCATCTCAATAGCGCAGGTATCTGGTTAGCTTTTGGCTGCGCTGTGCTCGCCGGCATCGCCCATCTCGGTGGCGAAGTCATAACCGTGACACTGTTTTCTTTCGAACTACCAGGAAACATAGGTAATTTTTCGCTCAGTACTTATATCAACGGCTCTACCGTGATTATGCTGACACTGGTGTCCTTTGTCGGCGTCGTCGTCTCACGCTATTCCTATAATTACTTAGATGGCGACCCAAACCAAGGTCGTTTCCATAAGTGGTTATGCTTAACTCTAGCGTCGATTTTAACGCTGATTGTATCCGGCAACTTAATGATGTTTTTGTTGGCTTGGATCAGCATGAGCTTATGCCTGCATCAACTATTAATGTTTTACAGCGATCGACCTGGTGCTTTAGTCGCTTCACACAAGAAATTCATCGCCAGCCGTATCGGTGACCTCAGCTTACTGATTGCGGTATTACTGATTGGCTCGAGTCTTCATACCTTAGAGCTTAATGAAATCTTTACAATAGTTGCTAACGCAGAACAACCGCTGCCCGGTGGTGTTGCTGCTGCAGCCTGGTTTATTGTTATTAGCGCCGCGCTGAAATCAGCGCAATTCCCATTTCATGGTTGGATAATTCAAGTTATGGAAGCGCCGACACCTGTTTCAGCTCTGTTGCACGCAGGTATTGTTAACGCAGGTGCATTCTTAATTATTCGCATGAGCCCAATCATGGCGCAGTCTAATATGGCGTTAGATGTTCTTGCCGTAATTGGCTTAGTCACGCTAGGTCTAGCGTCTCTATCCATGCTGACACAAACTAGCATTAAAGTCTCACTGGCATGGTCTACCATCGCCCAAATGGGCTTCATGCTTTTGGAATGCGGCCTAGGACTCTACAGCTTGGCTATGCTTCACTTGGTTGCCCACTCACTTTACAAAGCGCATGCCTTCCTTGCGTCAGGCAGCGGTGTCGATTATTTCCGCGCACCAGCCATTAAATTCGAGGGCGCAAAAATTAGTGCAAAACACTGGTTCGGTGCTTTAGCCCTATCAGCCGTAATTTCAGTTATCGTGGGTGTTTTATTTGGCATTGATATCAGCCACGAACCGGCCTTAATTGCCACCGGTGTTATCGTTGCGATCGCTATGAGTCAGCTAATCATTCAGTCGGCTTCGATTATGGAAACTCGGTATTTCCTCGTTGTCGCTATAGTCAAAACCACTGCGGTATGCGTTGCCTACTATGCCTTGCATATCGTGTTTGAGCATGCTATTGCCGACAGCGTAATCTTACCAAGTAAAACTGAAGGATCAGCGCAGGTAGTCATTATCGCACTTATTATTGCTTACTTCCTTGCCTTATTAATGCTGCAGCATGCTTTCAGAACTTCTAAGGCAAAATGGCGTGAGAACTTTTATGTTCACCTCTATAATGGCTTGTACATTGATGTCTTAATCAGCCGCATTTCGAATAAAATATGGCCAGCACCGTCGCCTGAGGAAGACACATCAGGGGCTAAGTCATGAGTACCGCTGAAGACAAACGTTTAGAGGAGCAAGATATGGCATCACCTGAGTTCGAAACACCGATTGATTCAGCAAATGATGACATGCAAGAGGTCGATAAACTCATCGACGTTGCTTGCTCTCGTATCGCACCGCTTTGGCCATTAAAGCATTTTGTTGCCGTCAACCCATTCTTCGGTTTACGTGACCAAATGTTCCAGACCGCTTCAGATACCATGGCACGTATTGTGGGTACAAACCTTTATATGCCACGTGAGTATTATTTGGAGCAGTTGGCTACAGGGCGTATCACCCGTAACGATTTAAAACTCGCTATTTGGCGTTCTGGTAGCGAGTTAGACATAGACACAGTTGAACAAACACTGAGCCAGCCCGCGCCGCAACCTAAAATGGGCATGGTGCCCGTCAGCGATCTTTTAGAGCAAGTTGAAGGTGGCCTTTGGAAGAGCTTTGTAACCGAACGTATTAGTCTGCACTGCGCCTCATATTTTGATCTTGGCCAATCACTATTACAAATGCCTTTGCGCCACATGTCGCTATATGGATCATGGTTAAAAACGGCGCGTATTGATCGCAGCCCTGCCATGATGGGCTTGGGTGATTTTCGTGTTGATATCGCCAGACTTCCCCAGCACCCACGCGACGCAATTAAGTGGGCGATAAAAGAACTCAGCATTCATGAGAACGCCGTTGAACGTTATCTTCATGCGTCGTTAATGAGCATTTGCGGCTGGGCTGCCTGGGCTAGCTATCTCAAGTTTCAAGCTGAGCTTAAGGGCCAAGAAGATGATTGCATTGTCGATCTTTTAGCCATTCGCCTGATGTGGGATGTCATCCTTTATAAAGAGAAAAAATCCGCAGCACTCGTTGCTCGCTGGCGTGAAATGCTAACAAGAAGTATGCGGCCTCCATCAGCCAAACGTCGTGCCTCGGCTGAAATTGATCGAATCTTGCTTAATGCAATGGAAATTGGCTTCCAGCGTACAGTCGTAACCGGTTTTAACAAACCAAACAAGAGCAACAAACTCGCAGAAAGGCCTTCATTGCAAGCCGCATTCTGTATTGATGTTCGTTCTGAAGTCTACCGCCGTTCACTAGAAACTGTTTCACCCAACGCGCAAACCATCGGTTTTGCTGGCTTCTTCGGTATATTTATTGAGCATAAGCCCTTGGGTTCAAGCTGCAGCCACTCACACGTACCTGTCATTTTTAACTCTGCCTACAGTATCGAAGAAAAAGTCAAAGGTGACGTCTCAGCCAACGACGATCTCATTGAAAAACGCCGTAATCGCGTCGGTCTAGCGAAAGCTTGGAAAGGCTTTAAACTCTCCGCAGCGTCGTGCTTCTCATTTGTTGAAGCAGCGGGCTTAGTCTATATAAAGAAAATTTTGAGCGATAGCTTTGGTTTAAGTCGACCGGTTGCCGACCCAAAAACTCAAGGTCTAGGCAAAGATGTGTTAGACAAAATTGGGCCTAGCATTGTCGCTAAAGATGGCACGGGTATACCTGAGTCCGAATGGTTAGATAATGCTGAGCGCATATTACGTGCAATGTCGATGACAGAAAACTTCGCACGTATTGTGCTGCTTGCAGGTCACGGCAGTACCAGTGCTAATAACCCGCACGCGACTGCTCTAGATTGTGGTGCCTGTGCTGGTCAAACTGGCGAAGCAAGCGCACGTGTCGTTGTAGCCATACTTAACCAGCCATCAGTGCGCAAAGGCTTAAAGGAACGTGGTATCGACGTGCCGGAAGACACTTGGTTCCTAGCCGGTCTTCATGACACGACTACTGACGATATGCGTTTGTTCGACACTGACGATGTCCCTGATGAATTAAGCGATGATGTACTACAACTTCGCGGCTTATTAGAACAAGCGGCTGACTTAACTCGTTTGCAACGCTCAGCACTATTGGGTACCGAAAGCTTGCCCGATAACGCCATTGAATCTGATGTACGCTCACGCAGTAAAGACTGGTCGCAAGTACGTCCAGAGTGGGCCTTGGTCAGTAACGCTGCATTCATTGTTGCACCACGTGAACGTACTGCCGATGTAGACCTTGGCGGTCGCGCCTTTTTACATGATTACCGTTGGAAAAATGATGACGGGTTTAAGATTCTTGAACTCATCATGACTGCACCAATGGTAGTGGGTAACTGGATCAATATGCAGTACTACGGCTCCATGGTAAACAATGAGCTTTATGGTAGCGGTAATAAAGTGCTGCATAATATCGTTGGTGGTGCCATTGGCGTGCTGGAAGGTAATGGCGGCGATCTACGTACAGGCTTGTCCATGCAATCATTGCATGACGGCAAGAAGTGGGTACACGAAGCCTTACGACTCAGCGTATTTATCGAAGCACCACAAGAGGAAATCGACAACGTCATTAATAACCATGAGCTGGTTAGGCAACTGGTTGAAAACCGTTGGTTACATCTCTTCCAAATTGATGACGATGGGACAGTTTATCGGCGAGACTACGGCAAGAAATGGTCACGCTTTAAATCAACACCTGAATCATGACTTGAGTTCAAATAAAAAAGGCCGGAAAATCCGGCCTTTTTTATTTGATCACTCACATCAAATTTTACCGATACTAAAGCGGTGGAAGTTCAGGTCGTCTGGCTGGCAGAATTTTACGTTTTGGCAAATCATCTCCATCACTTTCTAGGTCAACAAATTCGATAAAAAATAGTTTTTCTATGCGATCTGCGATACCCCGTTCTGTAATAATCAATTTACTCATTGCGAATAGCAAAGCAGCACTTACTATAAACGCTAAACCAATTGAAATCGAATATCGAACTAATGCAGGCATCCAGCCATTTTAGCGGCTAGTTATCAAGCGATACAGTCTTATCTAACCAGAGGTTTATTTGATCTCTTGTCAAAGCACCACTATACGCTAACCGTGATTCCGCATTGAGGTAAAAATACGCACGAGGAAGCTCACCAAACCAGTCTTGATCTATTTGGTAGCGCAATTTTGCGGAGTTGGCTTGTTCAAACAGCCAATTATCCAAATCTAGCAATGAAAACTCCGCAAGAGTAGATGCTACTTGCTCAAAATTCTCTGGACCGTCAGTTGAAATCAAAGTCACATTTAACATTCGCGTCTGACGTAAGTCAGCTAGCGTAGCCAATTCTTGCATACATGGTTCACAGTCTATTGACCACACCACTAATATGAACGGTTGACCTTCTTTCTCAGTAAGAACTTTTTTCATTCCTAGCTGTGAAAAGGTTCTTATTTCATTAGCTGCAAAACTCGTTGTTGTTGCTAGCAACGCAAAAACAAACAAAAACAAATAAGTTCCAGTGCTTTTAGTCATCGAGTTTCGCTATTTGGGTAGAGCTTAAAGCGATCAAGCGATAACCCTCTTCATCTGTGCGCCAAGAAAGATAAATCTGTTTGCCATCCCCTAATAAAAATGCTTGATCAGATTCACCTAAAGTAGTGGCGACGACTTTATATTCTGACCATGTTGCACCGGCATCGTGAGATTCAATCAACCTAATTTCGGTTTCATCACCAACCAATCGCTTCCATACCAAATAAACTCGATTATCTTCTGAATAAACTCTTGGATGACTGGCAGCTGGTGAACCATCTATGGAGATATCATGCTCAAGGCTGTCGTTAGTAGAATCAAACCGGCCATAAGCCAAACCGGGACGTTTACCGCCACCATTAAACCAGACTGCATGTAAACGACTTTGTTTATCCAAAGCGATATCCGGCCCATGATGAGGACAGGCTTCTATTTTCCAATCATCATTAGTGACACGAGTAGCAGCTTTAACAACCTCACCATTATCTAATACTGCCATCGCATTATCGCGTGCAGAGCCGGGATAGATGTTACGCCATAAAACATGGACTCGACCTTGGTCATCTGATTGAGCCTTGAGCCGACAACATTCACAACTATTATCAATGATTTTTTTATTCTGAGAAAACGTCGCACCACCATCTTCTGATACAGAATAATAAACAGAGCCACCAGCATAATCTTCGCCTTTTGACTCTGCTGCAGCTTTATCACGCTTATCTATCCAAGTAACGTATAAACGGCCTTCATCATCGACCGCCATGCTATCAAAGCGATGGCTGCTTAGCGCACCCTCATCAATTAAACTGCGTGTTGCCTCAAAAGACTCTCCACCATCTAGCGAGCGGCTAAAACGGATTTCGCCACTATACTTGGCTTTGCGTTTTCTCGTCCACGATACAAATAGCTCGCCATCTTGACCAAACGCTAACTTAGGTCTGTTTTCCTTATCCGCATAGATCTTTTCGGGCACACGGTTTACTAACATTGGCGGAGAGAAACTTTTACCTAAATCTTCTGAATTACTGAGATAAACATGACCATGACTAACATAGCTTAACCACAGCTGCCCACCCGGCCCGAAAATTGGCATCGGCGCCACAGCGCACTCAGCCGTCGGTAAAGCAAAAGGTGCAGCACAACTTTGCGCCAAGCTCACAGTAGGTTTACCAGCATAGGTATGGTTATGTTTATCCGTGGTACTAGCATGAGTCACGGCGACAAATAGCAAAGCAGTAACAGATATTAATAACTTCATTAGCTTCAACATCTACAATTTAACGATAAATTTTGAGTAGTGGCATCATAGTAAATACAATGCCACCGCGCAGTAGGGTGCGACAATTTGTCGCATTCTCAAGACATATTTGCTTACCTATAATTCCGCAAAATTTTTAACTTTTTGTGAATTGGCTTGAATTTATGAAAACAGCAATCAGTATTACCGCCCTTTCCCTAATAGCAACTAGCACCCAAGCAGTATTAGCAAATGATGAGCCTGAGCTCGAAACTATCACCGTGATCGCCGATGAGGTGTTTAAAGACACTACTGTAATTAGTCCAACAGTCACCATTACCGAAGAGGATCTAGAAGCATTAAACATTGTGAATGTTGAAGACACGATTGCCCACCACCCAAACTTGATCGTGCGTAAACGTTTTATTGGCGACCCTAATGGTGTGATCGGTATTCGTGGTTCCAACCAGTTTCAAACCGGCCGCACACTAATCTTTGCCGACGGCCTACCGCTACACTATCATCTACAAACTCGCTTTGCTGGTGCACCACGTTGGTCATTGGTTTCACCTAGCGAAGTAGAAGATGTTGAAGTGATCTACGGCCCTTTTTCAGCGGAATACAGCGGCAACGCAATTGGCGGCGTGGTCAATATCAACACCAAAGACCCTATTGAGAGAAAGATTATTTTAGAAGGTAATCTATTTTCACAAGACTTTGATTTCTTAGGCAGCTCAGATAATTTTAGTGGTGGCAGAGGTTTCGTCTCTTACGAGGATCGTATTGGCGACTTCACTATTTTTGCCTCTTATAATCGATTGCAAAACGATAGCCAGCCGCTAACCTTCTTTTTTGATGACATCTCAGCTGGCACAGATGGCACAACCGTAACAGGTGGCTTTGAGGGGGTTGATGATGAAAATGTGCCGTCAAATTTTTACGGTGATTCTGGGTCAGAAGAAGCCATAACCAACTTATATAAACTAAAACTCGGTTATGACTTTGGTGATATTCAGTTACGTAGCACGCTGGCTTATGAAGAAAGAGAGCGTAACCAGGAAGGTGCAACCTCCTATTTGCGGGATGCTAACGGAGAAACGGTTTTTAATGGAACGGTCAACCAAAATGGTCAACAGTTTTCAGCTCGTGGCAGCAACTTTCAAGACCGGTTTCAAGAAAGAAACAGCCTGTTGTTTGGCCTAGGCGCAAGCGCATTCCTAAGCGAAGATTGGATTGTCGACGCCTTTTATAGCAACTTCGAAATTGTCGATGATGAAGAGGTTAGAACCGCGCGCAGCCCAGATGATCCAGACTTTGCTACCGAAAGCGCGGCCTTTCGTGGTCGCCTGACCGAGTTCGATGATACCGGTTGGCAGACCTTTGACATTAAGTTCGCAACAGAAAACTTATTTGGCAACCCCAAAAATCGTTTATCCGTTGGCGCACATTGGGATACTTACGAACTAAATATAATTTCAGATGACTTTAACTCGATTACTGGGCAAAGAGACGCTGACGAACTTGATGGCGATCGCAGCACAGGTCGTGGAGATAGCGGTGGTGAAGCCAGTACCATTGCCTTGTTTGCACAATACGGCTATGCCATCAACGATAACTGGGATGTCGCAGCCGGTCTTCGTTATGAGGATTGGGAAACAGATAACGGTTTCGCCGGTGGTACCAACGCAGCAGATAGATCAGAAAATGCCTTTTCGCCAAAATTTTCCGTGGCTTATTTCCCTTCCAAGTCGGATACTATTCGCTATTCTATTGCCAGAGCAACGCGCTTTCCTTTAGTTGAAGAACTATTCAGAAACGAAACAGGAACTGGCTCAAGTTCTACCTTTATCTCAGACCCTACCTTAGAGCCAGAAGAGGGAATTTTTCATAATCTCTCATTTCAACGTCTTATTGATAATGGTTCTGTCAGCCTAAACTTCTTCTTCGATACCGTTGATGATGTGATTTTTAACCAAACAACGGCAACACCAGACGGAAACGTTACTACCGCCTTGCCCGTCGATGAAGTAGAAACCAAAGGTGTCGAGTTTGTTTATAACCAGCGCCAAGTGTTGGGGTCACGCTTTAACGTCCGCTTCAACGTTTCCTATACTGACGCGGAAATTACTGAAAATACGCTCAACCCATCTATCGTTGGCAATCAGTTCCCACGCACGCCTGACTGGCGCAGTCACTTAGTCGTTGGCTACGATCTAAACAAAAATGTCGACTTAAATACCAACCTACGCTACGCCAGCGATAGCTTTGGTAGCCTAGATAATTCAGATACTGCGAACAACGTCTTCGGGGCTCATGATGACTTTTTGTTCTGGGGAGCCAAAGTCAACTGGCGTGTCTCAGAAAACTTGAAGTTCGGAGCGGGTATCGAAAACATCACGAATGAAGAAGCTTTCGTTTTCCACCCATGGCCATTTAGAACGTTCTTCCTCGAAGCTCGTTACGAATGGACAGAAAACTAGTATAGACACAAACCAGTACCACCCATATTTTTAGTGGGTTTTAACCCCTTCTAAGCTTTTTGGAAGGGGTTTTTTATTCTTGCGCTAGCATCGAGTCGCCAAATAGTTCGAACTCTCGTAAACTTCGGTTATCGAAGTAAATTCTCTTACTATCCGAAGGTATATAAAATGGTGAATACGCGTGTTGGCTTGCAGCGCCTGAATTCTAGTGCGTTACTGATTCTTTTAACTATCAGCCTAGCTTCATGCTCTGAGCCTGAGACAGAAGCTAAAGCTCCAATCAACGCAAGCAGCGAAACACCCGCACCCACAGCTCCGGCTGAGCCTGAGGCGATGCTAACTGATCCTCGAGAGACACATCTGGCCAATGTGAAACAACTCACCTTTGGTGGGCAGAACGCCGAAGCCTATTTTTCATATGACGATAAGCAACTGGTCTACCAGGCCACACCGCGTGATGCGGAGAAACAATGTGATCAAATTTATGTGATGGACGTTGATGGCAAAAACTCTAAACTTCTCAGCACGGGTAATGGTGTGACCACTTGTTCATTCTTTTATCCAGACGGAGAACATATTCTCTACGCCTCAACACACGATGGCGCAAAAGATTGTCCACCACCTGCTGATTTTTCTGAGGGGTATACCTGGCGTTTAGAAAAAGAATACGATGTTTATAAAGCCGACCTTAATGGCAACATCGTAGCCAAACTCACCGACGAACCAGGCTACGACGCTGAAGCGGTAATCTCACCTACTGGCGATAAAATTGTCTTCACCAGTGTGCGCAGTGGTGATCTAGAGCTGTGGACTATGGACTTAGATGGCTCTAATTTAAATCAAGTAACCGATACACCTGGTTATGACGGCGGCGCTTTCTTTTCACCAGATGGCAAAAAGATCGTTTGGCGTGCCAGTCGTTTTGATGATGATCCAGAAGGGTTGGCCGAATACCAGCGCTTATTAGATAAAGGCCTAATACGACCAAGCGAGCTTGATATCTATATTATGGATGTCGATGGTTCTAATAAAGAACGTATCACCAATATCAACAAAGCCAGTTTTGGCCCTTACTTTCATCCATCGGGTGAAAAGATTATATTTTCATCAAATATGGATGATCCTCAAGGTAGAGAATTCGATCTTTATCTTGTCGACATCAATACTAAAGAAATTGAACGTGTGACTTACTCTGCCGATTTTGATGGTTTCCCCATGTTTTCACATGACGGCACAAAGCTCGTCTGGGGATCTAACAGACACAATGAGAAACCTCGAGAAACCAACGTATTTATTGCCGACTGGGTAGAATAAAACGCATTATCTGGAAATAGAATGATAGAAGCATTAATTGAATACGGTTTATTTTTTGCCAAAACGGCAACGCTGGTTATCGCGCTTATCATCGTTGTCAGCGTGCTGGCCTCGTTAAGAAGCCGAGACAAAACGGCTGAGCGCTTAGAAGTAAAAAATATCAATGACAAATACGATACTATGCGCCAATTATTGGAGCATGAAGTCTTAGATAAAAATGCACTGAAAAAAGTAAGCAAAGAGCAAAAGAAAGAAGCCAAGAAAAAGAAAAAAGATAAAGATAAAACCGAAGAACAAAAACAACGTATCTTCGTGCTCAACTTTAAAGGCGATATTCGTGCCTCGGCTGTGGAATCACTGCGCGAAGAAATCACTGCCCTACTGACTATCGCAAACAAAGAAGATGAAGTTCTAGTCAAGCTTGAAAACCCCGGCGGCACCGTTCACGAACATGGCTTAGCCGCTTCACAGCTTTTACGTATTCGCCAAAACGATATTCCATTAGTTGTCGCGGTAGATAAAGTGGCTGCCAGTGGTGGTTATCTCATGGCATCTACCGCCAATAAGATTATTGCCGCACCTTTTGCCATCATTGGCTCTATCGGCGTGCTCGCGCAGATACCCAACTTCCGTCGTGTACTCGAAAAACACGGTGTGGATTATGAACAATTCACTGCAGGCAAATACAAACGCACCGTCACTATGTTTGGTAAAACAACTGATGAAGACCGCGCTAAACTAAAACAAGACCTGGAAGACGTACACGATTTATTTAAAACCAGCGTCACCACACATAGAGAAGACTTAAATATAGAAGAAGTTGCCACCGGCGAATACTGGTATGGCAAAAAAGCCTTAGAACTTAAGCTTGTCGACGAACTTAAAACCAGTGACGATTATTTACTGGAAAAAAGCAAAGACTCAGACTTATTTGAAATTAAATTCAAACGAAAAAAACAAATTGGCAAACGCTTAGGTGCCGCCGCTCGTAGTGCGTGGGAGGAATTGAGCAATGATGTTTCAAACCGCTGGGAGAGATAAATTATAGGGTGATACAAAGACGCTGTGTATCACGCCATAGCCATAGAGTTCTATTTAAAACAAGCTGCTGACAGCAAGGGAGAATATGAAGAAATATGGAAAACAAGAAAAATGAGATAAACAGCAAAAGCGTGATAAATAGCATCTGCAAAATAAACTGTTAAAAAACTGAATCAAATATGAGCAAACTTAAAGTTACTTTTGATTCAAATGTTTGGGAAAAAGTCGTTTCTGGCGATAATAAATTTCTCAAAATAAGAGACAACATATTATCTGGAAATATTGAACCTTATATCTGTGAAATAGCTATTTCTTTGGAATCTATTAGGAAAAGAGAAAGGCTTTCGTTTTGGAAGGGGTATGAGTCAAAAGCAGAAATAGTAGGAGAAAAGTTTGAAGAAAATAAATTTTCAGGAACTATCTGCTTTGGCCCTAATAATGAAGCACATCCGGGCCTTCATCATGTTCTGAAAGATTGTTTACTGAAAGCAAATTCAATGGGTTTCAAAGTTCTGACTATGACAAATATCGGTACGGTCAGAAGCCCTGTAATTCCAGATGAGATGAAAATCTCATTCTCGAAAATTGATGATTTTTGGGAATATGCTGATGAGTTAAATGACTGTAGCAATTTCATACAGTCTCTCGGTGCTGGAGCTGCGGAATATTTTAATCTTGTTGAGATGTATGGTCTTCATGGACATTCAGTTATGAGAATTGCTCGGGAGTTGCCAGATAAACTGGAAAAACAATTTTTCCAGTGTGTAGCTGAATGGGTAGATGGTGATGCATTATCAGCACATTACGCTTATAAAAACGATTTTTTTTGCACTCAAGATTCTGGTAAAAATGCAGGTTCAAAATCAGTTTTCTTTCCAGACAACATCAGAAAAGTAACTGAAAAATTCAATGTTAAAGTAATTTCAGCATCGGAGTTATCCGTGTTATAACAAGTGGTTCCAGGTGACGCCTACGGCGCACCTGCACAAATAATTGGAGTCAGGTACATATTTTCACGATCGCAGATAGAAGTTAGAAAGAAATATGTACCTGACCCCAGTTATACGGGGGACGGATAGACTGAGAGCGTTAACAGCCTCAAGGAGCAATGATGGCGGAAGTAGAAAAACCTAAACCAACATGTTTCGTAATTCAGTCCTTTGATGGTGGTAAATACGATCGAAGATATGCGGAAACAATCAGGCCTGCTTTGATTAAAGCAGAAGTCGAACCGCAGAGAGCCGACGAAATCCTTGGCCTGAATCCAGTAATCGATAAAATTGAAATCGCAATAGAGTCTGCTTCGATTTGCATTGCCGAGGTGAGTGAGGATAATCCCAATGTTTGGTTAGAACTTGGTTACGCGTTAGCACTAGATCGACCAACAGTAATTCTCTGCGATAAATCCAAACGCGATAAGCTTCCTTTCGACATACAACATAGACCGATAATATTCTACAGGACCGACTCTCGAAGTGGTTATGAAGAGCTTGAAAGTAATATCATTAAATGGATTAAAAATGAGCTCTCCACTTCTCAGCGTGTTAGATCGATCAAATTATTGAAACCTGGCAGTGGAATAAAAACTGATCTCGAAGATTACGAGGTTGCGGTACTATCATCCGCTTTTGCATTTTGGCCAACGACCGACGGAGGTATAAGTCATTGGAAGCTTGAGCAGAATCTCAAAGAAATGGACTTCACCGAAATAGCGTTGGCTTTAGGTGTCTCAGGCTTGACAGAGAAAGGGCTTCTGACTGAAAAACTACTTATAGATCATGATTACAACAGTGAAGAATATAAAGCCTATTTCGTAACAAATTCTGGCATCCGGTGGCTACAAGAAAATAAGGAAGCTCTTGCTGTAAAGCAACCAAAAAATCCTACGGATTCATTTGATGGTGATATTCCGTTCTAGTCAGCAATTAGAAATCATAGGATCAGATGAGAATGGCACTAAGTTAAGCGGCGTTAGCAAGTAACTCATTTTTTAATTGTTGTCT
>CAZTYM010000027.1:0-32817 GCA_964617475.1 uncultured Thiotrichales bacterium
TGATATTCACTCACTCACCATTGTGGGATTACTATCCACGTTGGAACTTCCAAACGACGGATGCACCAGAAATCCGTGGTATTTTGAGCAAGTTCGACAAGGTGATGTCAGTACATGGTCACGTTCATCAAGTTGTGTATAACAACATTGGTAACATGAGCTCAGCTGGTTTGATGTCCACATCATGGCCATGGCCATATCCGCCAGTTGAATTGGCTTACCCACATATCAAGATGAACCGTCAGAATCCTGGTGATTTCAAAGACGGAATGGGTTCACACAGTGTTGCTGTTGACGCGGACTTCGACGGAACCATGAACTATCATGCGTTCTCTGCTGATCTGCTCCCAGCTAACGTCGCTGCTGGTATCCCAGTTTAATAATAACTTTATAAAGCCTCTATCAATTTGACATTGTTTTATGTCAGAGGCTAAGCTTTAATGCTCTAGGGTGCCCTGCTTGTCAGGGCACCCGTTTTGCTTAACGGTAATTTATTACAGGATAATAATGAGTAGCAAAACTAAGTGCCTAAAGCATCTTTTTGTTGCAGCTTTTGTGGCTCTGGCAGTTATAGCTTGCACATCTTCAGAACCCACTATTTCAAATATAGACCAACAAACTTTGCTAAATCGTATGCAAAGTGAAAAAGCTCCTTTGGTAATCGACGTGCGTCCTGAGAAGTTCTACCGCGCCTCTCGTGTTGCTGGCGCAATTAATATCCCTTATAGCCATCTCGTTAAGTTTCTTACTGAAGTTCCAGGTGATAAGAACGATGATGTTGTACTTTACTGCGAAAATGGTGTCTTTGCGGATCAAGCCATTGATCTTATGCATAAAGCCGGATGGAAAAAACTTTATCATCTAGAAGGTAATATGCAGGAATGGCTAAAGGCAGGCCTGCCTACAGAGGAAGGCTAGTTTACACCAGCATCTACCATATCACCGCTGTTCATTTTTACGTATAATCACGGCTTTGTTGATTAATTGAGCCTTAGCTATGCATGCCACCCGCACCAATGTAATTATCGCTATGATCCTATTGGCAGCGTTTAGTCGTTTAATACCGCATGTTCCCAATTTTACCGCAATTGGTGCGATGGCTTTATTCGCGGGGGCGTTTTTACCTGGCCGTATAGCGTGGTTGGTTCCTGCCGTGGCATTACTAATTAGTGATCTGGTTATTAACAATATTATTTATGCTGAGTTTTACGGGCAGTTTATGTGGTTTACGCCATCGGTGGGATGGTCATTATTAGCCATTGCGTTAATTGCTATGCTGGGTTCTCGGTTGATTACAAAGGTATCAACCCTGAAAGTAATCGCTGGTAGTCTGTCTGCCTCGCTGATTTTCTTCTTGGTCAGCAATATTGGTCCTTGGCTAGCAATGGATATTTATCCTAATACATTGGCCGGTTTGGGTATGGCGTACATTGCAGCGATTCCTTTCTTCGGTAATACCGTCGCGGCTGACTTATTCTTCTGTGCCATTTTGTTTGGTGGTTTTGCCTTGATGTCAGCTCGCTGGCGTTCGCTCAGTTCCCCCTCGGTAGCCTAGTAACATAGCCGCTATCAAGCTGGTCTAAAGCCCGGCGCTTTCTCGCCGATTTAAAAAATCTATGGATGTGATAGGGAATACTAATTTGATTCTTTTAAAGATGTAAATAAAATACATGTTTATGAGTCATAACTTTAAATCAACAGAGGATAGTGAAATGAGTCTATACGAAAAGCTAGGTGGTGAAGCAGCGGTTAATGCAGCCGTAGATGTTTTTTATCGTAAGATGCTAACTGATGATCGTGTCAGTGGTTTTTTTGATGACGCTGATATGGACGGGCAGATCGCTAAGCAAAAAGCTTTTCTTACTATGGCCTTTGGCGGTCCAAATAACTACACCGGTAAGAGTCTGCGTGATGGCCACGCTCATTTGGTCGAAAAAGGTTTGGATGACACCCACGTTGATGTAGTCATTGAACACCTTGGTGCGACCTTGAAAGAACTTGGTGTGCCTGACGAAGATATTGCCGAAGTCGCAGGTATTGCCAACAGCGTTCGTGATGACGTGTTAAGTCGCTAAGCCGATGTCATTTAATCTCGCGTATGATGGTGAAGTCTATGCCATCGATGAAGGAACAAGTGCACTCGACACCTTGCTAGACCAAGGTGTCGAAGTCCCTCATTCATGCAAGTCTGGAGTTTGCCAAAGCTGTTTGGTTGAGGTGACCTCTGGTCACCCAACAGAGTCATCGCAAGCAGGTTTAAAAGCAACATTTAAGGCCCGTAATTATGCATTAGCCTGTTGTCTTTATGCTAAGGAAGACCTGGGTATTAGCCTGCCAAATGCTGAGGATTCTGAGGTGGCAGCTTCTATCATTAAAATGGAAGCCTTGAACCGCAATGTATTACGTTTATGCCTCAAGCCACATGACGAGTTTGAAGCCATACCTGGTCAATATTTAACTCTAATTACTCCACAAGGTTTAGCACGCAGCTATTCCGTTGCCAATCTTCCAGATAAAGACGGTTTTATAGAGCTCCATATTAGGATTTTACCTGATGGTCGATTAGGTAATTGGTTATTGCATGATGCCAAACCATGGTTAGAAGTAAAACTTCGTGGCCCGGCGGGGGAATGCTTTTATGTCGCCGAAGACGAGAGTGATAATGATTTTCCTATGGTGCTTGCCGGTACGAGTACCGGGCTGGCCCCTTTGTACGGGATAATTCGTGATGCACTAGGAAAAGGTCATAAGGGAACCATTGATTTATTTCATGGTGCCTTACAAGTCGAAGATCTCTACCTAGTCAACGAATTGCACGATTTATCAAAAGCTCATGATAATTTCTGCTATACACCTTGCGTAATGAATGGAGAAGAAGGCGATTTCTATACCTGTGGTGATATACAAGAACTCGTCGTTGCCAATATTTCAGGCAAGAAAGACGCACGCTTATATTTGTGTGGCGCGCCAGATCTTGTCAATGCCATGAAGAAAAAAGCATTCTTATCAGGTGTGGCATCCAAGCATATTTTTCATGACGCGTTTTTGCCGAGTAAATAATTAGAAATAAACGCTAAGGGGTAGGCCAATGTGGGCCTGGTTGGGTATTCAACCACGATCACCAAAGGGTGAAGTCGTCGTAGCCACCATCGGTGGTATTGTTAGTATCGCATCGATAGGCGGTATTTCTTATCTCGCTGTCGGGCTTGAAGGTAGCCTTGCCATCGTGCCGGCCATGGGTGCTGCAACAGTGCTATTGTTTTGTGTGCCACATGGGCCCCTATCGCAGCCTTGGGCACTGTTTGCGGGTAATATCATCTCCGCGTTTATTGGCGTTAGCTGTGCGGTTTTGGTTCCTGAACTGATATTAGCAGCAGCGCTAGCGGTGGGTCTGGCCATCGGCGCAATGCATGTGCTGCGTTGTTTGCATCCGCCGGGTGGTGCAACCGCCTTGGCTGCCGTGATTGGTGGTGAATCGATTCAGCAGCTTGGATACAATTTTGTGTTCATGCCGGTGCTCGCTAATTGCATCGTGATTTTTTTCATGGCGATGTTGTTTAACAGCTTTTTTCCCTGGCGTCGTTATCCATTATCCTTAATGCCGTACCGTCCAGCGGGGGCTGTGCAGCTTAAAGCTTCCAAACGCTCATCTATCGCGCGTGAAAATATTGTCAAAGGCATTAATGATCTCGGCATGGTAGTAGATATTAGCGCGCAGCAGGTTGAGAAAATTCTAGAAGCTGCACAAGGTCACCAAGATGCAGAAGTGCTGAATCAATTTCAGTTCGAGCTGGGCGGTGTCTATAGTAATAATCGGCCAGGTTTGGAATGGGAGGTCAGAAAAATTATTGATCATGCGGATCATCCAGACCCAGCGCATCAGCTAATTATTTATCGCACAATTGATGGTGCCAACAAGGGTCGCAGCGACAGCTGTACTCAGCAAGAGTTTGCCGAGTGGGCACAGCAGAAGTTGACGCCTTTAAATGAGTAAGGGCTTACATTAAGCCAGTTTGTAAGCGCGCTGCTTCAGACATCATGCTTTGATCCCAAGGAGGATCAAACACTAACTCGATATTAACTTCCGTGACATTTTTTACCATCATGACTTTGCCGTGCGCGTCATCGACGATGATTGGCCCCATGCCGCAGCCGGGTGCAGTTAAAGTCATTTTGATATCTACCCGGTTGCCACCATCTTCAAGCTCGGTGGTCGAACATTCATAGACTAAACCCAATTCAACAATGTTAATGGGGATCTCAGGGTCGTAAACCGTTCGTAGTTCCGCCCAGACATCGTCAATTTCTACCGGGCCATCGACTTCTTCAGGGTCTTTCTTAATAATCGTATGTTCAAGACCTAATGCATCAGCATCTTCACCTGCTATACGAGCGAGATTACCGGCAACGTTGACAGTAAAACTTCCACCCAATGATTGAGTCACTACAACTTGCGTGCCTGAAGGAATAGTAATCTCCGTACCCACGGGAATAAGAGATGCTTTGCAATCGCGTTTAAGTGGAATCACAGAATTAACCTATCGTAATAATGCTAAAGAACTTTTCAGCGCGGTGATAAAGCGCTCTATATCGTCTTCGTTGTTATAAAAAGCCAAAGAAGCGCGTGCACTGGCGTTGATATGGAAGAACTCCATCACTGGCATAGCGCAATGATGCCCGGCGCGTATGGCTACCCCTTGTTGGTCTAATAGCTCGCCAATGTCTGCGGCGTGTGCGCCGTCAATCAGAAACGACAAAATGCTAGTCTTGTCTTTGGCTTGACCAATGATGCGAATGCCGTCTATTTCTAGGGCTTGTTCAGTCAGTACATCAAGCAAATGATGTTCATAGGCCGCAATATTATCGATGCCAATAGCTTGGATATAATCGACAGCCGCCCCAAGGCCAATGGCACCGGCAATATGCGGTGTGCCGGCTTCAAATTTATAGGGCAGATCGTTATAAGTCGTGCCAGAAAACGACACCACGGAAATCATATCGCCACCGCCTTGATAAGGTGGCATGACTTCTAACAAAGCCTCTTTGCCGTAAAGTACCCCAATGCCAGTAGGGCCAAACATCTTATGGCCTGAAAATGCGTAGAAATCGACATCCAAGGCTTGTACATCAACGGCCGCGTGAGCAATTCCCTGCGCACCATCGACTAATACCGGAATATCAAGTTCATGGGCCGCATCGATCATGGCTTTAATCGGGTTGATGCTGCCTAAGGCGTTAGAGACATGCACAACACCGACTAATTTGGTGTGTTCATTAAGTAATGCTTTGTACTCGTCAAATAATAGTTCGCCACGATCATTAATCGGCGCCACCTTAAGCACAGCTCCCGTGCGTTCGCATAACAACTGCCAGGGGACAATGTTCGAATGATGTTCCATCGCGGTGACAATAATCTCATCGCCGGATTTGATGCTTTGGCCTAGGCTAGCAGCAACGAGGTTGATAGCATCTGTAGTGCCGCGAGTAAAAATAATTTCTTTATCGCTAGTGGCATTAATAAACTGCTTAACCTTATGGCGAGAGCCTTCAAAGGCATCGGTGGCTTTACCGCTTAGTGTGTGCACGCCACGATGCACATTAGAGTTATAGTCTTCGTAATATTCTCTAATGGTATCGATAACCACTTGAGGTTTTTGCGTGGTAGCACCGTTATCAAGATAAACCAAGGGCTTACCATTCACTTCTTGTTTTAAAGTGGGAAAGTCTTGGCGATATTTGGCAATATCGGAGAACACAGCTTTATCCATAAACTAAATAACGCCGCGAATAAATTCGCTATCAGGCAAGCGGCCGACAATTAATGCAGACAGTTGCTTGCGCAAAGACTCAAGCTCTATACGGTTGATGACGTCATTGATAAAGGCGTAAATCAATAAATGCTCAGCGTGCTCGCGTGACACGCCACGAGATTGCAAATAGAAAATCGCTTTCTCATCTAACTGGCCAATCGTAGCACCATGAGAACATTTGACATCATCTGCATAGATCTCAAGCTCAGGCTTGGTGTTGATATCGGCTAACTTTGATAGCAGTAGATTACGGTTAGTTAAATAGGCTTCGGTTTTCTGGGCGTCTATATCTACCAAAATGCGGCCATTAAAAACGGCCTTGCTTTGACCATCCATCACGCCTTTAATCAATTGATCGCTATGGCAATGCGGCACAGCGTGATGCATCTCAACGTGGTGATCAGTAATTTGTTTATCGTTGCTTAAATAAAGGCCATTAAGTTGGCAATCAGCACCTGACTCAGCAAGTTTGATTCGTAAGTTCAAGCGAGCTATAGCACCACCTAAAGCAATGCTATGCAGTCTTAAATGGCTGTCTCTGGCTTGTGATACCGCCATTTCAGCAATATGAAAAGATGCTCTGCTTTCACGCTGGTCGCGATAATACGTAACATGGCTATTCGCATCCAATTTAAGATTGGTGCGAACAAGATTAAGCTGCGCAGCATCGTCATTACCCACATGGCTTTCAACGATGGGGCACTGAGCATTTTTGCCAACTTCAATGATGTTACTTATTGGGGTAATGCTTTGCTCATCACCTGCTGATAAGTAAATGCAATGTAAGGGCTGGCTCAGTTGCGCATTATCGTTAATGCGAATAACCACGCCATCACGCGTCAAAGCCTGGTTTAAGGCGTCAAACGCATCGTTACCATCGTTACTATCAAAAAGGTCTGTTGCTGTGTCAGCATTGTCTTCAATCAGTTCCGCTAATGATTCAATGCTCAGCGCATCGTTATTAGGCAATTGTGAAAGGGCAGAATGAAAAACACCATTAATAAATACTAAGCTAGCGCTAGTGTCGTCTAAGCGCCATTGATCTAATTCAGCGCTATCAATCGTTTTAGAGCTAGACAGTTTTGCATTGCATTGCGTCAGCGCATAAGTGGATACGTATTTCCACGCTTCTGTCTTGCGTGACGGAAAACCAAGTTCAACAAATGAATCCAAACGCGCTTGTCGAAACGCATTCAAATGATTGTTAGACGAGCCTGGTAGCGTGGCTAGCTCAGCGCTTAAATCGGCTTGCCAATCCGCGCTTTGTTTTAATACTGCACTCATGCAGCGCCCACTTCACTGGTATCTAACCAAGCATAACCTTCGCGTTCCAGTTCATGGGCAAGCTCTTTGCCGCCAGAACGTTGAATTTGACCGTCTGCCAACACATGAACAAAATCAGGCTGAATGTAATCTAACAAGCGTTGATAGTGAGTGATGATAATAAAAGAACGGTTTTCATCACGTAGTTTATTCACGCCTTCGGCAACGATGCGTAGGGCATCGATATCTAAACCAGAGTCGGTTTCATCAAGGATGGCTAAGCTAGGCTCAAGTACTGCCATTTGAAAAATTTCATTACGTTTTTTCTCGCCACCCGAAAAGCCTTGGTTAACTGCGCGGTTTAAGAAGGCTTCATCTAATTCAACCAACTTGGCTTTTTCACGTACCAGTTTTAAAAACTCAACCGCGTTAATTTCATCTTCGCCATGGTGTTTGCGAATAGCGTTTAGACCAGCACGTAATAAGTAAGTGTTGTTAACACCAGGAATTTCTACCGGATATTGAAAGGCGAGAAACACACCTTCCCAAGAACGTTCTTCAGGCGCGAGTTCAAGCAAGTCCTGGTCTTTATAAGTCACGCTACCACTATCGACGGTGTAACCATCACGACCGGCAAGCACATGAGATAAGGTGCTTTTACCCGAACCATTAGGCCCCATAATGGCGTGAACTTCACCCGGCTTTACTTCAAAGTTGATGCCTTTAAGTATCTGTTTGCTTTCTACGCTTACGTGTAAGTCTTTAATGCTTAACATGAGAAATATTTTCCAAGTAATCTAAATTCTTTAGCCCACAGCGCCTTCAAGGCTAACGCTTAGAAGCTTTCCAGCTTCCACCGCAAATTCCATCGGTAGTTCTTTGAATACTGATTTACAAAAGCCGTTCACAATCATGCTTACCGCGTCTTCCTCGGCAATGCCGCGTTGCTGGCAGTAAAATAATTGGTCATCACTAATCTTCGAGGTGGTGGCTTCGTGTTCAACTTGCGCACCGTGGTGACCAATTTCCATATAAGGGAAAGTGTGCGCCGCACATTTATCACCAATTAATAAGGAATCACATTGCGTATAGTTGCGCGCGCCTTCGGCAGTTTTAGCAACGCGGACTAAACCACGATAAGAGTTCTCACCATGTCCGGCGGAAATGCCTTTAGAGATAATCGTACTCTTGGTGTTTTTACCCAGATGAATCATCTTGGTGCCAGTATCGGCTTGCTGATAGTTATTAGTCAGTGCCACTGAATAGAACTCACCGACAGAATTATCGCCCTTTAAGACACAGCTTGGATATTTCCAGGTGACTGCAGAGCCAGTTTCTACCTGCGTCCAAGAGACTTTAGAGTTTACGCCTGCGCATAGAGCACGCTTGGTGACAAAGTTATAAATCCCACCTTTGCCTTCTTCATCGCCTGGGTACCAATTCTGCACAGTAGAATATTTGATTTCAGCATTATCCAAAGCAACCAGTTCCACCACCGCAGCGTGTAATTGGTTTTCATCACGCATCGGCGCGGTGCAGCCTTCAAGATAACTAACGTGTGAGCCTTCTTCTGCAATAATCAAAGTGCGCTCAAACTGACCCGTCTTGGCTTCGTTAATACGGAAATAAGTAGATAACTCCATAGGGCAGCGCACACCCTTAGGGATATAAACAAAAGAGCCATCACTGAATACCGCAGAATTTAGCGTGGAATAAAAATTATCGCCTGTTGGGACAACCGAGCCTAAGTATTTTTGAATCAACTCGGGGTGGCTGTGCACGGCTTCTGAAATAGGGCAGAACACTACGCCGGCTTCAGCCAGCTTTTCTTTAAAGGTGGTAACAACCGAAACACTGTCGAATACAGCATCAACCGCTACACCAGCAAGCATTTTTTGCTCAGCCAGAGGAATACCGAGTTTTTCGTAGGTTTCTAATAGCTTGGGATCAACCTCGTCCAAGCTTTTTGGCGCGTCTTCTGGCGATTTAGGTGCAGAGTAATAGCTGATTTCCTGGTAATCGATAGGATCGTATTTAACATGCGCCCAGGTGGGTTCAGACATTTCCAACCATTTGCGGTAGGCCGCCAAGCGCCATTCGAGCATGAACTCGGGTTCGCCTTTTTTCTGCGAAATAACGCGAATCACGTCCTCATTAAGGCCGGCACCGATGGTGTCGGTGTCTATATCGGTAACAAAACCGTGTTTATACTGCTTGTCGACAAACGACTGAACGTCATCGCTGGTACTGGCCATAATGCTCTACCTGGCTAAACGGGTTGAAAACAAAGCCCACGCGGGTCGCGCCAGGCTAGAATACTTTGAAAATATCAGTCAGGGGAATACCTGACTAATTTAGTCGGGAATTTTACAATTTGAGACTAGATTGGTCAAGGAATAACCCTATAAAATCAAGGGATTGTGTGATAATAGATCGGTAGCATTGGTACTTGGAATGAAGGGATATGAATAAATTAATAGCATTTATGGGTTCAATATTGATTGCTTCGTTTGCTATGGCCGATGACTTTACAGTTGGGCAAGTCTGGAATTATGAAACTAGAGAGCATGAAGCTGGGTCACGCCTCACCATCGTGCAAATTGATTCACTGCATGGACAAGATATTGTTCACATTAGTGTGGATGGTTTACGAATTAGGAATTCGTATCTGGAATCGGGGTTTGGAGAGCATATTTCCCACCTGCCTATTAGCCCGGAGGCTCTGGAATCTAGTGTTACTAAGCAAATTGGTCAAGTAAAAACCCTACCTGATTATCGGGAGGGCTATCAAATATGGAGGGAAGCATTTGACTCTGGTGAAGGAGGTGTTTTTTCTCTTTCGGTGGCGGAATGTATTGAGTTTATCGAGCAGACAGTTAATCAGAACTAATTTAAAGCTTAGGCTCCGCTGGTATAAGGGGATGAATCGTAATAATTGCTTAAGTGTAGATATATGAGAGGGTAAAGATTTCATTGAGGTAATTTTAGAATTAATAATGGCATTGGTTATCGCTATTGTTAATGCATTTATGGCTTTACTTGCCCCTGCGGTGGAGATAGTCGCTCCACTTGGGATTTTAATAGCGGAACTGTTATTTTGGTTGTTACTTTTGTTGATAGAAGTTGTTATTGCTATTGTTAAATTTCGTAAACCGAAGTGGCCAAGTAAACCAAAATTTACGAAATCGCGCGAATATATTAAATCTTTATCTAGTAATCTCAGGAATAAGCAAGCTGAAAGAAAGTCAAAGAGTAAAACTTCTTAAACATACTAAAATTGTTATATTCATGGATATTGAAGAAATTTACGATTTTTTGATCGAATTTCAGGGGGTAAGGCGAAGTGAGTTAGGGCCTAAAGTTGATATATGTTTAAACCTCGGTATCGATGGAGATGATTTTTTTGAAATGGAGTCAGAGTTTGCAAAGCGTTTTAAGGTAAATATGGATTCTTACCTATGGTATTTCCATCATGGAGAGGAAGGTTGGAATTTTGGAGGTATATTTTTTCCACCACCTTATAGTCAAGTCCAATATATTCCAGTGACACCGGAAATACTGTTGAATGCAGCTAACACCAATGTATGGCAGGTTCAATATCCTGATCATGAGATCAAAAGTAGAAGAGCCGAACAAATTATTAATCGGTCTGTGACCTTATTGCTTATTTTGATCGCTTCAATGTCATTATATTTTTATTTTTCTCGTTAGCTATATTTTGATTCTAAAATGTTTCGTCACTTCGTTTTGCTTTTTTCGCTTTCCTTCGCTTTCTCTCTAGGCTGGCTTAGCCGAGGTTTGTGGCAAAGTGATTCGCCTGAGTCGGTATTAGATAATTCTAGTTTTTCTCAACAAAACGCAGCATTAAAGGAGTCAGCATTAAAGGGGTCAGACCCTTTAAATTCTCATGATTTCGACTCGCAGGCGAATTTACATGGGTCTGACCCCTTTAATACGAACCCTGCGGTGTACGCTAACACCGTTCCACCACTTTCCAAAATAAAAAAATTACTAGAAAGTGCTGAATACACCGAAGCTATCTCGCTATACCAAGAGCAAAATCAGTTTGGTGCCGATAATGTTGCTCAGCTAAGAAGTTTGTTGTTAAAAGAGCTGGATCAACTTCTTGCTGCAAGAGACTACACGCGTTTTTCTGAGCTCACCGATGCGTATCTGTCTGCCTATTACGACGATATCGACGTTTTATTATTGCTAGCTGATTTTAATCAGAACAGTGGTTTCTTTATCGAAGCGGTTAATGTTTATCAATTGATAAAAACCTATGCCTATTCTGCTGAGCGGCAACAGCTTTGGCTATCGCGTTTTGATCAGTTTGTAAATGAGGTGGATCAATACTATACCAGCCAGGCAGATTGGTTCGCTTTGACAGGTTTATACGCGCATATGGAGGTTTTAGGTCTACTCAGTGCGCCTTATCAATATAAACAAGCCATTGCTTATCTCAATGGTGGTGATGAATACAGCGCGATTCAGCGTCTAAAGTTGTTAGTGAATGATGCAGAAATTGGCACACAGGCGCAGACCACACTCAATTCTTTAACTGAACAAAATATTGCAACGACTCAGCCGCAGAATAACGGTTTTCAAAATGCAAAGCATGTCGCTTTGCAGCAGCTGGGTAATCAATTTTTGGTTGATTTGGGTATTAACCAGCGAGACAAAGTGACTTTGTTGATTGATACGGGTGCTTCGATGACGACCTTGTCTCGAGCCGCTTTCGATTCTATAAGCAATACCAGGAGGGTGCGTAAAATTGGCACGCGTTTGTTTCAAACAGCTAATGGGGTAACTAAGGGCTCCGTTTATAAAGTTGAGCAGTTAAGTTTGGGTTCATTTCAACTTAATAATATGAATATTGCTGTTTTAGATTTTACGCTTTCACCTGGTGTCGATGGTTTGTTAGGAATGAATGTTTTGGGCCAATTTAGATTTCAGTTGGATCATGAGAAGGGGAATCTGCTCTTAAGTAAATAGATAGTTTGTCGATTTATATTGGTATAGGTGTTCGATTTTTTGATAGGATATCAACAGAAACGATAACGCTAGAGTCGTTTCAATATGGAAAACTAATGATACAGGATGTAAGTATGCGTAACACTTTTCTAGTCTTGTTGGTGGTGATGTTATTCTCCGCCTGTGCTACCTCAGAATCTTCTTTCGATCAAGATGTTCAACAAAAGCTGACCTTGGTTTCGGCCTACACTCCACAAAGTAAAAGTATTCGCTTTACCATTCCTGAAAGCGTTGAGCGGCGCCAAGCTTACGTTAATGGTGTTGAGACGGGTTATGTTGAGACCTGGAATAAACTATTGCTGGATCGCCTTAGGGGAATAAGGGCAAAATTAGCAGTTGAGAAAAATAATCAGGTTTTATTGCAGCAAAATCAGTATTGGCTTGATAATGGTGTGATTCTTAAGCGTGATCGAGCGGCTCGATATCGGTCTAAGTATGGTGCGCAGCCTTCTCCTGAAGACATGTATGCGTATCAATACGGAATTAAGGATGGTACTGATTTGGCGGCGCATGATTTAGTGTTGCTGGAAAAAAACAACTTAGCTGAGGTTTCGCGTTAACAGCGTCGTTTGTTTATTGCTTGTCTACTTTAAGCCTGTATAAGGCAATTTCTCCAAAGAAATTGGGCAGCCAGTTCATGGCGATCGTTTCGCGGTGCGCATGGTTAACGACACTGCGTTGAACGATTGAGATATTTTTTTCGCGACAAAGTTGTTCAAAGTCTTTGACTGTGCAAAGCCTGATATTGGGTGTGTTATACCAGGGGTGAGGCAACGACTCTGATAAGGGCATACGGCCTTGTATTGCAATATTGAGCCGGCTGCGCCAGTGGCCGAAGTTGGGAAAGGTCACGATACCTTCGCGGCCAACTCGCAGCATTTCACTTAACAACTTATCAGGGTAGCTAACTGCTTGTAGTGTTTGGGTCATAATGACGTAGTCAAACGTATTGTCAGCAAAATCGGCTAAGCCTTCATCTAGGTTAATTTGTAAGACATTAATACCTTTGCTTAAGCAAGCTGCGATATTTTCGTCTTGTATTTCTAGGCCATAACCGCTGATTTGTTGCTGTTGTGTCAGGTGGGATAACAAGGTGCCATCACCGCAGCCAAGATCAAGCACTCGGGCGTTGGTGCTAACCCAGTCACTGATTATTTCTAAATCAGGTCTAAGCATGCTTAGTCGCAAAATTTTCGACTTGTTGCATTGATGCTCGAAATACATTCAAGTAATGCGGTATAGACATTAAGAAGGCATCGTGTCCCTGATTTGCAGTAATTTCAGCATAGCTGACATCACGGTTGTTATCGAGTAAGGCTTTAACGATTTCTCTTGAGCGCTGAGGTGAAAAGCGCCAATCACTAGTAAACGAGATGATATGAAAACGTGCCTGAGTGTTTGCCAAAGCTTTGGATAGGTCATCGGTATGGTCTTTGGCGGGATCGAAATAATCCAGTGCCCGCGTCATGAGCAGATAAGTATTCGCATCAAATTGGCCAATAAATTTCTCGCCTTGATAACGCAGATAACTTTCTACCTGAAATTCTACGTCATAGCTAAATTGATAATCATTGGTTTTGAGTTCACGACCAAATTTAGCCAACATGGCGTCATCGGATAAATAGGTAATATGGCCCAGCATTCTTGCCAACATGAGCCCCCTGGCAGGTTCAGTATCGTGACTATAATAGCGTCCATCGTAAAAATCAGGGTCAGTGATAATGGCGCGCCTCGCGACTTCATTAAAGGCAATATTTTGAGCTGAGAGTTTTGGTGCGGATGCTATAACAAAACAATGCTTTAATCTGTCAGGAAACTCTATTGACCATTGCAATGCCTGCATACCACCCAAACTACCACCAATCACTGCCTGCCAGCAGGCTATGCCCAGTTTGTCAGCCAGTTGGGCCTGTGTCTTTACCCAGTCTTTGACGGTAACAATAGGGAAGTCTGGTCCATAGGGTTGTTTAGTTTCTGGATCAATTGACATTGGCCCAGTTGAACCTTTGCATCCGCCAATATTATTGCTGCAAACGACAAAAAATTTGTTGGTATCAATGGGCTTGCCTGGGCCTATACAGGTTTCCCACCAGCCTGGTTTTTTGTCTGCTGTGGAATGATAGCCCGCAGCGTGATGATCACTTGAAAGTGCGTGGCAGATTAATATGCCGTTTGATTTTTCATCGTTAAGCTTGCCATAGGTTTCGTAGATTAGTTCATAGCCAGGTAGTGTCTTACCAGACTCTAATTTTAGTGGCTCTGGGAAACGCGCAACTTGAGGCTTAACTATGCCTATGGAGTCTTCTGGCAATGGCTCTGACATTGAATTAGTGGTTTGGGGGGTGGCAACACTTAATAATGTTGTCAGAGTCTAGCGGTGACTTACGTTTGGCGCAAGCCGCTAAGGCTTATATGTCTAATGTGGCTTGGATTGATTTAGGTCGTTCTTGAGGTTTGCCAGTGTCTTTTTCTCTGTTTGAACGATATTCTGTTTAGTCTCAATATCGTTAAGCTTGTCGCGCATGGATGCTCTAGAGTTGCTCACCTTGGTGAAAATCTCTATATGGCGTTCCATATTGTTTTTTAGCTCTTCGAGATGAAGTGTGATAGGTCGGTTGGATTCTTCTATCCATTTGTTGATATCCGAATCTGCATCGTGAAATATGCCACGGACATGGCTGACCATAGAGATAAAAAATTTCTTGATGACGATGCTTTGTTCAGTCATGGTGAGATCTGCACTGTCTCGCCACTGAGTTGCTTGTAAATACATTTTGTCTATCTTGTTACGGTGCTTGACTATATTAAGTGGCTTGAGCTTTGTTTCAGCAAAGCCATAGTCAGAGTGCATGCGTTTATAGACAGCCTGGTAAGCGTCAATAAGTTTATCGCTTTGTGCCAACGCAACTTGCATGGTGTCACGTACGCTTTCAAAAAAGACACCAATTTGTTCTCTCAGCCCCATCGTTGTTAGTGCGCTAGACATATCTTTACGGGTACGCGCTACAGAATAGTCGATAGCGTCGAGATTCATTGTTTCACGTAAATGTTTTGCGCTTACTCGCAGTTTTTCGTTGCTGGTTTCGATGTAAGTGCTGCAGCGCTGATAGCGTTCTTTGGCTATTTGAATTTTGCGCGCAATTTGGTGTGAAAGCTCGGTATTCTTTTGGCTGAGTTCGATGAGTTCCTGTTGCTGTTCAAAAAGATGGTGTAACTGAGTTTCTTTTACCGCAGCGATATCGTCGAGTATTCCACCTGTATCGCTAGCAATTTTTTGCCAAATAATCGCTTGCTTAGAGGGCATGATTTCATCGGCGAGGTAATTTTCGAGTTCGGTGATTCTGCTTGCACTCAGCAGGTTTTGATCTTGTTTTACTTTAGCTAGTAACGCTTTTTGCGCTGAAACAGGTATGACTCTAGATTCATCGATGCCTAAAGCATGCGCAGTGGCTCGGCATTGATTATCTATGGTTGAGTTAACTTCATCGCTTGATTTCATTTCGTCCCAAAGCGTATCGATTTTATTTAATGCTGCTACCAGGCCGTTATGGCCATTTTGCCGATAACTGGCAATATGGTCGCGCCACATATCCAAATCGCTGCGTGTGACACCGGTATCAGCAGCTAGCACGAATAGTACGGCTTCTGCTTTTGGTAGCATTGATACAGTGAGTTCCGGTTCGGTGCCAAGTGCATTGAGACCGGGTGTGTCTAGAATGGACAAGCCTTGTTTTAACAAGGGATGTGGAAAACTAATTTTGGCATGTCGCCAAACAGGTATGTCAACGCAGCCATCAGCTATATTGTCTTCCTCAACCGGTAGGCCGTAGGATTTGGCTTCTTCGACAGTGACTGACTTGACCTTAATCAACTCTTGCAGAGCGTCAGCCATTTGTTCTGGAGACTGGGTATCGAGGTCGATAATATGCCAGTAGTCTCGATTATGACCAAACTCTTCAATGCTTAAATCGTCGCTACGAGTTTCGATGGGAAGTAGCTGAATATAAGCATTCTCTTGTTCCTGATCATAAAATAATTCGGTAGGGCACATGGTGGTGCGGCCGACATCGGAGGGTAGCAGCCGCCGTTGATAATCGGCAAAAAAAATGGCGTTAATCAGTTCGCTTTTTCCGCGTGAAAACTCTGCAGCGAAAGCAATCGTTAATTTGTCGGATTCTAGGGATTGGCAGTTTTCGTGAATACGTAATTCAAATTCTGGACTGGTCAGTTTATTATCTTCCAGCCACGAACGAGTATCGTTTAATACACGCATTAAGTTCTGACGCCATTCGTCATAAGCATGCATCTGGCGCGAAAAGTGGTTCACGCGTCGATCTTCTTCAAGGTGTTGTGCTATCGCGGCCATTACACAGGCTCCACGATGTGGTTGATTAAAGTCAGCATCAATTCCTCAAGCATCATCTATTGCTCCTACATGGTTGACTATACACACGAAGGTGCATCTACTCTGCGTAGTAGTTCACAACTTTGCAGAGATTAACGCCGCGTTCGCGGGAGCGAGAGTTAGCTTTAAAAGACGCTTTAAATTACAGCGGCTGCTAGGTTGTTTAACGACCAGTCAACAAAGATCTTAACGATCTGCAAAGCAACAATGGCGACAATAGGGGATAAATCGAGGCCACCAATGGGAGGGATAATACGCCGAAAAGGACTTAAAACAGGTTCTGTGGCTTGGTGAAGTAAGCCTACCATCGGGTTCTGATTGCCAGGGCCTATCCAGCTTAATATGACAGAAACGATGATCATGCCAATAAATAACATAATCGCGAGACCAATGAGTTCAGATAATGCAGTGATCACTAACAAGCCAGCGCTAACACTGATCCCCTTGATGAGTGTGATCAAAGTCAGTTCGATAAATTTAAGCGCGAGCATGAGCAAAATAGACGCGAAATCGATTCCACCCCAGCCTGGAATGATGCGTCGCAGAGGTTTCAAAGGTGGATCGGTGATCTTCACTAGTAACTGAGAAAGTGGGTTGTAAAAATCAGCGCGTGCCCATTGCAGAATAAAGCGCAACATCACTGCCAGGATGTAGATACTAAATATCGTACTTATTATTAAAATTGCCGATTCTTGAAAAGGGTTGCTACTCATGATTTGCCCAATACATTTGCTAATTCAATTGAACGCTCTTTTGCTGTTTCGAGCGCGTCTGTAAACAGTTTATCGATGTTTCCGTCCAAAAGTTTATCTATGGCTTTTTCCGTTACGCCACCTGGTGAGGTGACACGGCGGCGCAGCTCGGCGCAATCAACATTGCTTTCCAGCGCCATTTTCGTTGCGCCAAAACCAGTTTGCAGAGTAAGTAAGCGAGCGGTTTCGGAATCAATGCCAAGTTTTTCGGCAATATCTTGCATGAGTTCCATGAACAGAAAGAAATAGGCTGGTCCGCAGCCTGATAGCGCGGTAATAGCGTCCATTTCACCCTCATCATCTACCCAAACCGTTAATCCGACCGCACGTAGTATTGACTCAGCATGTTGTTTTTGTAATTCAGATACATTATTAGACGCATACAGTGCCGTTGCGCCTGCGCTAACTAATGATGGCGTATTAGGCATGGTTCTTACGACTGCGGCAGATTCGCCTAACCAGTTTTCTATGTCAGCACTGCGAATTCCAGCAGCAATTGAAATAAAAAGTGGCTTGTGGTTTTTGAGACTGGCCCGGAGGTCTCGGCATACTTCAGCCAATGTTTGAGGCTTCACCGCAAGCACAATAATATCGCTCGCTTGAAGTGCCGTCAGATTGTCCTCATACACCTCTACACCAAAGTCGCTTCGTAATTGCCTTAGCTTATCTTGATCATGATCTGAAGCACCAATATTGCTTGCAGGGTAATGATCATTAACCAAGCCACCGATAAGGCTGCGCGCCATGTTGCCGGCGCCGATAAAGCTAATTTTTTGCGATGTATCCATGAGCTCGTTCTAGTAGAAAGCTGGAAAGGATACAGCGCTAAAACCGCTTTGCCAATGCACGTAGAAGAAATATCATAATAATCAAACAGTCACTCTATTTGACCAGGAGCCCTAACATGATAAAGGCCGGACAAGCCGGCCTTTATCATTTCGTTAATAACGACAGGGTGTTTTAGTAAACGTATACCGCACCCGCTCCGACTGCGCTAGTATCGGTTTGATCGCCGTCAACCCCCGTGGCACTGCTATTTTCGCTGCTCGCGCCAATAGCAAGTGTATCGCCATCGCCTGAGAGGCTGATTGATTCACCTAATCGCGCATTGTTTTGACTGTTGCTAGCCTTGATATAGGCTTGCTGTGTCCACTCGTCATTTTCGTCACGAGTAAATACGTAGGCTGAACCAGCAGAATCTGCGGTATCTAAGGTCTGCTCTCCGCCCAGTCCAATTGCCGCACTGTCTTCTAATATCGAGCTAACAGCTAAAGTATTTCCATCTGTTGACAGATCAATAGACAAACCAAAATTGTCATTATTATCTGTGTTCGAGGGTTTGATATATTGTTGCTGGCTCCATACAGTGCCATCGCGAGTAAATATGTAGACCGCTCCGCTACCCAATATATCGTTGTTAGCTTGATCACCGCCAGTGCCAGTTGCCGAACTGTCTTCACGTCTAGCACCTACCGCAAGAGTGTCGCCATCTCCGGAAAGGCTGAGAGATTCACCGAAGTTATCGTTGGCATTGTTATTACTCGCTTTTATATATGCTTGCTGGCTCCAAATATTGGCACCGTCTCTCACAAATACATAAGCAGCACCAGAGCCAGGTGAAAAATTATTCGATTGACTGCCATTTATGCCGGTGGCATTACTGTCTTCGAGATACGCTCCTACTGCTAGTGTATCTCCTTCATCTGATAAACTCAGCGCTGCACCAAATACATCGGGTGCACCAGGAACGGCTGCTTTTATGTATGCTTGCTGGCTCCAAACGTTGGCATCGTCTCTCACAAATACATAAGCAGCACCAGCGCCGCTCGAGAGATTATCGGAGTCGTCGCCGTTAATACCACCCGAACTACTTGCTTCATTGACAGAACTAACGGCCAGTGTATTGCCGTCAGCTGAAAGCGTGACATTAATACCGAATTCGTCGTCTATATCGACATCGCTCGCTTTGATATAGGCCTGTTGTGACCAAGTAGTGCCTGAGCGTGTAAAGACATAAGCAGCTCCGGATCTTGAGGCACCAGTATTGGTTTCATCACCGTTAATTCCTACAGAATCACTGCTCTCACCCGGTGCGCCGACAGCCAAGGTGTTCCCATTCTCAGCTAGTGTTACGGAGCTACCAAAATTATCGAATTGATTCGCATTGCTGGCTTTAATATAAGCTTGCTGTGTCCATGTTGGAGAAGTGTCGCTTGAGCGAGTAAAAATATAAACCGCACCGGCTTGGTTTTGATCGTTATTGGTCTGATCACCATTGATACCGCTAGCACCGCTCTGCTCCTCCGGTGCGCCGACAGCTAGGGTGAGTCCGTCACTTGATAATTGCATAGCGTCGCCGAAATTATCCCCGGCATCAGTATTGCTGGCTTTGAAATAACCTATGCCATCGGCCAAAAAATTTGCTGGTATGACTACATCTGAGTTAAGACACTCATCGTTGCTTATGCAGCTCTCTAAGATATATTGAGCTCCAATCCGCTCGTACAGTGGGAACAGGGTGCTAAATGTTTGTGTGCCTGGCGCAATGTCAGGGCCAAGCTGACTAAAACCAGAGGAGCCGTCTGCATTTTCCATAATGCGATAAAATGTCGCATCGGCAACATCTGTCCACGTAAAGACGAAATTTTTTGTTGGTGATAGCGTTAAGTTCAGTACCGCAGCATTAGGATCGCCGGGTGGAGTATTATTTGGAGGTGTGGTTTCACCTTCATTGTTGCTTCCACCGCCACCGCCACCGCCACCACCTCCGCAGGCGGATATTAAAAAGGCGAAGGATAAGGTAATAACAGTTTTATTTAGCAACCGCTTGGTGGGATTCTGATTCATAATTATATTTCTCACTTGACTTGTTGGCGCAGGAAGATTTTAGAAAGCAGTGCTGTTAAAAAATTCCCATAATTCAAAAACTTAATATATAGATTAGATATGTTGATAGTTTAGCGGCTTAAACTATATCTACTTAAACACTGAACATAATGACAAATATTATTCAGCAATCTGTTACAAGACATTCATAAATTGTGATTTTTAAGGCCAGTAGCTATATTTTTGACGGAAATATTGAGCTATTTAGGTCTATTACCAAAAAGCGCGCTACCTATTCTCAAGTGCGTAGCGTTTTCAGCTATCGCTGCTTCGAAGTCATTAGACATGCCCATTGATAGGCAGTCTAAGTCAAGTTGGGAAAACTCTGAATTGTTTTGCATGGCAAAGAGGTTTGAAAAAGAGGTTCGCTGCTTCTCAAATTGATCTCTGGCATGCGGAATCGCCATTAAGCCGCGTAGTTTAAGTTTAGGTAAGGTAGTGATTTGAGAGGCCAGCTGAAACGCACTTTCTGGCAGTATGCCTCCTTTGCTTTTTTCGTGGTCGATATTGATTTGTAGAAAAATATTTAGTGGTGGAGCCGAATCGGGGCGTTGATTGTTCAGGCGCTGAGCAATTTTAAATTTATCAATGCTATGCACCCAATCAAAATGATTGGCAATATAAGCTGTTTTATTTGATTGGATTCGGCCAATAAAATGCCATTCGATATCCAGATGTGTCAGGTCTAATTGCTTTTCTGTAGCTTCATTAATATAACTCTCAGCGAACTGTCTTTGGCCAAGTCGATAAAGTGATCTAATGTGCTCCGAAGTATGGCCTTTACTAACGGCGATCAGCTGGGCAGAAGGATTGCCATAATGTTCTTTAGCTAACGAAATACGATTCAATATACTACGGTAACGCTCAGCTATGTCTGATTCGTTCAGGGGCATCAAATTGTCTGGGATTTTAGTGTTTGAAGTGTCCACGCCGCTGCTTATCAAGCCGGCACCTATTTTGCCGCTAACTATTTTGAGATTGATAATCCCTAAGCTTATCTATGTAGATAGAATGTGTAAAATCTGCTGAATATTTCATTTGCGATATAGTAAATACTAAACTATCAGCGGTTTTTAGAAATATGGATAAGTTTAATATTTAAACCGAATTTAGGAGCACTTTGTGGATATTGCCGAATTACTTGCCTTTAGTGTCAAAAACTCAGCTTCAGATTTACATATCTCTGCAGGTCTGCCGCCTATGATTCGTGTTGATGGTGATGTGCGTCGTATCAACGTGCCGGAGTTAGATCATAAAACCGTACAAGCGATGATGTACGACATTATGAACGACCGTCAGCGCAAAGACTTTGAGGAGTTTTTCGAAACAGACTTCTCATTTGAGATTCCTGGTTTAGCTCGATTTCGTGTTAATGCATTTAATCAGGCACGTGGAATGGGCGGCGTGTTTCGTACCATTCCTTCTAATATTCTGACTTTGGAAGAGTTAGGTTGCCCAGCCATATTCAAAGACATTGCCAAGAATCCGCGTGGCTTGATTTTGGTGACAGGGCCTACGGGTTCAGGTAAATCAACCACTTTGGCAGCGATGATGGATTTTATAAACGATGAAGAGTTCGGTCATATTCTAACGATTGAAGATCCAATCGAATTTGTTCATCAAAGTAAAAAATGCTTGATCAATCAGCGCGAAGTGCATAGAGATACGCATGGTTTTAACGAAGCGCTTCGCTCCGCGCTGCGTGAAGACCCCGATATTATTCTGGTTGGTGAGATGCGTGACCAGGAGACGATTCGCTTAGCACTGACCGCGGCAGAAACTGGTCACTTAGTATTCGGTACTCTACATACCAGTTCAGCGGCGAAAACCATTGACCGTATTATTGACGTCTTTCCTGCAGCAGAAAAAGAGATGGTGCGTTCAATGTTATCAGAATCATTGCGCGCAGTAATTTCACAAACCTTGCTGAAACGCACTGGTGGTGGTCGTATTGCGGCTCATGAAATCATGTTAGGTACGCCAGCTATTCGTAACTTGATTCGTGAAGCCAAGGTTCCACAGATGTATTCGGCTATTCAAACAGGTCAATCAATTGGTATGCAGACTCTGGATCAATGTCTACAAGACTTGGTTCGTAAGAGTTTGGTGAATAAAGTTGAAGCGCGGAATAAAGCCGCAAATAAAGATTTGTTTAACTGATTAATCTCTTAGAGAAATGCTTGGCCAGTCGTGTTTTGCGGCATGGCTACGCAATTTCTCATCAGCATCAACCGCCACCGGGTGATCTACCAGTTTTAATAGCGGTAGATCATTATGTGAGTCCGAATAAAAGTGGCTGTCTTTAAGATCGTGGTGACTGTCAGCTAACCATTCTTCTAGTCGTGTCACCTTGCCCTCGCGAAATGTTGGTATCCCAACATAGTTGCCGGTGAATTCACCATCTACTTCTTCTGGTGCAGTGGCGATTAAGGTATCGATGCCAAAAGCAGCAGCGATAGGTGCAGTAACAAAGCGGTTAGTTGCTGTGATGATCAGCAGCGTATCACCTTTATCATGGTGTTGTTTAACTAAGGTTTTGGCTTTATTCAGCATAATCGGCTCGATTTTTTCTTTCATATACTGGCGATGCCAACGATCGAGCTGCTCGCGCGAATTTTTGGCAAGCGGTGCCAGTTGAAAGTGAAGAAAAGCATCAATATCGAGAGTGCCGCTGGTATAGTCCTCGTAAAAGCGTTGGTTGGCTTCTTCATGATCAGCTCGATCGACTGCGCCAATTTCAATAAGAAACTCTCCCCATAGGTAATCGCTATCACCACCCAGTAAGGTGTTATCGAGATCAAATATTGCTAAAGCCATGAGGATATAAGTCGTTGCTGGCTGCTTAAGGCTATTTTTTGTCTTGAAATAAGCCCTAACCAGGAAAATTTGCTGATCGTTTTCGTCTGTGCCATTCTATCACGCATATGAGGTTTGAATTACACAATGATAGATAAGGATGGTTTCCGTTATAACGTCGGGATCATATTAGCAAACGATAAAGGTAAGCTGTTCTGGGGACGGCGAATTGGGCAAGACGCATGGCAATTTCCGCAAGGGGGAATGCGCCGTGATGAAACGCATGAGCAAGCGATGTATCGCGAGCTTGACGAAGAAATTGGTTTGCAACCCGAGCATGTTGAGGTCTTAGGCTACACTAAGGACTGGTTGCGCTATCGTTTGCCGCAACGCTTGGTACGCCGTGACAGTCAGCCAGTTTGTATTGGTCAACGCCAAATATGGTACTTGCTGCGGCTGACGGGTACAGAAGATGATTTCCGCCTAGACGGCAGTGAAAAACCAGAGTTCGATAGTTGGCGCTGGGTGCATTACTGGTACCCGGTTACCCGAGTAGTTCCGTTTAAACGCAAAGTTTATAAAAAAGCTTTGAGTTTGTTACAGCCGCATTTACGCGAAGGCGAGCCAAGTAATAGCGCACAAGCCTAGTTTCTGTCAGCTGAGTTTTTTCATCAATACCTTGGCGTTGCGTTGATAATTGTATAGTGCGCGACGTTTTTTCGGCAATTTATCGGTGCTGGTGCCGCGAAAACCGTGTTCACGAAACCAATGGCTAGCTTGTGTGGTCAGCAAAAATAATCTCTCAATGTCTAGCGCGTGAGCTTTATTTTCTATATGTTTTAAAAGCTGCTCGCCATAGCCCATGTCTTGGTATTCATCGTGTACCGCCACGCAAGCTAGCTCAGCGAGTTCTGAGTTAGCTGAAGGATACAGTGCCGCACAGGCGATGATCATGCCGTCACGCTCGATTATGGTGAAGTGGTCGATCTCGTTTTCAAGCTGATCTCTGGAGCGCTTGACCAGTATGCCTGCTTCTTCAAGCGGCGTAATCAAGCTAATAATGCCGCTGATATCGCTGGCAAGAGCTTGGCGCATGCCTTCGTAAAGATCGGCACTGATAAGTGTTCCAATACCATCACGAGTAAACAGTTCAAGCAGCAAACCACCATCCACTTCATGGCTAATAATATGACAACGCGGCACACCTTGTTTACAGGCTTTGACCGCGACATCTAATGAATGACGTGACTCATAGCTAAGTTTACGTTTACCCGCTAATAATTCTTGTGCTTGTGTTAGGTCTAGCTGTGCTATAGGCGAACGTCGGCCATCGAGTACGCCACGTTCTTCGTTAAGCATAATCAGCTTATTGGCGCCAATAGCGACGGCGCAGGCGGCCGCTACTTCGTGAGCGGTGAGATTAAAGACCTCACCACTGGATGAATAGCCGATAGCTGGAATCACCACTATGGCGTTGTTATCTAGCTGCTGGCGAATGGCGTTATCATCAACGCTGCGTACTTCGCCGGTTAATAAATAATCAATACCGTCACGTATGCCAATTGGCTTGGCTCGAACGAAATTGCCGGAAACGGTGCGAATAGCAAGTCCGGCCATTGGTGATTCGGCCAAACCCATAGAGAGTTTGGCTTCGATATTCATGCGTACATTACCTGCAGCTTGAATTACGCATTCCATCGCCGCTGCATTGGTAATGCGTTTATCATTGATGTAGCGAATTTCGGCACCCTGTTCAGCTAGGCGCTGCTCAATTTGCGGACGGCTACCGGCGATCAACACTAATTTCACACCCAAGCCTTGCAGCAAGGCGATATCATGAATCAGCTCGTTGAAAGCGCTTGAGCAGATGGCACGGCCGCTAATCGCGATAACAAAGGTCTTGCCGGCAAAGGCGTGAATATAGGGTGAGGCGTGGCGCAGGTCGTGGACAAACTGCTTAGGATCTTTGATTGACACGTGGTTTCTCTATTTTATGGTCATGTAACATTGCGAAAATCTTGATTTTGCCTATAATTGTGCCCGTTTAACAACATTAGAGTCGGCTTAATCGCGCTGGGCGTTGATATTGGTCGAACCTTAGTAACCGAATCAAAGGGGATAGTAATGGCTGAAAAACACCCACAAGCAGGGGCAATCTTATTCACAGGCTTATTTTTGCTCGGTTGTATTATCGCAACTGTGCTTTTAATGGTTAAGCACGCCTAAGTTGATCCTTATCTTCGCCGGCTGACTGTGATTTCATCACATTCGGCTGGTCGATGAGGCTTTCTGCGGCTTCGTCACCTGTCTCTAATTTTTCTTCCAGATTTATAAAATCCCAGAGCTTTTTATCCATCAACTGGCTAGGTTGAATATTGCTTAGTGCGCCGAATAAATTGCTTGGTACCTTCTCGTTTTCACTCGCCAGCTCATCAATTAAGCGTTTAACGCGTTGGCGTTTCAGGTTTTCCTGTGAGCCACATAGATTGCACGGAATAATGGGATACTCACGTATTTTACTGTATTGAATAATGTCGCTTTCTTTACAATAAGCCAGCGGTCGAATAACGATATTACGTTTGTTATCGGTGAGTAGTTTGGGAGGCATAGAACGTATCTGGCCGTTGTAGAGCATCGACATCAACATGCTCTGAATCATATCGTCACGATGATGGCCTAGCGCGACTTTATTAAAGCCATTTTCTTCAGCAAAGCGATAAATATTGCCGCGACGTAAACGCGAACATAATGAACAATAGGTATTGCCGGTAGGAATTTTATCAACGACTACAGAATAGGTATCACGAGTTTCCACAGTATAAGGAATGCGTTGATCTTCTAACCAGGCTTTTAGGTGTGTGTCATTCCAGCCCGGTTGTGATTGATCCAACGTATACGAATGTAAGGAAAAACGATTATGCGAGTTTTTGCGTATCTCGTTTAATAGATACAATAACGTAAACGAGTCTTTACCGCCCGATAAGCAGACCATCACGCGGTCGCCTTTTTCAATCATTTTATAGTCGGCGATGGCCTTGGTGATGTAATGCAATAATTTTTTTTCAAGTTTTGCCATAGTGGGTGTTATTACGAAAATTAGCGACGCGTGTAACGGTGTTTGACGCCAGCAGGGAAATAATCGGGATGACCGTGGGGCCATAGTGTGACATCGATTTTTTGTTGTGCAAGAGGCACGTAGGCTTTGAACTCGCTATTGAGGCGCAAGAGTTGTTTAACAATAACAGTTTCGATCAGCGCCTTATCGACATTTTTGATGTCAATTTCTGGTAGCAGCTCCACAGCCAATGACAAGACTTTATTGAGTGATTCGTTTTCTTTGCTTTCAAGTACAAACTTACCACTGGCCCACTCGCTGATCGGTGTCTGCTCCAACGCCACGCTAATATTCTCGGGATAAATATTCGCACCGTAATACGAGACGGTGAAATCGGCGCGGCCAAACAAGTAGACAAATGGCAGCACTCTGCTGGTCTCGAGCTCGAGTTCACCGCCATACTTGGCAACGATATCGATGAGCTCCTGGTAAGTAAATAAACCGCCTTTATCTGCAATGTGATAGCGCAAAAGGGGGGCGCCGTTGTCACCGCTGACTACTAAAGTACCTTCATGCGTTTCAAAATAGCGGCTTTTGGGATGATATTGCATTAAAGCCGGTAGCCGAGACTCACCAAATACGTCACGTGAGGCATCTGGATGATCGGCGAAAAAGCGTCGAATTTGGATAGAGAGTGGTGTTTCGTTTGCAACAACGCCGGCGTCAGCAGTGCCGTAGAGAGAAGCGCTATGCTGCGTATACTGATCAGAGCCGCAATAGTCCATTAATAAGCTGCGCCATTCTTCGCTAAAGACTTCTCCAGCAAAAATAAAGCGTAGTTGATATTGCGACCAATCGATACCATCACTGCGACCACGGTCGAGTAGCCCCTTTATGAATGGTGGGTAGCCAGCCAATACAGTTTGTTCAAATTGCGGCGAAAGTTCTTTGACGATACGGAAAATTTCATCGATATTGCTGCCTGGCGTAATCACCGTTAGCGCATAGCCTTTTTGACTTAGCAAGCGTGTGCAGTTAGCGGTATAGATACCGCCAACCCAATTACCTAAGGCGAAACAGACAACAAACAGAGTTGAGCGTTGATCGGCTTTAAAGCTATCACGCAAGACTTGCTCAAAACGCGTCGCGACATCGGCTTCGTGCTTGAGATTGCGTGGCCAAAACATTGGCGTACCAGTAGATCCGGATGAAACAGCGATCATTTCACAGTGATCGAGGCGGCCGTGAGAGCAGCGTTTGGCAAGAGGGTAGCGCCGCATATAATTGTCTTTGGTGGTTAAGGGTAGATTAGCAAAGTCACTAAATGTCAAAACGTTTTCACCGGCTTTCTGTTCTGCAAGAAACTCGGAATAGGCGGGCACCTCAGCTTTTACGCGATTGAATAAGTCAATCATAGATTCATCGGCATCTGGCTTCGCCAATAGTTTGTCTAACGGTGTGTCAATAAAGCACTGATAGGTTTTGTTTTGGTCGCTACTGCTCATAATGTGTTGGCTGGTTTTCGTCTGATTGCTTGGGATTTGTTAAACTTGATTATTTGCATCCGGCTGATTTTTCCAGCAAGGTAACAAGATCCATGAATAAAAAGCTCAATAAATATAGCTCGCGCATTACCGAACCTAAATCTCAAGGCGCATCGCAAGCGATGCTTTACGGTACCGGTCTTGATGAAACCACCATCCACGCCGCGCAAGTTGGTATTTCGAGTATGTGGTATGAGGGTAACACCTGCAATATGCATTTGCTCGATCTGGCGCAAAAAGTCAAAGAAGGTGTGGCTGCAGCCGGCTTGGTAGGTTTGCGTTTTAACACTGTTGGTGTCAGTGATGGGATTTCCATGGGCACTGATGGCATGAGTTTCTCATTACAATCTCGTGATTTGATTGCTGATTCCATCGAGACGGTAATGGGCGCTCAATGGTATGACGCCAATATTTCAGTTCCTGGTTGCGATAAAAACATGCCCGGTTGCGTGATTGCTATGGCGCGTTTAAATCGCCCGGCAATAATGGTTTATGGTGGTACCATTAAACCCGGTTATCTCAAAAAAGATAATCAAGAAGTGACCTTGGATATTGTATCGGCTTTCCAGAGTTATGGTGAGTTTATTGCTGGCAGTATCGATGAAGATACCCGGCAGAACATAGTTAGAAACTCTTGCCCCGGTGCCGGCGCCTGTGGCGGTATGTATACCGCTAATACTATGGCGTCTGCGATCGAGGCTATGGGTATGTCATTACCCTATAGTTCATCGACTCCTGCGGTTGATAAGGGGAAAATCGAGGAATGTTTGCAAGCGGGTAAAGCGATCCGTCATTTACTAGAAGAGGATATCAAGCCACGGGATATTATGACTCGTGCCGCGTTTGAAAATGCCATGGTCGTCATTATGGCCTTGGGTGGTTCAACTAACGCGGTATTGCATTTATTAGCTATGGCGAAAGCCGCTGATGTTGAATTGCGCATAGACGATTTTCAGGCGACCAGTGATCGCATTCCATTCTTGGCCGATCTCAAACCTAGTGGTCGCTATGTGATGGAAGATTTGCATAACGTTGGTGGCACGCCCGCCGTAATGAAATATTTGCTTGATCAAGGCTTGATCGATGGTTCGTGCCTAACTGTGACGGGTAAAACCATTGCTGAGAACTTGGCGGATTTGCCAGCACTTAGTCCAGGCCAGGACGTGTTTATGCCGTTGGATAAACCGATAAAAGAAACAGGCCATATACAAATTTTAAAAGGGAATTTGGCGCCAGGTGGTTCTGTTGCAAAAATTACTGGTAAAGAAGGTTTGCGTTTTAGTGGTCCTGCCAAAGTTTACGATGCGGAAGAAGATATGCTAGCAGCCTTAGAGCGTGATGAAATTTCTAAGGGCGACGTGGTGATTATTCGCTACGAAGGCCCTAAAGGCGGGCCAGGAATGCCGGAAATGTTGACGCCGACCTCAGCAATAATGGGTGCCGGTTTGGGTAAAGATGTGGCCTTGATCACCGATGGCCGGTTTTCTGGTGGCTCGCATGGTTTCATTATTGGTCACGTCGTGCCCGAGGCACAAGTCGGTGGACCGATTGGTTTGGTTAAAGATGGTGATATTGTCACCATAGACGCTGAACAAAAAACGTTATCGGTTGATGTTAGCGATGAAGAGTTGGCTCGGCGTAAAGCTGCATGGGTAATGCCTCCATATAAAGTTCAGCGCGGTACCTTATACAAATATATAAAAAATGTAGATAACGCTTCGACAGGTTGTGTAACAGACGAATAAGCGGGATATTTCGGGAACATTTTTTTTATTTTTTACACTAAGAGTTAAGCTTAATAGTGAAATTATAAGAGGAGGGTGTAGTGTTAGTACGATCTTTGACATTGGTTGCGGCCTTATTGGCTTTCGTTGCAGCTCCAGCTTATGCCTGTTCTATGGCAGGTGAAGGCAAGCATGTTGGTAAGCAGGTGACAGCGGTAAATGCAGATGCTGGCACATTTACTATTATCGATGTTGAGTCAAATGGTCCTGTTGAGTTTCATGCTGGAGAGGATGTGCTGTCATTTGTTAAGGAAGGCCCAGGCCCGGTTTTGGTGAGCTATGAAGATCATGAAGGCCGCCTTGTAGCGACGGATGTTGCTTATTAAATCACGAAGTGTTCGTTTTATTTTTTAGTATTAGCGACATCAAGTTCGTGCTGTGGGATCGGCTTGGTGTCGGAAAATTTTACGCTACCAGATAGTTTGAATATCTGCCTTATTCTAAGCTTCTGAATTCTAAGAGCTTTCTAAGCTGGCACTTGAGTTGCTAATACTGTTGTTCAAAACAGTTATCGACCTCAAGGCAAGTAGAAATGAAACCTCATAATGACAAGAATAAAATCCAGCACGTTAAACCACACGAATTTTTTCTGCCTTGGCAAGATACCCCTTTGGTCGTAGAAGACGAAAATGCGGATGCTAGTTTGTCGCCCAAGGGTGATGATGGTGACGATATTCCTTTAGGTGTTGAATCTGATATGCAGCATCTGCACCTGGAAAATCTGGATGACAGTCAGTAAGCGGGGAAAAGTCATTCCTTCCTTTACATCGACCCCCAAGAAGATTTGCGGCGCCCACCGAACCGAGACAGTAGCAATCCAAGTAATAAGCTGAGAATGGCAACTCCCGCACCGACCATAAACCAATCGCGCGCGTTACGATCTTTAAGTGTATCGTTTTCTTGAGACAGGGCTTGATTGTCTCGCTCTAATTTAATTACTTTTGAACGCAGTTTCTTGTTTTCACCCTCCATCTCTAGTGCTCGGCTGGAGGTGGATTTTACTCTGTTTAGTTCGCTGCTAAGTTGGCTATGCGAGCTATCCAAATTGCTCAAAGTATTTTCTAGTTCAGTTTTTTCTTCTGTAAGTGATGTAATTTGGTCGGTCAGGATTTGTTGCTGTGTTTCCAATTCGGCTGAACGGGTTTGAGCCGCAGTAAGTAGATTGCGAGCGCTAGGTTTGCTCATAAGAAAGCGTGTCAGCACGTAACCTTCGACGCCATTAGGTATCCTAACCAGGCTATACCCCGTGTCCGGGTCAGTGCTAAGTACGTCAAGCGGTGTGCCGCTTTTAAGTGTTCTTAGCACCTGGTAACTTGTACCCTCGCCACGGCGTAGCGTGATGGTTAATTCGTCGCTAACGTAACGCGTTTCTGCATTTGCGAAACCGACGGCATCTAGGCTTATGGCCAAAAGTAAAGATAGAATATATATGCCGATATGATGTATTCGTGTCAGTGGATTTATGCAGCGCATGAGGTTAGATCTCACAGATTTTTCCTAATTATTGGCTTTTGGGGCAAAAACAAGCAAAGTTCGCGCCGAGTGTGGCATTAGTTGGACACGCCGAACGTATTCTAACAAGCTGTGTGAAACCTTGGTATCGTAACATCGTTCGCAGATAAGCATATTTCGAGTTTAAATTTACTAGGAGCAAAATTAATGGCGCAACATATACCTGCCTACAAAGGTGAATTAGTCAATCTTTATGCTAATGAAGCTGAGCTAGAGGATTTAAAAGAGCAGGCCCAATCTTTGCCGTCTTGGGATCTAAGCTTGCGCCAACAAGCCTTGGTGTCTTTATTGATGTCTGGTGCTTTATCGCCTTTACGTGGATTTATGGGGCAGGGTGATTCACAAGTGGTTCTTGATAAGGCACAGCTTGGTGACGGTAGTTTCTGGCCAATGCCAATCAATATAGATATTAGCGAAAAGAGCGCTGAGGGTTTGGAGTCAGGCTCACGCTTGGTATTACGCGACCTTGAAGGCGTGGTTATAGCAATATTGAGTATTGATGAAATATGGCAACCGGATTTGTCAGCACAAGCGAAAGCAATATATGGTACGGATTCAACTGAGCACGTCGGTGTTGCTGGGTTTCTTGACTATACCAATCCTGTTTTTGTTTCTGGTTCGCTGGTTGGGGTGGAGCCGCCCGCACATCATACGTTCAAGCGCTTGCGATTCACGCCCGAGGAGATGCGTCAGCAAATTAGTAAACTTAACTGGGGGAATGTTGCGGCTATGCACGCGACGCAACCACTGCATCAAGCCGAATTCAAAATGGCGCAGCAGGCCGCGTTAGATAACGAAGCAAATTTACTGTTGCATCCCATTGCGGCAGAAGGCGAGCAATATCATTCAGATGTGCGTTGTCATTTAGAGGTGTCAAAATACTTTCCCCGCCAGACTTCGTTACTTGCATTGTTGCCGCTCGCAGAGCGCTACGCTGGATTAAGAGAAAGATATCTACATGCCATTATTCGCCAGAACTATGGCTGTACACACATGGTGGTTTGGGATCAGTATACTGGTGTGAACACGGAAACAGCACTGGATGATGCCCTTAATTCGATGGCAGAAGCTGAATTGGATATCAAATTGCTTGAGTGTGAATTACCGGTGTACGTTGAGGCACGCGGTGAGTTTATTGCCAAAACGGAACTTGGGGATGACGAGCCAGTGAATTTTGATAACGATGAGTTTTATCATCGCCTCGACCGTGATCTAGAAATACCAGAATGGTTTTCTTTTCCAGAAGTGGTAGCTGAGGTGCGCAGCGCCTATCCGCCGTTATCGCAACGCGGTTTGACCTTGTTCTTTACCGGGCTTTCGGGTTCAGGTAAGTCGACAATCGCCAATGCTGTATTGGCTAAATTGCTTGAAATTGGTGGCCGTCAGGTATCTTTACTAGATGGCGATGTCGTGCGCACGCATTTGTCTAGCGAGCTCGGTTTTTCCAAAGAGCATCGCAATATTAATATCCGCCGTATTGGCTACGTTGCCAGTGAGATCACTAAAAACGGCGGTATCGCTATTTGCGCACCAATTGCGCCTTACACCGCAATTCGCAGAGAAGTGCGCGATATGGTAGCTGCGGGTGGCACGTTCGTTGAGATTCATGTGGCAACTCCGCTAGAAGTATGTGAAGCAAGAGACCGTAAGGGCCTTTATGCCTTAGCGCGTGCGGGCAAAATCAAAGAATTTACCGGTATTAGCGATCCTTATGAAGAGCCAGAAGAGCCTGAAATTCGGATTGATACCGATGGCCTTTCTATTGAAGAAGCAGCGCAGCAGGTTTTCCACTACCTGCGCAAAGAGCGGTTGATAGCTTAAATGCGGCTAACATGGCGCTGACCTGTATCGTAATGGGTTGGTGCCGAACTGCTTCTACGTTGGTATATTGTTCTGCTATAGTGCCCCCTTATTTTCCAGAATGTCGTCAGACAGACGTTGACACGCCTGTAAAACTCAATCAAAATTAGCGGCTT
>CAZTYM010000028.1:0-32549 GCA_964617475.1 uncultured Thiotrichales bacterium
GTTGATGTCAAGGAATTTACTTCATTGAGAAATACCCTGAATGTAGTGTAAAGCATTGTCTAGCCTAGATAAAGTTGTTTCTTGACCGAGTGCTTCCAAGGTCAAATCCAAGGGAGGTGAGACACCACCACCGGATACCGCCACACGTAAAGGCTGAGCCAATTTACCAAGCTTCAATTCGAATTTTTCTGCGGTCGCCAACAAAGCATCATGTAACGGTTTCGCCGACCAATCATTCAACAACGCAAATTGATCACGCAAGGCCTTCAATGGTTCCAATATTGCGGGCTTCAGATTCTTTTTCGCCGCCTTTTCTTCATACGTCTGAAATTCTTGGTAGAAAAACCGACTATTTTCTGCCATCTCTACCAGTGTCTTCGCCCGCTCTCGCTGTAACTCAGCAATTTTCGCCAAGGCAGGTCCCTCACTGGTATCTACGCGCTGCTGCTCGAAATGAAACGCCAAGCGCTTGGCTGTATCCTCGCTTTCCGCTTCTTTGATGTATTGCTGATTGAGCCATTGCAGTTTGCTGGTATTAAATGCAGCAGCCGACTTACTGATTGCGGACAAACCAAAGTATTCAGTCATTTCTGTTAAAGAAAAGACTTCCTGATCACCATGCGACCAACCTAAGCGAACCAAGTAGTTAAGCAAAGCCTGCGGTAGATAACCTTCATCCCGATACTGCATAACACTGACGGCACCATGGCGCTTAGATAAACGTTTACCATCATCACCCAAAATCATCGGTACATGGGCATAGACAGGCGGCTCAGCACCCAAAGCTTTTAGAATATTAATCTGCCTTGGCGTATTATTAATATGATCATCACCACGAATCACATGAGTAATACCCATATCGAGATCATCAACCACGACGGTTAAGTTATAAGTTGGCGAACCATCTGATCGTGCAATAATGAGATCATCTAATTCTTGGTTATTAACATTAATCTTACCGCGAATTTGATCTTCAAATACCACGGCTCCATCAAGTGGGTTTTTAAACCGGATAACGTAGGGAACATCGTCTTCAGGCGGTGCGCTAAGATTTCGGCAATGACCATCATAGCGCGGCTTTTTCTTGGCAGCCATTTGCTCAGCGCGCAAGTTTTCCAGCCTGTCTTTACTGCAATAACAACGATAGGCATGCCCTTCTGCCAGCAATTGATCTATCACTTCTTTATAGCGATCCATGCGCTGGGTTTGGTAATAGGGACCTTCATCATAGTCTAAACCCAACCACTCCATACCATCTAAGATCGCTTGTACCGACTCGGGCGTAGACCTCTCTAGATCGGTATCCTCAATTCGTAATACAAACTGCCCGCCATGATGACGAGCAAATAACCATGCATATAAAGCGGTACGGGCGCCGCCAACATGGAGATATCCTGTGGGACTGGGGGCAAATCGGGTTTTAATCATGTGTGTCTAAGGCCAATTACTACGCAAAGCGGCGTATTTTAGCAGTTTTGATCGATTTCCCTGCGACTTATTTTTCGGTTTTTATAGTCAAAGATGAGAGCCGCAGCGATGAGGCTAAATTCAATCAGCCGAACCACCAGCGGCATCTCATAGGGTGCCAACTCTGAACCTGGAATATGCAGGCCAACGACATAAGATAAAAATAGAGCTACCGATGCTGTCCAAGCCCAAAAACTGGGAAATAGCACTGCAAACGGCAGCACCCATAGCCAATACCAGGCGTTGATCACTGGAGAAATAAATAGGAAAAGACCGTATACCCAATCTGCTCGCGGCAGTGAAAACTGCTGTGATTGAGCCTGACTACGAAAGAAATACCAAACCAGCCACATTATAAATAACGAACCCAGCACTAATTTTGTTGTAGTGTCTGAGAGAACAGTATTCAGAACACCGAAAACTACTGGGTTAAACTCCCACCTTCGTGCCATTTCAAAAAGACTAAAAAAGTCACTACTGCCTTGCAACACAAAAGGCGCATACAGTACCAAAAGTACTAAAGCAAACATAAACCAGTATTTAATGGACAATCGCCATAACACCCAAGGCACAACTAGTACAGCAAATACTTTTGCTGCCACTGCCATGGCCGCGACAATAACAGCTAAGGCAACATGCTTGTACCAGCGCAGTACTAAAGCGGCCATCAATAAAAACACACCTATACCATCCGGATGCGCGGTAAAAGCAATCTCTTTTATCACCAATGGACACCAGGCATAAAGCAATACCATACTGACACTGGCAAACTTCAACAATATGACGATCAAACTTAGATCAACCACTAACATAATGAGTTTAAGTCCCCAGAGTTCACCCGGACTAATCAAATATGCCAATGCAAATAGATACTGTAAGGTCGGACCATAAATAGTTGGTAATTCTGGGTTATTTATTTGGCCTAAGATCTCCGAGAAATTACCCGGCAAATCCGCTGCAAAATATTCCGCAGGACTAACGCCATAAGGCGTGCCATCGACGACAAAGCGATAACCATCCCAAAGATAGCGATACCAGTCGTCTTCTAATAGGGGTTCCCCCCAAATTCCTATCACACGAAAAATGACCGCCCAAAAGAGTAGCAAGGCAATATTGTCAAATGGCTTTGAAATGGAATATGCAGTTAGCCATACCGCCACTAGTATGATTTCAAGTGAGAGAAACTGATTTAGCCCAATATACTGCCCTTGCTGCTGGCTATAAACAATATAGGTGTAAACAAGAGCTGTAACAGCACCACAACTATTTATTAAGAAAACAATATAATTTTGCCTAAAATTTGACACTATTTTTAGATACACTCCTACTCGCTCGATAAATACTGCTATAAGCATAGCAAATCAACTTTTGGAGAAACGTATGTCGACAAATCATAGTTCTATCCCTGATGCAAAAACCATGTTTTGTACAGTGTTTTTGCTGCTTGCCGTATTCAGCTTTTGCGGTAGCGTCTTAGCCTCTGGTGGAGGAAGCTACGGTGGCGGTAGCAGCAACGCTATTAAAATTGACTCTGAACGCTATGCGCTAGGCAAAAATGTTTTTAGAACTAGTGTCAATTGTGATGGCTGTCTTGTCAACAAATCAAAGTTATCTAAATCTGAAGCACTGGCCTTGTATCAACAAGTCAGAAAGGATAAAACCCTAAAAAGTTCATTGTCAAAAAAAGAACGTCGCGCACTTAAATACTATATGCGCGAACGTTTTAAACTCTAAGCCTGGCCGTGCTATATAGTCAACAAATCGCGGTCATCATTCCTGCCAAGGATGAAGAAAATGCCATCGGTCTCGTTATTAAAGACTTGTTATCTTTGCATAACAATGATGGCACCTCTCTTATTGACCGCATCATTGTCTGTGATAATGGCTCTTCTGATAAAACAGCATTAGTTGTAAAAGATGCCGGTGCAGAAGTGGTCAAGCAAGAATCTGCAGGCTATGGAATTGCCTGCCTTACTGCGTTAGCCAAGCTAAGTGACCAAACGGATATAGTAGTCTTCATAGACGGTGATTACTCTTGTAAGGCAGAACAGGCATTTACGCTTTGTCAGGCAGTCGTAGATGGCGCTGATATGGTGATAGGCTCGCGCAAACTAGGCTTCATTGAACCTGGAGCGATGACACTTGCCCAACACTTCGGTACCGGACTTGCTTGTTTGCTATTGCGACTACTTTATCGTCAACCTGTCAGTGATCTTGGTCCTTATCGCGCGATTAGGAAAACCAAACTCGACTCGCTTAATATGCAAGACCAACGCTTTGGCTGGACAGTAGAAATGCAAGCCAAGGCCTTTGCAATGAAATACAAAATCAAGGAAGTGCCAGTTGACTGCATGCGACGTATTGGCGTTTCAAAAATCAGCGGCACCTTATCCGGCGTAATTGGCGCGGGTAAAGGCATCATAGGAACGATATTTAAAATCTGGTGGCAACAAAAAAGCTCAGATTTAACAACCACTGTTCCTCATAAAAACAGGCGCAGAGCACTCTCACTCAAAAACCAGCCTCAAAATGTCACGAGCGCAGTTGAGACAAGGCAATAATAAACGAAAAAGCGGAGTTTACACGTCAGTAAATGAGCATTTTGAGTTCATTATTAACACCGTATCAACAAGCGCAGTAATTTTGAGGGCTTAATGAGCTTTAATTTTAGTCTTGCCACAGCGTTCACAACGATAAGCTGTGACTAATTTACCTAGCTTAGTATCAAATTTATTTTCACTAACGACTTTCCATTTATGAAAGCCATTGGAACATAGGGTTTTTTCTTTCGCCTTTTTTTTCAGTGAGGGTTTTTTAAATGGTAAGACATTAGACATAACCCAATCCTACTATACTTCCGCTTGTAATTGTTCTAGCTCATCATTGAGAGACAGCCATTCCTCTTCACAACGACTTAGCTGCTGCTGCAGATCTCTTTGCTCGTATAGCGTATCGGTTAACAAAATCTTATTATCCTCGTCGTACATTGTATTATCTGCCAGAAGTGTCTCTATTTCGTACAGCTGAGCCTGTTTTTTCTCAATTCGCTGTTCAAGTTTACTAATTTGATTGCGCAAAGGACTCAGCTTTTGACGCTTGCGGGCTGCATCTTGCCTTTGCGCTTTTCTATCAACTTTAACTTGAAGCATCTCAGCAGACTGTGGCGGCCTTTGTCTTACATATTCTTCGTCTTTAGCTAAGCCTGATAAACGCTTTTGATAGTCGACCAGATCCCCATCGTACTCGGATAGAACACCATCTGCCACAATGTAAAACTGATCGACGGTATTTCGTAATAAATGTCGATCATGCGATATCACTACCAATGCCCCCGAAAATCCCTGTAAGGCAATGGTTAAAGCATGACACATTTCTAAATCTAGATGGTTGGTCGGCTCATCGAGCAACAGTAAGTTAGGTTTTTGCCAAACTATCAATGCTAAAGCTAATCGTGCTTTCTCTCCTCCTGAAAAGTCTCTAACGCTTTCTGTTGTCTTGTCACCATAAAAATTAAAACCACCAAGAAAATTGCGAATCTCTTGTTCTCGCACCTCCGGAGATAAACGTTGCACATGCAGCAACGGACTAGCAGCCATATCCAGAGCCTCTAGTTGATGCTGTGCAAAATAGCCTAAAGAGAGATTTTCATTTTCACGTCGTTCTCCTGATAAGAGAGGTAGCATTCCAACTAAGCTTTTTATTAACGTAGATTTACCAGCACCGTTTTGACCTAGCAGACCAATACGACTGCCTGGCATTAATTCGATTTTCGCTTTCGTTATAATCGGCTTTTCACTATATCCAAGATCGGCATCACGCAAACTGACTAAGGCACTGAAACTTTGCCTAGCTTTCGCAAAACTAAAATCGAAAGGTGAATCAACATGCGCAGGCGCAATGTCTTCCATCCTCATAAGTTCTTTTAAGCGACTTTGTGCTTGCCTTGCCTTAGTTGCCTTGGCACGAAAACGTGCGACAAACTGTTGAATCTCCGCTTTACGTCGCTGTTGTTTTTCAAAGCTAGCTTGCTGCAAGGCCAAACGTTCTGCTCGTATACGCTCGAATGCAGAATAATTACCTGTATAACTAAAACACTGTTGGTTCTCGATATGAACGATGTGGCTCACAACATTATCGAGAAAATCTCTATCGTGAGAAATTATCAGCAGGGTTCCTTGATAACTACGTAGCCACTGCTCTAACCAAACTGAAGCGTCTAAATCCAAGTGATTAGTCGGCTCATCGAGTAATAATAGTTCTGAGGGGCACATTAATGCCTGAGCAAGATTTAAACGTATACGCCAACCACCAGAAAAAGAAGAGACCGGCTGATGGATTTGAGCTTGCACAAAACCCAAACCATGCAGTAATTGTTCTGCTCGATGCTGTGCGTCATAACCATTAATCACATCGAGCTGTGAGTAAAGCTCGCCTAGCGCTTCATGCTGGCCATCCTCTTCACACTTAGCGATACGTAACTGCAAAGTCCTTAAGGCCTGATCGCCATCTATGACATAATCAACTGCCGACCGATCACTGGCACCAACTTCTTGCGCCATATGGGCTATACGCCATTGCGTAGGAATGAGTAACTCACCGGCATCGAGATGTAGCTCAGACAAAAATAACTTAAATAAGCTGGTTTTACCGCTGCCATTAGCACCAATCACACCAAGCTTGTCACCGTTATTAATAGTAAAACTTGCTCGTTGCAGCAAAGCTTGCGTGCCACGACGTAAATCGGCCTCAATTAATCTAATCATGAACAAATTATAGGGCTTGGATCGCCTGGGTGCGATAGCTGATGTTAAAATGCATGTATGACAGAGAAAGAGCAGCAAACAGCACTTGAAAATATCGAGAAAGCGAAAATCAATCTCGAAACGGCCAAAATCGCCTGGCAAGAGTTAGAACGTTTTTTTGCTGCCGGTTCTGTGATTTATGTTGCTGATGACTTAGCGCTTATCGACGTAGCCTATGCCTTGTCTCAAGATGACTCTGAGCGATTTAAAACCTGGATGGCTGAAGGTAAGGTTGAACATATCAGTGACCAACAAGCTATTAAATGGCATGAAGAAAAAGCAAGCGTATGGTCAGTAGTGGTAAGACCTTGGGTATTGGTGCAAGAAATCAAAAATTAAGCTTGCGATAAAATATTATTAATTTGTTCTAGTGTGGTGCCAGCCTCTTTATAATCAACCGTTAAACGGTATTGTTTTTCTTTATAATCCAGCAATAAAGACGGAAAACTACTGACACCAACGTTGCGTGAATAAGCAATTTGCTCTTGCAGACTCTGCTCTGTCTTATCCGACATCATATCTTGATAAAACGCTTCTCGGTCAATACCTAACTCTTCCGCAAGCTCGCATAAAGTATCTATATTCGAAGGGTTCATCGCACGCAAATAATAGGCTTTTTGAATGGCAAGTATCATTGCTAAAGCTAAGCCATGCCCGCTTAATTCGTCTGTCGTATGGTTTGATGCAGCCACCACAGCGCGACACGCTGGATAAGTAGAACGCCGAGGCTGACACTTCTGCCAAAATTCAAAATTAAATTCAGCACCTAGTTCTTCTGCGATTCTTCGCCAATGCCCTTGTATAGCTTCTTGCATATCTATGGGCATGGGCCTGTCATCATCTTCAGCCAGACCACCAAGAACATAAGCCAAATTAATATGTAGAGGCAATTTTTCCAATAGCCGTTGCCAGGTTGCTTGATAGCCCCAACACCAGCTGCACATTGGGTCATGAAAATAGAATAAAGTGGCAGCCATTACTTTAGCTAGCGTTTAAATAGTTTTTGGAAACAATATTGGCGAATCACCGGCTTTCCAGACAGGAAATTTCTCCATCGCGTTATTATATAATTCCGAATCAACAAATTCTTGTAGCCATCGTTGTACTAATGGATAGGGTCGATCGGCAAACCAACCACGATCAACATGAGCACACTGCCGAACAAACGGCAACACTACCATGTCGGCCAGAGTAATATGATCCGCATGCAGACAACGCGTATTTTTCAATTTACTTTCAAGCTTGGCTATAAAGGCTTCGCACTCCGAACGATAGCTTTCCATAGACCTCTCAGGATAACGATCAAAATATTTATAACGATCTAGCGCCTGCTTAAAGTGCCCCTCGGTATCGGTTTCAAAGACCAGCCAAGTCAACGTGCTGCTAGCAGAATCTTGCATGCTTGGATCAAGCCAACCATCAGCATCTCTATGCAATAAAGCCCATCGCATAATATCGAAACTTTCATCAATCACTGTGCCGTTCTCAAGCTGTAAAACTGGTACTGTTGCTTTTGGCGATATTTCCACCATATGCGATGGCTTATCTCTTAGCACTATCTCTCGCAATTCCACCTGGCAGCCGGCATACGCCAAAGCCAAGCGTGCTCGCATAGCATAGGGGCAGCGACGAAACGAATAAAATATCGGATAGCTCATAAGGCTGATATTATAGCGGTACCTAAAAGGATAAAAAGGATATGATAAAACATTACATACTCATACTCTGCTTATGTTGCTTGGTCTCTGTCTCTTTTGCTGATGACTCTCTCGCACCGGGCAAGATTCAAATTGGTGACAAAACTTACTCTATTGAGCTACCCCATAATTATAAATTAGAACTTATTAACGATCAGTTATCTCGCCCTCGCCTATTTAGCTTCGCACGAAACAAAGATTTATTTATTGGTTCTCGCTCCGGGACGATATACCACCTCAAACCACCGTATACTAATGTGTACGCCGAGACGGACTTTGGCGGCTACCCACATAGCATCGCTTTTCGTTATCAAAAAACAGGCGTCGAAGTCTTTCTTGCTGAAACCGAAGGGCTCTATTTGGCTAAGTACTCATCCGAAGAGTTTCAGCTGAGAAAAAAAGATTTTACGCTCATAGCCGAACTACCAGGTGGCAGCAACCACAGCAGCCGAACTGTTGGTGTTGGCCCAAACCAATCGGTTTATCTCGCGCTCGGCATTAGCGGCAATTGCTCTAATGAGTACTTAGATAATAGTTATCGCTTTGCCGACCGTCGAGGCGGCGTATTTATACTCGATGAAGCTGGTGAAAAACCCAGACTAAAACCTTTTGCTAGCGGGCTGCGTAACCCCGTGGGGTTTGATTGGCAGCCGGAAACAAATGATCTCTATGCCAGTAACAATGGCCCAGACCATCTCGGATACGAAGAACCTCGAGAATATTTTAGTCTTCTTGAAGCAGGTTCATTCCATGGTATGCCCTGGTATCAATTAATCGATAACAAAATCGAACGCGACAATTGCATTAAACGTAAACCACCACTTCCTATCGATAAAGTAGTTCCTCCCATTGCCAGCTTTGATGCTCGCAGCGCACCCATGGGAGTGGCTTTTATAGACAATAGTACACTTGATTCAAATTATTCCGGAGACGCAATTGTAGCCATACACGGCTCCTGGGGAACTAAACCTTCAGGGGGTTTTTTAGGCAGCCCTGCCAGCCGGCGTCACCCTAAGCTAGTTAGAGTAGAATTTAAAGACGGCAATGCCATAGCCACACATGATTTTATTACCGGTTTCCAACTTGAAAATGGTGGCCGATGGGCTCGACCAATGGGCGTCGATATCGGCCCTGATGGCAATCTCTATTTTACCAGTGATGCAAATAACGAAGGTTTATATAGGCTTAGCCCAAACTAGCCAACCATTCATCATCAGACCCTTCATTAATTCCTGCAAATAACGGTGTACTAAGATAACGCTCGCCAGTATCTGGCAACATAACCAACATCACACTGCCTTTTTCTGCTTTTTTTGCTACTTCTAAACCAGCAACCAAAGTCGCGCCTGCTGAAATACCGACAAAGATGCCTTCTTTTTGCGCTAGCGCCAGTGAAGTCGTAATAGCATCATCATCTGATACTGTAACGATTTCATCTACCACCTCTTTATTTAAGACTTCAGGAAGAAAGTTAGGTGTCCAACCCTGGATTTTATGTGCACCCCAGGGTTTACCCGCAATCATCGACGCATTTTCTGGTTCCGCGGCAATGATTTTTGTATCCGGCCTAGCGACTTTCATCACCTCACCAACACCTGTCATCGTGCCGCCAGTTCCCCAACCCGTGACAAAATAATCCAATCGCTCACCAGCAAAGTCTTCGAGAATTTCCGGTGCAGTGGTATTTCGATGGTAGGCAGGGTTAGCTGGGTTTTCAAACTGACGCGATAAAAACCATCCATGTTCATCAGCCAACTCTTTTGCTCGCTTTACCATGCCAGCCCCACCTTCTTCTTTCGGAGTAAGGATAACCTTTGCACCTAGCGCTCGCATTAGTTTACGGCGTTCGATAGAAAATGTTTCTACCATTAAAGCGACGAAGGGATGTCCCATTACCGCGCAAACCATAGCTAGGGCAATACCCGTATTGCCCGATGTAGCCTCAACAACGGTCTGACCAGGTTTTAATTCACCACTATCGCGTGCATCTTTAATAATGGCGTAAGCCAAACGATCTTTAACAGACGCCATGGGGTTGAATGACTCAACCTTGACATATACTTCGACACCTTTTGGCGCCAAGCGATTGAGCTTAACGATAGGTGTATCACCGATTGTTTCGAGGATATTGTTGTAGATCATGTTAGCCCCTAAATGCTAGGCCAGCAGTACTGGCTAAAGGGCGACTATAACAAGAAATTAAATAACTGTGCGCCCGAGAATATATTTATAGCGCATATCTCAAAATGTTACGAATACAGCCAAAATAAACTGATGGACACTGATGCCACACTTATGTGGGCAAGTGATAGTTAGCAAAGCGTAAGATCAGATGTTTTGGTGATTATTGATATATCGAAACATGGTTCACCCTTCGACAAGCTCAGGGTGATTGAGGTGTATACTCATTCTTACCTTAGAGACTTGCTAAACCTCATATCATACTTAGAACTTAAGCTAGCCGTTTCCTATACTGCGTTCACCCTGAGCTCGTCGAAGGGAGCTCGTCGAAGGGTGATGTCGAGGTGTGACAGTAACTCATGCCTTTGTAGGGTAAACGCAGTAGTAGCAAGCGCAGTACATGAGTGAGCGCTAAATTACCAGCGACGAACATCACCACTATCAAGATGAATAAAACGAGATTTCGGATAATAACCAACACCACCTGCATGCATGTTGATTGCTGCTGCATGAAGTTGCTTCAACTCTATACCAGGTAATCGCACATCGATGGCTCTTCCATACATATGGTAACTATTTGTCGCCACACCTTCTGTTGACTGATAAAGCTTGGCATTAGATTTAGGAGAACGATATGCTGAAATTATTTCATATCTACCTGAGCTACCCACTTTGGCCTGCAATAAATTTAATTGATCGAGTAGATTGATATCGATATCGGTTACTTCACCTGTCCTATGATCACGCAAAACTTTATTGATTGCCGCTAACTCTTCAGCAATAAACTCTCCGTCAGCCCAGTAAGTCGCTTTAACACTTTCACCAGTATGCTGGTTATAAAGCGATAGAACGCGATCCCCTGGAACAATTAATTTTGCTAAGGAAGAACTAGCATAAGACGAAGCGGTAGCAGCAGCTACGCCAAGCAATAATTGTCTACGGCTTATCATTTTTTGTCAGATTATCCGATTTTCCAGCTATATCAGTACTATCGGATTATTCTCAAAAAACGTTAGTCGTGCAAGGAAATATTCCGCAAAAATACAATCAATTCTGGCGTTCTATATGTAGTCAGAGCTATTCTTTTAGTTTGATCGTGAGACTTCCATCCTTAACATCAAGATAGTCTATGCCATCAGCAAAAGCCTTCCAAAAGCCCTGTTCACCGCCAAACTCCTTTACCAAATCAATGTTCTTCATTCCACCTAACCATGCGTTAGGAACAGGTACACCCATCACACTGACGCCTTTTAGCACGACTACTGCACGCTCATCTTCATACGAAAGACCAAGCCCTGCTTTAAGTTTAAGTGTTTTACCCCCTACTAAAGGCATATCTTCATCCATGGGAACGAGCATTTTTGCGCTTACAAGATCTTCAGATAGGTCAATCGCCAATCGCTCTGCCATATCGGTATTATTAGCCACCAACGCATTAACTTCGCGTTGACTAAAGCTCACTTCACGGTCTGCGTCAGACTCACTATAACGCTCAGGTTGAAGTGCTGTAGGTTTTTCTTCAGTGGCTGGAGATTCTTGTCCAACCGACATATCACCCAAACCCAGCACAGAAAGCTTGCTAGTCAGCGTCTGCTGTTCTTTTACGCTTAATTCTACGGGATTAAAATTGCCAGGAAAAAAATAGGCCTTGATAGCAAAAAAAGCGATGGCTATCGCCACCAACATTGCTAGTAATACGATTCCAAAAATCTTGAAACCACTCAACCCCTTTTTTTCTACTGGAGCCTGTGATGTTTCAGCCAACTCTGTCATCACTCACCTCCTCTTCAACTATAGTTCTAACTATAGCCTAAAATAGGTGTATGGGGACTTAATTTGGCCGTAAATACTGTCAAAATTATGACGATTTTTTTGATTTATTATGATAAAAATCAATAGTTTAGGCTGATTTTAGCAGTTCATCCAGCTCACCCGCTGCATCTAAGGCAGCGAGATCGGTATAACCACCAATATGTCGATCACCAATGAATATCTGCGGCACAGTACGACGACCACTGATTTGCATCATGTGCGCTCGCATCGCGAGATCGCCATCAACACTAATCGTTTCGTAGTTTTCTACGCCTTTACTACGAAGTAAGTGGTGAGCTGCGCGGCAGTAACCACACAAACTACTGGAATAGACTTTTATCTGAGACATAACAAAGCTAACTATTTGATAATTGTGAAACTAACACTCGAGCTTACAAATAAGCTAAACGAGCCTTTATTGAATCGACATCTGAAGTGATATCTTGAAACGTTTTACCGCCATCTGCTGAACCAACAATCATTCCCTTTCCTGCGACTGGCGCCACCTTATCAATTTGAAAACGACCACTTACCGCGTCACCACGAATAAAACACTCTTCGTCGAAATACAAACGATCACCATCAGGACCAATCTCATCTGAATCAATGGTATCAAAACCAATCATTCGTTTAATATCTTCCTCGGAGCTGACTTCTACTAACTCTACCGATTCGCTCGCTGGCGTAATGAGTAAGGCCTTCATCGCTACTTCCTACCAATATCACTAAGTGGCTAATTGTAACAAAAATGGTGAATTTTTAGCCAGTTACCCGCACCTATGATAGAATCTCAGCCCTTCTTCACATGGGCAGCGTCAATCATGTGAAAACCAACCACATAATAATTTTGAGACTCCTTTGCTTAACAAATTTATCAAAACCTTGAATACATCTGAAGAAAACCAAACAAGCATTAATGACTCCAATACGAGTCACGATAAACCAGCAATCGATAGCGATGGCGTTGGCAAAAAGAATAACGCTCAGCAACACTCATCGTCTAAAAATAAAAAATCGAATAAACGCCGTAATAACAGACACCGTTCCAAAAAATATGATGTTGAACCCTGGGACAGAACACTACTAGATGTACCCATCAAGAAAGGCGAAACACGCTTTTACGATTTGGGTCTTGAGGAAACCTTATTACACGGTATCTACGATCTCGGTTTTAAATACTGTTCACCTATACAAGCGCAAATTCTGCCTGAGACGTTAAAAGGTTCCGATGCAATTGGTAAAGCGCAGACAGGCACGGGTAAAACGGCTGCATTCTTGATTACTGTTATTGACGACTTATTGAAAAACCCTATCACCGAGCAACGTTATTTAGCTGAACCTAGGGCTTTGATTATTGCTCCCACACGTGAACTTGTTAATCAAATAGGCGAAGATGCCAAAGGTTTATGTAAGTACACTGGTTTACGAGTTGTAACCTTAATCGGTGGCGCTGATTACGAAAAACAATTAAAAAAAATAGACCAGGCTTACGTCGATATTATCGTTGCCACACCAGGACGCTTACTTGATTTCCATCAACGTAAACATCTTTATCTAGATCAGGTTGAATCGCTTGTTCTTGATGAAGCTGACAGAATGCTAGACATGGGATTTATCCCACAAGTACGACGTATTGTTCGCGCAACACCCAATACTGACTATCGCCAAACACTGCTTTTTAGTGCAACTTTTACTACACAAATAATCGAACTTTCATATCAATGGACGTATGAACCAGTTAAAGTCGAAATTGAGCCAGAAAATATTGCCAGCGACAATATTGAGCAAAAAGTCTTTATGGTCTCTAACGAAGAAAAGCTACCCGTTCTGCTAAAAATACTAAGCCATTCTGACACAGAGCGGGTGATAATTTTCACTAACCGGCGAGATGAAGCGCAAGATCTATTCGATATCGTTTCAAGGAATAACAATCATGCTGGCTTATTAACTGGCGAAGTTCCACAGAAGAAGCGTACTAGCACGCTGGAAAAGTTTAAGAATGGTGAAATCAAAGTACTGATTGCGACAGATGTGGCTGGGCGCGGCATTCATGTTGAGGGTATCAGCCATGTTATCAATTACAATCTTCCTGATAACCCTGACGATTATATTCATCGTATTGGCAGAACGGGTAGAGCCGGTGCCACCGGAACTTCTATTGCTCTAGCTTGTGAGTTTGAGTCTTTCCAGATTCCCGATATTGAAGAAATGCTGGGCGAGAAATTTATCTGCGAACTTCCGCCGGCAGAATATCTCCCTGATTAAGCCAACACACGGTTCAACCAATCAGCGATATCGCCTATCTGCTGTGCACATAGAGTGTGATCCATCTCGTAGCTTTTATATTCAACGGGGTTACCCAAAGTAGCAAAGTATTGCTGCGCTTCACGCCCCAGCACCTCAGGCACAACGTGGTCATATAAACCATGATGAATAGCGATCGGTGTGTCACGATTAGCTTTGTTTGGTGCAACCGTATCATGAGTAGCAAAATACGTTGATAGCCCCATAATTCCTGCAAGCTGTTTAGGATAGGTTAGACCACTGTCATAAGCGACAGCACCGCCTTGCGAAAAACCAAGTAATACGATTCTTTCGCTTGAAACAGCTCGCTCCTCCTCTCTTTCAATAAGTTTATGAATTGACTCCGTCGATCTTTTTATACCGGCCACATCAATCCTAGCATCCAAAGCCATTTCGTAAATGTCATACCAGGCGGGCATGATAAATCCACCATTGATAGTCACTGGAATTTCTGGTGCGTGAGGAAAAACAAAACGTACCGCTAGACTATTCTTTAAGGACAACTCTGTCACAATTGGCTCAAAATCATTGCCGTTAGCGCCTAGACCATGCAGCCATATAATAGTCGCATTAGCCGGTTGTGCTGGCTCAATCTCTAAACAAGGCAGTAATTCCATATTCTTTTAAATGATTCTTTTAAATGCAAACTTTTTAAGAACTACATGACAACATAGAACAGCCTGCTCTATTTCTTGCCCAGTCCGGTCGTTTTTGCGCCCATACTTCCTGATCAGGCTGCTCATCATATGGCTGACGTAGTAAGGCTAGTAATTCTTCTACCAGAGTAAAATCGCCCTCATCTGCCTTATCAATGGCTAACTGTGCCATGTAGTTTCTCAGCACATATTTAGGGTTGTTGGAGTTCATAACCAGCTGACGCTCACTGTCACCAACACCTTCTTTCTTCACTCGCTTAGCATACGCCTTTAACCAGGACACAAGTCTTTCTTTATAACTTGCAGTTACTTGCTGAGGCAGATAATACGCATCCTGAAAAATATCGATTAACTTATCTTCACCGATTTCATCTAGGTCTTCATCCGTGTTCACTTTCGCCAAACATCGATAAAACAATGTCATATCGGTCTCTATCCAAGCAAGAATTTCAAGTAACTCATCGATTAAATAATCATCTAGATCTTTTTGATACGTCTCCAAACCTAGTTTTCTAACCATCATCAACTGGCGTTTTGATTCAAAATAACCGGGGTATTGATTAAGTATTTCTTGCAGTCTTTCAGTATTATCAAATAACAGGGCAAGCGCGCTACCTAGTTGCGCCAAATTCCAATATGCTATTTGCGGCTGATTAGCAAAGGTATAGCGTTTACCTTGTGCATCAGTCGTATTGGGTGTCCAACCCGGATTGTAGTCTTCTAACCATCCGTAGGGTCCATAGTCTATCGTCAAACCTAAGATCGACATATTGTCTGTATTCATCACTCCATGGACAAAACCAACACGCATCCAATGAATAATCATATCTGCAGTCGAACGGCAAACTTCCTCATACCAACGATAATACACTTCCTCACTCGGCTTACCTAAATGCGGAAAGTGGTGCCCAATAGTGAAATCAAGTAAGCGTTTTAATACGTCGCGTTCTTTTCTCGCTGCATGAATTTGATAGTTGCCAAAACGTAAAAACGTTGGCGCCGCGCGGCATACTACTGCTCCGTGCTCCCACTGAGGATTCCCATCGTAGAACATATCTCGAGCTACAGAATCCCCCGTAAGAATCAAACTCAAAGCGCGTGTAGTTGGAACCCCGAGATGAAACATCGCTTCACTACACAAGTATTCACGTAATGAAGAGCGTAAAACAGCAAGGCCATCAGCTGATCGCGAGTAAGGCGTAGGACCAGCCCCTTTTAGCTGCAGCATCCATTCGGTATTGTTTTCGCCATGTACTTCACCCAGGTTGATGGCTCTTCCATCACCTAACTGTCCCGCCCAATGACCAAATTGATGCCCGCCGTAACACATTGCAAATGGATCCATACCATTTACTTGCTGATTACCTGAAAAAACTTCAGAAAAACTACTAGACAAACATTCTTGTTTTGATAAGCCAAGAATACCAGCAAACTCTGCAGAGTAACTCACCAGCTGAGGCCGGCTGACCGTTTTCGGCTTTACTCTCGAATAGCAAGAACGTAGGACCTGACGCTGGAAATTGCCACTTTCTGGGTCGGCTGGCAAAGATGAGGTGAATTTATTTGTAAAAGCAAGCGACAATCCCTTGCTAACCGCATGCTCGCTGGTCATTACCTAACTCAAATAGATTAACTTAGATTATTCATCTACAATTGCTTGATGAGCGTCTTTTGCGGTAAGCACATTATGTCCTGCTCGTGGCCAAGCTTTAATAACGGCAGCCACCAATGTAGCAAGTGGTATAGCAAAGAACACACCCCAAAAACCCCAAAGACCACCAAATACCAGAACAGCAATAATAATTGAAACTGGATGCAAATCTACGGCCTCAGAAAACAATAGTGGAACCAATACATTGCCATCTAAAATTTGAATAATTAAATAAGCAATAGTGATATAGGCGAACTCACTACCCCAGCCCCACTGAAAATAGGCTATAACCAACACGGGTATTGTTACTACTACAGCACCAATGTAAGGGATGATAACGGACAAGCCAACCAACGCTCCTAACAACATAGCATAGTTAAGCCCCATAATGGCAAAAGTAATATAAGAAACAAGCCCGACAATGAGTATTTCGACAAACTTGCCTCTTACGTAATTACCGGCTTGAATATTCATTTCTCGCCAGATACGCGTAGTCAGTTTGCGCTCGCTGGGTAATAGCCCGCCCACCCAGTTCATAATGGTGTCTTTGTCTTTCATAAAGAAGAAGACTAAAACCGGAACCAGTACCAAATACACTACCCAGGTGATAATGCCGGAAATAGAAGCCAGGGAAAAGGCAACGACATTTTCGCCAATATCGCGCAAGTAACCACCAATTTCACGCATCACGTCACGGACCTGGGCCTCAGTTACGAGTGTAGGATAGAGCTCTGGTAGCTGTAAAAGCGTGTCTTGTCCACGTGATATCATCGCCGGTAACTCTTGCACCAGCTGGCCAACCTGACGAGTAAGAAGCGGTACTAATACAAATAAGAGAAAAAGTAAAAAAGCCATGAATACCAGAAAGACAATACTGACAGAAAGCAATCTTGGTAACTTCCAATTTTGAAGAGCTAATACCAGCCCTTCTAATAAGTAGGCAACAACTATGGCTCCTAGCACGGGTGCCAGCATATCACCCATAAAATAGATGATAAGAAACCCCAGTACTAACACTACGGCTAGCGCAATTCCATCAGGGTCGGAAAAATATTTCTCGTACCAACGAGCTAAAACACTATTCATATCTCACATACCGCTACGCGTGAAAAGCAATGATATAGGTGGAATTAGGGGCCGTCTATGACAAATTCGACTTTATTAGTTTTACAGGTGCGCCAGTTTTTAGACCGAAATAATCCGCTGCGCTACCCTTGTTTACGGCTATCTCAACTAGGCCAAAGGCATTTTCAAACCAGAATACTTGGCCAGTTCCTACTTCACTAAATGTCTTAGTATAGGTGATGGTTTCACCCCTCACCTCAAAAATGCTATTCGGACTTACGTCAGCTGCCTGAATACCGGTAATAAGATTGCCATAGCTATCCGTATAGATAATGGAATAAGTATTAGCCGTGACATTTGATCTGGAAGAATGATCAGGCTCAGCCAAGCGCGACAATGAAGCAATGTCTTGTTCTAGATACGCCGCCACAGGTGCAAACAAGTCCCGCCCATGGAAAGTATTAGACAAGGTTTCAGGCTGCCAGGTAATTTGCCACCAGCGGGCATTCTCGTCCAGAGAAGCTACAACATCAAATAAACCATTATCTGGGCCGACAAACCAATGACCATTTGCCGAGACAATACACGGCTTTCTCGAACCACCTACGCCAGGGTCGACGATACCTAAAAATACCGTCCCAGGAGCAAAGTCTTTCGATAAGGCAAACAATAAATACCCTGCGGAACTGGCATCAAATACCGGCGCATTAGCTATTAAATCAATAACCTTAGCTTGCGGTGCGATTTTATAAATTGAATTGCTCAACAAGCCTTGATAGGGTCCTTCACGGCCAAAATCTGTAAAAAGTGCAATCATGGATTCAAATGATTATCACAAACTGACTTCACGTAATTTACGTCAAGACTTAGGGTCAACTACCAATCAAATCGATAGTGTCAAATTAAACAGCATTTCTTGACAGAAATTTAGAATATATCACTATGGTTGTCATACATATCAGCACATATATCAAAAAATCTAAAATAAATAATTGCCAATACTCATCATACTGTAAAGCATTTTGTAACGACTGCCATCTGCTAATCTCTTCTGACCTTTCCAAAAGATACTGCTTAGCTTCCTTATAAGGCATCTTGTCTACCTTATCCCACATTACTTGCTTAAAATATAACCTACCACCCGAAAATGCTGTGGCTTCAAACACCGAACAAATCAATGAAACGATAATTGAAGAAAACCAAGCTGATTTCCATTTCATAGCATTTCTTTTATCCAAAAAAAAGCGGGCTTGGCCCGCTTTTTTTAATCTTCTTCGTCTTCGACGACTTCTGCCTCTATCGGCCTATCAACTAATTCGACAATAGCCATTGGAGCATTATCACCGGGGCGATAACCGCACTTAAGAATACGCGTGTAACCACCTGGGCGCTCCTTGTATCGAGGACCAAGCTCGTTAAACAATTTACTTACCATATCTTTATCGCGCAATTTGCCAAATGCTATTCTGCGCTTATGCACACTATCATTGGCGCTCAAAGTAATCAGCGGCTCAGCAACCCGACGCAGCTCTTTAGCTTTCGGCACGGTTGTGCGAATGATCTCATGGCGCAACAAAGAATTTGTTAGGCTTTGTAAAGTCGCCTTACGGTGACTACTATTGCGGCTTAATTGTCTGCCTATATTACGATGACGCATCGTTATTACCTTATGTCGTTATTACAACGTGCTACCACTATTTTCTGGAACATCACCACTTAAATGCGCTGGCGGCCAGTTTTCAAGGCGCATCCCTAAAGACAAGCCATTAGTAGCCAAAACTTCTTTGATTTCAGTTAAAGATTTCTTGCCTAAGTTAGGCGTCTTAAGCAATTCAACTTCGGTCTTTTGAATCAAATCACCTATGAAATAGATATTTTCTGCTTTGAGACAATTAGCAGAACGTACTGTCAACTCAAGATCATCAACGGGACGTAGCAAAATCGGATCAACCTCGCCTTCGTTAGTAGCCGGCTCTTCAATCTGGCTACCTTGCAAATTAACAAAAGCTGACAACTGATCTTGTAAAATCGTTGCAGAACGACGAATCGATTCTTCAGGGTCAATCGTTCCGTTAGTTTCGAGCTCAATAATTAATTTGTCTAGATCAGTACGTTGCTCTACACGTGCACTTTCAACAACATAGGCAACGCGACGCAATGGGCTGAAGGAAGCATCAAGCTGAAGCACGCCAATAGGACGATCAGCATCGGCATCAATACGGTTTGTAGATGGTTGATAACCACGACCCATTTCTACTTTCAAACGCATGCTCAACTCGCCTGATGCAGTTAAATTAGCAATTACGTGATCAGGGTTCACTACCTCAACACCGTTAACGGTTTCAATATCACCGGCCAATACTGGGCCTGGCCCACTTTTTTTCAACGTTAACTCTGCTTCAACACGATCTTCTAGACGCAATGTCACTTCTTTTAAATTCAAAAGAATATCAATAACGTCTTCTTGCACGCCTTCGATGGTGCTATATTCATGCAATACATTATCAATCTCAACTTCAGTTAAGGCAGCGCCAGGCATTGAAGACAGCAAAATACGGCGTAAGGCATTACCCAGAGTATGACCGAACCCACGCTCTAATGGCTCCAAAGTCACTTTGGCACTATTAGCACCTGTGGTCTGGACATCAACAATACGTGGTTTCAAAAAAGTCGTTACTTGACCGGACATGGACTATCCTCTCTTCCAGTAAATAGGAAAGAATAAAAAAATTATTTCGAGTACAATTCAACGATGAGATTTTCGTTAATCTCCATCGCCAATTCATCACGATCTGGAAGACGCTTAAATACACCTTCCATCTTATCTGCACTCACTTCAACCCAATCGACAGCAGCACGTTGTGCGGCTAGTTCAAGTGCTGATTTAATACGTAATTGATTTTTGCCTTTTTCTGTAACTGAAATGACATCTTCAGGCTGCACTTGATAAGAAGCAATATTGACGCTACGGCCGTTCACTAAAATAGCCTTATGCGATACTAACTGACGAGACTCGGCGCGTGTTGAACCAAAACCCATTCGATAAACAACATTATCTAGACGGCTTTCTAGCAAGCGCAATAGGTTTTCACCGGTAGCGCCTTTCTTTCTATCTGCTTTTTTGTAGTAATTACGGAATTGCTTTTCCAACACGCCGTATAAACGACGCACTTTTTGCTTTTCACGTAACTGGATACCGTAATCTGTAACACGACCGCGACGGGCACCGTGTTGACCTGGAATAACGTCAGCACGACATTTTGAATCAAGCGGTTTAATACCGCTCTTTAAAAATAGATCTGTCTTTTCACGACGAGACAGCTTACAAGTTGGTCCGGTATAACGAGCCATTAACGCTTCCTCAATTCTAAGCCGCTAAACGCGACGCTTTTTCGGCGGACGACAACCGTTATGCGGAATCGGTGTCACATCGCTGATGCTATTGATCTTGAAACCGGCGCCATTAATAGCACGGACAGCAGAATCGCGACCTGGCCCAGGACCCTTTACAAACACATCAACGTTTTTCATGCCATATTCTTTAACAGTCGCTGCTGCACGTTCGGCTGCAACCTGAGCTGCAAACGGCGTACTTTTACGCGAACCACGAAAACCTGAACCACCAGCAGTTGCCCAAGCAAGCGCATTACCTTGACGGTCAGTGAATGTTATAATCGTGTTATTAAACGACGCATAAATATGCGCACAACCGTCAGAAACGTCGCGCTTAATACGTTTTTTAGCAGAACGTGCAGGTGCCTTAGCCATCTATTTAATAACTCCGAATTACTTACGAATTGGGCGACGTGGGCCCTTACGTGTACGTGCATTAGTGCGGGTACGCTGGCCACGAACCGTCAAACCACGACGATGACGCAGACCACGATAACAACCCAAATCCATTAAACGCTTGATATTCATTGAAATCTCACGACGAAGATCACCTTCGACGCGGATTTTAGCAATTTCGCCACGTAGTGACTCAAGCTGGTCTTCTGTCAGGTCTCTGACCTTGCTAGAAGGATTAACACCTGTGGCAGCACATAGCTTTCTGGCCTGACTTCTGCCAACGCCATAGATCGCGGTCAAAGCAATTTCCGCGTGTTTGTGATCAGGGACGTTTACCCCAACAATACGAGCCACAGATTATCTCCTAGAACCTGTCATAACGCGCTAAATGCGCGAATTAAAACAGGAAATTATAACTATTGAAAAAATACCAGTCAATCTCAAAAAAACTGCCAACTAGCCCTGACGCTGCTTATGACGTGGGTTTGCTGAGCAAATCACACGCAACACACCTTTGCGTCTTACTGTCTTGCAATTTCGACATAATTTTTTAACTGATGCACGAACCTTCATCTTTCTCTCCGCTTACCACCGTCTAAAAACCTAAATACCGCGGCGACCGTGGCCCTTTAAATTAGCTTTTTTCATCAAGCCATCGTATTGATGAGACATCAAATGCGCCTGAACCTGGCTCATAAAATCCATCACCACGATAACGATGATTAAAAGAGATGTACCGCCAAAATAAAACGGCACATTCCAATACAAAATCAAAAACTCTGGCAACAAACATACAGCTGTAATATAAATCGCCCCTGCTAAGGTTAATCGAGACAAGACGCCATCAATATACTTAGCAGTCTGGTCACCAGGACGAATCCCGGCAATAAAAGCGCCAGAGCGCTTCAAGTTATCCGCCATATCCTTAGGCTTGACTGTCAAAGCCGTATAGAAAAAGCAGAAAAATATAATTGCCGTGGCATAAAAGCCAACGTACAAAGGCTGCCCAGGAGACAACGCTGCGGCTATATCACCTAACCAGCGCATGCCTTCTGTCTGACCAACCCAGGTACCAATGGTGCCTGGAAATAAAATAATACTCGACGCAAAAATGGGCGGTATCACACCAGCCATGTTCAACTTCAAAGGCAAATGACTAGTCTGCCCCGCATACATTTTACGACCGCGCTGCTTCTGCGCGTAATTCACAGTTATGCGGCGTTGTCCTCTTTCAACGAAGACAACAAACGCGGTGACTGCTAAAGCTAAAGCGACAATTACCAGAACCAAAGCGCCATGAAGCTCACCAGTACGTGCCAACTCAAGCGTGCCACCAATCGCCGAAGGCAGGCCTGCAACAATACCAGCAAAGATAATTAAGGAAATACCATTACCAATGCCACGTTCTGTCATTTGTTCGCCAAGCCACATAAGGAACATCGTTCCCGTAACCAGTGTAACTACGGCGATAAAACGAAAGGCAAAACCGGGTTCAACCACCACTGTAGCACCACCGGCAGTCATGCTTTCTAAAGCAATTGAAATACCGATTGCCTGAAAAGTAGCTAACACCAAGGTAAAATAACGCGTGTATTGCGTAATTTTACGGCGACCCGCTTCACCTTCTTTTTTCATTTGTTCAAGCTTAGGGCTAATAGCCGTTAGCAATTGAACAATAATCGATGCCGAGATATAGGGCATCACGCCTAGCGCAAAAATACTCACTCGGCCTAAGGCACCACCTGAAAACATATTAACGAATTCAAGAATAGTCCCTTTTTGTTGTTCAAACAGATCCGCTAACGCTACGGGATCGATTCCGGGCACTGGTAAAAATGAACCAATGCGGAAAACGACCAGAGCGCCTAATACGAATAGCAAGCGACGCTTTAACTCACCTAAGTTGCCACCCCCTATTTTGGAGGCCAGCGCTGCTGCTGAACTAGACATTAGTCCTCGATTTTTCCGCCGGCAGCTTCGATAGCCGCGCGTGCACCCTTGGTCACGCCCAAACCTTTCACGGTATATGCTTTATCTATCGCACCTGAAAGTATGACGCGCGCTCTGGTGATATTGCGTGTTATCACATTTGCTTTACACAAGCTGTCGATATCGACTACATCGCCATCGACTTTTGCTAGCTCGCTTAAACGAATTTCCGCAGTGACACGACCCACACGCGAACTAAAACCGACTTTTGGTAAACGGCGTTGCAATGGTTGCTGACCGCCCTCAAAACCAACTTTGTGGTAACCACCTGAACGAGAGTGTTGACCTTTATGACCTCGGCCGCAGGTTTTACCTAAACCAGAACCCATACCACGACCCACGCGTGTACGGACTTTTTTAGCGCCTTGGCCAGGACTTAATTCATTCAAACGCATGAGTATTCCCTAGGCCGAAGCCTCTTCTACCTTCAACATGTATGAAATTTTATTGATCATACCGCGTACGCTAGGCGTGTCTTCAACTTCAACAGTATGATGCATTCGACGTAGACCTAGACCAGCCACACATTGTTTATGCGACTCTAATCTCTTACAAGTACTACGCACTAGAGTAACTTTAATCTTTTTGTTAGCCATGACTGCCTCGAATTAACCCACGATTTCGCTAACTTTTTTACCACGTTTAGCAGCAACGTATTCAGGGTTAGTCATAGAACTCAAACCTTCAATCGTTGCGCGTACCACATTCACGGGATTTGGTGAACCGATACATTTAGCCAAAACATCTTGCACACCTAATACTTCGAACACAGCACGCATAGCACCACCAGCGATAATTCCAGTACCAGGAGAAGCTGGCTGCATATACACTTTTGCAGCACCGTGACGACCGATAATTGCATGCTGTAAAGTTGCTTCATTCAACTTAACCGTCACCATATTGCGACGAGCCTGTTCCATAGCTTTTTGGATAGCAGCGGGTACTTCGCGAGCTTTACCACTACCAAAACCGACACGGCCATTACCGTCGCCAACTACAGTAAGCGCTGAAAAACCGAATTGACGACCACCTTTTACTACTTTGGCAACACGTCGAATACCAACTAGTTTTTCGTTTAACCCATCACCTGTGGGTTGACCATCATAACTTGCCATGCCAAATACCTTATTAAAAACCGTTAAAAATCAAGACCCGCTTCACGCGCAGCATCAGCGAGAGCCTTTACGCGACCGTGATAACGAAATCCAGAACGATCAAATGCTACTTGTTTAATACCTTTGTCTAAAGCAGCCTTTGCCAAACTCGCACCTACTACTTTCGCAGCATCTGCATTACCCGTGTATTTCACATCTTTTCGAATCGCAGCCTGAACAGTTGCTGCGCTAGCAACAACTTCGTGCCCATTAGGCGCAATCACTTGCGCATATATGTGACGTGGCGTGCGGTGTATACACAAACGATGTTTACCCAGCGTTTTAATATGAGCACGTGTGCGACGAGCGCGACGTAATCTTGATTGAGCTTTACTAGCCATAGTACTTTAAGGCCTCTTATTTCTTCTTCGCTTCTTTTAGCGAAATACGTTCATCGGCGTAACGTACACCCTTGCCTTTGTAAGGCTCTGGCGGACGATAAGCACGAATCTCTGCTGCAACTTGACCCACTTTCTGTTTGTCTGGGCCAGACACGACTACGTCAGTCTGACTCGGTGTTTCAATTTTTATACCTTCTGGAATGGCATGCTCAACAGGGTGAGAAAAACCAAGCGTTAAATCCAGTACTTTGCCTTTAACCTGAGCCCGATAACCGACACCAACAAGAGTTAGTTTCTTCTCAAAACCTTGTGTTACGCCAACAACCATATTGTTAACGAGTGAACGCATAGTACCGGCCATAGCCTTGCTATCGCCTTCTTTTTTCATTGAGAAATTTAAGCTGTCATCTTCCATAGCGATAGCAACGCTTGGATGAAGCGTGCGTTCCATTTCGCCTTTAGGACCTTTAATTTTTAAGTGTCCATCATTGATATCCACCTTAACTCCAGATGGAATAGCAACAGGACTACTGGCTACACGTGACATCTTGCTCTACCTTAAGAAACCGTACAAATCACTTCGCCGCCTTCACCTTGTGCAGCGGCATTTTTAGCTGTCATCACGCCTTTTGACGTAGAAATGATAGCCACACCCAAACCACCTTTTACTACTGGCAGTTCGCCTTTACCTTTATATATACGCAAACCTGGACGACTGATACGTTTGATCTCGTCAATAACAGGCTTACCTTCGTAGTATTTCAAACCGATATCAATTGAAGAAAATTTGCCGCTATCATCAACAGCAACAGAACTGATATAGCCTTCGTCTAGCAATACGTCAGCAATCGCTTTTTTTTCTTTAGAAGCAGGAATGCTGACAGTCGCTTTAGAAACCATTTGTGCATTTCTAATGCGGGTTAACATATCTGCAATAGGGTCTGAAAAACTCATACAATCTTTCCTTTAAATTCTAACTACCAGCTTGCTTTAACCAAGCCTGGGACATCACCACGCATTGAAGCTTCTCTTAGCTTGTTACGAGCGATACCGAATTTACGGTAAAAACCATGTGGACGTCCGCTAATACGGCAACGATGGCGAACACGGCATGGGCTGGCGTTGCGCGGCAAAGATTGAAATTTTCTTTGCGCCTCTTCACGCTCTTCATCCGACAAATTCATGTCTTTGATTTTTGCTTTTAGCTCTGCTCGTTTCTTCGCGAAACGCTCAACCGTTTTCATACGTTTGAGATCGCGATTAACCATCGATTTCTTTGCCATAAAACTAACTCTTAATTGGGAAATTAAATGCTGCTAACAACGCACGCCCTTCTTCGTCAGTACGTGCTGTAGTAGTAATCGTAATATCCAAGCCACGCAAGGTATCAACCTTATCGTAGTCGATTTCCGGAAACATGATTTGCTCTTTTACGCCCATGCTATAGTTACCACGACCGTCAAAAGACTTACCATTTAATCCGCGAAAATCTCGAATACGTGGAATAGCTACGCTAATCAAACGATCCAAAAATTCATACATACGTTCACGGCGTAATGTCACTTTACAACCAAGCGGCCAATCTTCACGTACTTTAAAACCCGCTATCGATTTTCGAGCCTTAGTGACAATGGGTTTTTGACCCGCAATCTTGGTCATATCACCAACGGCATGTTCGATAACTTTACGGTCACCGATTGCCTCACCAACACCCATGTTTAAAGTGATCTTAGTGATCTTAGGAATTTCCATCGCGCTCTTATAGCCAAACTGCTCTTGCAGTTTCTTAGCAACGGTGTCTTTATAAAAATCTTGTAATCTGCTCATGGCTTACACATCCACGACTTCATTGTTTGACTTGTAGAAACGCACTTTAGTGCCATCTTCAAGTGTCTTAATACCGATACGATCAGCTTTCTTAGTGATAGGGTTGAACAATGCCACATTAGAAATATGAATAGGCATTTCTTTGTCAACAATACCGCCAGCCACACCCATGTTTGGGTTAGGCTTGGTATGACGCTTAACCATATTAATACCACCAACGACCACGCGATCATTGGGCATTACGCGGTTAACAGTGCCTTGCTTACCTTTATCTTTACCTGCAGTGACGATGACATCATCACCTTTTCTAATCTTACGCATGACAGTAACTCTATATGCCTATAATACTTCCGGTGCCAACGAAACGATTTTCATAAACTTCTCGCTACGTAGTTCACGGGTAACCGGACCAAAAATACGTGTGCCAATCGGTTGAAGCTGAGCATTTAACAACACAGCAGCATTACCATCGAAACGAATCAACGAACCATCAGAACGGCGCACGCCTTTACGAGTACGTACAATCAAGGCATTAAAAACATCACCTTTTTTGACCTTACCGCGAGGAATCGCTTCTTTAACACTCACTTTTACGATATCACCGATACCAGCATAGCGACGATGTGAACCGCCTAATACTTTGATACACATAAGACGACGGGCACCACTATTATCCGCTACGTCCAATATCGATTGCATTTGAATCATGCCAAACTACCTTTATGCTCGTTATCTTAACTATGCCTAGCTGGCACTCGACTCAACTTTATCCAATCGCCATGATTTAGACTTGGAAATCGGGCGAGTCTGAACTATTGAAACTTTATCGCCAATTCGACCTTCATTGTTTTCATCATGAACATGAAGCTTTGTCGAACGTTTAATAAATTTGTTATATATAGGATGACGAACTTTACGCTCTACTAAAACCGTAATCGTCTTATCCATTTTGTCGCTAGTCACTTTACCCACTAAGGTACGGACGACTTTCATATCTGAATCAGCCATTTTCAGCTCTTGCCTTCTCGTTAATGATGGTACGAACGCGCGCAATATTACGGCGCACTTCTGTCAGTAAATGAGACTGACCTAACTGGCCCGTACCGTGGGTCATACGCAGATTAAACTGCTCTTTCAATAAATCGCTTAACTCTTGATTAAGAGCAGCCATATCTTTTTCGCGCAACTCTGAAGTTTTCATTACATCACCGTCCGCGATACAAACGTAGTAGCAACAGGCAACTTAGCTGCAGCTAACTTAAACGCCTCACGCGCTATTTCTTCTGAAACACCTTCCATTTCGTACAACATACGGCCAGGCTGGATTTGTGATACCCAATATTCAACATTACCTTTACCTTTACCCATACGCACTTCTAAAGGCTTTTTAGTAATAGGTTTATCTGGGAAAATACGAATCCAAATCTTACCACCACGTTTAATATGACGGGTCATCGCACGACGAGCGGCTTCAATTTGGCGTGCAGTAATACGGCCACGTTCAGTAGCTTTAAGACCAAACTCTCCGAAGCTCACGGCATTACCAACGGTAGCCAAACCGCGGTTTCTACCTTTGCGCTGCTTTCTAAATTTTGTACGTTTCGGCTGTAACATTAATCAAATCCAAAAAATAATCTAATCGCTACTTATTTTGCTGCAACGGCAGTCTCTTCTTCTTGTGATTCGCCGGCAAATACTTCGCCTTTGAATATCCATACTTTGACACCAATAATGCCGTAGGTAGTTAAACCTTCTGCAAAACCATAATCGATATCAGCACGTAATGTGTGCAGCGGTACACGACCTTCGTGATACCACTCACTACGAGCAATTTCAGCGCCGTTCAAACGGCCACCGACTTTAATCTTTATACCTTGTGCACCAAGACGCATAGTATTCGATACGGCACGCTTCATGGCACGACGAAACATAATCCGGCGTTCGATTTGCTGAGCAACGCTTTCAGCAACTAATTGCGCATCCAACTCAGGCTTACGAATCTCTTCAATGTTAATATGTACAGGCACACCCATCATCGCGCCAACTTCTTTACGCAGTACTTCTACGTCTTCACCTTTTTTACCAATCACGATACCTGGACGGGCTGTGTGAATAGTAATGCGTGCGTTTTTAGCAGGGCGCTCGATTTGAATACGGCTAACTGACGCTTGTGATAATTTTTTCTTGAGGTGCTCTCGCACTTTCATATCGGTATACAAATTATCCGCGTAGTCGCTTGAGTCTGCGTACCACTTTGACGTCCAGTCTTTAACAATACCTAGACGAATACCTGTAGGATGAACTTTTTGACCCATAATGCGCTCTCTTAATCCTAGTCAGCAACAGTCACAGTAATGTGGCTATTACGTTTCAAAATTCTGTTACCACGCCCTTTCGCACGAGCACGAAAACGCTTATACGTTGCAGCTTCATCAACATAGATAGAAGATACTTTTAACTCATCGATATCAGCACCATCGTTATGCTCAGCATTAGCGATGGCTGACTCGAGAAGCTTCTTAACAATCACTGCGCCCTTTTTAGAACTCAGTGTTAATAGTTGTAACGCCTTGTCTACAGGTAGGCCACGAATCTGATCAGCAACCAATCGCGCTTTTTGCGCAGAAATACGGCTATGGCGTAAACGTGCACTTGTTTCCATAAAAACCTCTACTTCGCCTTCTTGTCACCAGCGTGACCACGGAAAGTGCGCGTCGCTGAAAATTCACCAAGCTTGTGACCGACCATGTTTTCTGAAATCAACACAGGAACATGTTGACGGCCATTATGGATGGCGATGGTCAAACCAACCATTTCAGGTGTAACCATAGAACGACGAGACCAAGTTTTAATAGGGCGTCGATTATTGTTAGCAACCGCGTCATCTACCTTCTTTTTAAGGTGTAGGTCAATAAAAGGACCTTTTTTAATTGAACGTGGCAAAGTTAACTCCTAATACTTATTACTTACGATGCTTATTTACGGTTGCGGCGACGAACAATCAGATCGTCAGTACGCTTGTTCTTGCGGGTTTTATAACCCTTGGTTGGTACACCCCAAGGTGTCACAGGATGACGACCACCAGAAGTACGACCTTCACCACCACCGTGTGGGTGATCAACAGGGTTCATGACCACACCGCGAACGGTTGGACGAACACCGCGCCAGCGAGTGGCACCGGCTTTACCTAATGAGCGCAAGCCGTGCTCTGAATTACTGACTTCGCCAATGGTTGCACGACATTCAACGTGAACCTTACGCATCTCACCTGAGCGTAAACGGATAATGCCGTACTCACCTTCACGTGCAACTAGCTGAGCAGTAGCACCGGCACTGCGTGCAATTTGGCCACCTTTACCAGGTTTTAATTCAATATTGTGAATCTGGCTACCGACTACGATATTTCTGATTGGCATACAGTTACCGGTCTTCATAGGCACGGTAATACCAGAAATCACTTCATCACCAGCCTTAACGCCTTTAGGTGCCAAGACATAACGGCGCTCACCATCTTTATAAAGCAACAAAGCAATATGTGCGCTACGGTTGGGATCGTATTCTAAGCGCTCTACCTTGGCAGGAATATCGTCTTTATTACGTTTAAAATCGATAACGCGATAATGCTGCTTGTGACCACCACCATGATGACGCACAGTAATGCGGCCATTATTGTTACGACCGCCCTTCTTAGATTTTTTTTCTAATAAAGCGCTATGCGGTGCACCTTTGTGTAGGTCTGCACCAACAACCTTAACGACAAAACGACGTCCGGCTGAGGTAGGTTTAGTCTTTACTGTAGGCATAACTTATCCGTTCAACTCTTAATTATTGCGCGCCAAGGAAGTCAATATCATGACCTTCTGCCAGCGAGACATAAGCCTTTTTCCAGCTAGGGCGACGTCCTGGAATCTGGCGAAAATTGCGTGTCTTACCTTTAACATTGGCAATTTGCACGCCTTTAACCTTAACTTCGAACATCAACTCAACCGCCTTCGCTACTTCCTGCTTAGTCGCATCAGAAGCGACACGAAATACGACTTGGCTGTTTTGTTCGGCAACATTAGTCGCTTTTTCTGAAATATGAGGACTTAATAAAACCTGCATTAAACGTTGCTCACTCATTGCAGACGCTCCTCAATTTTTTTCAATGCACCGGCGGTAACAACCACATGACCGAAACGAATCAACGCAACAGGATCAAGCTCTTCAACATCACAGACATCAACGCGATATAAGTTGCGTGCTGACAAATAGAGTTTTTCGTTATCACCTGGCTCAACAATGATTAGAGCATTGTCCACACCTAAACCACTTAATTTAGCCAATAAACCTTTGGTTTTGATTTCATCAAGCGAGAACTCATCAACAACAACCAGGCGTTCTTGACGCAACAGTTCTGACAGCATTGATGAAATCGCACCACGATACATTTTGCGATTTACCTTCTGCGAATAATCACGTGGACGAGATGCAAACGTGACACCACCAGCGCGCCAGATCGGGCTGCGACTGGTACCAGCACGGGCCCGACCCGTGCCTTTTTGACGCCAAGGCTTAATACCACCACCACGCACATCGCTTCGAGTCTTTTGTTGGCTAGTTCCAGCACGGCCTGCGGCCTGGAATGCAGTGACGACTTGATGCACTAATGCCTCGTTATATTCGCGATCAAACGTAGCATCAGAAACAGAAATCGTTCCTGCACTATCGCCATTTGCGGATCGTAAATTGATATCCATTATTATTCTCTAGCCTTTATTTCGTACCTTAATAGCCGGAGTAATGATGACATCACCACCAGCTGCACCAGGCACTGAGCCCTTGATTAGGAGCAAACTTCTTTCTGCGTCAACTCTAACCACTTCAAGGTTTTGGGTGGTTCGACGAACGTTACCCATATGACCTGACATTTTCTTACCTTTAAACACGCGACCAGGTGTTTGGTTTTGACCGATAGAACCAGGTGTACGATGGTTAATAGAGTTACCGTGGGTAGCATCTTTCATTGCAAAATGATGACGCTTTACAACACCCGCGTAACCTTTACCAATAGTAGTGCCAGCAACGTCAACGGCATCGCCATCAGCAAACACATCTACACCAAACGCATGACCAACAGTAATATCTTCGCCTTCACCATCGTTTAAACGAAACTCCCAAGTACCGCGACCAGCTTCAACATTTGCTTTAGCGAAATGACCCGCCATTGGCTTGGTAACACGTGAGGCGCGACGAGAACCGGTAGTCACCTGTAGTGCTCTATAGCCATCAGTGTCTTGGCTTTTCACCTGAGTAACACGATTAGGCGCGACCTCTATCACGGTCACAGGGATTGACTCACCTGCATCGGTAAAGATGCGCGTCATACCTGCTTTACGTCCTACTACACCAATAGTCATATCAAAACCTCAAAACTCTCTAACTGTAAATATCTCTACTAGATCAATTTAATTTGATCTGTACATCAACACCCGCAGCTAGATCCAACTTCATCAACGCATCAACAGTTTTATCTGTAGGGTCAACAATATCCATTAAACGCTTATGCGTGCGAATTTCATATTGATCTCGTGCATCTTTATTGACGTGCGGAGAAATCAACACGGTAAAACGCTCTTTTTTGGTAGGCAAAGGAATAGGACCTTTCACTTGTGCACCAGTACGTTTTGCAGTATCTGCAATTTCACGCGCTGACTGATCAATCAAGCGATGATCAAATGCCTTTAAACGAATTCGTATACGTTGACCTTCCATACCACCTACTCAACAATTTTTGCGACGACGCCGGCGCCAACGGTGCGGCCACCTTCACGT
>CAZTYM010000029.1:0-31721 GCA_964617475.1 uncultured Thiotrichales bacterium
CCCTGGAATTCGATATCACGTGGACACAGTATTCACGTATAGTGTTTAATCGGTCACAAAAGGCCCAACTTTAAATCTAAGTATCGGAATTCATTAGGACATTTCCTAACTACCAGCGAAATCTGGCCGACCTTACATTACCGAAGTCATTGTGACAGATTGTTAGTTAACAAAGTATAAAATGTCGTATCCAAATGCTTAAAATTTTATTCGCGGCAAGCGAAGCTCACCCTTTGATTAAAACCGGCGGTCTCGGTGACGTTGCCGGTGCGTTACCGTTAGAAATTAGCAAACATCATGCTGAAGTTCGGGTGGTCTTGCCTGCTTATCGCGATATCATTGCTAAAGTGGGTAGGCTGACCTTAGTCAGCAGTCAAATCTCACCTGATCACCCATCTGTGCGCATTCTTGAAGGAAAATTCAACAATAGTAATGTCATTTTATGGCTGGTCGATGCACCGCATTTATTTGACCGAGATGGCCAACCCTACAGTGATAAAAATGGTAATGACTGGCCAGATAACGCACAGCGTTTTGCTACTTTTAGCCAGATCGTCACTCATATCGCGCTCAACAATGCCAAATTAAACTGGCAGCCCGATATCGTCCATTGCAATGACTGGCAAACTGGTTTGGTTCCAGCGCTGATCAGACATAATAAACCGTCCTCATCGCAGCGCCCCGCAAGTGTTTTTACAATCCATAACATGGCCTACCAAGGCTTGTTTAAATGGCAGCAATTTGCGAAAACCACATTACCCAAATCACTATGGACGGTGGAAAGCATGGAGTTCTATGACAATATTTCCTTTTTAAAAGGTGGCATAGTGCATAGCGACTTGATCAATACCGTGAGCCCTAGCTACGCCAAGGAAATTTGTACTCCGGAATTTGGTTGCGGCATGGAAGGAGTACTGCAACAGCGTCAAGATCGCTTAAGCGGCATATTAAATGGCGTCGACTATAGCGTCTGGGATCCGCGCAACGATATGCTAATCAGCAGACAATACGACTACAGCACGTTTCGTTTTAAACGCCAGAACAAAATCGATTTGCAAAAAAAGATGGGGCTTGAAGTCGATGCCACCATTCCGATGTTAGGCATCGTCTGCCGCATGGTCGAGCAAAAAGGGATCGACCTCGTTATCGATTTACTGCCTAAACTCAGCCGCCAAAAAGTGCAATTTGTCGGACTCGGCAGCGGTGTCAGTGAATTCGAAGAATCGATGTCTCGAATAGTGGCCAGAAATTCATCTAAATTTGCCTTTACCATCGGCTACGATGAACCCATGGCGCACCAAATTGAAGCTGGCGCCGACATCTTTTTAATGCCGTCGCGATTTGAGCCTTGCGGCTTGAACCAGATTTATAGTCTACGCTATGGTACTGTACCTATTGTCCATAATACGGGCGGCCTGGCAGACACCGTAAACGACGCTACAAAGGCCAATTTGCGTGATAAGACTGCAACCGGCTTTGTTATTGATGAACCTAAATTAACTCATTTCGAGCGGGCAGTAACCAGAGCATTAAACTTATTTCAGCAGCCTCGAATGTGGAAAAAAATCGTAAAAGTCGGCATGGAAAAAGATTACAGCTGGAATATCAGCGCCAGAGCTTATCTAGACCTATATAATAAAGCGTTAACATTCCGCGGCTAACCGCAACAAACCCATTAGAAATTATTATGAGTGATAAACAACTACGCTCTCGCGTCAGACTATTTGGCAATTTGCTCGGCGATGTCATCCGAGAGCAAGAAGGCCCTAGAGTATTAAAAGCGGTAGAAACGCTGCGCAAAGGCTTTATTCGCTTACGTGACGAAGAAAACCCGGCCAAGCGCGAGCAGCTTAACCGCGTTATCAATAAATTTGACGATAAAACCCTGACTAACGTCATCCGTGCATTTAGCTCCTACTTTAAGCTGGTTAACCTCGCTGAAGAAGCACATCAGCATCGCGAGCGTCGCACAGCGGTAAAAAAAGGCGGACCACTATGGGACGGGTCGTTCGAGGCCACTCTGCGCGAACTGCATAGCGATGGTATTACTCAAGAACAAGCACAAGAACTCTTAAACAAACTTTGCTTTATGCCGGTGATTACCGCACACCCAACGCAAGCAAAGCGACATACGATTATGGATTCGCTACGTCGAATCTTTCTCAAAGCTGAAGACTTATCAGATACCCGCCTGAGCCGTGAACAGCGTGAAGAAATAACCCAAGAGCTACAAACTTTAATCGAAGTATTGTGGTCTACCGATGAGGTTCGTACTTTCAAACCAACCGTAGCCGATGAAATTAAAAACGGTTTGTACTATTTCGAAGAAAGTTTATTTGACGCCATTCCACAAATTTATCGTTATTTTGAAAAAGGCATTCAACGCAGTTATGGTGAAAACACTTTAACAGTACCGAGTTTTCTTAAATTTGGTTCGTGGATAGGTGGTGATCGAGACGGTAATCCCTACGTCAAACCCGAAACTACAGCCATGGCTGTACGCATGCATTCACGAGTTGCCCTATTACACTATATTAAACGTATTCGCCGACTTAGCCATACACTGACACACTCCAATGATCTCATCACCCCTACCAAAGATTTTTGCGCCAGCTTAGCGAAAGATGAAACACTTGCCGAAAGAGTGCTTAAAGATCGCGCCAACCGTTTTCGTAACGAGCCCTATCGCCGCAAGCTTTACTTTATGCGCTATAAACTGGAAGGCAACCTCATCCAAATCAAAGGCAAACTTGAGAATAAGTCAGTAGAATCCTTTGCTGCTTATCAAGACGAGAATGAATTTTTAGAAGAACTTAAACTAATCCAGGCTTCGCTACGCAGTCATAATGCCGACAAGATCGCAGATGCAGAACTAAAAGACCTTATTCGTTTAGTAGAAACCTTTGGCTTCTACTTAATGCATCTTGATCTACGCCAAGAATCAACACGTCATACTGAAGCCGTTGCAGAGTTACTGAAAGTACGGCATATCGATTACGATGCTATGTCTAACGATGAGCGCAGTAAAACGCTGACGCAGCTTATCGATGAAGGAGCAGACATCGTTTCAGGCGCATCAAATATCAGCGAATTAACGCAAGAAACGCTAGATGTCTTTCACGTTGTCGCTAACATGCGCAAAGAAATCAGCGCCAAGTCATTTGGCCAGTATGTCATCTCCATGACGCATAACGCCAGCCATGTATTGGAAGTTATGTTATTGGCACAACAAGCTGGCTTACTCGGCAAAACTGAATCTGGCTGGTTTTGTGATATTACGCCGAGCCCACTGTTTGAAACCATAGAAGACTTAGAACATATACGACCCGTAATGGGAGAACTCTTTAATAACCCAGTCTACCTTGGCTTACTGCAAGCATCCGGTAATCTACAAGAAGTTATGCTGGGTTATTCTGATTCTTGTAAAGACGGTGGCATACTGGCGTCCAACTGGTTGCTTTACCACGCTCAGCGAGAAATGACTTCTCTGGCGGACGAACATAATATCCAATGTCGTTTATTCCATGGTCGTGGTGGCACTATCGGCCGTGGCGGTGGCCCAACCCATGAATCCATCTTGTCACAGCCACTAGGCACGGTACATGGTGAAATCAAGTTTACCGAACAAGGTGAAGTCTTATCGTATAAATACAGCAACGCTGAAACCGCGGTATATGAAATCACTATGGGTGTGACTGGCTTAATCAAGGCCAGCCGTTGCTTGATAGAACCACCCGCACCGGATAACCAAGAATATTGCGACATTATGGCCGAACTCACCAAAACAGGTGAAAAAGCCTATCGCACACTTACCGAACAAACGGATGGTTTCTTGGATTATTTCTATGAATCTACGCCAGTCACCGAAATCGGCATGATGAATATTGGCTCACGTCCGAGCCATCGTAAAAAATCATCGCGCTCAAAAAGCTCGATACGTGCTATTCCGTGGGTATTCGGTTGGGCGCAATCGCGCCATACCCTACCCGCCTGGTATGGCGTAGGTAAAGCGCTTGCCGACTGGCATCAAAACGACCCCGAGCGTATAGCGAAGCTAAGAGCTATGTATAAAGACTGGCCTTTCTTCAGAGCATTATTAAGCAATATTCAAATGGCCTTATTCAAAGCCAATATGATTATTGCGCAAGAGTATTCAAAACTCGCCCATGACCAGGACAATGCAAAAACCATCTTTGCGACTATTGATAAAGAATATCAACGCGTAAAGAAAAGTGTACTCGATGTTGCCGAACTAGATTCCTTAATTGGCGATAACCCGTCGTTAGCCTTATCTCTTGCAAGACGTAACCCTTACCTTGACCCGTTGAATCATATTCAAATTACATTGATAGAGCGGTTCCGTAATTTAGATGACAATAGCGATGAAGCAAAAGAACTGTTAAAACCATTACTGCGCACGATTAATGCAATAGCAGCGGGTATGAGGAATACGGGCTAATCGCGATGGATATCAAAAAGCCTGATCACGTTAAGAAGGAAGTTTGGCGACAACATCTAAGCTGGTTTGATGTGGTGTCTGAAGGACAGTTAACACCACCACCGGTGGTGAAAAAAGACGATAATAAAAAGTCGAAAGATAAAGAAGACAAAAATAACTAATTTTTCTTCACATCACGGATATGTCATTCCCTCGCGCCCTTAATAGGACCCGATAAGGATCCTATTAAGAAGTACTCTCGGGGTAAAAGAGGGAATCCAGAAAAACTATTTCGCCGCGCCTACGGCGCTTGCGCGACCTACTTTTTGTGTAAAAAGTAGGCAAAAACTCTGCTCCTAATCAGCTGTCGCCGTCCCGGCGATTCCCTGCGATGCTCGCTCAACGCGGTGGCTGCGGAACTCGCTCGTGCCACTCGCTCAGACAGTCCTCGCCATACTCCGCGTTTCACTGCGCGTCTCGGCAGCTGATAAAGTCGCGGGAATCGACGAGTCAGGTAATGTGATTTATATTCCCATTTTTACTTATACTGAATCAGATCTATATTGTATATCCAGATTCGCGCCAGACATCAAGATCGGTATCTGTGTCTTCACCACACTTAGGGCAAACCAAAACACCATAACCCTCTATATTACTTATTACGCGCAATGGAACATCTCCAACAGTCTTTAATTTATAATCACCATCAGGTTGTTTAACTTTTTTAGCAAACTCGTAGCCACAACTGCATTGCAAGTAGCACTTAGGCCTTCTCTGCTGATTAAAATCACACAACTTAATGAACTCTCTCGAAAATTCCTGAATTTCTCGTTTGATAAAAAATATATATTCAGAAGCATTTATATACTCATTATCAATCTTAATTCTTGGTGGATTAAAATCATTAGCACTCTTTATATCCTTCTTAAAGAAGGAACTGATATTAATTGAAAAACTATTGTATTCTTCTAAGTTAGTATAATGTGCATACTTATCTCTAAGACGAATAAATTCATCAATCCATTTTTCTTTTGCATTTTCAATGAGACTAACAAAGTCCTTTTTATTTTCAATTCTATGGTTTTTCTTAACTGCTTTTATCAATCTACTACCCTTATTCGAAAATTGATTTATCTGATCATAAAAACGATAAGAATAAAAAGGCATCAACTTATCTAAAGTGGTCTTACCTAAAAGAAAAAAAGTCTTAAAAAATATAGAAATCTCTGGTGTATCCAACTCTAGCAAAAAATCACCGCCTCTTTCGACTTTTTCGCGAAAGTGCTCTCTCTCATTTGCAAAACCTGCAATTCCATCATCAAAGTAAGGTATGCCATTCTGCAAAATGTCACTATACTTTCTCTCAAATCTCTCAGCAGTTAATGCCATAGCTTTGTAAGCATCATAGAATGTTGAGCTCAAATCTTGTTCTTTTTTATATATAAAATTTGCGTACTGACTAATATTTCTAATTTCTTCGGCTAAGCGATCGGAGTCTTCGCCTAAATAAATAAGCTTTTTAAAATTTTTATCAACATACATAATTAAATCCTTTTATTTATCGATAGTAATTCTTAATAAAAATAAGTATTCAAACACCAGCAACCATTTCCGCTGATGCGATAATTTGACCTGCTACATCATTATATCTATTTGATATATTTTTGATTAGCGACTTTATCAGGCGCCGAGCGAGTGCTGGAAATACGCGATTAGGCCGAGGACTGTTTGAGCAAGTGCAACGAGCGAGTTCCGCAGGCCCGTGTATTTCGAGTATGAGCGAGGGAACCCGGAGGGGCGACTGATCAGGAGCCAGTTTTTTGCTTACTTTATATAAAAAAAGTAAGTCGCATCAGCTTACGAAGTAAGCGGCGAAATGATTCTTATAAGCTCTTTGGGTTCCCTCTTTTTCCACGAGAGTACTTCTTAATAGGATCCTTATCGGGTCCTATTAAGGGCACGCGGGAATGACCTATTCAGGGCAAAGCGAAATAAACTACACCTAGCTTCCCGCGCTAACTATTTTCTGAAAATAACCGACTAATATGTCTAATAAATAACTGAGACTTGCACCTGATGCCACCAAAAGTTGGTTATGTCACTATTGAGAATATATACGCTGAAGGTAAATGGTGTAAGAACGAATATGGTCATATTAGCAATGCGCTTAGTATTGCTAATATGCTTGCTGACAGTCAGTTTCCAACTACTTTTTTAGGTCCATTGCCGAATCCACGTCTTATCTCACAACTGAAATCAAAAATTTACAATAAATTGTCTGGTAAACGACTGTTGCCGCAGTTTGAATCTAGCCTTCTCAAACGCCAAGCTGATCATATTGGTAATCAAGCAAATAAAAATAATATTGATGTGCTTTTGGGAAATACCACAAGGCCATTTGCTGCTTTACGCACCAAGCTACCTATTATCGTATGGCGAGACTCTACGTTCGCCGGCGCGTTAGAGGTTCATAGAGATTTTGCTAATACGTCAGCGCGTTCGATTAAGCTTGGTCATGAGACAGAAAAAGCCGCTCTTGAAAACTGTAGATTGGCTCTTTTCAGATCACAATGGGCAGCCGACAGCGCGATTAATGATTACGATATCGATCCTGCTAAAGTTCATGTTCTTCGAACAGGAGGTAATATTAAGCATGTCTATCCTCGCGAACAAATTTCAGAAATAGTAAGCAATCGTTCTGAGGAGATATGCGAGCTACTTTTCATCGGAGTGAACTGGAAAATGAAAGGTGGTGATACTGTAGTAGAGATAGCTCAACGCTTGGTTAATACTGGCCTAAAAGTACGTTTAACTATTGTTGGCGATAAACCACCCGTACAGCTATCTTTACCGTCGAATACTGTTGTTACTGGATTTATCGACATTTGTTCTGACTCAGGTAGGAAAATGACCGAAACCCTCTTTTCGCGATCACATTTTTTATTATTCCCCTCACGTGTTGATACTTATGGAAATGTTCTTGCGGAAGCAACTGCATTCGGCGTTCCTTGTTTAGCCTCAAAGCAAGCCGGCATTCCATCTATCATTCGCGATGGTATAAACGGCCACTTAATTCCTACTGATGATCAAGAAATCGATGGTTATTGTGAATATATTGAAAAACACATGCAGCACTACGACCGGTATTCGAGTTTAGCTTTATCGGCCTATGATGAATATCGATCAACCCTTGCCTGGGATATCATTCGTCCGCAACTCGCAGAGTTTATTAAAAGCGTATCGACATGAGTGAGACAACACAAAATGTTTAATCACCCAATTAGTTTCGTCATTGTTTCCAGCAAGTTTTTATCCATTTCACTGTCTATAAGTTTATTGTTCTCAACATCAAAATTATTGTAAAAGCTAGGCAATGAGAATGTTGCTTTCACCTCTGCGCCAAAAAATGGCATTGAGTTTGTCGCTTGCGCTAACACGCTCGAAGCACCCCCTTTTCCCGGCGAGGCAGACAATAAAATCACGGATTTATCTTGATACACTTTTTGCTGAATACGCGAGCACCAATCAAATAGATTTTTATAAGCAGCACTATAAGAACCATTATGTTCAGCAAAAGAAATGACTAATGCTTCGGCTTCGTTAAGTTTTGCAAGAAAGTCTATCGCCGCTTGAGGCTGACCTAGCTCTTCTTCTTTGTCTTGGCTAAATAATGGAATCTCATAATCGTTCAAATCCAATATTTCGACCGAGACATTTTCGAGCAAGCTGGTTGCATAGGTAACCAGCTTTTTATTTATAGACTTGGTACTCGTACTAGCAGCAAAGGCGACAATGTTCATATTTATCCTCACTTCCTTCGATAGAAAAATGTCACTGAGTATAATTTTTTAAGATGACCATTTTATTTTAAGGGGTCAGCACCTCGTTTTCTGCTTTGTGAAAACGGGTCTGTTACCCCTTAAAATAAAAAGATAGTAAAAACTTACGCCACTTGCGTGGGTACGAAGCTGCCTATGCGTTTTATATTGTTGTCTTCGTCGAAATAGATAAGTTTGGGTTTAAAGTTGGCTAATTCTGATTCTTCCAGCTCTGCATAGGCACATATGATCAGGCAATCACCCGGTTCAGCTTTATGCGCGGCGGCGCCATTAACGGAAATTATTTTTGAGCCTTTTTCACCAGATATGGCATAGGTATCAAAACGCTCGCCATTGGTAACATTGTAAATTGAGATTTTTTGATATTCGCGAATACCCGAAGCTTCCAGAAAAGCAGAATCAATGGCACAGGAACCTTCGTATTCTTTTTCAGCGTGAGTAACTTGAACACGATGTAGTTTCGCCTGGAGCATGGTAATACGCATTTCGCAACCGTAAGTAATTGAATTTAAAGCATTATACCATATTTAGCCCGCCTAAAAAAGGCGCTAAAGACCCACTGACATTATTCATAAACTGATGCTTAAGCTAGATATCAGGGTATGTTTATCGGGAGAAATACAGATTATCGATCAATCGTGCCTTACCAAGCTTGCCCGCACCTAGCACAACTAAATCATTATCGCCGCGCTCCGCTCTTGCCATGTCGTGTTGGCGACGAACTTCAATATAGTCTGGTTTGAAGCCTGCTTTCTTTAGGGCTTTCTTTGCATCATGCTCTAAGCTCTCAAAGTCATTACTACCCTCAAGTAGTGCTTGTTTTACGCCACTAAGAGTTTGATATAAAGCGCCGGCTTTTTCTCGCTTGCTTTTGCTTAGGTAACGGTTGCGCGAACTCATCGCCAAACCATCATCTTCACGGTAAGTCGGCACGCCGACCACTTCTACCGGAATCATTAGTTCGGCGACCATTTGTTTAACAAGAAACAATTGCTGAAAGTCTTTTTCACCGAGAAATAATAAATCCGGCGTCAGTATATTGAGAAACTTATTAACAACGGTTAACACACCGTCAAAGTGGCCATCACGATGCGCACCACAGAGTTCATTATTTAAGCCTTCGATGATGACTTTAGTCGTGCCATTAAGCCCTTGCGGATACAATATATCTACTGTTGGTAAAAACAAAGCATCGGCGCCTTGCTCTACCAGAATATGTTTGTCATCTTCCAATGTTCTCGGATAATCATCGAGATCTTCATTAGCTGCAAACTGTGTAGGGTTAACAAAGATACTCACCACTACTCGATCACAACGTGCTCGTGCGCGTTCGACCAAGCTTGCATGCCCAGCATGAAGGTTACCCATCGTGGGCACAAAACCAATAGTTTGTTTTTGACTACGCCACTCGGCAATCAACGCTCGCAGCGCTGAAACACGGTCAAAACTTTGCATTAATCGTAGCCATGTTCCTGGGCTGGAAACTCACCTTGCTTAACGGCATTGACGTAAGCAGTAATAGCATCTGAAATAGTATCTGCCTCAGACATAAAACTACGCACAAATCGTGGCAATTCATGCTGTGTAATACCTAACATATCATAGAGTACCAACACTTGCCCGTCACAGTCAGCGCCAGCGCCGATACCAATCACTGGTATATCAACTGCCGACATGATTTGCGAAGTTAATACACGCGGCACGCACTCCAGCACCAACATATCTGCACCTGCTTCTTGCAATACCTGCGCATCTTCAACAATACGCTTGGCCTGCTCTGGCTCTCTTCCTTGTACACGATAACCGCCGTATTTATTAACCGATTGTGGTAACAAGCCCAAATGACCACATACAGGTATACCGGCTTGTGAGAGACGTTTTACTACTGGCACGATTTCTCGACCACCTTCTAACTTGACACCATGTGCTGCGCCTTCTTTCATCAACCGACCAGCATTCGTTACTGCTTGTTCAGGTGTTGGATAACTCATAAAGGGCATATCAGCCAGCACAAAGGCATGAGTATTACCTTCGCTCACGCAACGACTGTGATAGACCATTTCATCAACCGTTACAGGCAAGGTCGATTCTTTACCTTGAACTACCATGCCAAGTGAATCTCCCACCAACATAATATCGACACCAGCTTTGTCTAGCAGATGCGCAAAACCAGCGTCATACGCTGTAAGACAAGCGATACGTTCACCATCGGCTTTCATTTTACGTATGTTTGATAAGGTGAGCTTTCGATCCACGACAATCCTTAGGAATAACTTGAGAAGAATATAATTCTAATATAGGGGCTATAGTTTAACAGGCAAGGGGTTGAAATAGTGGCGACCACGCTCTATCTCTTCAATACGCTCTAGTAGCATATCGTAATCAGCGTTTCCTTCGGCTAGATTAATCTCCGCAGCATTAACAATGAGCAATGGCGAGTTTTGATAATGGTAAAAGAAATCCGCATAGGCATCACTGACACGCTGTAAATACTCAGCAGTTATATCTTTCTCATAAGCACTACCGCGTTTCTCTACTCGCTTTAACAATACATCCACTGGCGCTTGTAAATACACCACTAGGTCTGGTTTAGGCATATCTAAAGTAAGATGCTGATAGACTTGTTCATAAAGATTTAACTCGTCTTCATCTAATGTAATTTCGGCAAACAGCCGGTCTTTCTCCATCAAGAAATCAGAAACCCGAATGGGTTTAAACATATCGCCCTGGCGTAACTCTTGTAATTGTCTTGATCGTTGAAATAGAAAAAATAACTGTGTTGGTAACGCTGAGTCACGTGGATTTTTATAAAAGCGGTTGAGAAAAGGGTTTTCGTCAGCTCCTTCTAGTAGCAACTGCGTGCCATAAGTAGCGGCCAATCGTTTTGCTAATGTTGTTTTACCAACACCTATTGGCCCCTCGACAACGATAAAACGCGGACTATCGCTTGATTTACTCATTACCAGACATCACTCGATTCCGTATTTTCATCTTCATCATCGGTAATTTTTTGCAGGCCGTTTAGTGGACAACACGCAGTCAAAGCTGAAACCAACCCTTGCTCAGGAATCATTAGCTCGGGGGCGATTTCATTTAACGGATAAAGCACAAATTCGCGTTCCTGTATTCGCGGGTGCGGCACAGTGAGTTCATCTGATTCAATAACCTTCTGACCATACAGCAATAGATCAAGATCAATAGTTCTTGGTCCCCACTTTTGCTTACGTGTTCTTCCCAATCGTAATTCGATTGTGAACATCTCCTTTAAGAGTTGTTCTGCGGAAAGACTTGTCTGGTAAGAGGAAACGGCATTGATATAGTTATCCTGCTCAATATCACCATGTGGCGTACTGATATAAAGTGAAGAATGCGCAACGAGGTTGACACGAAATAGATCATCCAAAGCATGGCGGGCAGCCCCTATTGTTTCAGCCACATCACCTACATTACCTCCAAATGCTATGTAGGCGATACACGACTCGCCGTAGTTCATAATTATGCTTCTATCGTTTCACTTGGTTTGGGTTTACGTCGATGCCGACGTTTCCTGGTCGGTTTTTCGTTTTTCTTTAACATCCGTTTTTGCGCCACTTCATCACATTCTTGATATTCTGTCCACCAGTCCGCAAGTTCTTTTTCGATTTCACCAGCTGCTGCTCGCAAAACAAGGAAATCATAAGCAGCACGAAATTTTGGATGCTGCATGAGTCGCGCAGGCCGTTTACCCCAACGCGTTTCAAAGCGCGATTGTAATTGCCATATCTCCCGCATCATAATAGAAAAGCGCTTGGGTATCGAAGTATACTGCAGTTGCGTCGCCATCACTTTATCAGTGGCTATATGTATTGCTTGATGTTTAGGCACATTATATGATTTTGCCTGTAACTCTTTTTGCATAGGGCCCCACAACATCGCCGCCAGCAAAAAAGCCGGAGTAACCGATTTACCTTGCTGTATTCTGGAATCAGTATTTGCGAGAGAAGCAAGCAATAAACGTTCAGCGCTGCTATCTTTATTGTCATCAAAATAAGCAGATGTTAAAGGGAATAGATACGCCAGTAAGCCATAATCTCGTAACAAACCATAACTATTTTTTGCAGCTGCGTTATGAAATAGCTTGAGTACTTCATCAAATAATCTTGATGAAGACACGTCTTTCAGAAGGTATGCTAATTGATTTATTGGCCCAGCTGTTTTGTCTTCTATTGAGAAATCTAGCTTTGCCGAGAAACGGATAGCTCTTAACATCCGCACGGGATCTTCTTTATATCGCTCGTTAGCTTCACCAATGATGCGTAAGGTTCTTGATTCGATATCCGCCATAGCGCCAACGTGATCACGAACGGAACCGTCTGCAGCATCATAATACAGCGCGTTTACCGTGAAATCTCGTCGCCATGCATCATCAAACTCCGTACCGTAAACATTATCACGCAACACCCTGCCATCCTCATGCTGCAGACTCTCACCCTCTTGATGATGAGGAGCGCGAAATGTCGCGACCTCAATAATTTCGCGGCCAAAATAGACATGTGCCAACCGAAAACGACGACCAATCAAACGACAATTATTGAATACTGACTTTACCTGGTCAGGGTGCGCATTGGTGGCAACGTCAAAATCCTTTGGTATGCCTCCCACCAACAGATCTCTTACACAACCACCTACTAGATACGCGTCAAAACCCGCACGGCGTAAAACTGATAAGACTTTTAGTGCATGTTCGCTAATCTGCTTGCGAGAAACAGTGTGCTGCGAACGAGGAATAATAACCAGATCAGAAATAACTATTACCTTTGGGATATCAATAGTGGGGTTGCTTTATTTGGCATTATGATAGCGCGAAATGACATTTCACGCTCACATTCATACCCACTTAACGGCACACTAATCGCCGAATTTAGACGCCTACGACCAATAACAAGTTATTCAATCTCAACACTTTTGGGAACGGCATCTGTTTATTTTCAACATAATTTTGCAAATTTTCATCGAATCCGTGACACCGTTCTCAATATAAAAACCGCAGTTTGCGTATAAATACCACTAGACGAATGACGATAGTTCTAATTAGAGCGTGGAGTAGTGGGTTAAATGGGCGCAGCACCGCAATTAGTCGATAATAAATTGCTTAGAGGGCTTGTTCCTCTCGACGGTTTATCACCGCACAACTTTAGTGAAGTTGTAGCGCGTTTACGAATCGAACAAATCGAAAAAAATAAATACCTTTTCAAGGAAGGCCAACACGATATTAATGCCGTTTACCTTATTGAAGGTAAAGTTGAAATTCAGCATGAAGGTAAAAAGATAAATGTCATCCGTGCCGGTAGCCATGACGCTGCCTACCCATTAGCGCCTTCACAACCACGTCAGCAAAGCGCTTTAGCTAAAACCCGCGTCACCATAGCAACCATCGATAGAACTCTGCTCGAAGTTTATTCTGGCAGCCAGTCCGACAACGCCTATGAAGTCCATGACATCAACTCACATGATGCTGATGATGATTGGATGACACGCTTATTGCAATCAGAAACCTTTTTAAAGCTTCCTCCAATGAATATCCAGCGCATGTTAACGCGCATGGAATCTGTTCAGCTAAACACCAACGATATTGTTATAAAACAGGGCGATGAAGGTGATGCTTATTACACCATTAAATATGGTAAATGCCGAGTCACTCGTCGCAACGAAGATGGTGAAGAAATTGTCTTAGCCGAGCTCGGCGATGGCGCGTGTTTCGGAGAAGACGCTTTACTATCGGAAAATACACGTAGCGCGACTATCACTATGACAACGCCAGGCGAACTTATGCGCCTCGCGAAAAAAGACTTTCTGGAACTACTTAATGATCCACTTTCGAATCATGTTAGTTTTTCTGAAGCAACGGATCTAATCAATCAAGGTGCAAAATGGCTTGATACCCGTAGCACCGCGGAACATGGTGTACAACATATTCGCGACAGCCTACATATTCCTTTGCCGGAACTCAGGGATAGACTAAATGAACTAGAGCAAGCCACAACCTATATTACCTATTGCAATAACGGCCATAACAGCGCCGCAGCAAGCTTTGTACTTGGTGAAAATGGTATTGATTCACGCGCTTTAAGTAATGGTATCTCAACTGTTGATACGTCATTAATCCATACGTGTAATAAAGCTGATAAAACAGATACTGTTGAAGACACTCATCTGAGTTTAGAGCCAGAAACAACACCAGAAGATAATCGCGCCAGCGCAGAAATAATAGGCTTCGAAGAATCATATAACGCGAAGCACTTAGACGAAATCAAGAAGCTTCGAGATGAACTAAACAACCTGCGCAAACTATCGGAAACTCGTTTAACACACTCGAAGCTTAAAGCTCATGAGCAAATTGAAAAACTACAAAATGAGTTAAAACACTCTCAAGCCACCAAAAATAATGATCATGCTCAAAATCTCGTTGAAATAGAGCGTTTAACCAAAGCACTTGCTGAGGAACAGGAAAATGCTGCCAGGCTTAGCACAAGCAAGCTGGAAACTGAGAATACCCTTACCAACCTTGTCGAACAGGTCCGAGCCTTAAGCGAAGAAAACGACAAACTAGAAGAATCAAAACAAACGTTAAATAACCAAGCTGAGACACTTCAAAGTCAGCTCGACGAAGCTCTTGCTAATCAATCAAATAGCGATAGCGAGCAACAACATAAAATTTCTGTGTTACAAGCTCAGCTAGCAGAAAACACAGAAAAATTTGCCGACATAGAAAACCAGCTGCAGCAAGCACAAAAAGAATTTGAAACAGCGAACAACGAAGCTGATAAAGCCAAAGCCGAACTAGCCGTGCATCAAGAAGAAATAGCGCGAACCAATGCACAACTCGATGAAGTCTCTACTGCACAACGACGCGCCGAACAAGAGATCACGATGCTGCGTGGCAAGCTCGACGGTAATACACAAGCAAACGAAGAAGTTATTGCCAAATTCAAGCAACAATTAGAACAAGCATCTAATGAACATCAACACACTCGTGATGAACGTGAAGAGCTTAAAACACAACTTTCTATTGTTGAGCAACAGCTGTCTGAGAAACAATCTGTCGTCAGTCAACTATCAGAAGAGCTAAGTTCCAAGCAAACCACCATTGATAACCTTAACACCGAAAAGAATGACTTCTTAGCACAGCAAAACGCTACGCAAGATGAACTGGAGTCACTAAAAAGTAAGCTGACAGAAAGCAATAATAAATTCGAAGACAGAATCAAAGACTTAAGTAGTCATTTGGAAGATTCGCACCGTCAATCTAGAACGCTAGAGCAAGATAATCATGAGCTCAAACTGAAGCTAGAAGAAGCCGCGCGGGAAAATGAAAGAATCAAGGTTTCTTTAGAAGGTGAAATCGACGCCGAAGTTTCTCGATTACTAGATGAAGTAAAATCAAAATCATCAGAGTTAACGTCACTACAGTCCGAGCTAAATCAATCTTCTCATTTGCGCGAGCAACTACAAACAAAAATTGATGAACTTGAGTCTAGCCTCAAAGACAACCAGGAAACGAAGCAACATGAATTAGGCGAACTGCATTCTGCTCTGTCTTCTGCAGAGGAAAAAGTCGAGCAGCTTGAAAAACAACTTACGCAAAAAGAAGATGATTTAGTATCCAGCAATAGTCAAATTGCTGAGCTGAAGAGTGAAATTGCTTCGCAGGAAAATACAGAAGCCTCGCTGCAGAAACACACTGATGAACTAAATAAAACGCAACAACAACTTGAAGATAAAATCTCCACGTACGAGATAGAAATCACTGCTTTAAAAGCAGGTGTAGAAAATCACCAAGACTTGTCACAACAATATGACTCCCTAAGTGAGGAACACTCTCGCCTGCAAAAAGAAATGGCGCAACTGCAGCAGAACCTTGAATCAGCACAATCCAATATTGATTCTGCCGGCACTGAAACTCAGGAGCTGAGATCACAACTTTCTGAATTAGAGAAAGATAAACAATCATTGCAAGAGAATTTGGATTCTGCTCTCGCCGATCAAGAAGATGTGGCAATGATGCGCTCGCAAATCGAAGAGCTTGAGTCTGCAAAACAATCTTTGCAGAATAAATTAGACAATTTACACATCGACGAAGCTGAGCTTCAGAAAAAACGCAAACAGTTTGAACAAGAAAAATCTATCCTCTTAGATAAGCTATCGAGCACCGAAGAAAATATCGAGTCGCTTAATAACCAGTTAGAAGAATCAGAAAATAAAAATGCTAGTCTTGTAGGCGAACTTGAGGAATCTCAAAGCAAGGCACAAAAAGAAATTGAGACAATAACAAGGCAATATAAAGAAGCTGAAGTGAAACACGCTGCACAACTACAGCATGCGCATGCTAAGTTGGAAGAGCAAATCAGTGACCAACAACAAGCTAGTGCTACATTAGAAGATATCCATGCGAACTATAGAGCCGAACGCTTGGATTTAGAATCGCAACTACATGAGCAATCACTTCTACGTGAACAGGCTGCTGCTGAAGTCAACTCAGCCAAACTGGAAATGGAAGGTTTACGTGCAGAGCTTAAATCAATGCAGCAGCAACTTACTGAGTCAGCAGGATCTAAATCTGGAGCAGAAAACGCAGAGCAACTACAACGTTTGTCATCTGACCTCGCTAAAGCAGTCGAATATCGCAAGCAAAGTGAAATTACCAAACAAACTCTACAGGATGAGATCGGCGAATCTAAGAAAGAGATTGCGAGATTAAAAGGCGAAAATGACGGACACTTAGAACTACGCATTCAGCTTGAAGGGCAGTTAGCTGTACTAAGACAAAGAATCTCTGCAGACCCGGCAGCCAACCAGATTTTTGAAGGTATCGACGATGTTTCTGACTCTACTACATTGGGAAGTGTGGCTATCGGTACGGACATTGGCCAAACGAGCTGGGAGTCGAAGCCGCGTAAATCATATAATAAATTCATGATAGCCGCTTTTGTTATCGCGTTATTATGTATTGGAATCAGCACATGGTTTTTTAAAGAGCAGCTTGGTTTAGAGGACGAATGGCGCTACATTGAACAGCAGTTCAATCCTCAGCCAGAAGTCAAACCAGCGGCTAATACGAACACCCAAAAAGCTGCTGAAAAAGAAGCCCCCAAAGCTAAGACTAAACAAACCAGCGCGGCAGCATCAGCTAAAGCGGCCAAGCCCTCCGCCCCAACGGTGAAACCCTCAGCGCCGAAAGCAACGGCTAAAAAACAAGCGGAGGCGCTGATCGCAGTGACACCGACATCTCGCGAAGTCACTCCCGTACCTTTTAGGGTTTACAGAAATGCTCTAAAAGATGGTGGTGCCAGCCCAGAAATGGTCGAGATGCCTAGCGGAAGCTTCACTATGGGCAGCGGCTCCACTTCGGATTATTTTGAGGAACGTCCACAACGCGATGTCAGCATCAAACGCTTCGCCATGAGCAAACATGAAGTCTCATTCGCTGATTATGACAAATTTGTTGAAGCAACCAATCGTGAGTTTCCAGACGACGAAGGTTGGGGACGTGATAACCAACCAGTGATTAATGTTTCCTGGCAAGACGCGGTTAATTATACAACCTGGTTGTCAGAGCAAACCGGACACACCTACCGCCTGCCTAGCGAAGCAGAATGGGAGTACGTAGCTCGTGCTGGCACCCAGGCGACTTACTGGTGGGGCAACGAGCCACGTGGCGATTACGTTAACTGCCACAATTGCAAAGGTAAACTCGCTGGCAAACAACCATTAAGTGTCGAAAATTATGAGGCCAATCCGTTTGGCATCAAAAACAGCGCAGGCAATGTCTCAGAGTGGGTACAAGATTGTTATCACTCTAGCTACGAAAATGCGCCTACAGACGGTAAAGCCTGGGTGACCGATGGCCAATGCAATAAACGTATGACACGAGGTGGTTCGTTTCGTTCTAACTTTAACCAACTACGCTCGTCTGCGCGTGATTCGTTTGATATAAATACGCGCAGTGAGACAATCGGCTTCAGGGTTGTTAGAGAATATTAACCTAAGGTATATCGACGGTTTTGATTCTATAACTGATTGAAACGCGTGCTGTTACTGTCGTATCACCTGGGTTAAATGGTACTGCCACGCTGCTTTTGGCTAGAGCGGTAGTTTCCATACGAAACTGATCGCGACTAATATGAACAGGTGTAACAGCGGCGTCATCGATACTCAAATGTTGTACCTCAATTAATTTAACACCGGTTGCACGCGCCAATACTCGGGCATCTTCTATGGCATTTTCTGCGGCTTGGTCAATGGCATCTTCACGATAAGAACGCGGATCTCTCAAGGAAAAACGCACCGCATTTATTTGGTTTACTCCCGCCTCGACAACAGTGCCAATCAATTTCCCGGTTATTTGGTGTTGCTCAGTTTGAATATGTAGGGGATTGTTGACGGTAAAACCGACAATCTCGGCCCGCCACTCTGCCGGTGGATTACGAGGACGTTGCGACCAGACCGGGTTAATACGAAACTGACCACTGCGGTATTCATCCTCGTCCAAACCTAGTTTGCGTAGAGCGGCAAACACTGACTCAACCGATTTCGCGTTCTGCTCAAGTGCCTGCTCGGCCGTTTTCGCCTGGCTTACTACGGTCAAATCTATTTCAACCTGATCAGAGGGAACCTTAAGCTCAGATATCCCCCTGACTGAGAGCAAAGGAAAATCATCCTCAGCATTGACGACAGTGGCCGATATAAGAAATAGCAGTACCAAACAGTGACGCAACATCTTTCACACCTATTTTCAATTCGAGTAAAGCACATAGAATACGCCCTGGGCGAGACAAAGCAATGACCAGAACAAATCCCAACACGCGCAAAAACGCTAAGTCTTTGATATACTTGGCCGCGATCAGCGCTTTGAGCTATTAATGCCGTGAAAACTATTGCCGTAAAAGCATGGCTAGGCGCTACGCTATTACTCGCTTTATGCCTGCCTCCGTTGAGCGTAGCGGCGGAGGAAAAACGAATCGTCGAGCAACGAGAGGTCTTCGTCGCTGCAGAAAAAGCGCTGCTTCGCGGTGATTTGTCTCTATACGAAAAACTCAAAGTCAAGCTACAGCACTATCCCTTATTACCTTATTTAGAATACACGCACCTCCGTCGCTATCTAAGCCACGCTAAACATGAAGAAATAAATCGCTTCATCGACCTGTACCCGAATACTCATTTAGCTAAGAGACTACGTTCTCACTACCTCAAGTTATTGGCAAAAAAGAGAAACTGGCAAACCTATATTGACAGCTATCAGTTTACTGACGATGTTGAGGAAAATTGTAATTATCAATTAGCTCTTTACAACACGGGTTATGAAAAAATTGCACTTAACGCTGCCGCTGCCATCTGGACTCACCCAGAATCGCTACCCAAGAACTGTGATACCTTATTTGAACATTGGTTCGCTGCTGGCGGCCCTAGTGCTGATACTGTTTGGCAACGCTTTGAACTAGCGATTAATGCAAGAGAATTTCATTTAGCAAAATATTTGCAACGCTTCATGCCTGAGAAAGATCAAGCTCTGGCTAACCGCTGGCGCGGTTTACGAAGAAACCCACTTTCGGTACTTCGTAAAGAAGTGCCAGCTAAAGCACATCTTTATCATGACAAAGCTCGCCTTTATGCAGCACTACAGACTGCACGCCTTGCACCTGACAGGCTAGATGAAGTCTGGCATAAAATCATGCCGCTGGCCCAGCAAGATTCGGAACTCGTTAATCAAACCATCAATAATATTGCATTAGTATTGGCACGTAAGCACCACCCTGCTGCTCGCAGTTGGTTTGAGAAAGCTTCTATATCAGGTCGAGAACCTGTCTACAACGAATGGTATTTGAGAAGTTTATTACGCGAACAGAATTGGCATACCCTTTTGTACGCAATTGACGCATTGCCATCTGAACAAAAACGCGCTTCACAATGGCGATACTGGAAAGCCCGTGCGCATGAAAAGCTTGGTCAACACAAAGTCAGCCAGGAACTCTATGCTGAGGTCGCCCAACTACGAAGCTATTATGGTTTTCTTGCAGCCGACAAATTACAGCGAAGCTATAGTTACAACACCGAACTACTGAAATTTACACAAACCGAGATTGATACATTTGAAGAAGTAGACGCTATCAAACGTATAAAAGAACTGATCGCCCTAGAACGTAATACCGATGCCAGACGAGAATGGTATAACTTATTGCCACAGCTTGATAATAGATCGCTGCAGAAATTTGCCATGCTGTTACATCAATGGGGATCACACAACCAAGCCATACTCACTATCGCTCGAACAGACCATAAAGATGATCTAGCGCTTCGCTTTCCTCTATTGCACCAAGATGCTATTGAAAAGTATGCAGCGAAACGTGATCTTAACCCTATGCTAATCTATGCAATGATAAGGCAGGAAAGCGCTTATAACGCTGGTGCTCGGTCTCATGCAGGGGCGCGCGGTCTGATGCAGTTGATGCCTGCGACCGCGAAGAGTGTGGCGAAAACATTAGGCTTAAAACTCCGTAAGCAAAACCAGCTCTATAATCCTGATTTTAATATCGCTCTCGGGACCAGTTATATTGCGCAAATGCTTAGTCGCTTTGACGATAATACTATCCTTGCCACCGCTGCTTATAATGCTGGCCCACATCGTGTTAAGCGTTGGTTACCTGAAAGCAGACAGCTTCCCGCCGATGTTTGGGTTGAAACTATCCCATTTAACGAAACGCGTAATTACGTTAAAAATATTCACGCCTATATCGCGGTATACAATTACCGATTGGGCAATTCACCCGTGGTGATCTCTCAAAATATGAAACCAGTCGGCCCTGAACTCACCGCGAGAACAACGAATAGCAAATTTATTGCAGGTACGATTGCGGTTATGCCGGTGTCAAACTGACAAACTTATCGTTCTCGTCAATTTGGAGAATAAACTCGCCGTTTATTCCTTCGCTAGTCAGCACACCACGTAATACTGATGCGGGTAAATGTACGACTCGCCCATCATCGGCACGCGCAACAACAGTGTCCGCATCACCCCGATAATAAGCGAGATACTTATGGGCAGGAATAGACAGATGCAAACGAATAGCCTGGCCCACCATGCCACCCCTAGTTTCTTAGTTTATACAAAGCACGCTCAAAATGACTCTGCACATTGGATTTGGCAACACTTAACGAAGTGACAAACACCCAAAGCATTAGCAGAGTAAAGCAAAGCTTGAATAAGCCCGACCAGGAAACCAGCCAGGTGAACACGGTTAGTACAATCAACACCAGTATTACGATTGGACCGTAATCACCCCAGCGTTGACCAAAATTAGAAAAACCGTCGGCAAGCTTTTCATCCCAACTACGATTTGCTAACTGCGTGTAATGCTCCACTTCGGTTTCAAGCTGCGATACTTTTTCCTTAAGGTGATCGTTATCTTGCTGCAAATCACGAAGTTGTGCTTCGGTTTTTTGTAACTGTGTTGCTGCGACCGTGTCCTTTGTTACATTATTTTCTTCAACCATTATTTAGCACCCTATTTCATGAATATTTAGAATGGGATTACCTTCCCGTCATAAGCAACAAAAGCGCCGATTTCGTAACGATCAATATGGTCAATGACGTCACGCATACCAGCAACAGAACCATGAGTATCAATCAGTCCACTATGCGAAGTCATATCCGTTTTCACCCAACCAGGATGCAAGGTAATCACTTGCACACCATGCGGAGCCAAATCTATCGCCATCGACTTTGAACAGATAACCAAAGCAGCTTTAGCTGCCCGGTACGCGTAGCAACCACCGCTGGTGTTGTCATCAGAGGAACCCATCTTGGAACTGAGATTAGCAATACGCCCTTTCGTATTCGCTACACGTTGCCATAAAGCCTGAACCACTTGCACCGGCGCAACGCAATTAACATCAAATACTTTGTGCATCATATCGGCGCTTATACTATCCAGATTTTGATCGCTGCCGTATATTCCAGCATTATTAATCAACAGATCAATGTCAGCGGGCAGACTGTCTAGAATCTCTTTGCTTATCGCTTGTGTCACATCCCATTGCACTGGGTATAACGCGGCAGAATGAATATCCTTTAAACCACCAAGACTATCTCGGTAAGTTGCCCAGACATGATGACCTTCATCGATATATTGTTTAACAAATTCGAGCCCAATACCACGATTGGCACCAGTTACGACAATATTCATTGTTATCAGTGACTACCTCTATTATTTTAGGCCACCCTGCTTGGATAACCCATAAAGTAAACTTGCTCTAATATCTCATCTAGACCACGATCTTGAAAATGCGTTTCTTCTGCAAGAATATCTTTGCTTGCTAACGGTCTAATCGGCACCACCCCAGAAAAATAGCGTTTAATTTGGTCACTAGGCACTGAAAAAGGCGGACCATCCATTTTTACCTGATCATAATCAAAACTAACCAATAGTAGCGACAAGGGTTCGGGCACGATTTCTACCAAGTGCCGACAATATTCCGCTCTCATTATCTCAGGCAGCGCGACAAGTGCGGCACGATCATAAACCGCATCAATATGGCGACAATGTTCAGCCTTGATGTCGAAGAAATCAGCACAATAAACAGTAATATTGCCGCTGCGCCAACACTCCCCTACATCAGTGGCTATTTTCTCGACAGACAACTGATTTTCCTCGAAAAAGGCAGCTATGGCGATTTCACTAAGCTCAACACCGACGACGTTTACACCACGTTGCGCCAGCCAAACCATATCTTTTGATTTGCCGCAAAGAGGTACTAAAACACTATCTCCAGTCTTCAAGCCTAGTGCATCTATATATTCGAGCAAATTAGGATTCACCTCATCTCGATGAAACCCAATTTCACTGTTTTGCCAGCGCTGAAGCCAAAATTCTGCTTTCATTCGTCTTATTATTCACAAACCATAAAATAATTGGTTAAATTTGAACGCTTTGTGATTATTCAGAAGCCAATTGTATTAATCTGTAACGTTGTTACACAGGTATCATTAATGACTCGATCCTTTATTCTAATCTTTGCTCTTTTTTTCCCATTTCAAGCCTTTGCTGCAGATGTCACGCTACGCGTTTCCGGCTCTAGCACTGTTTTGCCTCTGATCGTTGACGCCGCTAAGGCGTTCAAAGCAATACGCCCAGATATCGATATTACTGTTGCCGGTGGTGGCTCAGGTACAGGCATTAACTCGGCACTAAATGGCATTGTCGATATCGGCATGACATCGCGTCGTCCAACCGATAGCGAAAACAAAAAACTATCGGCGGAATATGAAGTTATTGATATCGCTACCGATGCGGTGGCGGTCACGGTATCAAAAGCGGTGTTTGAAAGTGGTGTTTCCCAGCTTAGCATTGATCAAGTTGCGGATATTTACCGTGGTAAAATTAAAAATTGGCAAGACGTAGGTGGAGAAGACAAAAAAATTCTTGTTATAGATAAAGAACTATCACGAGGTACACGTCATGTCTTTGCCGATGTCATTTTAGGCAATGCCAAGGCCCGCGCACCGGGTGCCAGCATCGTCTCCGGTTCAAATAACGAAGAACGTTCAATTATCAGTCGAAGTGATCAAGCCATCGGCATGCTTTCCTTTGCCTGGCTTAATGAACAAGCACGAGGCATTGGTCTCGCTCTCGCAGATGGTGAGACCGTCTATCCAAACGCCACTAATATCATGAAAGACCGCTATCCCATTCAACGTAAACTTTCTATTATTGTTAAAAAGCAACGCATCAAAGCATTGACCTTATTCATCGACTTTCTTACTTCCGTCGATTTTCATTCTATTATTGAGAAAAATGGCTACCTCCCTGTTAAATAAACAAATACGGGTTACATAGAATGTGGTTGCGCGGTTGGATTACGCTTTCGGTTCTAATTAGTGCGACATTTATCGCTGTCTTCTTTGGTTTTTTGATCAATGAAGCCTTACCGTTTTTTGGTCAGCAAGGTCTATTCAGTTTATTGGGTAAAGAATGGTACCCCTACGAAGATTTGTATGGCTTAACTCCCGTGTTGTTAGGCAGCGGCCTGGTTATTTTGCTAGCACTATTAATTGCTCTTCCTTGTGGATTGGCAGTCGCGATCGTTTCAATAGAATTGTTGCCATCGCGCATGAAATATGTGGTCAATCTTTGCATCGACATGCTTGCTGGAATTCCGTCCGTGGTCTATGGTCTGATTGGGCTCGCCGTATTGTTACCGTTACTAGAAACCCGGCTAGATCTCTTAAGTGGCCATAGTATCTTAGCTGCTGGGCTCGTATTATCGGTGATGATATTACCGACCATAGCACGACTAAGCCAGGATGCACTTAGAGATATAGATATCAGTTATCGAGAATCGGCAGCCAGTCTCGGATTGGACTGGTCACAACGTCTGATTTTCGTAATGTTACCGCAAGCATGGCCAGGCATTCGCTCTGCAACCTTACTTGCTACTGGTCGAGGCATGGGTGAAACTATTGCCGTCATGTTAGTTGTCGGTTCTATCGACCGCATTCCCGAGCCTTGGTATAACTTATTATCACCTGCACAAACCATCACTTCCCGTATTGGCCGCGAGATAGGCGAAGCTACTTTAGGTAGCCAACACTGGTCTGCGCTTATGGCGTGTGGATTAGTGCTAACACTAGTCGTTATGATGCTGAGCATTTTTTCCCATTTATCAGTAAGAAGACGACAGCATGTTTAACCAATTCACAAAAACCCTCATCATCGCATTAGCCATCCCTGCCGTAGTATTGCCAATTGCTTGTATTATCTACCTATTGCAACTCGGCTTACCCGGCTTGATTCCGGCTTTATTCGGTCAGATTGAAGCGGCGAGCAGTTTTAGCGGAAATGGTAGCTTACTACCACAGTTGCTCGGTTCACTAGCGCTTAGTCTTCTCTCTTGCCTTATTGCGCTACCCCTAGCACTAGGTGCTGCTTTATACCATCAGCTATATGCAAAACCGCTAAACCAAAAAGTAATAGAACATATCCTAAATACATTTCAAAGTATTCCACCTATCGTATTCGGACTTTGCGGCCTCATCATTTTTGTACATTTGCTTAGTTGGGGAATTTCTCTAGCAGCGGGTGCGCTTGTACTTGCTCTCATTATTCTACCCATGCTAACACTCAACACGCTGGCCGCACTCGAGCGCATTCCCAAACACTATACTGAATCTGCAAAATCACTTGGCATGTCTGCCGGCCAGCTTATATGGCATGTCTGGAGACCACATGCTTGGCGCAGCCTGATTACAGGCTTATTTCTCGCCATCGCCAGAACATTGTCAGAAACTGCACCGATTTTATTCACCGCAACGGTGTTTGCCGGTGTTGCTTGGCCAAATTCGTTTTTCGAACCCGTGACAAGTTTACAAACCCATATTTTTTACCTTGCCCAAGAAGCCGTTGACGAAGGAACAGTCGCGCGCGCTTGGAGTAGTGCCTTACTTCTTGTTATGCTAGTAATTGGCTTTAGCCTCATAGCTCAAATGCTAAACAAACGCGAGAACCGCAACTAACATGAAGCTACTATCACCACGACATCAAAAGCAAACAACTTTCTCGGCTGAGCACCAACCACAGTCTCCTTATATCGAGATCAATGAACTCTCTCTCGTACGCGGCAAGCAATCGATACTAAGTAACATTAAATTCACTATCGACAAAACGGGTATTACTAGCATTATTGGGCCGTCTGGTGCAGGTAAAAGCTCGTTATTACGTTGTATTAATGGCCTTAACTCTGATTGGAAAGGCAGTTTGCGCGTCAACGAAATTGATATAAAACAATGGCCTAAAGGAGAAGATACGCTTCGTCGTCACGTCGGTTTAATCGGCCAAAAACCTACCGTGTTTCCATGCTCAATTGCTGACAATGTGATCTTTGGTGTACGCGGCAAGCTTCGTAAAAAAGATAATAGCACCTTGGTAGAACATTGTTTAAAACGGGCCGCACTTTGGGATGAAGTCTACGATCGCTTAGATAGCAGTGCTGAAACCTTGTCACTGGGTCAGCAACAACGTCTTTGTATTGCCCGCGCCCTTGCTGTTGAGCCGGCAATACTATTGCTCGATGAACCCACTGCGTCACTCGACCCAAGATCTAAAAATAAAATTGAAGCTTCCTTACATAAGCTTGCCAAAACCATGCCTATAGTTATTGTCACTCATGATTTAGATCAACTGTCACGACTGGACGGACAAATCATTTTTATGTGCGACGGCAAATTAATAGAACAGGGTAGCAGTGAACAACTATTGAACCGACCCAGACGCTTAGAAACCAAAGAGTTTTTTCAGTGGAGTATGTGTGATTGTCCACCTGAACAAGAAGCAGATAGTTAGCGCACAGGTTTAGTCACAGCGTTGGTCACCATCAGTAATATGGTGATTTTCTACAAATATCCCTGCCAACTTTTCTGCGCATGCTTCCCAACTTAATACGCTATGGGAAACATAAAATGTCAATAATTGATGATTTGTAAAACGCTGCTTTTCATTCACCGTATCTGAAATAGGCGTTACGGTATCAAGTTCGCCTTGCATCAATAATGTTGGTGTTTCAATTTCCTCTACATGAAATACCTTTCTATCGCCCTCTGCAAACCCCATAGTTGAACAATAATCAGCGCCGCTTAAAAACAACTCACCTGCTCTTTTGATATAGCCTTTTGGTATCTGATCTATCGTGTCGCGAAGCACACCAAAATCGATAAAAGGGTGGTCTTCGTAACAATAGTGCGCTGTAAAACTAATATCAGAAAATTCTGTATCAGTTAGATATGCCACATAGTCCTGCAAATAGGTTTGAAAGTATTTACTCTTCCCTCTTTCAAGCTCTTCCACAATCAAGGGGAGATCCTCATAAATTTCAGTCGCATACTGGCCAACCAACAACGACTCGATAAAACGATCGCCATTTACCACGATATCCATATAGCTACCCACAGTTGAATCCCAAACAGACATCGTCATTGGTGACTCCTGCAAGGTTTCGAATAATCGCCAAATTCGCTTCTCAATACCTTCAATGGGTTTTTCGCAATAGATATTAATGTCGCAATAATTAAAAAGGAAAGTATAGGGTTTATGAGAATGTTCGAGATAATCATTATCAAGCTCAACATTCATAAATACTGGGCTGTCTAATATCATTGACTCAACCGTATCAGGAAACTGGCTTGCTATGACTTGCGCATAATGAGCCGCATACGACACGCCAAACAATACCCATTTTTCGTGTTTAAGATACTGTCGCAATAACTCTATATCACGGCTAACAGCCAAACTATTGTACTGCGACAAATCAACCCCCGATGCTTTAAAACGTGCAATGCATACGTCATAGTCTTCCTCGCCTGCATGCATTTCTTGCTCAAGCGAGATATTTTTTCTAAGACGACGCTTAATATTTATAAGATAATCGTCACAGACCAATTTCGGTTCAGCTAATCCAACCCCTCGAGGGTCAATAACTATCAAATCACGGCCAAGTTGGAGAGAAAAATCATCGTGATAATCCAAAAACACCTTTACCGATTCTGAATCATCCAAATACATAGCACTGCCAGGGCCACCAGCGCCTAAGTACAACACTGGTGCTTTAGGCGCTATTTTTATATCACTTCTGAAAATGACCACCGGAAATTTTATAAGCCGACTGTTCTCGGCTCTATGATTCTCGGGCACATGCATATCAAAGCAATCTGCGCGCGGCCAATTTTCCTGTTTTCCAAACCAGCAGTCCGTTTTCTCTAAGCTAATTTGCGAGTCGAGTTTTTTATCGCCGTGCGAATAAGCGCTAATCACACTAATCAACAAAAAAACGATTACGATAAACAGAATACGTATAAACACTTTCGACACTACAGCGATTTATTATCTTTGTTGAATTGTCCTGAGCTGCTTACTACATAGAACATTCAATTCCTGTTCCGCCTAAACCGCAATAACCGCTTGGGTTTTTAGCAAGATACTGCTGATGATAAGCTTCGGCATAATAAAATTCTGGTGCAGCTTTAATTTCGGTTGTAATGCCACCTAAACCTGACGCTTTTAAATTCGCCTGATATATTTCTAGGCTTTTTTCTGCCAGTTGTTTTTGTTCCACGTTATACGTATAAATCCCTGAGCGATACTGTGTTCCTCTATCATTACCCTGACGCATACCTTGCGTCGGGTTATGCGACTCCCAGAATGTTTTTAATAACTGCTCATAAGAAACTTGTTCTGGATCAAACACAATATGTACCACTTCGTTGTGGCCAGTCTTACCACTACAGACTTCTTCATAACTTGGGTTAAGCGTATAGCCAGCAGCGTAACCAACTGCCGTGCGATAGACACCGGGTAATTGCCAAAAACATTTTTCTGCACCCCAAAAACAACCTAATCCAAACATCGCTTCTTGTGCGCCTTCAGGAAAAGGGCCTTGCATACTATTGCCATTAACATAATGGCTCTCAGGGACAGGCATTTTTGTATTTCTTCCAGGCAGTGCTTCATCAGCGCTAGGCATTGAATATGATTTAAGACCGAACATAAGCTTTCCTATTTCTTGCTTTCGAGATGGTGATTAACGTAACTTACTAATGAACGTTGGGTCTCATCATCAATGTTCAAGAACTGTACACCGATGTGATATTCATTTTCAGATAAGCGTAAAAATCGTGTCACAACCGACTCACTTGCAAGCAACAAGTCATCGGATAACTCAACACTTAGATCGAATGTCACCTGATCTTTAGGGCCAGACCAATGTGCTTCAGGAAACAGGCGTTTTACCGTCCAATAATTACAGTTAAAAGACACGCCGGTGTAAGAGATATCAATGCTTGGAATCGACAACAGCTCGCCATCCGAAAGTAAGATTTCTACCGGAACACTAACCTCTACTCGAGGAGATTGCCGTCTTTCCATCTGCATCAAAAAAGCCTATTAGCCATTACGCACGACAGTTTACACCTATTTATAACAAGGCGCTTTTTTAGATAACACCATTTTCAGCATCACGAAGTCTTAGAAAACGCAATGCATTAGACAAATCAGTTTCGTCTTCATTGCTTATTTTTTGCTGATAGAAAAGCTCGTTAATGGCATCGCTAAGGGGAATACGTTGATAATAATGTTCATGGGCAAAGTGAATATATTTCATCACAATAAACGCATTAAACCATTGCCAAAAGCGTTGCTTAAATGCATCAATACTTGCAGTGTGCTTATCAAACTCATTTAATCGTGCTTGAATATTTAGCTGTTTTAAGTATTCCACCAAACTCAATGGTAAACCTGCTTGAATGAACATTGCTATCTGAGATTTACTCTCAATCCGATTTACTGCTTTAGAAAGACTCAGCAAGTCTCGAAATACTTGCGGGTGATAACTGACAAAATCTGTTTTATTTTCATTTTGCCATCGAGACAATGTGGGACCTGTTCCAAAAGGAACACGTTGCGATATTCTGGCCGAAGGTAACACGCTCGTCGAAATGATACGGGAACAAAGATTCAAAGCGCTAAACTTGTGAATAAAGTAAAAATCTTCACCCCCTTGTCGCTTATTCATACCACCTTGCTGCATATAGCCAAAAGCAGTGACCGCAAAACATGAACCTAGAGTATGAAATGCATAAGGCAAACCTGCATATCGTATACCTTGTACATAGTAACGAAGGTGCGTTTCGTAGGCGATAATCGCTGCTTTATGTTGTCCTTGCTCCACTTCTTCTATTCGATGCGCAAAATTGATAACCGCCAATGGATATTCGGCGTAAGCAATAAAATGCTCATAAACAGTAGTCAGATAATTTTTTTCAACCAAACAGTCCGCGTCCAGTGATAAACATATACCCTGTTCTCGATCACGCTGTGCAAAGCGAGAAACAGCCAAGTCTAAACCGATTTTACGAGCATAGCCGACGCCACAAAGTTTCTCGGAAATATTGTTATCCATGTAAACATAAACGGAAAACCAATCATTAAATAATCGCTCCGCCCATGCTTTTACTTCTTCATAAGTCTGACGATTTTGCCGATGAACCGCTTCATCATCGGCATCAGAAGCGTTTATAATAAGCAAAATCTCAACGGAGCACGCAGGCCGCTCGCAATAATATAAACTCTCTAGAGTGTTTAATAGATCAGGTTCGTCGTAACAAGGGATCACCACGATCATGCCAAGATCAGGTTTTGGCGAATTAAGATCCGCATCGACCACGATACCGAAGCGATGTTGATACTGCTTCCAGCGTTGCCGAAATTCAGACTCTAGATTGATATTATTTTCTGACACAAGACATACTGACTTTATTTATCATGGCAAAAAAATCGATAGACCTACTTAGCGCTACTGACCCTCAATGGGTAAACGTGATTTTAGAAAATTTTGACGCTTTTTTGGCAGACCATGCCAATTGTGAGCGTAAAGCTTCGTCATTGGCAATGAGCATGGTAGTTCGTTACCCCGATAGGCCTAAAATTATTCCTGCTCTAGTCGAATTAGCTCAGGAAGAACTAGAGCATTTTGGTCAGGTATACGAATTGATGGAAAAGCGCGGCATCAACCTCATTAAAGACGAACCCGATCCTTACGTCAATCAACTCTGTGACAAAATGCGGCATGGTCGAGAAGACCGCTTTCTTGATCAACTCCTGGTATCGTCAGTTATCGAGTGCCGTGGCGCAGAGCGCTTTCGCATTATCGCCGAAGCCTTAGAAGACCCGGACCTGAAACACTTCTACAAAGTATTAGCGGGCTGCGAAGCCAAACATGGCAATGTGTTTGTCGAAATGGCATTGAATTATTTCGACGAAGACACCATATATCCTAGACTAGAAGCTCTCATGCAAGAAGAAGCAAAGATTGTCGAAAAGCTGGAATGGCGCGCTTCACTGCATTAAGCTAAACAAAATACGTAAAGAGGGTTTACGCTATGGAAGATGAAACCAAAGAAAAACTCGTTAGCCGTACCACCTGGTTACGCTTATTCTTTATGATTATTTCTGGCCTTCTGCTCGTGGTCGCACTTTACGTAGCCGCAGCAGTCGCCTTAATACAATTTGGCTTTGTACTATTCACCGGCGAACGCGCCGAACGCCTTACCGACTTTGCCAATCAACTTGCTCAGTACATCAATCAATGCGTGCGCTTTATTTTATTTGATAGTGAAGAAGAACCTTTCCCCTTCAATGATTGGCCAAAGACCAAGCTAGCTATAGCGGATCAGACTGACGAACCAAAGGATGATTATCAAATATAATTAGCTATAAATTTTAAGGGGTCAGTACCTCGTTTTTGCGCCAAGGGCACTTCCTCGTAATTTACTGTCGTAAATTACTCAGGGCGCAAAAACGAGGTGCAGACCCACTGCTGTCCCAGATAAATGAAATGTAAGAGGCTTAAACCGCGAGGTGTTATAC
>CAZTYM010000030.1:0-30000 GCA_964617475.1 uncultured Thiotrichales bacterium
TTTTGTGACAATGACTTTGTGATACTTTTGTGAGATATGCGCTAAGTGACTGAATAATGGATAAAGTCAGGCGATCAATACAAAAAATAATGTATTCGGCACTCTTTCAGTGCGGCAATTTGTTTTAAAAAAAGGTTGGGAGCCATTGAAATCTCAAAACTGTTAAGTTTTTCGACACTTTTCGCCGGTAACGGCCCGTTTTAAGCAATTAAAGCGCGCGCGCTAAGTTGAAAACCAGACTAAAGCTATACTTTTTACATTTTTATTTTATTATTTTGTTATAAATAAGGATTTGTACGGTTCACATCGCGTCCCACAATCAACCACTCCTCGACATGCTCCCTTCGACAAGCTCAGGGCGAACGCATGATTTAGGAGAACTTTATTTAGTTTTTGTAGCCCGGAGACAACGAAGTGTGGCCGCAGGACATCCTTTAGGGAAATCCGGGGTTTTACAAAGAGCAATTTTTCCCTGGAATCTGCTAAAGCACTTCCTTCGGTCGCGCTTTCTCTACTTCCAGGCTAACTAACAAGCTCCCTTCGACTAGCTCACCCCGAGGGTACTTCCTCGTAACTTACTATCGTAAATTACTCAGGGCGCGGGGGGGGGGTTAGAATTTTTATCGTTTTTGTAGCCCGGAAGGAATAACATGGATTCCGGGAATTGATTTAAATAAGCAATTTATTTCCTGGAATCCTCTTCGTTACTTCCAGGCTTCATCTAGTACAAGCTACAGATCTTGAAATATCGTCATGGTGTTAACCGACTGATATAGATACAATTTGCGCTTTGTTTTATCCCTTGCTACAGGAATTTTAATGCGCGCCAGTCAGTTTTTGCTTAATACCTTGAAAGAAACCCCAGCCGATGCTGAGCTGATCAGCCATCAGTTGATGCTACGCAGTGGCATGATTCGGCGTTTAGCATCTGGTTTATATAGCTGGATGCCCTTAGGTTTGCGTATATTACAAAAAGTAGAAGCCATTGTCCGCGAAGAAATGAATCGTGCTGGCGCACAAGAATTATTGATGCCCGCGGTACAACCCGCTGAATTGTGGCAAGAATCTGGTCGTTGGGATTTATATGGCCCGGAGCTATTACGTGTGCAAGATCGTCATGAGCGCGATTTTTGTATCGGCCCAACTCATGAAGAAGTGATTACAGATTTAATTCGTAATGAAATTCGTAGCTATCGTCAGTTGCCTGCTAATTTCTACCAAATTCAAACCAAGTTCCGTGACGAAATTCGACCACGCTTTGGTGTCATGCGCTCGCGCGAATTCATTATGAAGGATGCGTATTCATTTCATTTAGACGCTGAGTCTATGCAAGACACTTATGATGTAATGTATGAGACTTATACACGCATCTTTGAACGCTTTGGTCTCAACTTTCGCCCTGTGGCTGCAGACAGCGGCGCGATAGGTGGCGCCGTGTCACATGAGTTTCACGTTTTAGCCGATTCAGGTGAAGATGCTATAGCTGTTTCAAATGGTGATGATTACGCTGCTAATATTGAGCGTGCTGAAGCGGTAAACGTAACGGAAGAGAACGATAGCCCGCTTGAAGATATGGGTGTGGTTAACACGCCTGAGCATAAAACCATTGAAGAAGTATGCAGTCTTCTAGATATTAAGCCTGAGCAGACTATCAAAACGTTATTAGTCGCTGGTTCTAATGATGATGTTGTCGCCTTGCTCTTACGTGGCGATCACGAACTAAACGAAATTAAGGCTGAAAAACACCCCGCTGTTGCTAGTCCATTAAGAATGGCGACTGATGAAGAAATCAAACAACTTGCTGGCTGTGATGCCGGCTCCATCGGTGCGGTAAAACTGGCGACAACGATTATTGCCGATCATAGTGTTGCTAATATGAAAAATTTTGTTTGTGGCGCTAATGAAAATGGTAAGCACCTGGCAAATGTTAATTGGCAACGTGACCTGCCCATGCCTGAACTTGCCGATATCCGCAACGTGGTAGCGGGTGATCCTTCGCCAACCGGTAAAGGCACTTTAGATATTGTTCGTGGTATTGAAGTAGGACATATTTTTCAGTTAGGTGATAAATACTGCAGTACTATGAATGCGACCTGCCTAGATGAGGCCGGCAAACAAGTCACTATGCTAATGGGTTGTTATGGCGTTGGTGTCACCCGCGTTGTCGCCGCAGCGATTGAACAAAACCATGATGACAATGGTATTATTTGGCCCGCAGCAATTGCGCCTTTTCAATTAGCATTGCTACCCATGAATATGCAAAAGTCTCAGCGTGTGCGCCAGGCTTGTGAAAAACTTTATGAAGAATTTATCGCAGCGGGAGTAGATGTCTTTTTCTATGACAAAAAGGAACGGCCTGGGGTGATGTTTGCTGAGACGGAACTGATTGGTATTCCCCACCGTGTAGTCATCGGCGAGCGCGGTTTGGATAACGGTACGGCGGAATATCGTAAACGCGGCGAAAGCGACAATGAAGAAATAGCATTGGTCGATATTGTTGCTAAAATAAAGCAGCGACTTAGCTAAGCCGATAACTCCACTGTATACACCAATGAATCAATACAGTGCTGCCTTTTAATTCACCCAAGCTCTTATTTTGGATACTGCTGTTGCATGCAGCCTGGATGGGTAGCGCCACCGCAAACTCTCAACAAGAAATTGACCCCGAACTACGCACTGCTCTTAGCACGGCCGTCAATGATGCAAGCACTTTTGAAGACCGCTTTGCCGCCGAAGTCTGGTTGCTGGACATGTCCAACAGACTGGAAAAACGGCTCAAAACCACGGAGAAATGGTCCGGCCTTAAACTATGGAAAGATCCTGATGAACGCGTACATTTTTTGCGTGCGGTACATGAAGAAGCGACTCGTGCTGAACTTGCACCAGAACTGGTACTCGCCTTAATTGAAGTCGAAAGTAATTTTGACCGCTGGGCTTTATCTCATGTTGGTGCGCGCGGACTGATGCAGATCATGCCATTTTGGCTTGATGAAATTGGCCGCCCTGATGATGATTTATTTGATATACAAACCAATCTACGCTTTGGCTGCACAATTCTGAAATTTTATATCGATAAAGAAAAAGGTGACAAAGTCAAAGGCCTTGCCCGCTACAACGGCAGCTATGGCAAGACCTGGTATTCAGAACGCGTATTCAAAGCGTTGCGCGAGCGTTGGTATAGATCTTAAAGCTCACTCAATATTGTATCGAGCTTCGCAGCGTCTTCAGAGGAAACCTTGTGCGCAATATTGCTGACTATTTCCATTAAACTGCGTAAATTCTCATCACCCGCATTCTCTTCAAGCATAGCGCCTAACTTTTTCAACTTCGCTTTATCACTATCGCTGGGGAAATGTTCTACGCGTTGAACAATAGCCATGGTTTCAGCTAAGGCAACACCGTTGACACTACTATCCATGCTCTCAATATGTTCAGCAAGTGCTTGCTTTTGCGCATCACTAGGGTAGTGGTTAAGCGAGGCAACAATTTCAATCGTCTCTTTTAGCGCTTCGCTATATGTGAAGTTGGTAGCGCCATCGACACGTTTGCTTTCATTGTTGCCATAATCATAAGCAAAAGCGCTACCTGTTAAGCTCAGCATTAACACAAAGGACATCAGTATATTCTTTTTCATATTCATTTCCGTGTGGTTTAAAACTCTACGCAACCATCGTCAACCCGACGTGATAGTATCGATGACAATGATATTACCTGCTTGAGATTGATTTGCAGCCGAATGGTTCACCGTGGCCGCATCATTGTGGATAATTAAGAACCTTGCAGCACGCTATAAATCTTAGAAAGTAGAAAAGCCTTCTGGTATCTGCGCTTCCACTGACTCGCACTCTACATCATCTACTATTGCCATAGGCGGCCCTTCAGCCAGCCAGCTACGCAGTTTTGCTAAACCGTGGCGATCACCACAAGTCAGTACTTCAACACGCCCATCTGCCAGATTTTTAGCGTAACCCGTCAAACCCAGAGCTTGCGCTTGCTGTTTGGTAGACGCGCGAAAAAATACGCCTTGCACTCGGCCTGATACAATACAACGCATACATTGAGACATAGCTTTAGTTTAACCATCTAGCAATCGAAGAAACAATCCAAAAATGAGTAATTATCGTATAGAAAAAGATAGCCTTGGTGAGCTCAAGGTACCCGCAGATGCCTGGTATGGCATTCAAACCGCGCGTGCCATCGACAATTTTCCGATTAGTGGCCGTTTACCTGATACAGATTTTGTCTATGCTCATGTGATGATTAAACGCGCTGCTGCCAAAGCCAATAAACAACCTCATTGGTTAGACGAACAAGCCTGCAACGCCATCGTTTCTGCCTGCGATAAAATTCTTGCAGGTGAATATATTAGCGAGTTTGTGGTAGATCGCTTCCAAGCGGGTGCTGGCACCAGCCATAATATGAATAGCAACGAAGTGATTGCTAATCTTGCCAACGTTGCCTTAGGTGGAGAAAAAGGAGTTTATACACCCATCAATCCTAATGATCACGTCAACATGGGGCAAAGCACGAATGACACCATACCCACTGCTATTCGCTTAGCGGCCTTAAAAAAACTGCCACGCTTATTGAATGCGGTCGAAAACATGGCAGCGGAATATGAACGCTTATCGATAGAAAACAAAGATAGCGTCAAAAGTGGCCGCACGCATTTGCAAGACGCAGTACCGACCACCATAGGCCGCGAATTTTCAGCCTACGCCTGGATATTGCGTCGCTGTGCTACACGACTAGCCAATTGCAAAACTAACCTTTGTGAAATTGGCTTGGGAGGCAGCGCTGCCGGTACTGGGCTTAATACCTCGCCTGACTATGCAAAACGTGTAGCGGGCGAATTAGCAGAACTCAGCGGCGAAGCGATTACTGCCACTGAAAATATGGCCGGGCAAATGCAATCTATGACCGACTTGCAGGCACTGTCTTCTGAAATACGTAACCTTACTCTGGAAGTTACACGTATCTCCAACGATATGCGTTTACTGGCTTCAGGTCCTCGTACCGGGCTGGGTGAAATCTGTTTACCGGCGGTGCAACCTGGTTCCAGCATTATGCCCGGCAAGGTCAACCCTGTGATGTTTGAAATGCTCAACCAGGTTTGTTACCAAATACTCGGGCAAGACCACGCTATAGCGAATATGACGCATGCTGGGCAGCTAGAGCTTAACGTGATGATGCCAGCCCTTGGCTCGGCATTATTTGACGCCATGGATTGGCTAACCAATGCCGTCAATGCAGCGACAGAAAAAAACCTCAAAGGCATCAGCGTTGATCAAGCCCGTTGCGCTGAGTTTTTGCATACCAGCGTGGCATTAGCCACCTTACTTAATACACGTATTGGCTATGCCGCCGCTGCCGAAGTTGCTAAAGAATCGGAAAAATCCGGTCGCAGCGTAAAAGAAATTGTGGTGGAGAAGAATTTAATGGCCGAAGCAGAATTTGATGCCATTGTGCTGAAAGCGGCCAGAGACGGTATTGTTGAATAACAGCTAACGGAGTCAATGATGAGCGTAACCATCTACCATAACCCTAGATGTTCAAAATCTCGGCAAACCTTAGCCTTGATCCAAGAAAAAGGGTTTGAACCCAAAGTTATCGAGTATTTAGATACACCGCCTAGCGCCAACAAGTTAAAAGAAATACTGAAAATGCTTGGTAAAGAACCGCAGGAATTAATGCGTAAAGGCGAAGCAATTTATAAAGAGCTTGGCTTAAAAGACACCACCATGACCAAAGCCGAGCTCATAAAAACCATGGTTGAAAACCCAAAGCTCATTGAACGCCCTATCGTCATTAATGGTGATAAGGCGGCATTGGGCAGACCTCCAGAAGATGTATTGGATATCTTATGAAACAAATACTCGTGCTTTTTTATAGCCGCTATGGTGCTACAGAGCAAATGGCCAACCTGATCGCCCGCGGTGTTGAAGAAGTGGAAAAAATGGAAGCCGTCATTCGTACCGTGCCTTCGATTTCTGCCAACTGTGAAGCAACAGAAAGCGATATACCCGCCGATGGTGCACCCTATGTCTCACATGCGGACTTGGAAACGTGCGCAGGTTTAGCGCTAGGTAGCCCCACGCGCTTTGGTAATATGGCAGCTGCCATGAAATATTTCCTCGATGGTACTAGCCCACAATGGATGTCAGGCGCACTAATAAACAAACCTGCTTGCGTCTTTACCTCTACCTCGTCTATGCACGGCGGACAGGAAAGCACCTTATTATCAATGATGATTCCGCTGCTTCATCATGGCATGATAATGGTTGGCCTGCCCTATTCAGAACCTGCATTAGCGAACACGCAAACTGGAGGAACGCCTTACGGTGTTAGCCACCTTGCAGGGCATGAGGGTAAAAACCCAATCAGTGATGATGAAAAAGCACTTTGTATCGCCCAAGGCAAACGGCTAGCCGAATTAGCGAACAAAGTAAGTCCGTAAGCGATACAATGTTAGTGAATATTGGATAAAATTAGGAACATTACGCCTTTTAATTGTAATATTTTCCTCGTAGATTTATAGCAGTTGCTCTAGCACAATACGGAGGATCAAACATGACGAATAATCCAGTCGGCTGGTTTGAAATTTATGTTGACGACATGGAGAGGGCAAAAACCTTCTACGAAGCGCTGTTAGCAACCTCTCTTGAACATCTAAAGGACCCTACCAAAAGCAATATTGAAATGTGGGCATTTGGCGCAGATATGGAAAAATACGGTGCCACCGGCGCGTTAGTAAAAATGGATAATATGCCTGCTGGCGGTAACAGCACGCTAGTTTACTTTTCTTGCGAAGATTGTGCGATTGAAGAAGCGAGAATTGTCGCAGCAGGTGGAAAAATTCATCAATCAAAAATGTCGATAGGCGAATATGGTTTTATTGTTATAGCCGTTGATACTGAAGGAAATACGTTTGGCTTACACTCTATGCAATAAATTTGCGCAATTTACTGTAACTTTTGCGAGTTCAATAATAAAAATAAAAAACAATAATGCTCTAAAGTTTCTGGTTCAAATTGCTGTATTACAGCTTTTTTTACTTCTATTCTCAGGCTGTACAGTTCAGTATGTTTATAACAACGCCGACAATTTTATTAGCAAAGAGATAAACAGCTTACTTGATCTAAATAGAACACAAAAAAAAGCCCTCAAAGCAGAATTACGCGAACTGCATCGTTGGCATCGTAGCACGCAGCTACCTGATTATGCACAGTATATTCACTCTCTTTCTAAACAAACCCGTGGCCCAGTTAGTGAAAGTGATGTCGCCAATGTCTTTGAGCAATTATCGATGTGGGGCGAAGAAGTACAGCAACAAGCACTGCCAATAGTCACCGAGACTCTTGCCAGTTTGTCAGATAAACAAGTCGACAATCTGGCTAGAAATTTAAAAGAGGAAAATGACTCTCGCATTAAAGAAAAATCAGATTCTTCATTAGCGAATACACAGAAAAATTGGGCCAACAAATTTGGCGGCCGATTAGAACGCTTTACCGGAAAACTTAACCGAGCTCAAAAAGCTTATATTACTTTACGTTCTGCTGAGTATATTTCGGAAACTGAGCTGTCGATTCAAAACTACCAACAATGGCAAACATCGCTACTAGAATTATTAGAACACAGAAATAACAAGCCCTTGTTTACTACTGAAATAAGCAAGCTATTTATCAATGCTGACGATCACTTTAGCGATGAGTTTAAGCAAACGATAGAACACAACAAGCAACTCAATAGACAAACAACAGCTTATATACTGTCCAATCTAACCGACAAGCAATTCAGCCATATAAGAGACTATTTAAGCAGACTCGCTGCCGACTTTTCTCAATTAGCAGACCAAACATAGTCTTCTCAAAGCCTATATATATACACCGTTTTGTCTCGCGCAAACAGTCATTTCTTAAAGTGTCAGCTTTCTAATAATCACCATCTAGCCTTTAATTTATTAGGCAATAAACTGGGATATCCTATTCTTTACTGTCATGGACTGCCTGGTTCACGCTTAGAAGCACAACTAGCATGTGAGGCTGCGACCAAGCTTGGTATTAGAATTATTGCCGTAGATAGACCCGGGTTCGGGGAGTCGACATTTCAACCGAACAGACAAATGTCAGACTGGGTTAATGACGTCACCAAATTATTGCAACACTTAGAAATAGAACGTTTTTCCGTTATGGGCATTTCTGGCGGTTGCCCTTATGCCATGTTACTTGGCGAGCACTTATTTCATCGCATCGATAAACTAGGCTTAGTTTCAGGCCTTGGCAACCTCAGTGACAAAGCAAATGTTAAATCAATCGGTTTAGTACTGCGCGCTTACATTAACCTTGCCCGACGATTTTCACATACAAGTTATTTCGTTAATCGGTATGTTACTTATCGTTTCATGAAATTGCTCCCTCAACTGACCATGAAACTCGCGCTTTTAGAAGGCCCACAAATCGATAGAGACGTATTAAAAAACGCTAAAACTCACGACATTATTTTGAACTCATTTATGGAAGCAATAAAGCAAGATGGTAAGGGGGCAGCTTGGGATTTGTATCTGGCAACAAAACAATGGCAAGCCAGGCCCGAAAATGTAAAGACGGATACCTACTTATGGCATGGCAATCTTGATACCACTGTACCACCGATTATGGCCCATGATCACGCCAAACGTATCGCCAACTGTGATGCGAAATTTTTGGCCAATGAAGGTCACTTTTCATTACCCATTAGACATATGGATACAATTCTGGCAACACTAGCACCCTAATCGCTAATCCCAACTGACTCGCAAGCCCAAGTAGGCATTTCGCTCGGGGTCTGGCTCAAAAAATCGATCCCCAAAGGCGTTAATACGAACGTTGCCAATGTATTCTTTATCGAGCAGATTATTGATACCAGCAAATACTTCATACTGGGCGTTGGCTTCCTTAACCCTAAAGGCAAGCCGCAAATCAACGACTCCGTAGCCTGCAGCAGCCAGCTGATTGGCATTATTAACATAACGCTGATCGATAGCCCGAAAATCTGCGCCGAACACCCAGCCTCGGTTTTGATATGACGCGTTAAATGCAAACTGCTGTTGAGGAATACCTGGCAGCTGGTTTCCATCAAACGACTCATCGTCGAGAGAAAATGCTATAAAGCGATTATCACTATAGCTAAAACCACTATTAAGCCGCCAATATCTGCTCACTTGATAGTTCCATTCCAACTCGAAACCGGTTCGCCGTGTCTCACCTGCATTTTGAAAAAACACTCTTCCGGGTTGATCATCTAGCTCAAATGGAATGAGCTCATCATTACTTTCAATGATATAGACACTAACCGCATACGATATCTTGTCATCAAATTCTCCTTTAAGACCTAATTCGGCGTTGATTGCAGTTTGTGGTTCTAAAGTCTGATTAAACCCAACGCCATCAGAGTCAGCTAATTCCGTCGTAGTTGGTGTTTCAAAAGAGCTAGACAAGTTAGCATATATATTATGCTGGCTAGTCAGCGACTGTGTTACTCCTATGAAGTAACTTATTTCATCAAAATTAATTCGGCCTGACTCATCTAGTTGCCCATCTAGCGGGCTTTGTTCTAGCTCAAATGAAGAATAGTCATAACGCGCACCTAATGTGAGCAACATATTCTCCGTCGGTTGCAAAACCTGCTGAGCGTATACACCTACACTCGAGACATCCTCCTCCTGATCTAGAGCCAGGGGTCCACGCTGTCCCTGTAAATTATCAAAACGTTGTCGCCTATCGCGTTGAAGCTCGGCATTGAGTCCTGCTACAAATCGGCTTTCAACCGTCTTTGAGAAAAACTTATCATCACTGTACTGCACACTAATACCACTGACAAAGCGATCAAGATCAACCATTCCAGCACTTTCAAACGGCAAACGATTTTGAAAGTCCCGCTGTGTGGCATAAGCGCTTAGGCTAAGTTCAGCATAATCAGTCAGACTATGCTCATACGTAATTGACAGACGCTGCTGTTCTACTTCTTCACCAGCATCAAATAAAACATTCTGCAAGCGTGATTGATTTCTATTCTGACTCACCTGAGAAGCGGTAAGACCGCCCGGATCTTGTGCCTCGGGTGAATCAAGACCGCTGAAGCCAACCCTAAGTTCGCTTTGCCCAAAGTCATAATGCCATTTGCCATTAAATCCGAAACTCTTCGTCGCACTATGATCGCGGAACCCATCTATTTCCAAACGTCTTAGGCTAAACGCAAAACTATGATTTTCAACCTGCCCACTAAAACCAAGCCGTGTTTGGTTAAACCCAAACTCGCCTAACTGTTGAGCAATAGAATAACCCGGCAAAGCAGTAATATCTTTAGTATTTATTCGAATAACACCGCCGGAAGCATTTCCATACAAAGAAGATGATGCGCCACGTAAAACTTCGATAGTCTCGATATCGGCGAGATCGATAGCATCAAGCTGAGTCTGTCCATCAGGTAAGGTCTCTGGCACGTCGTCGACAAGCAAGCGAATTCCACGCACACCAAAACTTGAACGCGCACCAAAGCCTCGGATAGAGATTCTTAAATCTTGCGCAAAATTGTATCGACTTTGAAAAAACGTGCCTGGAACGGCACCTAAAAATTCATCAAGCCCTATACCTTGATATATTGATTCTGCATCCGTTACTTCTACTGATGAAATGGATGCAGGCACATCTTTAATCTCTTGCCCGATTCGAGTTGCCTCGACAATGATTGGATCAAGGATAAGGCTTTGTGCGGCTACGGGCAGGACAAACAGAAAAGACACCGCTCGCAATCACTTATATCGTATACATAATCAAGAGAACAAAACTTCTCTTACCAATGGCACGGTTAATCTGCGTTGTCGTGCCAGAGAATGCTTATCGAGCTTTTCCAGCGTATTAAATAAGCTATGAATATCACGCCGCACCCTAACCATTAGAAAATTAACTACTTCATCAGTTAATTCGAGACCCCGTGTTTTTGCACGCATCTTTAGGGCTGTAATCTTTTCCTGATCATTCAGTTGCTGTTGTTGAAAAATTAAACCAGATGCCAATCTGGATTTTAAGTCAGGAAAGACATCAAGCTGTTGCGGCGATCGGTCTGCGCTATATACCAATTTAGTAGAGGTGTCTCTGATCCGATTAAACAGATGAAAAAACGCCTCTTGCCAATCTTCCGTAATGGCAATTTTATTTAAATCATCGATACAGACAAGTTGACATTGCTCTAAACCGTGACAAAAATCAGGCTCGAGACTAGTGACATGATCTGCCGAAAGTAAGGCAACAGATCGACCGGAATCAATATAGTTTTTCAACAAAGCATGGAGAAAGTGAGTCTTCCCACTACCCGGATGCCCCCAAATATATAAAGGCATAATGTCGGTATCATCTAGAGCCGCCGAGACCAATAATGTATTCTCACCAACTAAATAATTATCAAAACTATAGTCTTCACGCAAACGCAAATCTAAAGGTATTTGAGCCAACCCACTTATCCTTCATCCTCGCTCGAGTGGCGATTTTGCCACGCTCTTTTACTCCACACCCAAACATAATCGAGTCCACTTAACACGGTGGTGGTAAATACAACATAGATCAACGGATGTACTAAACTATCAAACCAATTTATAACGCTCGCCAAAAGTAAAACTACCACCAAGCCAATTTGTGCTGCCGTATTAATTTTACTTACTATGGATGGCGCCATTTCAACGCGCCCTATTAATACAAAATAACCCAATGACCCGCTAACGATGACTAAATCTCGAATAATGACCGCCATAACTAGCCACAATGGCAACAAGCCAACCCAGCCCAATACCAGATAACTACTGACTAGTAGCAACTTATCTGCTAGCGGGTCTAGAAATGCACCAAGTTCGCTGGTCCAATCATAGTGCTTGGCTAAATAACCATCGATGCCATCAGAAACACCCGCAATAATAAATAGCACAAGCGCAATATTGAGTTGCTTTGTGTAAAGAAAATAAACAATAGGAATAACCAGCAGAATTCTGCCAATACTAATTATGTTGGGTATATTCCGCTTTGTCACTGAATCAAGCTATAACTCAAAGTATCATAATTGAATGAAAACTGAGCAACCGAATTCTCTCTTAGCACTTTTCCGCGTTGGATACTAAACCTAACATCGTCTAGCTGACCTTTATATTGCACTATAAAGCTTACATTTGGACCATGTACTTCATGAATACTGACCCGATCTACAAACTGCAAGGATTCCAAATAATTTAGGGCGCGCGCATAATCTTCGGCACCACTAATATTGTTAATAGAAAGCGTAATAGCTGCGCGACGACTATTATCTATTTTAGTCGCATAAAGACGACCTAAATTATCGGCTAAAACATCAACACTGGAAGCAAGTATGTTATCTAAGCTCGCCCCTTGTGAGTCCCACGAATCTATCGAGCCATCGTCCTTGACCAAACTCCAATGTGCACTCCAACCACCGGCAACTGGAAACAAACGGCCAACCACTACGGCGCCTGGCGAATACCGATTTGATGCTGCTTCAACTATGTCGACAAAACCACCCCATACATCGGTAACAGAGACACGTTTTCTGTCATCAAGATCAAGCAGCGGCAATAGATGAGGTAATCCGCGACGTTGCATATTTTCCTCAACTATTGCTTGAAGTGTGGGATGACTACCTTCCGCAACCACTCGGCGGCTACCTTCACTCTCAACAGCCAACCAAAGTAATACGACTGGCCGTTCGCCAATCCAAATAGGTAAGCTATTTTCTAAAAGAAAATCGTTAACCGCGTCGAAATCAAACTCAGCATTAAGCATTAAACGACCGTCGTCATTAGCATAGCCATATTGAGAAAGAAAATTTAATGGTCTAGCCAATGCTTGTTTTATTGCTGGCTCTATAACAATACTACGGCTACCACTAAATTTGACTAACACTTGCGCTAAAGCTTGTTTTATTCCTCGATTCTGCTCACTTTCACTTTCATCTGCGACCAACACACTGGCCTGATTAATCTCGCCATCAGCATGAGTAACCGAACAACCCAATAGCGCAGGCAACAATAGATAGCAAATTGAAAAAAATAGATAATGAATTTTCATAAAACTAAGTTTACCGTTTTGTCTAACGTGGCTAAACTGTTATTCACTTAGGATTGTGGAAAAACCAGAGAAATCGATGCCCCACCAAGATGACTCCGACCGATTTTAATTTCGCCTTGATAAATCGACGCGATTTCAGCTACTGCGGATAAACCAATTCCCTGACCAGGAATAGTCTCGTCGGCACGAGCCCCGCGTTTCAATACATGCTCAACTAGCTCCTCCTTAATACCGGGGCCATCATCTTCGACATTAATTATAGCCTCGCCAGAAGCATCAATATCGATATTGAGTTCAACACGCCGATTACACCACTTAAAAGCATTATCAAGCAAGTTACCCAAAAGCTCATAGAGATCGCTATCATCCATTCTAATATGCAGGCGCTTTGGATCTAAAAGTTTTGTTGCCACCCCTTTGTCGACGTAGACTTTCTCTAAAGCAGATAAAATTTTACTACCAATTCCAGCTACATTAACCGGCGCAGCCACCGCCTCACCACCCGACGTTGCCGCTCGTCGCAGTTGGTATTCAACTATACTGCGCATGCGCTCAATCTGCTCATCAAATACTTGTACTGTCTTCTTATCTATACCCGAAGTCCCTTCAACGGTGCTACGCATTAATGCTAATGGTGTTTTTAAACTATGCGCCAAGTTATCTAATGTATTTCGATAACGCAGTAATCTTTCATGATTACCGTGAATCAGCGCATTAATATTTTCAGTTAAGCCCAATAGTTCCTTAGGATACTTTCCTTCAAGTCTTGATTTTTCACCCGACTTAATAGAATCAAGATCTTTTTCTGTTCGGCGCAAAGGTGACAAACTCCACTGTAGAACACTACCTTGCACCAATAGCAATATGACCGACACGGCACCTAACCAACCCCAGAGTATACGTCTAAAGTTTGCAATAAGTTCATCGGTATCTGTTGAGTCAGTGGCAACACTAAACGTATAGCCTAATGGCTCTTCTTCAGTACCCGCTACCGCATCCCCTCCCCAGTTCACACCAAGGCTATAGGCATAGACATTGTCGTTATCGTCGACCTCTATTAACTCGAAACTGCTATTACCACTGGAAAGGCCTGACCGAAATGGAATATCCAAACCAGCCATTGAGGCAGAATACCAACCATGCTGCCCATCGTTACTGACAAAGCGGGCAAACAAACCAGAATTAGAACGACTAAACCGCTCTTCTGGTAGTGTATCGATAAGTCGCATAACGCCATCTTCACCCTGCTCCGACAAAGCAATCAATACACCGGCATAACCTTGCAAACGATCATGCAAACTTGATTTTGTGCTGCTACTGAACGCGCGCTCTAGAGTAACCCCAGTAATGCCAAAAAACAGAACCAGGACTAACGTGAGTGAGACCAGTAGTCGCGCCTGAAGCGAGGACATTAGTCGCTCTTTCTCTCCAATGTAAAACGATAGCCCTGACCACGAAGTGTTTCTATTGGCTTGATTGAATTTTCAGGATCGAGTTTTCGACGCAACCGACCAATAAAGACCTCAATCACATTACTATCACGATCAAAATCTTGATCGTAAATATGCTCGGTTAGCTGGCTTTTCGATACGACTGCACCACTATTAAGCATCAAATATTCAAGCGTTTTATATTCATACGCGGTTAAATCCACCTCATCGTCATTGACAGTCACTTTGCGTGACCGAGTATCTAGTGCAATTGGCCCACACAATAAAACAGGCTGAGACCAACCACTTGAGCGCCGCAATAAAGCCTGCACACGGGCTAACAATTCTTCAATATGAAAAGGCTTGACCAAATAGTCATCGGCACCCGCGTTAAGCCCCTCTACTTTCTCTTCCCAACGACCTCGTGCTGTCAGAATAAGTACAGGATATGACTTGCCTTGTTTACGCAATTCTTTGATCAGATCAATTCCGTCAATTTTTGGTAAACCGAGATCAATAATCGCAGCATCAAAAGGGTATTCGCAGCCTAGATACTGCCCTTCCAACCCATCTGCGGCAGCATCTACTGCGTAACCTTCTTTTTTTAGACGCGATTGTAATTGTTCACGTAATGAAGACTCATCTTCTACTAATAATAAACGCATTGATCATTTCCTAAATAGTGAGCAGCTAAAAAGCTTACTATAGCGAGAGAAAAAACTAAGTGGTAGAAAAACAGTGCAAAAAAAAGCCGACCCTTTTGAGGTCGGCTTTTATATTTACCCGTAGTCTCTGTTATGCAGAGCCGGAACAGACTAAATAATTATAGGCTAAGGATAAAGTCTGTTAATTTTTCAATATTTTCATCGCTTACACGTGGTGAGTAAGGAGGCATAGCAGCAGTAATACCTGCATCAGCCCAAACACCTTTACCGCCTTTAGCGATTTTGTTCAAAAGATGAGCTTTACCAGCAGCTTTGTCGTCAGCATATTTAGCAGACACATCTTTCCAAGCTGGGCCTAGCACTTTTCTGTCAATTGCGTGACAGGCGAAACATCCGCTTGCTTTAGCTAAAGCTTCGTCTGCACTCGCATTACCGGTAAAAGAAACGGCAGCAAGTAAGCCCATCCCCAAAATTGCAGTTTTTTTCATTACACTTCTCCTCTGTTTCATCGTATTCCTCGCGTAACCGCGAGATTGTTACCTGGCATGGTTGGAGGCAATGATAGGCCGAAATCACTGAATCCATCCTGAACTAACCAAAATCAACGGTTTTTTTAGAAAAAATGCTATATATATCAACGATTTCTGGCAGTTTACGCAGTGACTGCGATACAATAAAGCGGTAAAAATACTCTCTATATATATGCAATCAACCACCATGAAAACACTGAATTATCGCGACGCAGGCGTTGATATAGATGCTGGCAATTCGCTAGTTGAAAGAATTAAACCCCACGCAAAATCGACTATGAGACCCGAAGTTCTAAACGGTCTTGGCGGCTTTGGCGCTCTATTTGAGCTACCCATTGAGCGGTATCGTCAACCCGTACTTGTCGCCGGAACAGATGGCGTCGGCACCAAGCTCAAACTCGCCATTGAAAGTCAGCGTTATGATGGTGTGGGCATCGATTTAGTCGCCATGTGTGCCAATGACCTTATTGTTCAGGGCGCAGAACCCCTGTTTTTCCTCGATTATTATGCTGCTGGCAAACTCGATGTTGACGTGGCAAGCACTGTCGTTGCCGGTATTGCAGCGGGTTGCAAGCAATCTGGTGCAGCACTCATCGGTGGCGAAACAGCCGAAATGCCCGGTATGTATGCGCAAGGCGATTTTGACCTGGCCGGGTTTTGTGTTGGTATTGTCGAAAAAGAGCAGATAATCGATGGCTCGAGCTGCGAAGCCGGTGATAAATTGATTGGAATTGCGTCAAGCGGGCCACACTCCAATGGCTATTCCCTCATTCGTAAAGTACTGGAAATTAGTGGTCACACGCTAGATACAGCGTTTGGCGAAGCAAGCCTCGGTGACGCCCTGTTAGCGCCTACTAAGATTTACGTAAAAACTATTTTAAACTTGCTCAAATCACATAAGATTAAGGCCATCTCACATATTACTGGCGGTGGTCTTACTGAAAATTTGCCGCGCGTATTACCGAATCATCTATCCGCCGAAATTAACTTACTTGCCTGGGCAAGACCACAGATTTTCGATTGGTTAGCCGAACAGGGAAATATTAGCGAACAAGATATGCTGCTCACCTTTAACTGCGGCGTCGGCATGGTGATTTGCGTGGCCGAGGAAGACGAAGCCGCTGTACTCGCGACCTTAAGTTCACTTAACGAGCAAGCCTGGAGTATCGGCCAACTCACCGTAAGTGAAGATCGAGCTGGCGTCAATTACGTCCAAGCCTGATGGCAGTCAACTCTCGCACCGAGCCAATGCGTCTCGTTGTTTTAATTTCTGGGAATGGCAGCAACCTGCAAGCCATTATTGATGCAAGCGCACTTTCACTCAATGTAAAAATCTGTGCGGTAATTAGCAATCGTCCTGGTGTTTATGGTTTACAACGCGCGGCAAAAGCCAACATCCCGCACCATACTATCGACCATAAATCCTTTGCCAATCGCGAATCCTTTGACGTAGAACTAAAAGCGACTATCGATAGCTATAATCCTGACCTCGTCGTACTCGCTGGTTTTATGCGTGTATTAACTGATGACTTCGTACGCAGCTATCGCGACCGCATGCTAAACATTCATCCTTCGCTGCTGCCCAAATACCGTGGACTAAACACGCATGCCAAAGCGATTGCCGCAGGCGACAGTTATCACGGCGCAAGTGTGCACTTTGTGACAGAAACGTTAGACGGCGGGCCAGTTATTGTTCAGGCAAGAGTCCCTATAATAGAAAACGATACGGTTGAAAGCTTAGCTCAGCGTGTTCAAAACGTTGAACATCGGATATACATTAAAGCTCTAGAATGGCTTTGCCATCAGCGTTTGGTGTGCCAGACAGGCCAGCTAAGCTTTGACGGAGAGCCACTGCTTAAGCCGCTTATTATGGAGGCCAACAACGAACATGAACTTCAAATGGTGTAAGGTTCCTGCTCTACTTTTCCTGTTGCTATTTTTTAGCACCAATGGAACTGCACAACCTGACATCAAACTTCCCATCGGCATGGAGCTTGAGTACCTTTTCTACCATAATGGCAGCAAAATTGGCGTTATGAAACGTTCGCTAACCGAAATTGCATCCAACCATTACCTTTTTGAATCTCATGTTAAATCAACACATTTCCTTGCTCGTTTTTTTCTCAAGGAAGTTATTGAACGCTCGGAGTTTTCTCTTTTTGAAAATCGAGGGAGACCGATTCAATACGAATACCAACGCAAAGGTAGCAAAAATCGTCACTATTTAATTGATTTTGATTGGCAGAATTCTCAAGCCAGAGATCAAACACAAAATGAACCCTGGTCTCTAGATATTGCCGAGAATACGGTTGATAAACATCTCTATCAATTGAATGTCATGTTTGATATGCAAACAAACCCCGAAACTTTGCAGTATATTGTGGCCGATAAGGGGCGCATCAAAACATATCACGTAGAAAACCAGGGAAAAGAAACCATCAAGACACCATTAGGCGAACTTGACACTATACGGCTTCACCGCCAATCAAAAAAACGCTCGACGACAATGTGGGTCGCACCTGAATATGACTTCCTACCAGTTCAAGTAGTACATAACGAAAAAGGCAGAAAATTTAAGTCAGTAATTAAGAGCATCAAGGGACTCTAGCTCACTGCCATCCCACTCATTTGAGTAATCAATAGTCAGAAAATTTACATGCCGGCGCTTTAATTAAGGAGATGTCGCAACATTCTCACCCTTCGATATGCTCAGTGTGAACATAGGATAGGTTGTTAGCATCTAACCCAAACGCTAATGCAAAGGCTAATTACAGATTAAACGCCCTTCGAATCTCCATGGCGAATGCAAGTAAGCTTATGAACACCTAGCCTAAAGCTAATCTACAAATCAATCACCCTGAGCATGTCGAAGGGTGATCCTTTATAAAGGGTTCACCTAGATAGCGATTAAGATCTTCGATCTTTCGGGCATAACGAGTTACATTAACTGGTATTTCAGTATTTTAAGCTTTTGGTAGAGTAACCCCGGTTTGTCCCTGATACTTACCACCACGATCTTTATAAGACACATCGCAAACTTCATCTGATTCAAAAAACAACATCTGCGCGACACCTTCGTTTGCATAAATACGTGCGGGCAACGGCGTGGTATTGGAGAACTCCAAGGTTACATGACCTTCCCACTCAGGCTCTAAAGGCGTGACATTAACAATAATACCGCAACGCGCGTAAGTCGATTTACCCAAACAGACGGTAAGAATACTTCTCGGAATACGAAAATATTCAACGGTTCTCGCTAATGCGAATGAGTTGGGCGGAATAATACATTCGTCACCCTTCACATCGACAAAACTATCTTCATCAAAATGTTTTGGATCAACAATAGCTGAATTTATATTAGTAAAAATTTTAAATTCATCGGCGCAGCGAACATCGTAGCCATAACTTGATGTACCATAAGAGATAACACGATCATCGCCATGGTAACGAATTTGTCCTGCCTCAAAAGGTTCAATCAACCCTTCGTTTTCGGCCATGCGCCGAATCCATGAATCCGATTTAATACTCATTAGTTATTCTCAATAACAATATTAGGAAACTTAGATGCATATTCTTTTTGCTGCAAAGACAATTTAGCAGAAACATTACGAGCGATATTTCTATAGCTGGCTGTTATTGCACCGTCAGGTTCGGCTACAACAGTAGGTTTGCCGCTATCGGCATCTTCACGTATGCGCATTGCTAGAGGTAGCTTACCTAAAAAGCTTAGACCATAATCATCAGCCATTTTTTGGCCGCCGCCCTCGCCAAATATCGCTTCTTCGTGACCACAATTGCTACATACATGGGTGCTCATATTCTCAACCACACCGAGTACAGGCACTTTTACTTTTTCAAACATTTTATAGGCTTTGCGTGCGTCAAGAAGCGCTATATCTTGCGGCGTGGTCACAATGACTGCAGCACTTACCGGTATTCGCTGAGATAGGGTTAATTGAATATCACCTGTGCCTGGCGGCAAATCGATAATGAGATAATCTATATCTCGCCAACGCGTATCTTTGAGTAATTGCTCTAAGGCTTGCGTTACCATAGGGCCACGCCAAATCATCGGTGTTTCATCGTCAATCAAAAAACCGATGGACATAGTTTGTACACCATAGTTTTCTTTTGGCTCTAAAGACTTGCCGTCTTTGGTATCTGGCTTACCTGTGACGCCTAACATACGCGGCTGACTTGGACCGTAGATATCAGCATCTAACACACCGACGCGTGCGCCCTCTGCCGCCAAGGCCAAAGCCAGATTAACCGAAACGGTAGATTTACCTACGCCGCCTTTACCCGACGCCACAGCGATCGTGTTCTTTACTCCATCAAGCAGTTTGACCCCTGCCTGTACTGAACGAGAAGCAATAGTGGTATCGATATTCAAAACGACATCGGCAACACCGGCAATTGAACCCACTGATTGTTTGATTTGCTGACTGAGCTCATCGTGATAACCTGCCGCTGGATAAGCTAAAGTAACTTTAATCACGACACGGCCAGTATCTTCTACCACAATATCACTAATCACTTGTGCGGAAATTAAATCTCTATCAAGATGAGGATCTCTGATACCAGCGAGTACTTCGCTGATCTGTTCTTTGGTTGCACTTGTCACAATAACTCCGAACCACTACACCAGTTAGCGTAGTGAATAAAATAGCTAATTTTTTATTTTACTTCATCTATACTCTGCGCGCAGCTATGAATCGTATAGCATTGCTAAACCCAAGGTTTTTTAGTCAGCTCTTGGTCAGCATGTCATAACTAGCATGTACTTGAAAATTTTATTTGAACAACTGTTGGAGAAACTCTTATGCGCTTGTTTTTAAGCTTTATCACTTTACTGGGCCTTATTTCTACACCAATCTACGCTGATGAGGAAAGACTCGGTTGGCATGGCGAAGGTGAATTTGGTCTTGCCATTACCAGTGGTAATAGCGACACCGAAACCCTGAATGGCAGTATCAACCTGGTTAATAAACTTGAATTATGGCGTCATACGATCGATGCAAAAGCACTCAGCGTTTCTGATAATGAATCAACAACTGCGGAGCGTTACACCTTCGGCTACAAGGCAGACCGCACTTTAAGTGATAATGATTATATTTTTGGCGCTTTTCGCTATGACGATGATCGTTTTAGCGGCTTTGATTTTCAATCAACTATTACCGCTGGTTACGGTCGCAGACTGTTTGAAACGAACCGCAGCTCTCTAGATGTTGAAATCGGTTTAGGTTATCGCTTCGCCGAAACAGCTGATGGAGAAGACCAAGATGGCATTACTGCCAGACTCTACGGTGACTACCTTTATAAGGTCAGCAATAATTCTGTTTTCACTCAATCACTGCTAATAGAACCAAGCACAGATAATACATTCACTGAGAGTATCTCAGCATTTAAAGTAGGATTTGCCGAGAAACTTGCACTTAAACTTTCTTTCACCGCAAGAAATAATACGGATTCACCTGCAGGCACAACATCTACCGACACCATTACTTCAGCAGCGGTAGTTTACTCGTTCTAATCTAGAAACTATGCGCGGCTAGCCTTGCCATGCACAGCAGCCTGGGTGGCCGCCATATTTGATGCAATCAGTTGCTCAATAAGTGATCGCACCGTATCCCTATCTACATCCACCATATCTGCACGTATGCACAACAACATGGTTATCGCTTGCAACACATCACCATTACTCATCTTTTTGTTATCAAGCAAAAAGGTCAGGCCATCTAGCAGATGAGCGAGCACGTTGTGCACATCAGTAGCAGATTGTGTTTCGGGATGGAGAGGAAAATTGTACTCGACAGAACCACCAGATCGGTGAAAAACGGTAAACGGTAGGTTTTTTGCCATGAGTACATCCTCTTTGCTGCTGTGCTTATAATGTAACAATAACTCGTGGAATTATCTTCGACTATTTCCAATGCATGCCAATTATTAAATCAATCGACTTTAATTCCGTTCTATTTGTTCCGAGAGACATTGAAAAAAGTACTGGCTGGCAATGAGATAGTGAGGGGAGGTATAAAGACCTGCCAGCCAGTGTATATAGATAAAAAACTATATGAAGAACAACAATTCAAGTAGGGTCAAACTGCTGTATGGTGTCACCATAGCTAGCCAGGCAGTTCTTGGGAAATTGATTAAATTTATACTGTCGATAGCAAATACTAATCAGCCGCTAAGCACCCGAGATATAAGACTTTTTTCGCGATAAACACCGCGCCAGCAAAGACTTATATATAATGGGCGGTTTTCTTTAAGAATAAGCCGATGTCAGCGTCAAAACGAAACATTCTGGTCACCAGCGCACTGCCCTATGCCAATGGGCCGATTCATCTCGGTCACCTTGTCGAGTATATCCAAACTGACATTTGGTCGCGCTTTCAAAAAATGCGCAACCATGAATGTTACTACGTTTGCGCCGATGATGCCCATGGCACTCCCATTATGCTCCACGCCGAAAAACGCGGCATTACACCCGAGCAGCTGATTGAAGAAATCTCCGCCGAACACCAACGAGACTTTGCTGCTTTTGCTATCGACTTCGATTATTACTATACAACTCATTCCGAAGAAAATCGTCAGCTAGCCGAGACTATCTATCATCGACTCAATGACGGCGGCCATATTAGTCGACGTGAAATTGATCAGGCTTATGATCCAGAAAAGAACATGTTTCTGCCGGATCGTTTTATCAAAGGCGAATGTCCTAAGTGTGGCGCAGAAGATCAATACGGTGATAGCTGCGAAGTTTGCGGTGCAACCTATAGCCCAACCGACCTAGTTAATCCAGTTTCCGCCGTCAGCGGCGCTACGCCCATTACTAAATCATCTGAGCATTATTTCTTTAAGCTAGAAAACTTTGCTGACATGCTGCGCGACTGGATCAAACAAGGCCACGTGCAAGAAGAAATGGCCAATAAACTCGGCGAATGGCTTGATGGCGATTTACGTGAATGGGACATTTCGCGCGATGCCCCCTACTTTGGTTTTGAAATTCCTGATGCGCCAGGCAAGTATTTCTATGTTTGGTTAGACGCCCCTATTGGCTATATGGCTAGCTTTAAAAAGCTGTGTGAGGAAAAAGGTTTGAGCTTTGATGATTATTGGGGTGAAGACTCAGATACTGAGCTTTATCACTTTATCGGTAAAGATATTGTTTATTTCCATGCCTTGTTCTGGCCAGCTATGTTAGAAGGTGCTGGCTTTCGCAAACCCAGCGGCATTTTCACTCATGGCTTTCTCACCGTAAACGGTGAAAAAATGTCAAAATCACGCGGTACATTTATTCAAGCCAGCACTTATGCCAAACACTTGAATCCTGAATATTTGCGCTATTACTTTGCTGCCAAGCTGGGCAATAGTGTGCAAGACCTCGATTTAAACTTCGAGGACTTTATTAGTCGCGTTAATTCTGACTTAGTCGGCAAAGTGGTTAACATCGCCAGCCGCTGCGCCGGTTTTATTAAAAAACGTTTTGACGGCAAGCTTAGTGTGGAAATTGATCAACCCGAACTGCTCGCTGAACTCGTCGATGCAGGCGACAATATTGCCGAGCATTACGAAAGCCGTGATTATAACCGCGCCATGCGTGACATTATGGCTTTAGCCGATCGTGCAAACCAATATATCGATCAGAAACAGCCTTGGGTCATCGCCAAAGAAGAAGGCAAAGACCAAGAACTGCATCAAATCTGCAGCATGGGTATAAATTTATTTCGCATACTCGTCATTTATTTAAAACCAGTGTTACCCGTGATGGTCGAAAAGTCCGAAACGTTTTTAAATGTCAGCGCGTTAAGCTGGGATGATCGTCAACAAGCTTTAATTGATCATGAGATCAATAAATTCAAACCATTGATGACGCGTATTGAAGCCGAAGCCATAGAAAAAATGATTGCAGCAGAAAAACAAAATACGCCGAAACAAGAAAAAGGAAAAACCAAGGTGACTGATAACGCTAGTGCCAAACCAGCAGAGAAAGAATCTGCGAACGATGACAATACTATTGCCTTTGATGACTTTGCCAAAATCGATTTACGTATCGCCCGTATCGCCAAAGCAGAACATGTCGAAGGCGCTGATAAATTATTACAACTGACCCTCGATCTCGGTGACATGGGCACGCGCAATGTTTTCGCCGGAATTAAGTCGGCTTACCAGCCAGAAAACCTGGAAGGCAAACTCACTGTTATGGTCGCCAACTTGGCTCCACGTAAAATGCGTTTTGGTATTTCAGAGGGCATGGTGCTCGCCGCCGGGCCTGGTGGTTCCGAACTTTGGATACTCGAACCGCATGAAGGTGCGCAACCCGGAATGAAGGTGAAATAGCCTGCTCTAACGCATTGATTGTCATAAAAACTTTGGTTACACTCACCTTATAGAATTTTTTTATATATTAAAACGGTTTTTTATATTATTTTTTTATATGTTAATTAGTCAAGACAATATGAGAGGCCTATGGGCGCAGAGTTAGCGGGATTAGGCCTGCTCTTAGTCAGCACCGTACTAGTCAATAACTTTGTCTTGGTACAGTTCCTCGGGCTGTGCCCGTTTCTTGGCGTCTCGAAAAAACTTGATACGGCGCTCGGCATGGCTTTCGCCACCACATTTGTACTCACGCTTTCTTCCGTTTGCAGCTATCTCGCCAACGAATACTTGCTCGCGCCACTAGGCCTGGAATATTTACGCACCATTACCTTTATATTGGTCATTGCCGCTGTCGTGCAATTTACCGAGATGGTCATCCATAAGACCAGCCCCTTGCTTTACCAGGTACTGGGTATTTTCTTACCGCTGATTACTACTAACTGCGCAGTGCTGGGTGTTGCCTTGCTGAATATTCAAAAACAACACGGCATTATTGAATCTTTTGTTTATGGCTTTGGTGCTTCGGTAGGCTTTTCACTCGTGTTAATTTTGTTTGGCGCCATGCGCGAGCGCTTAGAAGTCGCCGATGTACCTGTTGCTTTTCGTGGCCCAGCCATCGCATTGGTTACCGCCGGTTTAATGTCTATGGCCTTTTTAGGTTTTAGCGGACTAGTGAGAGCCTAGCCATGATTGAAGCAATTTTGGCATTAGGCGGACTGGCCTTAGCGTTCGGACTGATTCTCGGGTTTGCAGCAGTGCGCTTTAAAGTCGAAGGTGATCCCTTAGTTGATCAAATCGATGCCCTGCTACCACAAACTCAATGCGGTCAGTGTACCTACCCTGGGTGTAAACCTTATGCCACAGCCATAGCTAATGGTGAAGCCGATATTAACCAATGCCCACCGGGTGGTGAAGCCACTATTCAAGCATTGGCTGATTTATTAGGTGTCGAAGCCAAAGAACTGAACCCAGAAAACGGCGAAGAAAGCGTTAAGGCCGTTGCGGTGATTAATGAGCAAACCTGTATTGGTTGTACGCGTTGTATTCAAGCTTGTCCGGTTGACGCCATTTTAGGTGCGGCTAAACAAATGCATACCGTTATTGGCCCTGAATGTACGGGTTGTAAACTGTGTATCGAACCTTGTCCTGTGGTTGACTGTATTACCATGGTGCCGGTTGAAACCGACATCAGCGAATGGAACTGGCCGTTCCCATCTAACGAAGTGGCTTTGGCAAAACTCGCTGAACCCATGGATGTGGCAAAAAGCGCATGATCGAATCCTTATTAGATCGCTGGCGCTCGCCACATGAATTTCCAGGTGGCGTGCACCCGCCACAACATAAGATTGAATCGAATACACAGCGTTCGATCAAAGCGGATATTCCTGCACGCTTGATTTTGCCTTTGCATCAACACATAGGTGACCCAGCAGAACCCATTGTTGCGGTGGGTGATAAAGTCTTAAAAGGCCAGCGTATTGCCAAAGCCGATGGTTATGTTAGCGCTGCGGTTCATGCGCCGACCTCCGGTACCATTGTAGAAATTGCCGAATACCCTGTGCCACATCCTTCAGGCTTAAGCTCGGCCTGTATTGTGATTGAAACTGACGGCGAAGATAAATGGGGCGAACGTAACGCGGTACAAGACTGGAAAAAACTCGACGCCAGCGCACTACGTAATATTATTCGCCAAGCTGGCATTGTTGGCTTAGGCGGTGCCGGCTTCCCTTCGTTTATTAAGCTAAACCCCGGCGCAAACAAACAAATCGACACGCTAATTTTAAATGGTGTTGAATGTGAGCCTTATATCACCTGCGATGACGTGATTATGCGCGAGCGCTCAGGCGAAATCATGCTTGGCTTAACGATTATGCGCCACGCACTTAACGCGAAAGAATGCATTATCGCGGTAGAAGAAAACAAACCCGAAGCCTTCAAAGCCATGAGCGAAATGGCTAAGGAAACCACTGGCGTAAAAGTGGTTAGCATGCCAACCATATATCCGCATGGTAGCGAAAAACAATTAGTCCAAGCCGTAACAGGCAAAGAAGTGCCAGCAAACGGTTTGGCCATTCAAATCGGTATTGTTTGCCATAATGTGGCCACCGCCGCTGCCGTGTATCGCGCGGTCTATCAAGGCGAACCGCTTATTTCACGCTATGTTACCGTGACCGGAACAGGTGTTAAGCAAGCACGCAACATCAGAGCCTTGATGGGCACGCCCATGTCGGAGCTGATAAAACAATGCGAAGGCGAGCCTGATACCCTAAGCCGCGTGATTATGGGTGGCCCAATGATGGGTTATGCCATGCAAACTGATCAAGTACCGGTGATCAAAACCACCAACTGCATCATCGCTTGCACCGATGAGGATGTTATTAACGAACAACAGGCTATGCCTTGTATTCGTTGCGGTGCCTGCGCCGAAGCTTGCCCGGTATCCTTATTACCACAGCAGCTTTATTGGCATGCCAAATCAAAAGACTACGATAAAACACAAGAGTTTAATCTCTTCGATTGCATAGAGTGTGGCTGCTGTTCCTATGTCTGCCCCAGCAAAATTCCACTGGTGCAATACTATCGTCATGCCAAAGGTGAAATTTGGGCGGCAGAGCGTGAAAAGGCCGCAGCCGATATTGCACGCCAGCGCCACGAATTCCGCCAAGAACGTATGGAACGTGAAGCCGCTGAAAAAGCCGAACGTCAACGTCAGAAGAAAGCAGCATTAGCAGCCAAGAAAAAAGCAGCGGAAAAAAAAGACGCTGAAGAACCCAGCAAAAAATCGGCCATAGACGAGGCTGTGGAAAAAGCCAAAGCCAAACGTTTGAAGCAGGGCCCGAAAGCGGAAAAGCAACAGCAATCTGAAAATAAAGAGTCTGAAACCAGCGATAGCTAATGGAATTTAATACCCCAACATCACCGCATATCCATAGTGGCGCCAGCGTCAGCCGTGTGATGTTGCTGGTTATTGCCGCCACTATTCCCGGTATTGCGGTTTATGTCGCTTATTTTGGCTGGGGCGTGGTCATCAATATTTTGTTAGCGCTGGTCACCGCCTTAGTTTGCGAAAGCATTATGCTTATTATTCGCAAACGGCCGGTATTACCGTTTCTCCATGACGGTAGCGCAGTTGTTACCGCGGTATTACTCGCACTTGCCCTACCACCTATCGCACCGTGGTGGATAGCCGTACTCGGCAGCGCCTTTGCTATTATTATCGCCAAGCAACTCTATGGCGGCTTAGGCTATAACCCGTTTAACCCCGCTATGGCCGGTTATGTCATGTTGCTGGTGTCATTTCCTATTGAAATGACACGCTGGCAAGCACCACTTAGCCAAAGTGACACCAGCCTTGGCTTTATTGAATCTTGGAATGTGATTTTCAGCGGCCTCAGCGATTCCATCACCGATGCCATTAGTTCTGCGACACCATTAGATAATATTAAAACCGAATTGCGCCTAGATCAAAGCATTGATCAAATCGTTAGCGGCAATCCATTATTTAGCAACCTGGCAGGCCTAGGCTGGGAATGGATTAACATCGCCTTTTTAGTCGGCGGTTTATTTCTCATTTATAAACGTATTATCAGCTGGCATATTCCTGTTGCCATGCTCGGCACTATTTTCGTGTTATCAGGAATATTCTATTTAATCGATAGCGAGAGCTTCTCATCACCCTTATTTCACTTACTCAGTGGTGCCACCATGTTAGGCGCTTTCTTTATCGCCACTGATCCCGTGAGTGCGGCCACCAGCAACCCCGGCAGAATTATTTACGGCATAGGCATTGGTGCGTTTACTTATATTATTCGTACCTGGGGTGGTTATCCCGACGCAGTGGCCTTTAGTGTGTTGATCATGAATATGGCTGCGCCCACAATCGATTACTATATTAAGCCGCGTGTATTCGGCCACGGTAAAAGGTAGGCACCATGTTAATTAACAATATGGCCAAAACCGGTGCCGCGCTTGCCATCTTTGCTTTGGTCGGCACCGCCATACTGGCGTTCACCAATGATGCCACTAAAGACCGCATTGCCGAAGAAGAACGTTTATTCACTTTACGTACCTTAGGTGAAATGGTCTCACCAGATTTATATGACAACGATTTGGTCAGTGATAGTTTTCTACTGATTAATACAGACTATCTAGGCAACGACGAACCTAAAACGGTTTATCGAGCGCGGAAAAACGGCGAGCCTATTGCCGCCATCATGCGCACTACAGCACCAGACGGTTATAGCGGCAATATCGATATGTTGGTGGCTATTGCTACCGATGGTCAATTACTCGGTGTACGCGTCGTCAAACACAAAGAAACACCTGGGCTGGGTGATGGCATTGATATCCAACGTAATGACTGGATTACCGGCTTTGACGGTCGCTCACTCAATAACCCGGACAAACGCGGTTGGGCAGTGAAAAAAGACGGCGGCGAATTTGATCAACTAACCGGCGCAACCATCACACCGCGCGCCGTAGTCAAAGCCGTCCATCTTTGTTTACAATATTTTGAGCAACAACAATCTCTTTTGTTTTCCGCAGAAAGCGGCAATACCATTGATAGCAGCGAGTAATCATGTCAGCGACACGTAAAATCATTAACGACGGTTTATGGACCAACAACGCCGCAGTGGTACAAATACTTGGCCTGTGTCCACTACTCGCTGTCTCATCAACCGTCATTAACGCGTTAGGCTTGGGTTTAGCCACTACGCTAACCTTAATCGCTTCTAACTTAACCGTATCGTTAATTCGCAACCAAATACGCCCCGAAATTCGCATACCGATTTTTGTTTTGGTCATCGCTGCGGTTGTTACCGCAATTGAGCTGTGCATGAATGCCTTTTTCCATGAGCTGTATTTAGTATTAGGTATTTTTATTCCACTTATCGTCACCAATTGCGCCATCATCGCTCGCGCCGAAGCCTTTGCCTCAAAGAACAATCCGGGACTTTCAGCATTAGACGGCTTGATGATGGGCTTAGGGTTTACCGCCGTGCTGGTTGTACTAGGTGGTTTACGCGAAGCCATTGGCCAGGGCACCCTATTCGCCAACGCTCACCTGATGTTCGGTGAAATTGGTCGCGGTATGACCATTACCTTGATTGAAGACTACAAAGGCTTTTTGCTAGCCATCTTGCCGCCAGGTGCCTTTATCTTATTAGGATTTATGATCGCGGTGAAAAACCTTATTGATGACAAGCGTAAACAAGCTGCTTCAAAAGTCGTGGCTACTGAAACCGCGCAAGCCTAATATTTACAGTTGCTGTGAATAAAACCAAGCGTACCGAGATTTTTAGTCGTTGGCGCGAACAAAATCCAAAACCAACCACCGAACTCAATTATTCGAATCCGTTTGAATTACTCATCGCTGTCATACTTTCAGCGCAAGCTACCGACGTTGGCGTTAACAAAGCGACCAAAAAACTCTATAAAGTCGCTAATACGCCAGAGAAAATCTACGCGCTAGGCGAAAAGAAACTTAAAAGCTATATCAATACCATTGGCCTCTATAACGCCAAGGGTGCGAATGTCATTAAGACCTGCAAGATCTTAATCGACGAACACAATAGCGAAGTGCCCAACGACCGCGCCGCGCTAGAGGCCTTGCCCGGTGTTGGCCGTAAAACGGCGAATGTGGTGTTAAACACCGCCTTTGGCGAACCCACCATTGCTGTCGATACGCATATCTTCAGAGTCTCAAACCGCACTGGCATCGCGCCGGGCAAAAACGTTAATGAAGTAGAGAAAAAACTGCTCAAATTTGTGCCAGACGAATATAAAGTTGACGCTCATCACTGGTTAATCCTGCACGGTCGTTATACCTGCATTGCCCGCAAACCACGCTGTGGCTCTTGCATTATTGAAGACCTGTGCGAATATA